>DASZHW010000117.1:0-3011 GCA_035937515.1 Terriglobales bacterium | reverse complement strand
TGGCGAGCCACAACGCGACCGCGACCGGAAACGCAATGGCAATTTCGGTCACAACGGTGGACCTTTGGTCCTCGAAACCGGTGTCACCGCCTCGTCTCTGTTCAGCGGTTTTTGTCTCGTCCATGATTGCTTCTCATTCTGTGTGGGGATAGTTTCCAACGGAATTAGATGATTGCCGCACCATGTCCGCCATAGAATACCCGCATGGTGGGGTCATTTCGTGATCCGGAGCGAAGGTCACCTCGGGCATGAACATCAGTATTGAGCGGGTGATCCAGGCAACACCAGACGTGCATGACCTGATCGGAGAACTGAATGACGTGCTCAATGCAGCCTACGAGCCGGATCAACGGCACGGCCTTTCAATCGAGCAACTCTTCGAGCCGAATATGCGCTTTTTCCTGGTACGCCTGGAAAATCTCGCGGTCGGCTGCGGCGGCGTCGCGTTGTTCGACGATTACGCCGAGGTCAAGCGGATGTATACTCGGTCAGCGGTGCGCCGCCTCGGATTAGCGAAAGCTCTGCTGCGGAGGATTGAGGAGGAAGCTCGTACAGCCAGCATGCCTGTGTTGCGAGTCGAAACCGGCATCCATCAACGGGAGGCCATCGGCCTCTATGAAACTGCGGGCTTTCGGCCATGCGGCCCGTTCGGACCCTATACAGCGATGCCCAGCCCATAAGATCGAAACGAGCCTGTTCTTTGAGAAAGAGTTGTAGTCCCTGGCTCCGAAGCCGAGCGGCATTTCCTCTAATTCTGTGCGTGTCACGAAGGCGACCGTGTATACCTTAACCAATATACCGGCCCTTTCTTATGTAACGGGTTATTGCGGGCGAGATGACAATGAGCGCCGCCAGTGCATCCATCGACAAGCACGCGACCAGCCCGGTGCTGTAGCTGCCTTCTGCCTGCTCTAGCTGGCCGAGTAAGCTCGGTCCAAACGCGAAGCTGAACTGGTTTATCGCGACGACGAGGCTGACAATCCGGGCGAAATGCTGCTTTGGAAACTCCTGCTGAACCAGCAGGCCGGGGAGCGATGTCGTATTTCCGACACCAAGGCCGAACAACCCACACCCGAGGTAAAGCATCGGGGGCGCTGTCGCTGTCGCCAAAACCGCCATCCCCAACATCTGCAAGATAAAGTTGCCGCAGGCGACGACTCTCCGGTCGAAGCGGTCGGCAATATATCCGGTGGCGATACGCCCGAGCACCGCGGCGAACGTCGTCAGACTGACCGCCCAACCCGCAGCGACGGTCCCGATCGTCGGCGATAGGAACCCGACCTGATGGATCAGGAAGCCCACCTGTGCCGTCAGTCCGAGGGCAAACGGAACCGAGATCGAGATGAACACGCCGCTGCGCAACAGTGTGGTGAGGCGGAACCCCGATGTTTTGACAGCCGATGCCGTGCTGGACGGCGGTGCCGCGTCGGGCTCAGCAGTGCGCTCCACCGGATCATATTCGTCCGTACGCCTCGGGCGGAGCACCAGCATCGCTACCGGAATGAGGATGGCGAGCATGGATGCGGATACCAATGCAATCGCAAAGGCAAAGCCGAACCGGGCGATGAGGAAGGTCAGCAGCGGTGCGATAATGATGCCGCCAGCACTTGCTCCGTTCAGCGCCCAACCCAGAGCCAACCCACGGCGTCTGTCGAACCACGGCGCGACAAGGATGTTGATCGCTGCGCCGCTCATTGTGGCCCACCCAACGGACATCACGGCGAACGCCGCATATACATGCCAGGGCCGGGACACAAACGCCAGGAGCACCACTCCGCACGCCATCGCGACGGTCCCCACCACGACAACTTTTCGTGCGCCGTGACGCTCGAAAAGCGGGCCGACCCAGAAGAACAGCAAAGTGGCCCCCAGAACGTAGTAGGTCGTTATCGCCGATGACAATTCCCTGATGGGCCAGCCGTGAAGCGTGTTGAGCGCCACGAGGTAGATGCCCGGCCCGTAGAAGCCAAGACCAAACCCGTACAGAGCGACAAGGAAGGCTCCCGCGACGACGAGCCAGCCGTGACAGGGCAGAAGCGTGGGGTTCCTGCCGATAATCGTGCGATCCTGCATGGCCGGATACTTGATCGGCCAGCCGGTCCAACGCTGGCCGTTTTCGGACCCGATCCGCCGACCGAGTCCGATTCCAGCTAGGTCTACTGTGACCGCGGGACTAAATTGACCTGATGATGACGGGATTGCCGCCTGGGCTCGATTGGGACGTATGCGACCGCGCACGCTTGGCGCGAGACCGGGCATTCGATGGCATATTCTTCACGGGTGTTCGAACCACCCGGATCTACTGTCGTCCGGTCTGTTCGGTGCGACCCGCCCGCTCGGCGAATGTCGTGTTCTTTGGCTCGGCAGCCGCCGCAGAGCGAGCAGGCTTCCGACCATGCCTTCGCTGCCGACCCGAAACGGCACCGGGAAGCCCTGCGTGGAGCGGAACTGCAACGACGGTGGCGCGCGGTATGCGTCTTATCGAGGAAGGATTCCTCGATGAAGGGTCGGTCGCCGAACTAGCCGATCGCCTCGGCGTTGGGCCACGGCACTTGTTACGCCTGTTTCTCCGTCATACAGGCGCGCCTCCGAGCGAAATCGCTGCCACGCGGCGTGTGCAGGCCGCGAAACGGCTGATTGATCAAACCAGGATGGGACTGTCCGACATAGCCTTCGCCGCGGGGTTTCGCAGCGTGCGGCGGTTCAACGACGCATTCCGAGCAACTTATGGTCGTCCCCCATCGTCGTTTCGCAGGACCGTCCAGCGATCTCGGTCACCGGATCGAACTCAACCTCCTCACGAAAAGGCGCTCGAATCGCGTGAATGGCCGCTGAAACCTGAATCCGAATTGCAGCCAAGTTCGCGCGCAGAAAACGAATTAGAGTTTGCGCGCCCGTTACGGGCGCGCAGGCTCGGTTGAAGGAACGCGTCTGACTGGGTGCACTCGGCGGGGTAGTGGGCCGGGCCTATGGAGGTTTCTGCCGCTGCGGGTAGCCGTTGAGGCAGTAGG
>DASZHW010000116.1:0-2942 GCA_035937515.1 Terriglobales bacterium | reverse complement strand
TAGGGAAGCCTAGGGACATCGTATCCCCCAGAGTCGTTCAAGTAATAGTCCAAGAAAACAGGTGGAAGCAAGCAGAGTTGTAATGGCCATTGGGGTTGGAGGCGCTCGACGATCTGCCAGGGGCTGAGGTTTTGTTTGTGGGAGTTGGGGCGGACGAGGTTGAAGTAAAGCTGGTAGGTGAAAGCTTTGGCGAGGAAATCGCCGCGCCCGGAAAATGATTCGAGGTCGAAGAACTCATCTTCCACGAGGCGGTGGACGGTTTCCACATCGCTCTGGAAGGTGTGAGCCGCGGGAGGAATGCGGACGTGCTGGCTGTCGCCTAAAGCGGTGGGGAAGCCGGTGGGGCGGCCGCGGCGATCGTGACCTCCGATGAACTCCGAACCGTTGTCGGTCTGCCAAACCAGATCGCGGAGCGAGATGCCGCAACGCTCGAGGTGCTGCTGAATGCGGGCGGCGAAGACAGAACTGGCAGCCGCGGAGCGGTGTTGGGCAAAGGCCCAGAACAGTAGGCCGCTGCGCACCTCGCGAGCGGTGTACTCCACGGTGGGCAGATCGAAGGCCTGGGCCTGAGGCCAGTAGCGGGGGATATCGTCGAGATCCTTGGTGTCAGCAGAGATCTGCTGAAAGATGCGCCAGGTGGCTTTGATGTGGGCGAGGTCCTGTTTGCGTTGATATTTGCGCTGGCGTTTTTGCAGGAGACCGTGCTGTCGCCAGATACGTTCCAGGGCACGATGGCTGAGGGGAAGATCGAACTCGCGGATAAGGCGACGAGCGCCGAAAGTGAACAACTGCTGGCGCAAAGCGACGACCTGCTGTTCGATGTCGGCGGGAGTCTTGCCGGGCTGATGATGAGGAGCGCGGGAAAGCGCGATGAGGCCGCGCGGCCCCTGCTGCTGATAACGGCGCAGCCATTTGCGAACGGTGGGCACAGTGGTCTGAAACAGACGGGCGGCGGGCTTGATGCCAAGCTGGCGTGCCGACTGCACCAAACGCAAGCGATGGTTATAGGCGTCTTTCATTTCGCGAATCAGAGTGAAGTAAGGCGCGGCCACGAACGGAAATGGTAGCGCGAGCCGTCCGCCCGGCTTTGTAGGAGCCGGTCGGCCAGCTCGCTGTTCCGTTTCTCGCTCATGCCCTTCAACTTCACTAGGGGGATACGATGTGGGTAGGCTCTACCAGGGGGCTTTGGGGTTTGACCCTACACCTCTAACGTGTTATAAATGCCCGTTTTGCGCTGGGAGGTTCGGGGGCGGTCTGTCTTGACCCTGGACTGGCCGGCGCGGAATGTTCCGACGCGGCCAAGCTCAGCACTCCTTCAAGTCTTGCGGTGGAAGCGTGTTCGGAATTCTGGCGGAATCACTCCTGATGTAGCTGAGCACCTGTGAATGGAACGTGCGGGCTGGCGGGACGCGTACGCCGGAAGGCAGCGCATAAACACGTTTGTAATCCGTGGTCGAAGCCGTTGGAATAATAACGTCATAAAGACAACATGATTTGGAGGACTCTATGCGCACCTGGCTCGCAAGCCTTGCGTTCCAAGGACGCGGTATCGCTCGATTTGAGGGAGTGATTCGATTTGCCGGGGTGAGAACTCTTTCGGCTCTGGCTGCGCTTTTTACCGTCGGCGTGGGGACGGCCATGGCTCAGCCTGAGGCTGGTGGTGAGGCGGCGTTGAAGCTGCCGAACCTTCGCGATGTTAACTTTCTGAATGGCAGGATAGACGGGCACAACCTGCTGCTAATCGGAATCCTGTTCTGCATTTTCGGTCTCGGCTTCGGTTTGGCTATTTACATGCGGCTCAAGAACCTGCCGGTACACCGGGCGATGCGGGAGATCTCGGAACTGATCTACGAGACTTGCAAGACTTATCTGGTGACGCAGGGCAAGTTCATCCTGGTGCTGTGGGCGTTCATCGCAGTGATCATCGCTGCATATTTCGGCTGGCTGGCACCCGTGCCGGATAAGCCGGTCGCGCTGACCCTTCCCATTATTCTGGCCTTCAGCTTGATTGGCATTGCAGGCAGCTACGGCGTGGCATGGTTCGGAATCCGGGTGAACACTTTCGCTAACTCGCGCACCGCGTTCGCTTCCCTGCCCGGCAAACCTTATCCCGTCTATCAAATTCCGCTTGAGGCGGGCATGAGCATTGGCATGATGCTCATCAGCGTAGAGCTGCTGATCATGCTCTTTATTCTTCTCTTCGTTCCGGGAGATTACGCCGGGCCGTGTTTTATCGGATTCGCCATTGGCGAGTCGCTGGGTGCGGCTGCTCTGCGAATCGCAGGCGGCATTTTCACCAAGATTGCTGACATTGGAGCTGATTTAATGAAGATCGTCTTCAAGATCAAGGAAGACGATGCCCGCAACCCCGGCGTGATTGCCGACTGCACCGGTGACAACGCCGGCGACTCGGTCGGACCTTCGGCGGATGGCTTCGAGACCTACGGCGTGACGGGTGTGGCGCTGATTACTTTCATTTTGTTGGGGGTAAAAAATCCAAGCGTCCAGGTTCAGCTGTTGGTGTGGATCTTCGTAATGCGCGTCATGATGCTGGTGGCCAGCGCGGTTTCTTACTTCTTAAATGGGGCTATCGCCAAGGCGAAGTACGGAAGCGCAAATGAGATGAACTTCGAGGCACCGCTGACTTCGCTGGTCTGGATCACTTCGATTGTCTCCATCGCACTCACCTACCTGGTCTCGTCGATCATTATTCCGGATCTTGGCGGGGACACTTCGCAATGGTGGAAGTTGGCTAGCATTATTTCCTGCGGAACATTGGCGGGTGCGGTGATTCCAGAACTGGTCAAGGTTTTTACTTCCACAGAGTCGCGTCATGTGCGCGAAGTTGTGACCTCGGCGCAAGAAGGTGGAGCGTCACTGGGAATTCTTTCCGGATTCGTGGCGGGCAATTTCTCCGGCTACTGGCTGGGGCTGTCGATGGT
>DASZHW010000115.1:0-1747 GCA_035937515.1 Terriglobales bacterium | reverse complement strand
AGATCGGGGTGGATGAAGCGGGCCTGCGACAAGAGCTTTTGCGGCGTCGCCTCGTAGTAGGCTTGCGAAGCCGGTGGGAAGTGCGCCTCATTCTTGATGCGTCGGCCATCGCGATGGCGGCTGCGGGGATGGATCGCCAGCCGCTCGAGCTGCAGGAAGATCTCAACCTGGTTCTCGGTGAGCTTGATCCGCAGCTTTTTGTGCCGGTGGATGTGGGGGGCGCTGTAATAGTCCCCTTCGACAGAGACGTAGCAGTCGGGGTGGAGCGTGGCTTCCTTCCACTCCCCGCCGTCCACGTCGCCAAGGGGTAAGGGCTTGAGCGCCGCCTTCTCCACGGTCTCGAACCGCTCGCGGCGCGAGAGCCCAAAGCGCGAATGGCGACGATCATTGATCCGCTCGATACACTCAGTCAGAGCCTGGTTGATCTCAGGAATTGAGGTGAAGCGCCGCCGCCGGTAGCGGAAGCGCACGTAGCGCATGAGGATTCTGACCAGGCCCTCGGCGATGGCTTTATCTTTGGGATGTCCTGGGCGCGCCGCGACCACGGCCGTGCCGTAGTGGCTGGCCAGTTGCGCATAACCGGGGTTCAGATCCGGATCGTACAGATGGCACTTGACCACACCTTGTTTGAGGCAGTCCGGCACGGTTACGTGCGGCACGCCGCCGTAGTAGGCGAACATCCGCCGATGAGAGGCCAGCCAGTTGCGGCTCTTCATGTCCTCGGCCGCCCAGGCAAAGAGCAGCTGGCTAAAACCCAGACCGGCGACAAAGACCCAGGCTTTGCGGATCTCCCCGGTCGGGAGGTGGATCCACGCGATCGGGTCCCCGGCATAGTCCACCTCGACGCGTTCACCGGCCTCGAACGCGCGCGCCGTGACGGACGCCTCCCGGTACTGCGGGAATTTGCGGTAGAACTGTTTCCAGAAGTTGCTGTAGGTGGTTAGGTGCTTGGCCTTCTCTTCCCACAGAAACTTCAGCGGATGGCCCAAACCCAGATCGTGAATGATCGTGGGCCAATCCAGCTGTGTCATCCACAACGGATCCGCCAACAACTTCGGAGCGTCGGGCGAGAGACGCTCCCCGTCACGCACTTCACGCACCGTGCAACGCGAACAGCTAAGGGCGCGGGCGATCTCGTGCAGGCTCCGGCCCTCCGCCAGTCGCCGTCGGATCTCCTCGTAGCGATGCACCGTCATGCTCCGAAGCGCCATGCCGTCCTCTCCTTCGTGGCTGCCCACGAAGGGTGCGACAGGCTCGGCCAGAAAATCGGCGACAGCGGCTCAAGACCCCAAAAACACCGTTTCCATCCCCAACATCCGAAAATCGACCGCGTAGGAAGCCCCCACAGCCGCAATCGCGTTCCTCCCCTGGCCTCGGGTACCCCTAAAAAACACGCCCTTACCGTAAATCGCGACATCGATGGACCACTCCCACGCTTGCGCTCAGCGCCCTAAAAGACGCCGCTCGTGGTCCCCAACTCAGGAAATCGGGTGGTCCCGAAACCAGGAAATCAGGTGGTACCCAACTCAGGAAATTGGGTGGGTCCGATCAGAGGAAATTCTGCAGTCTGGTCAGCGCGGAAAATAATCTAATGCTGCCTACCGGCGTGGCGATCTGTCGGAGAAGCGCTGCAAGCTGGCCAGGTTCTGCATAACGCCCGGCCGCAAGCGAGAAGCCATTTCCATCGGAACCTGCAGCCGGGAATAAGCAAGGCCCAAAACTTTCACCTCGTTTTGAAGGTTTATGG
>DASZHW010000114.1:0-65162 GCA_035937515.1 Terriglobales bacterium | reverse complement strand
GCTGCACGTTGGCTCCTCTCCCCAAGGTGTGGTTTTTGCGCCGGGCCAGGTCTTTCCCGATTCCCGGCCCGGCGCGCTCTCGTTTTCTATTCCTTCCCTACGTGCTCTACAGGGTCATGTTGGCCTCCTTCGGGGGAGATGTTGGCGCCGCAGTCCTTGCAGGCAATGTGTTCGTGAGAGCATTCGATCTCCACCGGCCCGTAGCGGAGGATCCCGTCCGCGGGCGCGATTTCCCGGTGCGCCAGCCCGCGCTCGACCAGGGCGTTTAGCAGTCTCCAAACCGTGCCGTATGACGTTCTTGGGTCGGCCTTCTTGGCGCGAAGCCACAGGTCGGTAATCGTGACCGGCTGAGTGCCAGCCCAAAAGACAGCGAGGATGGTCCGACGATTCTCGGTTAAGTTCAGGCCGGCACCGCGTACGTAGGCCAAAACCTGCTTCTCTTGATCGGCTGCGTCGACTCGCAAGCTCATCTCGTACCCCCTTTAACCATTGCCCGGATGACTATTTCCGGCACGCCCGCGCTTTTCAGTTGCCTGAGAGCATCGAGCGAGGTATCAAAACGACAGGCAGACGCTGCGATCTTCGCTGCAACGGTCTCTGCGCTCAGTCCTATGTCCAGCATCGTGCGGACGTCTTGGTTGTGAAGCTCAGTCGGTGCTGCGATCGGATTGCTCATGGCCTGGATTGCTGCTCTGCGCACTTCAATACGGACGTGGGAGTACCGTTTCTTCATGCGGTGGGATACATGACCGGCAATCGCCTCTGCGGTTTCCTCCGACACTTCCGGGTTCTCGAGCAGCTTGGTAATGGCTGTGTGGCGGAGGTCATACATGCGAAAACCGTACAAGCCGGCTTCTGCGGTTATCTCCATCCAAGACTTATAGAAGCTGAGCTGGTGACGCTCAGGATCGTAGACGGCACCCGACTTGCCTCTACCTAAACGAAAGGGGAAAAGGTAGTGCCCGGGCTTAATAGAGCCGAGAGCGGCTGCCCTGGTCATTGCCTCGGTCAAGGCACAGAGACTCTCGTCGTTTAGGGGAATCACGCGCACTCGATGCGGGTTTTTCGCACCTTCCGGTTGAATCCTTATGGTGCGATTTGCGAGGTCGATGTCTTTCAATCGCAGTGTCAGCAATTCGGACGGGCCTGCGGTTGTGTTCACGCTGATGACTGCGAACAGGTACGTGGCTTGCCGGGTCGGACTGGAAGCCGCTACAGCGAAGAGGCGTTCACGTTCAGCGTCAGTCAAGGCGCGTCCCCGTGATTCCTTCGAGGTTGGCAGCGGTTGGTAGTCATGGCCGATCTCGGACCAGCGGCCCGTCCTCTTTAAAAGTTGCTGCAGAACGCTGGTTTCCTTGTTGATGGACGATCCGCCAGCCTTCTCCAGGCGGGAATGCTGGTATCGGCGGATGTCGTCCGCAGTGAAAGTTTCGAGCCGCGCCGTACTGCCGAAGAATTTTCCCAACGTGCGAATGTAAATCGTGTAATCGCGATATGTGCTCTTGCCGAGAAAATCCTTCCGGCTTTCGAGCCAGGCGCGAGCTGCCTCAGGAAATGGAAATGAGCCTAAATCGGTGGTACTCATAGCCCTCCCCTCTCGCCCCGCCTCACCATCGCCAGGATGATCTGGTCCGGCACGCCTGACGAGCGCAACTGCTTAATTGTTCCGACCGAAACATCGAAGCAGTAGGCCGAAGCCATTCTTATCTTCGCCGCAATGATTTCTGCCGGCATCTCGGAGCGAAGCATGTCCAGAATTACGTCGTTGGTGAGAGTGTTCTCAGGAAGGAGCGCTCGAGCCTCCCCAACCTTGAATACTTCGCCCGACGAACTGTAGAGTCCACAGACTGCGGCTCGCTTCGCGGCGGATCGGATGTGCGAATATCGCTTCATCATTCGGCGACTGACATGCCCAGCGATTGCCTCGACCGTCTCTTCGGAGACACGCGGATCTTCAAGCAACGAGGTAATGCAGTGATGTCTTAGGTCATACATGCGGAGCCCGGGCAAGTCGGCGGCAGTGGTCATCTTCAGCCAAGCTCCCTTGAAGCTAGTCTGGTGCCGGGTCGGATCAAAGAAGGCGCGGTGGGTGCGGAAGGGAAACAGATAGTGGTCAGGAGCGGACGACCCGAGCTTCGTCGCTCTTTCTACGGCGAGCTGGGCTGCCTTGAAGGCTTCCTCATTGAGGGGTATCGATCGTATTCTGCCGGTGTTTTTCGCCCCGGCAGGTTGAATGCTTATAACCGGCTCTTTGTTTTCCAGGTCCACATCTTTCAGCCGCAGAGTGAGGATTTCCTTCGGACCAGCACTCGTGTTTATCGACATCACTGCGAACAAGAATGCGCCCTCCCAATTCTCTTTGCGAGCGGACACTTGGAATAGTCGGGTTCTCTCTTCGGGAGAAAGAACCCGCCCCGGGCCATTATCCGGCAAACGCAGGGCCTGGAACTGGGGCTCGATTTCCTGCCATTTGCCGATCCTCTTGAGCATTTGCTGCAGCACTGAGCACTCATGGTTGATGCCAGATGGTCCACATTTCTGGCTTGTTCGCATTGCCTGGTAAGCGCGAATTTGATCCGCTGTGATCTCGCGCAGTCTTGTTTCCCCAAACGCCCTGCCGAGCGTTCGCAGATTCAATTCGTATTCGTGGAATGTCTTTTGGCTGATGTACGGCGTCCGGCTAGCAAGCCAAACTTCACCGGCCTCCGGGAAAAGCATCTCCGCCAGTTCCGCCGTTTGTATGTACCAAGGATTCTCATTTTGCATGGTCTTCGCTCTCCTCTCCTCCGATGTTTCGCAGAAGCCTGAAGGCGACCAGCGCACCCGCAAGAGTGTGATTTGCTCCCACGCAGGCCAAAGCTGCGGCCTGGGACTCGTCTCTGACCGATTTCCAAAACCTGGTGGTCGGCTGCAGGGCTTTCATGTCTACGCCGGGCATCTGTCCAAGCTCGAGAGCGGCTTCGATCGCCAAGTCTGCCAGATGAGCCGCGAGAGCAAAAGCGCTAAACACATCCGCGGCAGGTCGGACGGCAGCCAGCCTGGATACGTTTTCGTTCACCCGCTGGAGTTGCGGATCGTCTCCCCGCGGGACCAGAAAGGGCTTGGCTGGACTAGACGGCATGGTCGCTCTCCTCAATGCCCGTGCCAAAACCCCGGTATAGGTTTTTGGCACGCTTCTGAGAGGCGCGGCGGGCGGTCCCGATGCCAACCCCCTAGCTCTTTGGCGATCGCGCGCCAGGGAGTACCGGAGGCGCGCAAAACCTCGACCCTCGACTCGCTGACAAACACCCGCGGCCGTCCGAGTCGGACACCCTTGGCTTTCGCGTTGCGCAGGCCGGCCTTCACTCGTTCTTGAATCAGGGCGCGCTCAAACTCGGCCATGGCGCCGATGATTTGGAACATGAGGCGGCCGGATGGCGTGCTCAGATCCAGGTTGTCTCGCAAACTGACGAAGGTCAATCCTAGGGCCTCGAGTTCCGCCAGAGCGTTGACCAGATGGCGCAGTGATCGACCGAACCGGTCCAGCTTCCAAACGAGCACCGCGTCAAACTTGCGCCGCTGCGCGTCCGCCATCAATCGGTCCAGCGCCGGGCGGGAGTCTTTCGAACCCGAGATGCCCTTATCGACATACTCTCCGCTGATCTGCCAACCACGACGTTCGACAAATTCACGCAACTCGCGCAGCTGCATCTCCGGGTCCTGATGACCGTTTGCAGTTGAGACTCGCGCATAAAGCGCAATGCGCTGAACTGAGTTGGCCATCACTCACCTACCGGGATGATCTGCAGCACCCGCTCTCCATGTCTCATGCGGCCTTCGAGCTGGAGTCGCAGTTTCGTTTCCTCGAGAGACTTGGCGAACAGCACGATGGCCCGTTGATGACGCCAGGGCCTCTCCCACTTCCGAACCGGCTGTTGAATGATGGCCATGTGGAGAGAGCACCCATGGGCGACGGCAAAGGACTCGTGTGCGATTTCGCGGGTATCCAGATTGTTCGCGGCGGGGAATTGAGCGGGAGAAGAGAGGGGTGATACTTTGTCGGTAGCCATCTGGAAACCTCCGTTGTTTCCGCTTGGTCAGGGCTGATCGGGTGCTTGTAACATCCGGTCAGCCCGCTTGTATGCCAGACTATATGCTCATGGGGTAAGCATTGTCAACAGGAATCTTGCATACCCCCTAAGGATCATGCTAACGTACGGTTTGTGACCCGCAAGGAAATCAGGGAGTATTTCGCGAAGTTCGGCCGGCAGGGAGGTAAGGCTGCTGCGAAGAGTCGGACCCCAGAGCAACGTACGGCGATCGCCCGCAAAGCCGCCCAGGCCCGCTGGGCTAAACAGAAGGGGAAGTTTTCGCGCGATACTGAGACATAGGAACAAAGCGAACAATCACAACCAAGGCCTCGAAGGCCGCCGCTGAGGGTCGAAATCGCGAGGCCATGGACAGAAAGAAGGCCACTCCATGAAGATCGCGATGATATTCATCGCATTCGGACTGCTGGCCGGAGTAATTCAGCGAATTATCAACACTCTGGTTGGGATAGAAACTCCCGGAGGTCTGAAGGCGATCGTTTGGGAGTTTCCGGCGTACACTCTCGGCGTTCTCGTCGGCTACTATGTATTGAAGCCGTGAGGCCGCGCTGCCGGGGCCCGATGGCTAAGCAGAAAGAAAGTACCAACATGGCTGAGCAGATCGTTCGCTGCCCCTATTGCGTTGTGGGTGATCATTTCGTGCCCATGTTGCCTCGCGCGGGAGGTTGGTTTACCTGCGTGGAGTGCGGCCACACGGCGAACCCCGAGAAACCAGAGTTCAAATGCTTCTGCCAGAAGTGCGGAGAGTTGAACTAGGTAGCGTGATCAATAATGCCGACTGAGGAAGAGCACAAGATGAGAGCGGTGGCCATAAAGAAGAGTAGCCGCGAGAAAGCAGCAGATTTCCACGAGATGGGGACGCTCAGGTGTGATGGTTGCGGCGAAGAGTTCTTTATAGGCCACAAATCCGCGTCGGTGGACAAGTGGGTTGCAGAAAAGCAAGCAAAGTGGCTCGAAAAGGTTCTTGCAGAGGAGCACGAGCGCGATAAGAAACACCCCGACCGAATCGAACTGCCTGACTAACAGCTGCAGCGGCTAAGAGAGGTTGTGCCATGCATGATCGTATTCGATTCATCAATCATCAGGGCAAACAGATTCTCTTGGTCGACTTTTTAAATTGTCCAGCAAAGGAAGTTGAAAGCATTGCCCGCGCAGTTCCGGACTACGTAACCATTCAGCCACGGGGATCGGTTCTGGTGCTTACGGATTTCACTGGCGCGAAGTTTGATCGAGATGCCATTTGGGCTATACAGGCAACCGCAGTCTTCGACAAACCCTTTGTTAAGAAATCAGCGCTGATAGGGACAGAGGCCTTCCCATGGGACCTCTATGAGAAGCTCACGAGCTTCTCCCGCCGGGAACTGGTGATTTTTAAGACCCGAGAGGAAGCTTTGGCCTGGTTGACAGCAGATTCGCAGGACGCTGCGGTGAGACCCGGCTAGACCCAAGCGCCGCAGGAGAGCAGCCAATTGCGCCCGCAAGGCTGCGGCTGCTGTGTCAGAACTGCGAAGAGCTGAACCGGGCCGCGTGAGCCACGTGTGCCGTCGCGCGAAGATCTGGGAGGATGGTCCAAATGGCGGTAAGTTTCGCAGATGACATTCGGCCACTGTTTCGCGATTCCGACATCGAGGTTATGAAGGAGTACGGGCTCGACCTCTCTTCCTACGACGCTGTCAGAGCGCAAGCAATCTCGATCTATGCACGCTTGGCAGACGGTAGTATGCCCTGTGATGTCCCTTGGCCCGTGGAGCAGATAGAGTTGTTGAAACGATGGATGGACTCACCGAGGCAGCATGAACTATTTGTTCCACCAATGATCCGTTCTAAACTCAGTCGGCTGGTTATGGCCAGTTTCACATTGTCTTGGCAAAGACTGGCCTCCCTGGGTATAAACGCAGTCCTCAAGTCCGTATTCGCCGGAATTATCCCTATACAGAAAGATCGACATTACAAAAACAAAAGCCCCCTCATTCGCTTGTAGCGATGCTGCTACCGATTTGCTTAATGGCGATCCTTCTACGGGCACCACTGTACTGACGTGTGGCGGAAATAAATTAGGGTAGAAATCTTGGCTTGTATCCTTTCGCTCTTTCTCTACATGATCTTCCAGTGCTTTCCACACGCTCTTTTCGGTGGCCATCTCTGTTTTACGATCTGGCAGAGACTAGAATACAACAGTCAGAGTAGTGTAATGTGCGTGGATCGCATAAGGGCTATCGCTAAAGACACTGAGGTCAGCGTGGGGCGGAACTCCCGCTTTAAATGGCTGAAAAACGAGGTTTTCGACGCGTAAATCGGATTTGGGTGGTAACTTCTCGGGCCATATTGATACAAGCCATACGAAAACGAGAAAGAACAACCCGCACCCAACCAACCACTGTTTCAGCCGTGAATTAATGACGCCCGGCAGACGGGTGAGCGGGCGAACAGCAACCAAGAAGATAAGCAGTCCCGAGAGTGCGGCGCTGACTCGCGTCCTCTCGATAAAGAATTGGATTACCACGATGACCACCGCGGCGGCGGCAAGCAGCTGATCAAATGTGGTAGTTTCTGGCTTTTTGGCGCGAGCCATAACGCGCACCTCCGCCCGATCGGGAGGTGCCCCCTGCTCTCGACCGGGGGAAGCTTACGCTTTGGACTGTGAAAATTCAAAACAGCCCACTACCCGACGAAAGCGATCGCGCAAACACAGCCTTGGCGAGAGAAATCGATCTCGGCCAAGAATCTCGCAACCGAGCATTACTGAATGCAGTCGACGCGGCCAGAACGCGAACCGAAATCGGCTCAGCGTAGGCCGGCGTCGTGATCGTGAGGGAAAGGCGTCAGTGCGGCTCCGACGCTAAGGTATTGGCGCGCTTACAATTTGCCGAAGGCCACGCCCTTATATGTCCAGCCGCAACTGGTTACGGCTTCTTGAATGGGTTTCTTGATCTCGCTTGTGTCGAAACGATAGTTGTAGACTTGACCCGGGGCCAATGTCTCGGTAAAGCCATAAGCCTTCCCAAATTCGATGCTTTGGACCTGTCCTCGGAAGGCACTCACCGCCAGCTTAACGGTGGGCACGCCCGCCGACCACGATACGGTGTATTCGCGATCCACGGCCCGCACTTCATGCTCTTCCGGATGCAGCTTCATGAAGATACTGAACGTCTTGGTTAGACCAGCCTTGGCAAAGATCTCGTTCCACGAAGCATCGACGATCTTCCATTCCGCAATCACATCAACGCCTTTGGAAGCACCGTCAATGACATGGTAGGGCGCCGTAGGGCGGTTCACGCCCAGAAGGCGCCTTCGTACTTCGTCGGCCGACAGAACAGCAGTGCCCGCCGGCGCCCGTTTCGTCGATGTCAGAAAATCAAAGAGGCCCACAAGATCGCTCCTTCTCCAGATTCACGCCGCGCCCTTATTTCTGGTCGGATTAGCGGCTAGTTCGGTCATCGCTTCCGGCGCCAAATACTGACCAATACAGACCCCTGAGCAGCTTTTCGTGGGTCACCAGTCGTGTTGAATTTATCAGACTGTCCGAGCCCGCTGAGTCTGTTCCAACTCAAGGTGATTGTCAAATCTGCTACGTCACACCCGCTGTGGAGTCGGAATCGCGGATCAGGTATGGACGATTGAGGAAATGTGCCTGCTCTTGCCTCAGCCGATTTCTTCAATGCGAGAGGCAGAAAAGAATCTGGTTATCAAAGCACTAGCGTAGGAGTAACATTCCGCAGACAGAACAGCCCGCTGGCAGGCGGGCGTTTTGTCTTGAATTGTCGCGTCGGGGAACGCTTTGCATAGCATAGCACGACTCGGAGTGTCCCCGATGCAGGTTCTCGATTTCCCCGCACTGAATATTGTCAGGCCTCCCCCAGAGGATGATGGCGGTATGGCAACAACCAAAGAGCGCCTGGATGGGATCGACTTTCGTCTCGACAGGATCGACACGACCCTTGGGCTGAAGCCCCCAACGCCGAAGACTCCGTTCGTCCAGTTTCGCGACCATGTTTGGATGAAGATCAAGACACATAGGGCCACGATTATTCCGAAGTCGGACAACTGCTGGCCGATCACCAGTAGTGATGGCGGGGCTCCTTCCAGCCCCGCCTCCGCGTCACGGAAGGGTGACAGATGGCAAATCGCGGACGGCCCTCCAAGGCCATGCAAGAACAGGCTCTTAAACAAGACGCATCAGCCATCGCCGAAAGATTTCGTCGGGAGCCGATCCATCAGCCTGTTGACCCTGCTTTTGACCCTTATTACCAGCGCATTTTGAAAGGGGATCTAGCTGCGGTTTTGGAGTACAGTGCCTTTGATGAGAGGAATCCTGATAGCTCCTTCTACGAGGTCGTAGGGCGCCTCGCAGCACTGCAGTCTTTCGGCGCAGCCAAGCACATTATTTCCAAGATTGCGCGTCGCGGCGAGAATCCGGTGGCAGTTTATGAGGTCTACTACTACTGGTATAGCAATCTACGATTCCGTTGCCGTATTGCTCGTGACTTCATCCGAGAAAAGTACGAGGCCGATGGCTTTGTAAAACGAGAAAAGCTTTGGCATGATTACGTCGAGACGTGTTCTTTTGGGATCAGGGTAACCAAGAAAGGCGCACCTCGATCCCAAGGCGTTAGAGAGTTGACAGCTCGATCTCAAGGCATCAGAGAGTTGAAAGAATGGGCCGAAACCCCGCATTCCAAAAGTGAGGATGTCCCATCGCTCTACGATCTGGTGGATCGGTTCTCGATGTTCTTCCTAGTGCCGAAGCGTATTTTCTTTGAGCTGGCAGAGAGCGACTGGCGTTCCTCCGGTCACGCGGACCGCGATAGACGTTATCGCGCTCGCCGAATGCATAAAACTCCATCGACTGTCGCACGTAAGTTCGCCGGTTTGATGGCCGGAGTCTCTCCAAGTACCATGAGCCACCGAAATGTGCGCAAATAAAAGGCATTTTTCTGCACCCGCCTATCTGGCCATTTTGCTGTATTGCCGGCACCGCACCCACCACTCTCGACGACGTCCAGGCCGCCCCAAATCCGTATAAAGAATGGGTTTGCCCGCCCTCCATTTTATTTCTGTCTATCACCTCTGGACGACTCCCCCTAATTGTCGTCAGAGTGATTCCTTCGATCGACCAATTGGTAACTAGCGGATTCGATGAAATCTGGAATCGCAGCTCGAGTCGCTGGTCCCGTGACCAGGGTGCCGCAACGAACAGTCCCCGGGGTTGCGAGCGTTGGTGCCGCCAATTGCGGCGCGACCCTATTCAATGCTCGACAAAAATGCAACGTGAATGACCGAATCCTGCCAAAAAACCCCGCCCACAGTAAAGAGATGTTACGGGAACTCGAACTCACAACATCTACGCGCGCCGCGTCAAACACGATTCCCAACCTCGCCTACATAAAGGCTAGAATCCCGATCGCAGATATTGCGCGCAGGCTCGGTCTTTTGGTCTTCGGCAGTTCGATGCGATGTTGGCGCCCGCAGCGTCATCAACATCGTGACCGTTCACCGTCTGTGAGCCTAAAGAACAATCGGGCTTGCTGCCATGTGTGCGACGCACCCCGCGACCTTAGTAATATCGACCTAGTGATGCAGATTCTTGGCTGCTCACTGCCCGACGCGATCACGTGGGTCGCGAGCTGGTTTGATGTGCCACGCATTCCCAAAATCAAACGTCTCGCAAAACCAACAACAACAACCGGAAGTAGTGCAGTGGTCAGCCGAGTAGGAACCGGCGGTCCTCTTGAAAGCCTTATCCGGAGCAGGGTCTGGCTACACCTGACGTTTCGTGAGCAATCGGTCCTTTGCGTTTTTTCTACCCTTGCAGATTCCGATGGCTCGCTCAACATCTCGTACAAAGGAATTGCGAGCATCACTGGCATCGGCAGTTACACGACTGTGGCACGAATTTTGCGCCACTTTGTGGAGCTTGGCCTACTTGAGATTCAACGCGGGGATTCCGATGGGCTGATTCGGTCCACCAGCACCTATCGTCTTACACTCGAATCTCCTTCCCTTCAGAATCTCATCCAAGAAACTCTCGAGCAGCATCGCAGAGACATCCAACTTGAAAAGGCGCTCCGGAGAGAGCAGAGGGAGCAGAGGAGGAAACAACGAGCCCCCGCGCCACACCCCGCGCCGCATACGGCGCCACTTACCAAGGTCAAAGTCCTTACCTCTCTACACTCAGGGTGTAGCAACCACAGACTTGTCGCAACACACACGTGTGTAGCGACGACCAAAACCGAACGTCACAGGCCTTTAACTCGGCACGCCTTAGCGGCACGTAAAACTCGTATTTCACAACCGCAGCGGAAGGACAAAAGCCAACCGAGGAGAGCGATGCGCTGAATTCATGCCGAACAATCTGACCATTCTGCAATCGGTACCGCAAGAATTCACGGCATCTGCATCGTCCCGGAGCGACAGCTCCGGCTGAAGCCAGCGGCGCGGTCCTGTCGATGTAATGAGGTACGTATGAAGCGTATTGGCCTTTACTCGAATCAGCAGGCTGAAAACGCGAGTTCAGCCACGCTCGAGAAATATCATCCGGAGCCGGTCTGGGATTGTCATGAGGCTGCTCGTTTTCTATGCATCCATCCGGCCACAGTAAAGCGCCTGGCGCGGGAAGGGAAGCTGCCCGCCTTCAAAATCGGGAATCGTTGGCGCTTCCGTCCCTCGGAACTGGACGCCTGGGCCCGTTCCACGGTACTCTCAACGCACTCTTTGCGCCGCGATTAGAGGAGGCTCTATTGCGGCGAAACAAACATCGGTTCGGCTGGATTGAAAAGCAGGAAAGGGTAGGCGGACCTTCAGTATACGTTTGGCGGTTCCGTCAAAAGCAACCCGTGGGTTCGTACAAGAAGTTAACGATGCAGCTCGGCACGGTTGAACGGCTCAAGACCGTGGAAGCTGCTTGGAGGGAGGCCGAGCTCAACCCCCTATATGCTACGTTGGGAACACGCCTCAACGAGCAGGTTCTGTTCGGTGCTCTCTGTAACCGGTACAGTGAACATGCAATTCCCTCGCGACACTCGACCCGGAAGTCGTACATGACCATTCTGACCAAGCACATCCTTCCGCAGTGGCAATACACGCCACTGGCCGAGGTGAGGCCGATGTTTGTGCAGGATTGGCTAGACGAGGTTCCCCTGGCACCCAAAACCAGGGGCAAAATAAAGGCTCTTATGCATCGTCTGTTCGAGAAAGCGATGTTCTGGGAGCTGATTCCAGTTGGTCGGAATCCCATGGCACTGGTTGAAATTCAAGGGTCAAGCAGGCGCCGGAAGAAGCCGATCATCCTTACCGTGGATCAGTATTTCGCTGTCCTCGGATTGTTGCCAGAACCGTACCGAACGATGGTGGTTGTGGCCCAGTGCCTGGGCCTCAGAGTCAGCGAAATTCTTGCCCTGCAATGGCGGGACATCAACTTTGGCGAACTCACGATGCGGGTCACCCGCGGCGTGGTCGATGGAGTCGTAGACGAGGTCAAGACCGAGTATTCGGAGGACGATCTTCCGCTCGATCCCGATCTCGCGACTGTCCTGCTGCACTGGAAAGAGCGATGTCCGAAATCGGAGGAGGGCTGGATGTTTCCCAGCCCGATTACGGGCCGCTGTTACCACGCGAGTCCAATCCAGCAGGACTATATTCGTCCGGCTGGACGAAAGCTCGTTGTGGGCGACATCGGGTGGCACACCTTCCGCCACACGTATCGCTCCTGGCTCGATGCGGTTGGCACTTCGATCGGTGTACAGCAGAAGCTGATGCGGCACGCCCAGATTGCCACCACCATGAACGTCTACGGTGACGCCATGATGGAATCGAAGCGCGCAGCCAACAGCAAGGTAGTACAGATGGCACTTCGGCCGGCGCTGAAGGAAGCAAAATGAAAAAGGGCCGCCGAAGCAGCCTTGATTGCCCCTTTTTGCCCCTGCGGGAAAAAGTAGCTTTTCTTGTAACCCTATGATGGCGTTGGTTGCGGGGGGTGGATTTGAACCACCGACCTTTGGGTTATGAGCCCAACGAGCTACCAGACTGCTCCACCCCGCGTTGTCATGATAGCAACCTCTCCGGGGAGCGTCAAACTCCTGGCCCCATTCCTGCTTCGCTGTGGTCAGGAGCCACGCGAGTCGCGGGAACGCATTTCGCGGTGTGTGGTCTGGAGAAGGCGCTGGTCTCGAAGAGGGGAGCGATTTCGATGGCGATTCCGTCACGCGCCAGGACGGTGCCTTCGCTGAGCGCCGCCAACTGACCTCGCAGACTGGCGATGGCCCGGGAATGGAGCTGTGAAACCCGTGATTCGCACACGCCCAGGGCGGCGCCGATCTGCTTCATAGTCACGCCTTCGAAGTAGTAAAGGATAAGCAGCCGGCCGTTCCTTTTCCGTGAGCCTGGCCAGAGCCTGGGTCAGCAACTGCCTCATCTCCAGTCCCAGGAAAAGCCGAAAAGGCGTCTTGTCCGTGCGGTCGGGAAGTTGCGCCAGCAAATCCACTTCTTCGCCGTTCCGCATCACGTTCGCTCCCTGCATGCTGAGCACTTCAAGCCCGTCAATTTTTCGCTGCAGCACATGAAAACTGTGCAGATCGAGACCCAGTTCCGCCGCCGATTCGGAGTCGCTGGGATTGCGCCCCAGCTCGGAACGCAGTTTGTGATTCGACTTCTCCAGCTCGCGAGCCTTGCGCCTCAAGTCTCTGGGGCCCCAATCTCCGCCTCGAAGGCTGTCCAGGATGGCGCCCCGAATGCGGTACTTGGCGTAGGAACTGAGCTGCACGTGCTTGCGCGGATCGAACTTGCCGAGGGCATCGATGAGTCCGATGACGCTGGCATGCACCAGATCCTCGAGCAACACGTGCCGAGTCAGCCGTTTGTGAATACAGCGGGCGATGTAGTGCAGGAGAGGGAGCTGATCAAGGATTGCCTTCTCCCTCTGAATGCGGTCTTGGCGGCCGGTAAGGGTATCCGATGCTGGCGTGGTCACGCGCGGTCCCTCTTCCGGGAGTCCCATGCGCCCCGGCGGACCGAACCAAGCGGGTGGCTGCGCGAGAAGGGGATTGCAGCATGGGATGAAAACGGGCGTGAAGGGTGGAGGACGGCATCCCGACAGCGATTACCGCCGGCATCTCTGAAGATGGGCATGACCCTATCTCATGCCGTCGACCTTAGAATGCGATTAGGCGGGCGTTAGATCCCCCTTTTGTGTCTCGGCAACGGTTCAGAACGGGAGGGTGTTTGAAAACAGGAAAGGGTGATTTCGCGACAGCGGTGAGGCTAAATGCCTAGCGCGACTGCGGTGGGCACGGTTCACCAGGCTAAAGCCGCATCCGGGTACCGTTTTCCTGCCGCTTGGCGCGCTCTTTGGGACGGACGTACTCCCCACGACTGCTGAGTTCATAGCCGACGCCGCGGATGGTGTGGATGAGCGGGCGCACGAAGCCAACGTCGATCTTCCGGCGCAGGTAGTTCACATAAACGTCCACCACATTGGTCTGGCAATCGAAGGACAGATTCCATACATGCTCGATGATCATGGGGCGTGTGACCCGCCGGCCCATGTTGCGCATGAGATATTCCAGCAGTCCGAATTCCTTAGAGGTCAATTCAATTCGCTTGCCGGCATGCTGCACTCGATGTTCCACCCGGTCGAGCTCCAGATCATCCACGGTAAGGACGGACTTCAGGGGAAAGTGGCAACGACGCATCAAGGCCCGGATGCGCGCTGACAGTTCGGTATAGGCGATGGGTTTCTCGACGCAGTCATCCGCGCCCAGGTCGAAGCACTGAACACGTTCGTCGAGACGGTGGCCCTGGGTCAGCACCAACATGGGCAAGGTGGGCCTGCGGGTGCGCAGATAGCGCAGCATGGAGATTCCTCCCCGGCCGGGCAAATCGAGGTCCAGCACGGCCAGGTCGTAGTCGACCTTGGCGCCCAAATCGTAGGCCTGATGCTCATCGGCAGCGACATCGACGGCATAGTGTTCGGCCTCCAGGCCTTTCTTGACGAGACTCGCGACTGCCGGATCGTGCTCCGCGATTAAGATGCGCATGACAGGTTCCTCTGGATTCTTTCTGCTGGTTGTGGCCTCGCTGAAGCACGCCGCCACGTAATCGCGCATCGGTTCGCGAGGTCTGCGGTCCTTGCGATTTCCAGCGACGGTCACCGGGAATGGGTTTCGGGTCAGGCATGGGAAAGAGTGTGAAAGCGCTCGGAAAGCCAGTGCTGAAGCCTGGCCGCCAGGTCAGACTTCAGGCTGTGAAACTGTATGCCCACCCGTCCGGTGACTTTGGCCCAGCAGATTTTTCCGGCCACGGTCATCATTGCCTCGTCTCCAGGGAGCCGGAACCGCAATTTCAGAAGTTCTGCCGCCTGCATGCGAACCTGCGAGTCGAGGGCAATCCCAGTCACGCTGACGTTGATGGAGGTGGCCTGGAATTCAGAGCCACTGCCGGTGGTGACGAAGACTGGAACCTCGATGGGGCAGCGGAAGTAGCGCCGCCGTTCCGCCAACATCAGGGGAAACGCGGCGCGGAGCGTGCACGAGACCAGGCCTCAGCTCAAGGGACGTTCCAGCACAAAGGTGACTCCCGTCGCCAAGGCGCTCTTTTTTTGCCCACTATCGAGCAGAATCGCGAGCGAAACCGCGGTGCGGTTGGAGGCGGACTGGCGCAGCATGGTGACCAGACTCAGGCTGTTGGGATCGACCTGCAGATCGACCACGAGGCCCTCGCACTTTTTCTGGGAGAGGGTTCTCACCGCCGACTCCAGGTCGCGACAGGTGTCAACATGGATGGACATGCTTTGCATCTGGTGGCACAGAATTTCGCAAGTCTCCAGATCACTGCTGGCGAGCACGATCCTGACATTTGTGAGTTCACGAACTGCCATGACGGGTCAGCCAGATTGCCCTTCGCAATGAATGATTGGGTGGAGCAAGTTGTAGCTGGCCGGATCGCGAGCCCCAACCGGAATCGCGGTTGTAGAGGCCCTTGGCGGTTCAGCAGTGGCAAACCTGGTCACTAGAGTTTTATAACTCGCCGGGCTCGGATTGAATCCGCCGACTCTGTTACGAAGGTCCCCGTCACGCCCCAAAGTGGGACGAAAACAGATGGTGGGAAAGTTGCTATGGCATGCCAGGTGAACGGTTCAAGCTTATTTCGCTGTGTAGCGCAGGGTCTTTCCGGTGCGCGGGTTGAGTACTTCGAAGCTGCCGTCCGGCCGAGCGGTTAATTCCAGATCGTAGGCCGCGTCGGGTCCATCGGGGTTGGCGATGAATTCCGCCGGTACATTGTGTGTGGCTCCGCCCTCCTCCGAAAAATGCAATTGCCAGAGGTTTTCCAGGCCAGGCGATTTTTCGAGGATGTCCCAGGTGGACGGGGTTCCACCCTTTCTGGCTCCGTTGTCCATGATGGCCACGCGGGGAGCGATGGCATTGACGAATGGGGTGCTGCCACTTTCCGACCAGCCGTGATGGGAAACGACATAGACATCGATTTTTCCCAGCCGGTT
The DNA here is from genome assembly GCA_035937515.1 of Terriglobales bacterium. Taxonomy (GTDB): domain Bacteria; phylum Acidobacteriota; class Terriglobia; order Terriglobales; family Acidobacteriaceae; genus JAIQFF01. The sequence continues at coordinate 49,583 of DASZHW010000114.1, read as the reverse complement.
GCGCGGACAGACCAACTCCATTTCCTTGTCGTGGGTCAGGTCGCCCAGATCCAGAATCCTCAGCTTGCCAAATGTGATCAGGGTCCCCAGTGAGCGGCCATTTTCGGTTTGATCGGCGGGGAACGGTTGAGTGTTTCGACAGTTCGGGTTCTCCGCCCCGGCGCCGGGGAGTGGAGTGGCAATCATGACGCCGTCGGAACTCACGACGACGGCATGTATTCCCTCGACCGGCAGAACATCGCCCGGCCGAGCGCTGATGCGCTTGTACTTTCCGGTGGCCAGCAATTCCTGGTAAGCCTTCCACATCTGAGCGGTGGACGCGTCTGTGCTCTCGCGGTTCTCTCCGTGGTCAATGAGTGTTCCCACGGGAATTCGCGCTGCGAGCTGAGGAGCACCGCCGACATGGTCCTCGTGAAAGTGGGTGATCAGGACGAAATCAATCCTGCTGATCCCGGCTTTCCGGGCCGCGGCGACGATGCGATCGGCGTCACGGCCCTGGTTGCCGGGCCAGCCCGTGTCGATCAGAAGGGATTGCTTCGCGGGGGTAACGAACAGGGTTGCCTGGCCGCCCTCGACGTCGACGAAGTAGATGTGCAGCGCGTCGTCGGCGCGGGCCGCGGGCGCGCCCCACAGGGCAATTGCCAGGCAGAGCATGGCAAGAAAGCGGTATGGAGTTCTGGAAATGACCCTTAGCGGCCGGGGCGGAGACGCAGGTTGTTGTCGCCGCGAACGGGTCCTGGCCACGCTTGGTACTCCGAAGTTGAAGTTCATCTGGTGACGTTCGCGAAAGTCATCCAAGTGTACTTCAACCGTCAAGCACTGTGGGCATGACAGCGTCCGATGATTTCAGTCTGGCCTAGAACTTCGTCAAGATGGAGAATACGAGTTTGTCCTCCGTCTTACGAAGATCCGGAGAAAACCCGGGCACAGTTACACCGGGTGTGCCGGTATTGCCGCCGGCTGGAGTGATGCCGCCCGGGCCGGAGAAGTAGGGTACATTCGCGTGGCGATGACCATACTCCCAGCGGAAAGTGATGTACTGCCTCGGCATATAGTCAAAGGTCAATGTGCTATCCCAGGCTTTGAAAGGGTCGCCGGGGTTTTCGGTGAAGTATGGGGTTCCGCTGGCGGCAGTGGCTCCATTGATCGGCGGCAGCAGCACCAGATAACGTCCCGGATTGTTGATCTGGCCTCCACCCAGGGTTAGCCCGTAACGATCTTTCTTAAACCAGAAACGGTTGTAGACCATGTATCCCAGAAAAGCCTGTTTGAAGGCCACAATCTGGCCGGCAGCATTCTTTTGATTGGTGGTGCAGTTCACGCCGCCACCCGTCTCGCAGCCCAGGTCACCGGTAACAGAGAATGCCATCTTGTCGAGAAATTTTTCCGGATGGTCGTAATATTTGACCTCGACGCTGTTGTCGGTGTGCAGGCGAGTGCGGGTAGGGATATTGAGAGCGTCGGCGCCAACCCCGTAATTGTTGGAAATAATGTTGATCCAGGGCGCCGGAGTCCACTTGATCTGGCCACCCAGACCTGGGCGCCCATTAAATCTGCCATAAGATTGCCATCCGTTGATGAACCAGGGCTCGATCTTCAGCTTCTCACTGGGAAAAATCTGAACGCGCACACCGTTGAAGAACCAGGGCGTATTGGAGGAAACATATGAGGGCTGGTAAGCCCAATTGTCAAAATTGTAGAAGCTGAACAGACCGATGTACGAGAGGAAGATTCCTGCATCGACGTTAACTCCGTGCAAGGCGTCGATGTGGTAGCCGCCATAGGCTTCCGAAAGGTAGCGGTAGGCGCCGTCAAGATTCCACTGGCCGCGCGAGGGACTGGCGTCATTGCGCGGAGTGGTTTCAGAATACAAGCCGAACTGGGTCATGAGGCGGGCGCGGACGTTGTCCCAGTGGAAGTCACCGCCGACTCCGAATTGCGTGATCTGGACTTCGTTGGTGCGGAAGAGTTCGCTGGAACCACCAATGGTGTCATCCTTGGGGTGGTTGAAGTCGTACACGTAATTAATGTCGGCCCTGATTTCCGGGGTGAAGAATTTCGTATCGAAAGCTACGTCTTTGTTCCTGGCGTTACCGTTCAGCCAGGTCCAGTCGGCGAAGGCAAAAGGCTCGGCCTTGGGCTTTTTTTGGGTCGGCGCCGGGGACGGAACTGAAGAGGACTCGCCCTCCATCATGCCGGGTTCGACCGCCGTGGTGGCCAGAACGGTTTCCGTGGCTTTGCCGGTCGCTGCGGCTGGAGCCGCCGACGATGATACCGACGATGAAGGCTGCGTCGTGCGCTCCTTGAGCAGCGCTTCGAGTTGCTCGATGCGCGCCTTCATGGCTTCCAGCTCTTTTAAGACCGCCAACGGGAGCGCCGGATCGGCGACACTGGTGACTGGCGAGGCTGGCTCGCTGCGGGTGGGGCTCACGTCCCCAGCGGAGGATGGTTGAGCATCCGGGGGTAGGGGCGCGGTGTCGGCTGAGGCGGCCGCTTGCGTCTGAGTCTGGGCATAACATAGCGGCGTCAGGAGCGCCGCGACACCCGCGACCAGGATGAAAATCAGCACCCAATCCTTCCGAATCCGAGCAGGCATAGTAATCATGTCCAGATCCTTTTCTGGTTCGAAGCCGTCGTTTTTTCTGTCTGGTTCTATTCCACCCGATCATCCGTAAGAATGGAGTAAGAGCACAATAAGGAATTCATTAAGAGGCAGTACGCATTTGATGCCTCGGGAGAATGTCTTGTGTTCTCTTACATTTACGAGATTTAAATTGGGGTGACCTGGGCTCAGTTGTGGTTTCTGGCGGCGCTCATCAGAAAGCTGATGAGATCGTCGATCTGCTGCGGATTCAGCCGGGATCCATAGTCCGCGGGCATCAACGATCCGGGCTGATATTCGATGTTCTGCAAATCGGTTTTGGAGAAGAAGTGAAACGCCCCGTCGACGGTCTGCAGTTGCAAAGAAAAATTGTCTTCGTTGCGCGCAATTCCGGTCTGGGTTTGTCCGTCCCTGGTCGTCACGGTCACGGTTCGCTTGCCCGGATCGAGGTTGCGGTTGGGATCGGTAATGGCGCCACGAATTTCGGCGGGCGGCTGCCCGCTGGCGTAGCTTGAGAGATCTGCGCCGATGAAGCCTCCCTGGCCGCGGACCATGTGACACTGCGAGCATCCCGCCTGTCCGAAGAAGAGCGCCTTGCCACGCTCGGGATCGCCGGGCATCTTGGCGCCCTCGCCCAGACCCTGCAGAGTGCGAAGATGTTGCACCACAGCCTGAAGTTGCGAAGCGGTCAGCAAAGCAAAGGCCGGCATTCCCTTTGCTGGAATGCCACTGCGGACAATTCGAAGCAGCGCGCTGTCGGGCAAGCGCTGGATCTCGCGCCGGCGGGCGATGTCCGGGCCACGCTCGGCGCCGCGGCCGTCCAGCCCGTGGCAGGCGGCGCAGATGGATTCAAAGGTCTGTTTGCCTTCGAGGGCGGCGCTGTCACTGGGCGGTTTCGCAGTTCGCCGCGATTGTGCCTGCAACTGTCCAGCCGGAAAAACTGCGCAAATGAGGACGAACAGAATCAGCACAGTCAGGTGCGAGAGCCAGCGAGAAATCGGACGGTGCTTTGCTGCGGACGACTGCGAATCGATCATGGTGTGCCTGGTTGACTTGACCCGTGTTGATCGGCCCGGCATTTTCCTACCCCCAAGAGTTGACTCTTCCCAACCCATCGGCGACAGTGCTAGAGTCCGCCATCATACATAACCGGGAGGGGAGATGAAAAAGCCGAAAGAATGGAGATGGGGGAACGCTGGCGCTTTTCTGGTGGCAGGTATCGTTTTGACCGGCGCGATCTGGTTGCTGGCCTTGAACCTGCGGGCGCAATCGTCCGCGAGCGGCCCGGCGCTGAGTGACGAAGCGCTGCTGCAGGCTTACCGCCATGTGGAAGTGGCTTCGGTGTCGGACGCGCTGGAGCAACTGACCGGCCGCCGCATGTACCTGTCGCACAAAATGCAGCCTATTTTTCCTACGAAATTTGCCGGGTTTGCGCTCACCGTGAAGTTGAATAAGGACGAGGGCAACCAGGACCCGGCGGCGCTGAGCGGAATGCTGACGGCAATGGACGAGGGCGCGCAGAATTCGGTGTGGGTGATGGTGGTCGAGGACGGAGCCGACATCGCGGGGATGGGTGGCCTGATGGGCACCACCATGTCAGCCCGCGGTTACGCTGGAGCGGTCATCGACGGGGGCGTGCGGGATGTTGGCCATTTACGCAAGATCGGCTTTCCCGTCTATGCGACCGGCATTGTGCCCTCGACTTCCGTCCGGCACTACCGCTTTGGCGGGGCGAATATTTCGCTGGTCTGCGACGGCGTGGAGGTGCGGCCCGGCGATATTGTGGCGGCGGACGGGGACGGTGTGGTGATCGTTCCACGGGCTAAGGCGGGGGATGTTCTGGCGCTGGCGCAGGACATGGACTTCAAAGAGCATTCCATGTACTCGATCATCGAGAAATACAAGTCCATCCAGGAAGCAGTGAAAAGATTTGGCCGGTTGTAGCGGTTAAGCGTTGCAATCGGGCACTTTTCGTTGGATAATTCGCGCTCTCATTAAATCGATTCACTCGACGTGGGCAACAGGCGTTTTCCGGTCCACGAGTTGAGGCTTGCCAGCGTCGACCACGTTTTCGGAGGCCGGTGGACAAGGGAGTGGGGGTCGCCAGGCAAACGCGAAGCGGCGCAGGTATGGCACTGGCGATCGCCATCACGGCAGCGATTCTGTTGACGGCAGCGACCTCGGATTTGCCGCAGTCATCGAATTCGTCCCTGATTGACGTGCTTCCGGCAGAGCTTAACGCCAAACCTCCCGGCGCCAACTGGCTCTCCTACAACGGGGATTTCTCCGGGCGCCGTTACAGCAGCCTGTCCGAGATCACGGCCGAAAACGTGGGACAGTTGCGGGCGCAGTGGATCTTTCATTCCAGCAATTCCGACAAGCTGGAGGTCACGCCGGTGGTGGTGAACGGCACCATGTTCGTGACCTCGGCCAACGATACCTACGCTCTGGACGCGCGCACCGGGCGCGAAATCTGGCACAACACGCGACCGATCAGCGAGGGACTGATCGACGATGCCTCAGGGCACCTCAGCCGCGGCGTTGCGGTGTGGCATTCCCGGCTGTACCGGCAAACCGACAACGCCCACTTGTTGTGCCTGGACGCGCGTTCCGGGCACCTGCTGTGGGAAGTGGCCTACGCGGACTGGAACCGGAACTACGGCGCGACGGGCGCGCCACTGGTGGTGAATGACAAAGTCATCGTGGGCACTTCCGGCGGAGACGACGGGGTGCGCGGTTTTGTCGCGGCATTCGACGCGATCACGGGCAAACTGGCGTGGCGCTTCTGGACGATTCCCGGACCGGGCGAATTCGGCTCCGACAGCTGGCCCGGAGATCTGTACCTGCACGGCGGCGGCACTGCCTGGATGCCGGGCACGTATGATCCGGAAACCAACACCTTATTCTGGGGGACCAGCAATCCGAGTCCCGACTTCGATGGTGGCGTGCGCCCCGGAGATGATCTTTATACCGCTTGCGTGCTGGCGCTCGATCCGGACAGCGGAAAGCTGAAATGGTATTTTCAATTCACCCCGCACGACCTTTTCGATTACGATGCCACCGAGACTTCGATCCTGATCGACGCGCCCTACAAAGGTGAGCCTCGAAAGCTGCTGGTGCAGGCCAATCGCAACGGATTCGTCTACGTGCTGGACCGGACGAACGGAAAATTTCTCTCGGCGGTCCGCTTCGCGGAGAAGCTGACTTGGGCCAAGGGGATTGACGAGCAGGGCCGGCCGATGGTGAGCGGGCTGAAGCCCACCCCGGAGGGAACCTTGATCTGTCCGGGCTTCGGGGGAGCCACCAACTGGTTCGCGCCGTCTTACAACGAGTCGACGCATTTCGTTTATTTCATGGCCATGGAGGAATGCCATACCTACTTTCTGAAACCACAGAAGTTCGAGGAAGGGAAGACCTTCTACTCGACGGGAACAAGACGGGAACCCGAGCTGGCGTCGCAAAAGATCCTGATTGCTTACGATCTGGAGAAGCAGGAGATTGCGTGGCGCTATCCACAGTTCGGTCGGGCGCAGTCCCGGAGCGGGACCATGACCACGGCAACCGGCCTGGTTTTCTTCGGCGATGACGCGCATTCATTCGAAGCCATCGACGCCCGGACGGGAAAGCCTCTGTGGCACTTCAATACCGGACGCGACTTCTCGGCTTCGCCCATGAGCTATGCGGTGCAGGACAAGCAGTATGTGGCCGTTGCCGCGGGAAGTGATATTTTCAGTTTCGGGCTGCCGTGAGGGAAAACCGATCTTAGTTGTAGAACCATGAATCGACTTAAGAAGACGACAAGGAGATTGAGATCATGACGACATTCTTTAATCGCAGAGTGCTGATGGGACGTTTGGCTGCCGGACTTTCTGCCCTGGGCGTGGGTGGACTACTGGCCGCAAGTGCCGAGGCCAAAAGCAAGGATTCGGGCGTGCGCAAAATGAATCGCGACGGCAAGCCGGCCGATCCCAATTCATTTATTACACCGCTGATCACGCACAACGGCGTCATTTATATCGCGGGCCAGGGAGCGAATTCCAACGGACCGGTAGGTCAGGACGACATCGACAGCCACACCACCAAGGTGATGCAAAACGTTAAGGAATTGGTGGAAATGGGTGGAGGCACGATGGATAGCATCTTGCAACTTACCGTCTATCTGGCCGACCTGGCTTACTACGAGCCCATGAACAAGATCTTCAAGACCTATTTTCCGCACGGCGGGCCGGCGCGAACCACGGTTGCGGTGGCCGCCCTGCCCGGCAAATCGATGCTGGAGATCAACTGCATCGCTGCCGTCGTCCGCAAGTAGACAAGCGCTTACAGGAGCCCAATCATGCGACTTAGCTCGAAATGGAATCGCCGCAGTTTTCTGGGAACGTTGGGAATCGTCGCCGGATCAGCGATGGCGCCGCGAAGACTGTTTGCCGCGAAGGGGAGCTCCAAGACCAGCCCCAAGATCAGCGGCTTTGGGTCGTCGGGCAATCCTTACGAAGAGCTGGGTGTCACCACCGTCATCAACTGCCAGGGGACGATGACCATGCTGGGCGGGTCGCTGCCTCATCCCGAGCTCGAAGCGGTGATGGTGGAGGCGGGGCAGCACTTTGTCAGCATTCCCGAACTGGAGGTTGCGGCTGGGAACAAGATTTCACAAATGCTCAAGCTGCCCGAGGGATACACGGCCCTGGTCACTTCGGGAGCGGCGGCCGCCATCGAATCCGGATTGGCGGGTATTCTCACCGGCGACAACGAAGCGTTCATCCGCCAGTTACCCGATCTTACCGGGATGAAGTCGGAGGTGATTATTCAGAAGTCCCATCGCAATCCCTTCGATCACCAGCTTCGCGCCACCGGAGTGAAACTGATTGTGGTGGAAACCCGGGACGAGCTGCGCAACGCGGTCAGTGAACGGACGGCGATGATGCACTTTTCCAATTTCGCCAACTCCAGCGGACAGATCAAGGTGGACGAATGGGTGAAGCTGGGAAAGGAATACAAGATCCCATGCATGAATGACGCCGCGGCCGATACGCCCCCGGTCTCTCATCTATGGGACTACGCCAACATGGGCTATGACCTGATTACTTTCAGCGGCGGCAAGGCCATGCGCGGCCCGCAATGCGCCGGACTGCTGATCGGGCGCAAGGACCTGGTGGCCAATGCTCTGCTCAACAACAGTCCTCACGAAGACACCCTCGGCCGCAGCCAGAAAGTAGGCAAAGAGGAAATCGTTGGCATGGTCAAGGCACTGGAACTGTATCTCAATCAGGACCACGAGGCGCTGAACAAGGAGTGGCAGGCGCGGCTGGAGCGTGTCTCCAGTCAAATCACCCGGGTCCCAGGCGTGAGCACCGAATTTTTTATGCCCGAAATCGCCAACCATGTGCCGCACATGCGGATCAAGCTGGATCCCGCTCGTATCAAACTCACTCCCCAGGAAGTTTCCAAGACACTGCGGAAGTCGAAGCCTGCGATCGTGATCGCAGCCGGCGACGAGAGTCCGGGCCTGGCCATGAATTCTTTCATGCTGAAGCCGGGTGAAGACAAGATCGTGGCTGAGCAACTGCTGAAGTTGTTCAAGGAGCATGCGGCTTAGAGGGCGACTGCATAGACTCCGATGACCTCGGCCACGACAAGCCGTGTACGCTGGTTTCTTGTCTCCTGGCTGTTTGTGCTGAGCGCCATCGCTTTTCTGGACCGGACGAATATCTCGGTGGCCGGGGCCTCGCTCACCCAGGCCTACAAGCTCGACAATGTGCACCTGGGATGGATCTTCAGCGCTTTCCTGGTGGGATACGCTGCGTTCCAGACGCCCGCCGGACGGCTGGCCGACAGGCTTGGGCCGCGCCGGGTGCTGGCTGTAGGCGTGATCTGGTGGGGAATTTTTACCGCGCTCACCGCCGCGATTCCCACTCAAATACCCGGAGCGCTGGGTTTGCTGATCGCAGTCCGGTTCCTGCTCGGGGCCGGGGAAGCGGTAGTCTATCCGGCCTCCAATCAATTTGTGGCGCGCTGGATTCCGGCTCACGAACGCGGCATCGCGAACGGCCTGATTTTTGCCGGGGTGGGCGCAGGGGCAGGATTGTCGCCGCCCCTGATTACCTATCTGATGGTTCATTACGGCTGGCAGTCCTCCTTCTTTGCGTGTGCGGTCATCGGACTGGCGGCCGGAACCGTCTGGTTCATGGCAGCTCGCGATACACCCTCCGAGCACCCGGCAGTGAGTCCGGCGGAATTGGCGCTGATCGAGCATGGGGTCAACCCCAAGCAACCGGGTGCGAAACCGCCCCTGATTCCCTGGAGCAGACTGGTCCAGAGCAAAGATGTGCTCGCGGTCACGGTCAGTTATTTTTGCTACGGGTATGTGGCCTGGATTTTCTTCAGCTGGTTTTATATCTATCTCGCAACCGTGCGCGGAATGAACCTGAAAGCCAGCGCGTTCTATGCCATGCTGCCGTTTCTCGCCATGGCGCTGAGCTGTCCCCTGGGTGGCCTGATCAATGATCGCTTGACCGCCTGGCGCGGACCCCGGGTTGGCCGCTGCTGGCTGGCCGCGTTTTCCATCCTGATTGCCGGATTGTTTCTGGCCTTTGGCGCGGAGGTGGAGAGCGCGCGCCTGGCCAGCGTCGTTCTGGCGGGCGGCGCCGGAGCGCTTTATTTGTCGCAGAGCTCGTTCTGGTCGGTGACGGTCGATATCGCAGGGCGGTCTTCGGGTCTGGTTTCCGGATTCATGAATATGGGAGCGCAGATTGGGGGAGCAGTTACCGCTTCACTTACACCTTACATCGCCAAACACTTTGGCTGGACCGCCTCATTTCTTGTAGCTGCTGGGTTGTGTCTGCTGGGAGCGGCCGCATGGCTTCTGGTCGATCCCATGCGAACCCTGCACACGTCCGACCCACAGTAAAGATCTAGCGAAGTTTTCCCAGGTTATTGGCGAGGCGGTCGGCTTCCTGTTGTTCGGCGCCCGCTTGTGCCGAATGGCCGGTCAAAGTGTAGATTTCGGCCAAGTGCCGATGCGGAGCCGGCTCTTGCGGCCGTAGCTTCGCGGTTTCCTTGAAATAGCGGAGCGCGTCGGGATATTGCCGGGCGTCCTGGCTGCGGCGCCCCAGTTCGAACGTCGTGAGGTAGAGCAGGTCCTCAGTCCCGGTGTCTTGCGGATTGAGCTGGTGGGCGTGGCCCAGTATCGGATACGCGGAGGAGTACTCTCCCCGTTTCATGAGAACCGCGCCGTACAGAGCATTCAGTTGAAACAAATCGGGCCAGCGCTTGAGTGACTCGGCAAGCGGCCCTCGAGCGTCATCAAAGCGGTTGAGTTGATAGTAGGCGAGCGCCAGGTTGTATTGCATTTGCGGCGACTGGGGAGCCAGCTCCGCGGCCCGGCGCAAGGGTTTAAGCGCGGCTTCCAAATCGCCATGCTGGCCGTAGATGGTGCCCAGCTCGGTGAGCTTGTCGGCATTGTCCGGATCGTAAAGCTGCTCACAGACGGCGTGCGCCTCTTCACGCAGACCCTGATCCAGCTTTTGGCGGCATTCCAGCCTAAGCTGGCTCTCTCTACTATCACGCTGGCGCAGATCGTCCGACCACGCCAGAGCTTTTTTTGCTTCCTCATCGCGCCCCTGCTTGCGATACACCAGCCCGAGTTGATAGGGAACACGGGCGTCGCGCGGATTGGCCTGAGTTGCCTGCTGCAACCATTTCTCAGCGGCGGCCAGATTGTCCTGCTTGAAGTAAGCGAACCCGAGGTAGTAGGCGGTGTCGGGAAAAGGCGGGTTGACTGTGGCCTGGGTAAGATTCTGGATTGCGCTGTCGAAATTGCGTTCGTCCAGATCGAGCCTGCCAAGGTAATAGTAAACGTTGGGATGACCTCCGGTCTCGCGCTGTACGGCGGTGAATTCGCGGCGGGCTTCGTCGGATTTGTGCAGCTCGAAGAGCGCCACCGCGAGCGGAAACCGGGCCCGCAGGGTCAATTTCGGATCCATCGCCAGGGCGGCGCGAAATTCCTCGACAGCGACATCGTAGCGGTCCTGCTTCAGGGCTTCGTAGCCCTTGCCCAGCTGCGTGTCGATGTTCTTTGACGCGGACGGGGCGGTCGTGGCCTGCTTGGCGATAGCAGGCGTTCCAATCGGGAGGATTGTCAGTGCGGACAGTAGCACCGCAAGGTGACGGCGGGAGTGCAGAGTTGGCAAGCGCCAAGCCATCTTCATGGGAAGAAACGACAGATCATTATAGCGGGACAAAGCCGGCCTTCTGGAGCAACACCGCAGTGCGCGGGCAGGATGCCCGAGACTACATCGATGCCTTCGCTTTGGCCAGGAGTGCGCCAGCCACCTTCCTGATGGCCGCCACTTCATCGGCGGTGGCTGTGCTCACGCAATCGCTGACCAGCTGGCCGCAGCGTTCGCGGACCTGGTCGTAGGCCGCGGGATCTTCCTTGCGTACCACAAGCAATTCTTTGAGCCAATGCTTGCCGTAGCCGGCGTGCATGGTTTCATCCGCCCAGTCGAAATCCATGTCGTGTTCGCTCAAGGTGTCCCCGTAGCTGTGGAACAAATGCGCGCGGGTGGGCTTGTGGCGGATGTTTTTGGTCTCGAAGAAGTAAAGCATTCCCAGGAGGTAAATGGGATCCTCGCCGGAGGCGCTCTCGTAGATGTAGGTGCCCAGTGGAATTTCCGCCGGATCGAGCTTCCACGCCATCAGACGCTCGTATCCCATGCGGCAGTGGCGAGATTCATCAAACGTCCAGCGGGCGGAATTGTGAATCCATTCCCAGGGCAGGACACCGGCAAAGGCGCTCAAAATCACTCCACCTGCTTCGACCGCCCAAACCTCGTTGATGTGACTGATGGCGGAGCGCAGTTGCAGCTGCAGGCCCTCGCCGTATGGATAAGAGGGATCCACGATATCAGGCCAGTAGAAGCGGCAAGGCCAGAAGCGGGGGTCGCGGGCCGGCCGGATGGGAACAACGAACGGCTTCGAGCCCGGCAAGGGACCGGCGGCGGCAGCCGAGGACGATGGTTCCACACCGACGCCGCCCACGTCGGCAAGACGCCCGGCAGCAGCTTTCGTCCAGGCAAGCGCAGCTTCGCGAAGCTCGGGATTACGGGCGAGCGCGGACTCCGCCCATTGCTCGAAGGCGCTGACCTGTTCCGCCTTCTCGGAGAGCGCCAGTGAGAGAAAACGGTGGGTGGGGCCGTCGGCGATGGAGTCCGAGGCTTCGAGATAGGTCTTGTAGGCATCACGCAAGGCGGGTAGCAGGACTTTTCCAACGCACAGCAGGAAGGCCGGTACTGAGGGGGAATCCTTCACCGCGCTGAAGAGTTCGATAAGCGCTTGGTCCGCGCCTTCTTCTTCCAGCAGACGGCTGGGAAAACGAAGCTCGAATACACGGTCGCGCAAAGCGTGCGCGGTCTCAGAGCTCTGCCAGAGGAAGCGGGCCAGTCCGGTCTTGACGTGGAGAGGAACGATGGCGGGGATCCAGGCTGCCTGGCTCACGAGAAGCGAGCGCTCGCAAAAAAAAAACCGCTTGAGGATCTGGGCAGTGTCGAATCGCATCCAACGGGCCCGGGGCTGGGGGCTCAACAGAAATGGAGAGGAGGATGACATGTGGCGTGTCTATTTTCGCAGACTTCGCCACAGATTCACAGAGGCACAGAGAGGAATGATGGTTCTTGCGTTTCCTAGGTCTGGGGCACGTGTCTCAGAACCCAGGTCCAGAGACCCATGTCTCGGTGCCGACGTCGTAACCAGGTTCCTAGAAGGAATTGCTCAGCGCGACTGTGATCACTGCGACGATCAGAACCAGCAGGCCCAGGGTCAGCCAGCGCCGGGCCGGAGCCGGTGCGCCCCGCCACTCACCTCGCCACAGGCCCCAGAGGTTACCCACGACAATAGAAAGAGAAATGAAGAGGGGCCAGCCCACCACCACGCCCCAACGTCCGAGCCTGGCGGCGCCGGCTCCGTACAGGTAGAAACTTCCGATCCACATTAATGCCATCAGAGCGCTGAGACTGAGATTGCGCGGGGTTTCGTTGCTCCAGTATTGGCCCCAGGTTTTTCTGCTCGCCATGAGGTAGAGACAATAAGCGAGGTTCACGGTGCATCCCAAAGTAAACAGAAGAGCCCAGACGGTGTTACCCGAGGAAGCGGGCGAGACGCCCAGGTTTGCGGCGGCAGCGGACACACGACCGGCGAATGCTGCGCCCACGTTCGGCAGGCAAGAGAGTATGCCGGACAGGATAGCGATGACCAATCCCGCGGAGAAAGCATTGGAGCGAGGGGAGGTCTGGTCTGGTGAAGACGTCCGGCGTGAGCCTCCGATGGAGCACAGCACGATTCCAAGAATGACCAGAGCGGTTCCAGCCAGCAGGATCGCACCTTTCGTGGTAACGAATGTCTCCGGAAAAAATATCAGCAGGGGGACGAGTGCGCCCAGGCTGGCGATGAGCCCCATAATAATGGGATAGCCCAGAGCCATGCCCAGGCGGTCCATGCCCAGTCCGAACAGCACCGCACCGGCTCCCCAACCCAGGCCGATTAACCCAAGTATCGCGAGATCACGCGGAGGGGACGCGCCATAGACAGACAAAATGTTGGGGACGAAGAGGAAGGTGATGATCCAGTTGAAGACAAACATGCCGAGCAGGGAAAACGTCGCCCAAGTGTGCTCCCATGACCAGCGCCGCACCAGGGTCATGGGAAGAACGAAGGAACCCTGCAGAAGAGCGGCAAGAAGTACGAGAAGAAAGCCTGCAAGCAGGGGCATAGTTTTGTAGTTCGTTCAGTGCAGGATCGGGACTGCGTTGGTGGCGACACACACCCAGGTGCCCCCTTTGTTGACCCAGGTATCTACAAAGCGCTCACGCCGCACATAGGGCTTGCCGCCTTCGATTCCCTTGGCACGAAATACGCCGGTGGCGATGGCAGTATTGCCGTAGAGATGAACGCTGATGGATTCGGGCGCGACCTGCTGGTCCTGCGAATTGGCGCTGGAGGAGGTCTTCTTTATGCTGGCGAGAAACTCAGCTTTGGATTGTACGGACCCATCATCGTTGATCAGCACGATCTCATTGTCGAGAATGCCGTCCAGAGCGTGGCGGTCGCCCAACTTGTAGGCCTGGTTCCAGGCCTTCTCCAGCGCAATAATTTTTGATTGCACGGCGGCGCCGCCATCATCCTGAGCCGTGACCAACATGGCGCTTCCGCACAGCAAGCCTAAAAGGCTGGACCATTTCACGAGCGGCCTCCAGAGGGCCACGAAGGCGACCAACTTGAAGCCGATTCAACTCCGGCGGGCGCGATCGGCTGCAAACCAATCTGGAATAGTTTTGCCGTTTTGTCGATAGCAGCGGAGGACCTCGTCGTGAACGGGCAGGGAAGGGATTACCCCCTCCCGGGTCACGGCCAGGCCGCCTGTGACCACGGCGAACTGGACCGCGGCTTCGAGCGCCGCGCCGTGAGCCAGCGCGGTGGCCAGGCCGGCGTTGAAGGCGTCGCCTGCGCCGGTGGTGTCCACTGCCGAAACCGGGATCGCCGGCAGGTGCGTGAACGACGATTCGGTCACGATCAGCGCGCCCTTTTCGCCCAGAGTCATGATGACTTGTTTCACCCCGCTGCGAATCAGTTCCCGGGCCGCGTCTTCAGGAGGGAGAGGTGAATTGGGATTCCGGCCAGCCAGAACGTTGGCTTCGGTTTGGTTGGGAGTGAGAATATCTACCAACTGCAAGAGCGAACGCGGGAGGGGGCGAACCGGGGCGGGATTCAGAATGGTTACCGCGCCACGTTCGCGTCCATGGGCCATAGCCGCCTCGGCCGCGACAACCGGAATCTCGAGCTGGGTGAGCACGACCTTTGCCGAGTCCAAGGCGGCGTGGCAGCGCGAAATGTCGGATGCGGTCAAGAGCTCATTTGCGCCCGGATCAATCGTGATGCAGTTATGACCGCTGGCTGATTCAACGATGATGAAGCCAACGCCGGTGGGCGCGTCCGCGGTTTGTTCGATATAAGCGACGTCCATGCCTTCGTCGCGATACAGCTGGAGAGCCATATCGCCGAAGGCGTCCTTTCCGACTTTGGCGACGAAGTTGACTTGCGCACCTAAGCGGGCGCATCCCACCGCCTGATTGGAACCTTTGCCGCCGTAGTCAACGCGATAGCCGCTGCCTAAAAGCGTCTCCCCGGTAGCCGGCAGGCGGGCGACTTTCATGGTGAGGCCGGTGGCATAGCTGCCGACGACGGTTACGCGAGGAGGGGTCAAGAGCGGAAGCTCCCAGACGATGATTGAAACCCGTAAGCCTAACACAAGGCAGATGTCGCGCCTGGGCGGAGGTGGACTGTCCCATGGAGTGGGCCAGTTGGCGGCTGCCGGATGAAGCTGAAACCTTGACCGGTTTCGAACCGACTGTTAGATTTCGGCAGAAGTGAATATTCAGGGAACATGGTTCTGAGCCGGGCAGGGAAGACGCGCCAACCGGCGACTGTTTGCCCGGGCAGTGTTCGCCCAGAGAATGTTCGTCCAGAGAATGCTCGCCGTGACCAGCCTGTGGCCGGCGATTCTGCCCCGGCCGAATTCAACCGGCGCGATTTTCTGATTTCCTGTGGCTGGGCTGCCTCCGCAGCCCTCTTCTTGCCGGGACTGCGGGGCCTGAGTTTCGCCTCCACTTCCGCTTTTCAAGCTTCGCCCAACCCTGAGTTCCACCTGCATCCCCACTATCGAACCCAGAGGCCCGTCGATGCTCTTCTTCTCAAGACGCAAGCGGGACTCGACAGTTTCGTCACGGAAAAATATGCGGACCAGATTGCGGCGATTCTCGCGCAATGGAGCGCCGGGCTGATGCGATCGCCTCAGGAGTTGCGCGCACTCGAGAAGGCTCTATCACCCAATTTCTCGGGATCTTCGTTTCGGGGGGCTGAATCGCGGCTGGTGCGGTCGGGGCGGACGTTAGAAGTGCGTCAAAATAAATTCCGCAACGAGACTCCCCTTGGACACGATGCCTTTCTTGAGGAAGTGCGGTCCGCGATGAATTCGTTTTCGAACATCAGTACCGCCGAATTCCAGGTGGTGGCGCTTGACGCAGCGATTACTGGCGCAATGACCGAGGGCAAGGATGCCCTCGGGACAGCCGGCGAGGACACCGGTGCTACGCGAACACCTGACCGGCTGAGGACTCGCGTGCGTTACGAACTGGTGGGCGCAGGGAAGGACTTCTACCGCGAGCAGCGCATTGGAGAATGGGAGCTAGAGTGGGAAGCGGTTTCCTCTGGCGGTGAATTTCGCCTGCGGAAGTGGCTGGCGCTCGACGAAACGCTCAGCCGTTCTGCTGGCCCCGTTTTTGTTGACATCACCGCCCAAGCGCTGGGCGGCAATCCGTCCTACTCCGCACAGCTGCTCCATGGAGCCGACTACTGGCGCACCGTCCTGGACGGCGCCAGCGGGATCGACATCTATGGGCACAACGGGATCGCGGTTGGGGACATCGATGATGACGGGTTCGACGATCTCTATGTCTGCCAGGCTGCCGGCCTTCCGAACCGGCTCTATCGAAACCGCGGGGACGGTACATTTGAGGACATCACCGAAGCATCCGGCCTTGGGCTTCTGGAAAATACGGCGTGCGCGCTTTTTGCCGACATCGACAACGATGGCCACCAGGACCTGATCGTGGTGCGCAGCAGCGGGCCGCTGCTATTTCTGAACCAGGGCGGCAGCAAGTTTCGGCAAAAGCCGGACGCGTTCAAGTTCGCCAAGCCTCCGCAGGGGACATTCACCGGCGCGGCGCTTGCCGATTACGATCGTGACGGCTGGCTCGATATCTACTTCTGTCTCTACCTGTATTACCAGGGCACCGATCAGTACAAATATCCCTCTCCTTATTATGGCGCGGAGAACGGCCCGCCCAATGTCATGATGCGCAACCAACGCGACGGCAGCTTCCGCGACGTCACTGCCGAGACCGGCCTGAACCAGAACAATACGCGCTACAGCTTTTGCTGCGGCTGGAACGATTACAACCGGGACGGCTGGCCTGATCTTTATGTGGTGAACGATTTCGGCCGGAAAAATCTGTACCGCAACAATGGCGACGGAACCTTTACCGATGTGGCTCCGCAGGCCGGAGTTGAAGATGTAGGCGCGGGCATGGGCGTGTGCTGGCTCGACTATGACAACGACGGCCTGGAGGACCTCTACGTCGCCAACATGTGGACTGCGGCCGGCATGCGCGTCGCGGCTCGGCAAGTCTTCCAGAAAGACGCGCCGGAAGAGGTGCGAGCCCTCTATCGCAAGCACGCGCGGGGGAATTCGCTATTTCGGAACGGAGGATCCCGCAGTGTCGACACCGCATTTGAGGATGTGAGCGCATCCGCAGGCGTCGAGAACGGCCGCTGGTCGTGGTCGAGCGACGCCTGGGATTTCGATCATGACGGCTTTGCCGACCTTTACATCGCCAACGGGATGATCTCCGGTCCCATGCGCGGCGACTTGAACAGTTTTTTCTGGCGGCAGGTGGTTGCCAATTCCCCCGACCAGGCGAGGCCTGCTCGCAAGTATGAGCAGGGGTGGAATGCGCTGAATGAATTGATTCGCTCCGACGGCACCTGGAGCGGTTACGAACGAAACATTTTCTATGCCAATAACCGGGATGGAACGTTTTCTGACGTTTCTGGAACCGTGGGTCTGGATTTTCTGGAGGATGGCAGAGCTTTCGCGCTGGCCGATTTCGATCACGATGGACGGCTGGAAGTGTTTCTTAAGAATCGCAACGGTCCGCAGGTGCGGGTTGTGAAGAATGTGATGAAGGAGCTGCCGCCGTCGATTGCTATCCGTCTGAAGGGATCGGGGAAGAGCAACCACGATGCCATCGGCGCGGCGGTGACGGTACGAACAATTTCAGCTCGGCAAACTCGCATGCTGCAGGCTGGCTCGGGTTTTCTGTCGCAGCACAGCAAGGAACTGTTCTTCGGACTGGGCGACGCGAAGGGGCCACTGAGCGCCGAGATTCGCTGGCCGAGCGGACTGGTGCAGGCGCTGCACGACCTGCAGGCGAACCATCGGATATGGGTCGAGGAGGGCGTCGGCATTACTCGGATGGAGCCGTTCAAGGCGATAATCCGCGAGCGGGCGGCCGCGTTCAAGACGCAAGAAATGGAGCTCCTGCCGACTTCGGTCGAAACCTGGCTGCTGGCGCCGGTCGCGGCGCCAGACTTCTCTTTGTCCGACCTGACCGGGCAGAGCCAGACGCTGGCAGGGCTTCGTGGCAAACCCGTCCTGCTCAATTTCTGGGTGTCCGGATCGCCGGCCTGCCGGCAGGATTTGGAAGCTCTCAACCGGCTGCACGATCGCTGGCAGGGTCAGGGCCTGCAGCTGCTCGCAGTGAATGTGGATGATTCAGGCGATCAAGAAAGCTGGCGAGCGTTGTACCGAGAGCGCCGGCTCTCGTTTCCCATGGTTCGTGCCAGCGACGACGTCGCGGGAACGTACAACATACTCTTTCGATATCTGTTTGACCGGCATCGCGACCTCGGCCTCCCAACCTCCTTCCTGATCAACGGCGCGGGTGAAATCGTAAAGGTTTATCAGGGGCCAATCAACGCTGAGCATGTCGAACAGGACTTCCAGCACACCCCCCGGAACCCGGCGGAGCGAATGGCGAAAGCCCTGCCCTTTTCGGGGGTGACGGATGATGCCGAGTTCCGGCGCAACTATCTTTCGATGGGTTCGGTCTTTTTTCAGCGAGGGTATCTGGATGCTGCCCAAGTCTCATTCCAGTTGGCGTTGCGGGACGATGCCTCGAGCGCCGAGGCTCTCTATGGTTTGGGAAGCGTTTATCTCGAACAGCAGAAGGCCGGCGAGGCACGGGAAAGCTTTGAACGCGCAACCAAGCTTCCTGCCAGCTATCCCGAAACGCTGCCCAATGCCTGGAACAATCTTGGCCTGCTAGCCACCAGGGAAGGACGCACGCCGGAGGCGATCTCCGATTTTCAGGAAGCGCTGCGACTGAGTCCCGACCACCTGATCGCTCTCACAAATCTGGGGAATGCCTATCGCCAGCAGAAGAATTGGGATGTAGCCCGCACGACGCTGCAGCGGGCGGTCGAAATCAGTCCGCAAGATCCGGAAGCGACCTACAGTCTGGGGATGGTGTTCGCCCAGCTAGGCAACAACGACAAAGCGCAAACGTTTCTGCAGCAGGCCTTGAAAGCTCGCCCGGGTTATCCGGAGGCTCTGAATAATCTGGGCATCCTGTATCTGCGCACGCAGCGACGAGATCAGGCGGTGGCAAGTTTTGCAGAATGCATTCGAGCCGCGCCCGGCTTCGATCAGGCTTATCTGAATCTGGCCCGTGTGTATGTGGTGGAAGGCGCGCCGGAAAAGGCACGAGCGGTGCTGCAGGAGCTCCTGAAACAGCATCCCGATCATGCGCAGGCGAAGCAGATGCTGGAGGAGCTGTCCAGACAGTAATGTTTACCGTCGGGCGTGCAGCGCCTTATCCGTTTGCTCGCGCCACCAAAGCAATCGCGAGACAGTAGAAGACGAACATGAGGAAAAGGTAAACGTAAGCCTTGCTGCCTGCGCCCTTGAATTCTTTCCAGACAAGAACTCCCCAAAGGGCTGCCACCATAGGCGCGGATTGGCCAATGGCGTAAGAAATCGCGACTCCCGTAAAGCTGGCCGCAACCAGATTGAAGACCATGCCCGTGCCCCAGATCACGCCGCCCAACAGACCAAGAATATGACCGGAGGCAGGTCCGCGGAAGAAATCGGAAAAGTTTACCGGCTCTCCCACCAGAGGCTTCTTCATGAAGTAGATATTCCAAATGAAGCAGGAGAGCAGTGCGCCGAGGGTCAGGAAAACCGCAATGCTGTAGGGACCGAGGGTGTTGCCTTTGGTCATGGCGTGAGCAACGAAGGGCGCCCACAGGCCCATCAGAACGCCGGAAACGATGCAGGTGATGATGCTCTTGTTGGAAACCTTGCGGCCGGTGCTGGCCAGGCTGCCATACGCCTTGCCGTCCATAACCACGGCGATAAGGGCGCACACAACGCCGGCGCCGAGCAGAATGGCGTTCCCTTTAGGCTGGAGGGCGTAGCTGGAAATCACTCCCACCACCAGCGCAATCCCGATCGAGACGGGAAAGGCGATCGCCAAACCCGCCATGTCAATGGCTGCCACCAGCAGCAGGTTGGCCAGGTTGAAGATGGCGCCGCCGATCATGGTAGAAACGACGTTGGAGACGTCGGCCGAATGGACGTTATTGATCAAGCTGGAACCATCGTGGCCGGTGCTTCCCATGGTGTGGCCCAGGACAAGAGAAATCAGGAAGATGCCAATGGCGTAGTCCCAGTAGAACAGCTCGAAGCGATAGTTCTTTACGCCTTTGAAGGTATTGGCCCACGACCCCCAGCAGATCGCGCTGGTGATCATCATCAACAGCGCAATGTTCAAGCTATGCGGTGTGAACATGGTTTCTCCTTAGTTTCCTGGCGCGAATTCTCCACACGACCACTGCGGTGCTAGTTCTTCCCGGGAGTCGGTGCGGTCAACAGGTCCACAAACATCTTGTAGAACCTCTCTGTATCCACGTCCACCTGAATCTCCACGGGCTGGACGTCGAGTTTCGGCTTATCCCGGTCGGTCCAGGTCAGAATATTTCCATAGTTGGCGCCACGATCGAGGTCAATGTCCATGTAACGCGTTTCTCTCTTGGTGATCAGGCTGGGATCCAGCCACGCCGCTGCCGCCAGTTCATCCCACAAATAGTTGTATTCGCCCCACAGGCGCGCATATTTACCGACGTACTGCGCCGCCGGGGAATTGCCCGCTTTGACCTTGTCAATCAAGGCCTGAGTCATTCTGGTTTTCACCGACACATCCACCGTCGTGCACACGATCTTCTTCCACGGGGCCCGCAGCATGATGTGCGCGGCCTCGGGGTCGAACCACAGGTTGAATTCGTGGCGGGGCGTGTTGAAGAACTCGGGATCCGTAGTCTGCGGGTTCAAACTGGCGCCCATAAATACCAGTTCCTTGACCAGGCGCGGAAACTCCGGATCGATGGAGATGGCAAGCGCCAGGTTGGTCATAGGGCCGCCGGCGTAGAGCGTGATCTGGTTGGGATATTTGCGGACCATGCGAACCAGGAAATGCGCGGCGTCTTCGTCTGAAGGCTTGGTGGTGGGCTGGCCCTCGGGCATGTCTCCGATTTGGTCCGGCGGATGATAAAACCTCGGCGTCCACGCACCCACCCAGGTCACGGAGCCATACTGTTGCTCCCATAACTCTGTCCATTGTTTGGTTCTTATCAGCGGATACTCCGCGCCGGGCACGACCGGGATGTCAGTGCGTCCGATGAGTTCGAGCATCCGGAGAGTGTGCGCAACTTCGGATTTGAGCCAGAAATCACCGGTGACCACGGTTATTCCGAGGACTTCTGTTTGTGGAGACTGGATGAGCAAGAGCATCGACTGCTGGTCGGTACCCGCAGGCCCGGCAGCGTCCTGATCGATGATGATCTTGCGCCGGGCTTGGCCCCAGAACGAAGAGGTGAGGCAGGTGAGGAGCAGGGCTGTCAGAATCGTGAACCGGATTCGGCCGAATTTCATTCATTCACCTCAGTACGGTCAGGGGATAAGCTATTTTCCTGCGAGTCTGCCAATCAACAGATCGAAGAACCTCGCTGAGTCGACGTCGAGAGCCACTTTCGCGTTGGGCACCCACTTGTCCCGCACCACCGGCGACGTCTTCAGACCAGCCAGGGTGGGAGCCGATCCCCGAATGGCCATGTTCTGCGCGGCTTGCTTTTCCATGTCAGGTTTGCGTCGCAGGTCGCCCGCGGTAGGACTGTAGCCGAGGGTTTCGCCCGCAGTCAGCTCGCCCGTGGTTTCCACGTCAACGTAATAATCCTTCAACCTTACCAGCGACGGATCGAGAAACGTGGCCACGGCCAGCGAGTCATGCATGTTCGGCCCAACCAGAAATCCCTGCTGCCGGTTGTGCTCGATGGCGTTGCGCGCGATTTTCGCTGCGGCCTGGCTAATTGGATTCTGCGCGGCTTCAAGCGTGCGCACATGGTCTTCGGTCAGGGAAGTCTTGCGGGTCGCGTCGAGGCCGACCATGGTGATGGGAATCCCCGACTGAAACACGATGCGCGCCGCCTCCGGGTCCACGTAGATGTTGAACTCGGCCGCAGGTGTGATGTTGCCTCCGGAGAGCGACCCGCCCATCAAGACGATTCCCCGCACCATGCCCGCAAGCTCCGCATCGAGATTCAAGGCGGTGGCGATATTGGTGAGCGGGCCGACGGGAATGAGAGTGACTTCGCCGGGATATTCGCGGACAATCTGGCGAATGAGCTCTGCCGCAGGCTGCGCGACCGGTTTCAGTTTCGGTTCGGGGAAGACCGCGCCGCCCAGCCCATTTTCGCCGTGCGCGTAGGTAGCCGTCACCAGACGGCGGACGAGGGGCGCTTTTGCGCCGACGGCTACGGGAATGTCAGTGCGTCCGGCAATTTCCACCATGCGCAGGGCATTGGGCAGAGTCAGTTCCAGCGGCACGTTTCCAGCGACCGGAGTGATGGCTTCAATCTTCAGCTCAGGCGATCGCATGGCCAGCAGCAAGGCCAGAGCGTCGTCCACGCCGGGATCGGTGTCGATGATCACGCGGAACGGACCGCGGCCAGAGCCCTGGAAAGCGTTTGCGGCCAGGGATGCAGGTGAAACAGCGCCCGCTGCCAGCGTGACCGCGGAAGACGCGACAAACTGGCGGCGGGTCAGGTGAAAAGAGGGCCTCGAGTTCATGTGTGCTTTTCCTCTTGTGTCGGGAACTCAGTGCCTAAAGGCGGAACTCGTGTCGCTGCACTTGCGGTATGCCTGAAGGCATACCCTGATACGGGTTTCGACTCGGCGGCGCTATGGTTTCGTCCGCGGCGGCTGCGTCATCAGCTTGATGTAGAGATCGTACAGCTTCTTTGTATCCACATCGAACTGCACCGTCGCCTTCCGTTCGTATGGGGGAAGCTCCGTACCTGGCGCCCAAAAAAGCGTCTCACCATAACTTGGCCCGTGGTCCACATCGATATCGACGTAGAGCTCCTTCTGGCCGGTAATGATGGAAGGATCGATCATGGCTGCGGCGGAGAGTTCATCCCACATGAAGCTCTCCACGGCGTACTCGGTGAGATAGCGGGCCACCGGTGTGTCGGCTTTGGCGATGGCGGCTTTCAGTTCCGGGTTCACCGTGGTCTTGACCGAAATGTCTACCGGCGTGATAGTGATCTTCTTCCACGGCGACCGCATCGTGATGCGCACCGCTTCGGGGTCGAACCACCAGTTGAATTCGCGGCGGGCGTCGATGCTGTTGATCCCGCCATTGTTGGCATACATGCCGCTGCCCATCAGCACGAGTTCTTTTGCCAGCGTGGCAACTTCGGGGTCAAGGCGCAGTGCCAGCGCGATGTTGGTCAGCGGCCCCCCCGCCCAGATCACGACTTCGCCGGGATACTTGTGCACCATGCGAATAATGAAGCTGGCCGCGGTTTCATCCAGCGCTTTGGTGTGCGGCTCGCCCTCGACCAGCGGCGGAACTACGTCCGGGTCGTGATACCCAGCGCGGAAAGCAGGCGGCACGTTGCCCGGCCGCTTGGAGAAATCGCTCCAGCAGCCCTTGTAGCGGAACTTGCCATAGAGAGCTTCCCAGCGCTCGGTTTCTTCCTTGGAATTCAGCAGCGGGAATTCTGCGCCCTGGACTACGGGAACATCGGTGCGTCCGGCAATCTCGAGCAGGCGCAACGTGCGCTGGGTTTCTTCCTTAACCCACTGGTCGCCGCTGACCGTGGTGATGCCCAGCACGTCGAACTTGTCGGACTGCAGAAAAATCAGGATGGACTGCATGTCAGTCGTGGCCGGACCGCGCGCATCCTGGTCAACAATGACCTTGATCTTCTGTGCCTGCGCCTTCCCTGCTGCCGCGGCCATCAGAAAAGCAGCCAGCAGAACAACGAAGCTTCGTGGCTTCATTGAGCGAATCCCCTTAAGTTTTGAGATGGCGCGTGAACAAATCCGCGCCCAGCGCCTTGCCTTGCAGGAGTTGGCTGGAAGATGGCTTGTTGTCCAGCGCCCGGTCAGGAAGGACTGAGCATTGTACTGCCTAAGCGCAGGGGCCTACCAGCTTTTAACAGGGCGATGTGAATGCCTCTGCCTGCCAAGTCACGCTGCCAGATGCAGCCGGTCCTGCAAAACACACGCGCTCAGCAAAAGCATAAGAACCTGATCATTGGCCACGAGTGAATCCTCATCCATTGCGTCCACCCCGTCCAGAAGGCGGACGACTTTCTTCTGATCGAAGAAGGGGATCGAGGCCAGCACCGGGCCGCGGAGAGTATCCTGCACCAGTGCATTCAGGCGCTTGTGCGGGTCCAGCGTGGCCGGTGGACTCAGAAACGGGTGTTTCTGACGGCGATAGACGGTGTCGGTGATGACGTCTCGCACCGCCTCCCGCAGGACATACTTCTCCGTCATCCCTCGTATCTTCTGGTTCACGGGGAGCGAGCAGATGACTTCGACCAGTTGGTGATCGAGAAACGGGACGCGCCCCTCGATGGAGTGCGCCATTTCCATGCGATCGCCCAAAATGGTCAGGATGTAGGTGGGCAATCCGGTCTTCGCCCACATGTAGAGCGACTGATTGAGCGGATCACGCCCGGCAAGCTGCCCGCGTACGTCGGCGTCGCTCAAGAACGGCCGGAAGCCTTCGCGCAGGCCAAACTTTTCCAGGAATTGTGCTGAAAGCAGCTCACGCATTTTGACCGAGCGGGCGGAGAAGGTTTCGATCCAGGAGGGAACAAACCCGAGCAGCCGCTTCACCGTGTGCAGCGGGCCTGCTTGCCCATGCGGCAGCAACAGGCCGCGGGACACGGGATTCGACCTGCCCAGCTCCTGCAGCAGGAAAGCAACTTCTGCCGGATCCTGCCCCTGGTTGTTGTACAGGAGCATGTCGCGGCGGAAGTGGGCGTAGCCGCCCAGAATTTCATCCGAGCCTTCCCCGGTCAGCACCACCTTGTAGCCGGCGTCACGAACGGCCCGGCTTAACAAATACTTGGCCACGCCGTGGGCATTGACGCAAAATGCTTCCGCTTGGGCGATGGCGTCCGCAAAATGGTCGGCCAGATCGTCCTGGCGGATAGGGATGGGAAAGAATTCAGCACCCACGGTGGCTGCCATCTCGCGGGCAACTTCGCCTTCGTCGTACTCGGCGCGGTCGAAGGTCAGGGTGAAGGCGCGAATCGGTTCAGGATGATGTCTGGCCGCGAGGCCCAGCACCGCACAGGAGTCCAGGCCTCCGCTCAAGTAACAACCAACGGAAACATCGGCGCGGAGACGAATGCGGACCGCTTCTTCCAGCGCGTTGCGAAATTCCGCGGCGTACTCGGCATCCGGGCGGTTTTCATTCGCATGATTATCCGCAGCCTGACGAACCGGTGGGTAATTGAAATCCCAATACTTGCTGAGCTGCAAGTGCTTGTCAGTGGCCAGGAGATAGTGGCCGGGCGGGACCTGAAACACTCCGTCGAACAGCGTGCGTAGCTGATGGCCGCCGAATTCCACCGAATGATAGACAGACTCGGCATCCCAACGGGCCGGCACTCCGGCGGCAAACAGCGCCTTCACTTCCGACGCGAAATAAAGTGTTTCGCCGTGGAAGGCATAAAACAGCGGCTTAATCCCGAACCGGTCGCGAGCGGCAAAAAGCGTGCGGTTAATTTCATCCCAGAGCACAAACGCGAATTCACCGCGCAAGCGGTGCACACATTGGGCGCCCAGGTCCTCGTAGAGATGCAGTGCGATCTCACTGTCGGAGCGGGTGAGCAGGCGGTGACCCGAGCCCTCGAGTTCCCGCTGGATGGGCTCAAAGCCGTAGAACTCGCCGTTCACGACGATGTGCATCTGTTCATCCTCGTTCGCGATGGGTTGGTCTCCAGTGGTCAGGTCGATGATGCTGAGCCGGGCGTGCCCTAAAGCAACCCGGCCGTCCGGTGAGATCCAGTGGCGTTGTCCATCCGGGCCGCGGTGGTAAAGGCTCTGCGTGGCCCGCTGAACCGCCGCTGGCGAGACAGGATCACGGCGCGAAAAAATGGCGACAATTCCGCACATTCTTGAAGGTCTCCTTAGGTTCAGCTTTTCATGAGCTGCGAGCCGCGATTACATGCAAGGCGAGTACTGTGAGCGGGATTATACCGTCTGAGGGGTAGTGGATGCAGCCATCGCCGCTGCAAGCCGATGGCGGAAGCGGCGCCGATTGCCGATGCCGGGTTGAAACACTAGAATTGCAGCTCAGCGCGCAGTGTTTCGCTTCACATCGCGCCGCTCTAATGGGCTGCTTTTTCCTGAAGACTCAACAATTCGCTCGCGCTCTGCCTCGTCTGACGCTTCAGACTCTGGCGTGGATCGTGCTGCTGACGCCATCTGTAGTTCATGCGCAATGTCCGTCATTGGCCGATGCAGGAAAGCCGGCAGTGGCCGAGCCCCAGTTTTACGACGAACCGCAATTCACCGTGGCCGGGGTTATCGATCCGACGAATCTCGGCGGGCATGGCTCGGATACTGTCGTACGGACCAAAGAAAGCCTGGCGAAAGACGCAGCGGCGCTGGGTAGAAATGCTACCCCAGCTTCACCCCCAGCGAATGCTGAATCCCGGGCCGCCTACGAACTTGCGCGCTCCTATGCCGATGCCGGTCAGTACGGCCGTGCGCGCGACAGCGTTCGAAGCTTGCTGGACCGAGATTCGCTGGACCAGGAGAAGTCCGCGCAGCATCTCTCGCAGCAAGATCAGGCTGCGCTTCACCGTTTGCTCGCCGCCGTCGAGGAAAAGCTGGACGATCCCGTGGAAGCGGTTCGCCAGTATCAGCTAGCCGCGGACCTCGACCCGAGCGAGGCAAATATTTTCGATTGGGGCGCGGAGATGCTGATGCACCATGCGCCAGAGCCTGCCATAGCCGTCTTCGCCAAAGGCAATCGCGTGTTCCCACATTCCGTGCGCATGCTTACCGGCCTGGGTGTCGCGTGGTATGAGCGCGGCTCCTACGATCAGGCTGCGATGCGGTTGTGCCAGGCAGCCGACCTGGATCCGAAAGATCCGAATCCCTATCTGTTTCTGGGCAAGATGCTCACCGCTGAAACCGTGCAGCCGGAAGGCATGGCGCAGAGATTAGAGCGTTTTGCCCGGCTCCAGCCGGAAAATGCGCAGGCAAACTACTATTACGCCCTCAGTTTGTGGAAGCAGCGCAAAGACCCGGAAGACAGGAAAAACCTGGCGCAGGTGGAGTCCCTGCTGCAGAAGGCGGTTCGGCTCGATCCGAATCTCGCTGCGGCGCATCTGCAACTAGGCATCGTCTACGCCGAGCGCAACGATTTTTCTCAGGCAATCACGGCCTATCAAAAAGCGGCCGAAGCCGATCCTGGACTCGCGGAACCTCACTATCGCCTGGCGCAGGCTTACAAGAGGACTGGGGAAAACCGAAAGGCTCAGCAGGAGCTGCAACTCGACCAGCAGATATCAAGCCAGAATGTGGCAGAAATCGAACGCCAGCGCCATGAGCTCCGGCAGTTCGTATACACGCTTCAACGAGGCTCATCCTCACCGCAGTAGATCGTGTTCTGGCGCGCGGCGTCTCCCTCCGGACCGGGCAGGATTTCAGTGAGCGACCGGCTGGGGCGTGGGCGAGGCCATCAGGCTCACAAACATCTGATTGAACCTTGCGCTGTCCAGGTCCATCTGGATTTCGACCGGCTGTGCGGCGATGGCCGGCTTGTCTTTGTCTGTCCAGGTCAGGGTGTTGCCATAGGTGGCGCCGTGACTCAGGTCCACGCTCATGTAACGCGTCTCGCGCCTGGTGATCAGCGTGGGGTCGATCCAGGCGGCAGCCGCCAGTTCGTCCCACATATACTCGCCGCCCTGTCCCGCCCGGTAGAACCGCGCGATGTAGCGGGCCAGGGGCGAGCCACTGGCGTCGATCTGCTTGATCATGTCCGGGGTCAGGCGCGTCTTGAGTGAAATGTCCACGGGCGTGCACACAATCTTCTTCCACGGGGCCCGCAACACGATATGGGCCGCCTCAGGATCGAACCAGAAGTTGAATTCGTGACGCGGACCGTTGGCGAACTCGGGATCGTCAGTTAGAGGGCTGAGACTTCCGCCCATGAATACCAATTCCTGGGCCAGCTCCGGAAACTGCGGATCGATGGAGATAGCCAGCGCCAGATTGGTCATGGGCCCGCCCTCATAGATCGTGACCTCATGGGGATATTTGCGCACCATGCGGATCAGAAAATGGGCGGCGTCCTCATCAAGCGGCCTGGTTGTGGGCGCGCCCTCGGCGAGTGGCGGAACGACCGAGGGCTCGTGCCACCAGCGATCATCCCAGGCTCCGGCGAAGGCGACCTTGCCGTAGCGCTCCTGCCACAGTTGGGCCCCCTGACGCGTTCGGACGAGCGGGAATGCGGCACCGGGGACCACGGGGATGTCGGTGCGGCCGATGATCTCAAGCAATCGCAGCGTGCGCGCCAGCTCTTCGTCGCGCCATTGATTGCCACTGACGACCGTGATCCCGAGGACCTCAACCTGAGGATGTTGAATCAAGAGAAGCAGCGTCTGCATGTTGCTGCCACCCGGGCCGGAGCAGTCCTCATTGATGATGATCTTACGGCGGGGCTGGGCGGAGGCGGCCGCGGCCAGCAAGAGGACGGTCAGGACGCAGGCGGCGTTCTTTATTGAGAGTTTCATTATTGGTATCGATAAAGAGCAGAGTCCTCGCGGCTGCAGGCGCCCGGAATGGCAAGCCGGATGCTATTTCTCTCGTGGAGGCCGGGTCATCAGGTCGATGTAGAGCTTGTAAAACTTTTCCGCATCAATATCAAATTGTACATTCGCCAGGCGCAGGTAGGGCGGGACTTGCGCCTTGGCGTCCCAGAAGATGGTCTTGCCATAGCTGGCCCCGTGATCAACGTCGATATCCATATAGAGCTGCTTCTGGCCGGTGATGATAGAAGGATCGATCAGGGCCACGCCGGCGATTTCGTCCCACATATAGCCAGGCAGGGAATACTTGTCGAGATACTCGGTAACCGGAGTGTGAGCCTTGGCGATGGTGGCCTTCATTTCTGTGGTGAAGCGGGTCTTAACTGAAATGTCAATCGGAGTGATCGTGACCTTCTTCCAGGGTGCCCGCAGTACGATGGTGGTGGCTTCGGGGTCGAACCACCAGTTGAATTCGCGGCGGGCATCGATGGCGCCGGGATCGATGGCGCCTTTGTCAGCGTATAGTCCGCCGCCCATCATGACGAATTCCTTCGCGAGCGTCGCTACTTCGGGATCGAGTTTCAACGCCAGGGCGAAATTGGTGAGAGGCCCACCGGCCCAGAGCACAACTGCACCCGGATATTTATGCACCATCTTCACAATGAATTCCGCGGCGGTGCCGGGAGCGGCCTGAATGTGGGGCGCGCCCTCGGTCATGGGAGGAACCACATCAGGTGGGTGGTAAGGCTGGTCGTAGATGGTGGAGCGGTTCGCTTTGAACCTTTCCGTCCAGCATCCCTTATATTCCAGCTTGCCGTAGAGAGCCTCCCAGCGTTCGGTTTCCTCCTTGGAGTTGAGCAACGGGTTTTCCGCGCCCTGGATCACGGGGACGTCAGTGCGCTGGGCGATCTCCAGCATGCGCAGGGTGTGCTGGGTCTCTTCCTTTACCCACTGGTCGCCGCTCACGGTGGTGATGCCAAGGATGTCGAATTTGTCCGATTGCAGGAAGACGAGGAGGGCCTGCTGGTCGCTGGTCCCGGGACCGCGGGCATCCTGGTCAACGATGACTTTGATCTTCTGGGCTGAGGCCGCGGTTCCCAACATCAGGGGGAAGATGAGAGAGGGCAGGAAAGCCCGCCAGAATTTTATTGGACAGCGACTCATCGCTCCTCCAGCGAAGCAGATTCCTCACGGCTGAAGCCGCTGGGAATGACAAAGATTAGAAGATTTGGCGACCCGAGTAAACTCATCCCCTCACGCGAGATGCCCGACGGAGCAAACAGAGGGCGCGGCTTCCGCCGCGCCCTTGGGAGACATGAGGTTGTCCACCCGGATGCAATTTCCGCAAGCGTCTAGAACCGAAGCTTGATCGCGAACTGAACCAAGCGCGGGTTGTTCACGGTCTGGCTGATCGCGCCGAAACCGACTGAATTAAGGTCGGAATTGGGCACGAAGAACTGCGGGTGGTTGAAGATATTGAAGAACTCAGCCCGGAAATCGAGCATCATCCCTTCGCGGGGCAGCGGGAAGTGCTTGATGGCCGAGAAGTCGGTGTTAACAAAGTCAGGGCCGTAGACTGGCGTGCGGGTGCCGTCGCCGAGTTCTCCGGCCAGTGGGGCAGCAAAACACTGGGTGTTAAACCATTTGTTTATGGTCGGACTGCTGGCGGTGGCAGAGCAGGTCTGGTTGGGACGGTTCAAACCGCTCCCGTTGAATGAGAAGGATGAACCGGACTGATTGTTGCTGTCGACCACGAACACGGGGAAGCCGGAGGTGATTTTTTGAATCACATCAACTTCCCAATTGCCCAGGATCGCGTTGACTCCCCCATTCCAGTTGCCACCGAAGCGTTTGCCCTTGCCGAAAGGCAGGTCGTAGATCACGCTGGCGGTGAAATTGTGGTTGAGCTGGATTTGTGACAAAGCCCAATCCGCTCTTGTGGTCCCGGGCAAAGGAAAGAACGTCGCGCCGGGGCTGGAACCGAGGCCATCGGGGAAGCCGGAATCGAAGTTGCGGGCGTAGGTGTAACCGAGAAGGGCGTAGATACCGTGCCGCGCGCTCTTGGTTTCAGCCTTTACCTGCAACGAGTCGTAGCGAGCGTTACCCGCGTCGTTGGCATTGGCGATGGTCGTGAACGGGCCGAACGGAGCGGGGACAAAAGTTCCACCCGGACCGCAGCCCAGCGTGTAACCAGGTACGGTCCCGCAAGCGCTGGGAGACGATACGTTTAAGTTCAGGCCGTCCACTAGAATGTGGTGGCTGCGCGAGCCGGCGTAGCCAACGGTGAGCACGACGCTGCCGGGCAGTTGATGTTCGACGTTCAGGTTGAACTGCTGCACCCTCCCCTGCTTGAAGTCGAGGTTCTGGGATTGAATGGTTCCGGAGAAATTGTTAGGGTTCGGAGGGACCGTAAGAGTCGGGGTAAAAGCGTTAGAGAGGCCGCAGCCTGCCGCCACGGTGCCGAAGGCGCAGAGGCCGGAGAAATTAGCCGTTTCCGCGAAGAATGGAGGATTCTCCCACAGCCCCTGTCCGCCTTGGTTCCAGGAAGAATCGTGGAAGATGGCGTAGCCGCCCCGGAGAGCGGTAGTCTGGCT
This sequence comes from Terriglobales bacterium, assembly GCA_035937515.1. GTDB lineage: Bacteria > Acidobacteriota > Terriglobia > Terriglobales > Acidobacteriaceae > JAIQFF01. Next base: position 18,596 of record DASZHW010000114.1, on the reverse strand, counting down.
GCCCAATACCCTCCAGGCGAATCCAATGCGAGGCTCCACCGCGGTCTTGTCCAGTTGGACGCCAACCCGTCCATCAGAGTTCACGCCTGGGATCAGGTAATTGCATCCGGGAGGCGCTGAGCATCGAAGGTCGAAGTTGAAATTCGCCTGGCGGTTTTGGGCCTCGGTGATGGGAGTAGTCAGGGCATAGGCCACGCCCAGATTGAGCGTCAGGTTATTAGTGACCCGCCAATCGTCCTCGACGTACGGCCGGAACAACTTCCAGCGGCGACCGGTGGTGGCACCATGGAAAGTCTGATCGTGGAGTCCGCCTCCGATCTGTCCCAAAAGAAGATCCGCGGTGGAGTCGCCGGTGAACCCGCCAAACATGAGCAGGAAACCGTCCTGGAAGGCGTTGGTCCGCACATTCATCTGGTGGGCGCGAACCTGCCCGCCGACCCGTATGTTGTGCTTGCCGCGAATCATGTCGAAGGAGTCAGAGATCATGTAAACGTTGGTTCCGCCCTGAAAAGGAGCGAATCCGCGGTCACCCAGGGACCAGTAGCCGCCAAACATATCGGTGGAGCTCAGGCCGCAACTGACACAGTCAGCGGTGGACTGCGACAGCCCGGTGGGGGTGCCTGGAATAATACCGGCACAGCTGTTGTCCAGGTTTGCGCCTCCAATGCCGATCTTGGCCGAGACACAAGTGCGATCACCAAACGAGAGAATGTGGTTGAAGATGCGGTTGAAGCCGCCGCTGATCTGGTTGATGCTGCGATCGGTAAAGATGTGGGTCTCCGACACCGCCACATTGCGTCCGTGGTTGGTGATGTCCTGGGTACTGGCAAAGGCGCCTTGCTCGGCGAAGCCCGGGGAACCGCCCGGCACAAAATTGGTGGCCTGGTCGTAACTGAAACGCGCGAAGGCAGAATCCTTGCTCGAAAAGCTGTGATCTAGACGGATATCGAATTCGCCTTCGTCCAGCCTCCGCACCGGAACGTTGGTGAAGTTGACGCCCAAGCCTGGAATGCTGGCGTTGCTCACCGGATAGAAATCAATCATGGACTTGCCGGCCGGGTTGAACAGCGCTGCCGGAATTACGTCGCAAGTGGTACCCGCGGTTTGGCCACCATGAGCGTTAATGGGTTCAGAGGTAGGAACAGGCAGGTTCTCTGTACCCGGCACACATTGGAACGCCTTAGGGTCACCCGCCTGCGCATAAGGATTGCTTAGATCGCCGAAACCGTGGGTGTTGGTGGCACCACGCGGGGAGCCGAAGGGATCCAATCTATAGTCCCCTATCTTCATCGCCTCGGTCGGAATCAAGCCCTGAAAGGCAACACCCTTGCGCTGCCGCCGTCCCTGGTAGTCGATGAAGAAGAAGGTCTTGTCCTTCTGGATGGCGCCGCCGAGCGCGCCGCCAAACTGATTGAGGTTGAATTTTTCACGACTGGAAGCGAAGAAGCTGGCCGCGTCCAGGGAGGTGTTGCGGAAGAACTCAAACAGCGACCCGTGGAGCGAATTGGTGCCCGCTTTAGTCGTGACCAGCACGGTCGGACCCGCGCGGGTGCCGTATTCGGCAGAGTAGTTATAGGTCAGAACCTTAAATTCCTGGATGGCATCAATCGAAGGCAGAATCGAGATGCCTCCCGCGGTCAGTTCGTTGTTGTCGTTGCCATCGAGCAACCAGTCCGTGCTCTGGGCGCGCGAGCCGCCCACGGAAAGCGAATACGACCCACGGGTGGAGACCTCGCTGCTGGGGCCACCGTTGAAGAAGCTGTTGGGGTTGGTCTCCTGGGTGGTGCCGGGCGTCAGCGTGGCGAGCTGGACGAAGTCGCGGCCATTGAGGGGGAGCTGGGCAACCTGCTGGGATGTGATGACCTGGCCCAGGGTCGGATTCGAGGTCTGAACCGAGACCTCGGTGGCGCTTACTTCGATCGCCTCCGTCACCGAGGCGGGTGAGAGAGTGAAATCCAGTTCGCGGTGCTCGTCCACCTGCAGGCGGACGTCCCTCTGTTCGGCCGCGCCAAAGCCCTGGGCTTCTACACGAATCGTGTAGTTCGCCACCGGAAGAACGGGGATGAGGTAATGGCCCGTGGTATCAGTCTTGGTCTCGCGGGAAAGACCGGTGCCCTGGGTGGTTGCTCTTACAGTCGCCGCGGTGACGACCGAGCCCGTCTTGTCGGTGACCGTGCCGAAGAAGCTGCCGGTTGCCTGGCCGTAGAGAAGAGGACAAACAGGAAACAGCAGCGAACAGAACACAACAAGAAGCGGCGTTCTCTTGGTAGGCATCAATTTTTCCCCCTGGGCGGCCCGGATTGAGTGACCAACCGGATTGCCCTTCCCCAACCTAGAAACGTTTGTCGGAGCTGGAAAACTTCCGCCGTAAGGAGCTGAGCGGAGGGAGCTTCCGATCTCATTTAAAATCTTTGCGCAGAACGATACTGCCATTCGACCGCAGGTGTCAACCAAAAGCAGTTGCGGACGCTGTCCAAAATTTGGATACCGGGAATCATCTGATCGCGAGGCGCTTTACTCACTCCGAGAGCCGAGGCACCGAATCTGTTATTTCGAATTGTCGAGCAGTGTGAGGGCCTGGGTGGTGGTAATGAAGCGAGCGCCGAGAGCCTGCAGTTCCGCAATGGTCCGATTCCCATTCTCGGCCGCCAGGGTTTCGATGGCATCCTCGACCACGGAGACGCGGCGGCCGCGTTCCAGCAACCCTTTGGCGGCGAATCGAACGCAGTATTCGGTGACGACACCAAAGACGACGAAGTGGGACTGAGGGTTTAAGCGCTTCACCAATTCGCCGGCATGGCGGCTTTCAAAGACATCGAGTGTCTGCTTTTCGAGAAGAATCTGCTGCCAGGACGAAAGATCGCGCGGCAGTCCGGCGCTGGGTTCGTTGGGGACGGTGAAAACGCGCGCGGCCAGGGCCTCGGGAACGAATGCGGCGCCGGGCGTTCCCTTTATGCAATGCGGCGGGAAGGTTGAGAACTCGGGATCATCCGGCGTGTGGTAGCAGCCATGGGAGACCAGAAATACGCGGTCCTGGCGAGCGGCGCCGGTGAGCTGGCGGATGTTGGGGAGCAATTTCTCCGCGCCTGGCACGTAGAGCTTGCCGCCGGGGAGCATGAAGTCCGCCTGGGGATCGACTTCCCAGAAAACGAGATTGCGGGATAACATACGCCTTCCGCCTGCGATGGTTGTGCCAGCAAGCTTTGCAGACAACGGGAATTCCGTCAAACTCCGCAATGTCCACGCGAGGTGCGCCGAATGGCCGACAGCAAAGATGAACCTGCCAAGACAGGAAAGCAAACCCGGCTGGTGATCCGCAATATCGGACTGCTGCTGAGCGGCGATCTGGCGCGCCCGATCCTGGACGCAGACACCGTGGTGGCGGTTAATGGAAGGATCACCGCGGTGGGCAGAGAGAAAGATCTCGAGACCGACGCCGCAACCCTGGTCATCGACGCCAAGGGAACGACGCTGGCGCCGGGATTGATTGACAGCCACGTGCATCCGGTGGCGGGCGACTGGACGCCGCGGCAAAACCAGTTGGGCTGGATCGACAGCTACATGCACGGCGGTGTGACCAGCATGATCTCAGCTGGGGAGGTACACACCCCGGGGCGTCCCAAGGATGTGGTTGGATTGAAAGCGATGGCGATTTTTGCGCAACGCGCGTTTGCGGCGTTCCGGCCCGGCGGGGTGAGAATCCATGCAGGCGCGCCAGTGCTCGAGCATGGGATGGTGGAGGAAGACTTCAAGGAACTGGCGGGGGCAGGAGTGACCATGCTCGGCGAGGTTGGGCTGGGCAGCGTGAAGGACGGAGCGACGGCGCATCAGATGGTCGGATGGGCGCGCAAACACGGACTGCAGAGCACGATTCATACCGGAGGGCCGTCGATTCCGGGGTCGAGTCTGATTGACAAGGACATTGTGCTGGCCGCGGACGCGGACGTGATCGGCCACATCAACGGTGGGCATACCGCGCTGCCAGATGATCAGATTGTGACCTTGTGCGAGAAATCTTCGCGGGCGTTGGAGATCGTACACAACGGAAATGAGCGAGCCGGGTTGCTGACTCTACGGACGGCGAAAGAGCTGAAGCAGCTGGAGCGCGTGATTCTGGGGACGGATTCACCAGCGGGCTCGGGAGTGCAGCCGCTGGGTATCCTGCGGATGATTGCTTTGCTGTCCTCGCTCGGAGAGGTTCCGGCTGAAGTTGCGGTGTGTTTCGCCACGGGGAACACAGCCCGGATCAGGAATCTGGACTGCGGCCTTGTTGCCGCGGGGCGCGCGGCGACGTTCGTCATGATCGACAAGGCCCAGCATTCGGCGGGGAAGAATGTGCTGGACAGCATTCAGCGCGGAGATTTGCCCGGCATCGGGATGGTGATCATTGACGGCGTCGTGAGCGCGCAGCGTAGCCGTAATACGCCGCCGGCGACAGTGGCGCCGGAGGTGGTGGGGAAGTGAAACTGCAGGGCCGCGCTTGGCTGCACGAGCGCGGGCGTCCGTCTCCACGTGGCTCGAGCCGGAGCCCCAAGTCAGGGGTGGATTACGGCAAGCCCAGGGAGGCGGCGATCGTCTTCCTGTAGGCGCGGGCCCGGGCCAGGATTTCTTCTTCGTTCAAGGTGAGCAGCTTGCGGTCGCGCATGACCACCCGGCCGCCGATCACGACCGTCTGGACGTCGCTCCCCTTGAGCGCGTACGCGATTTGGGCGTAGATCTCATACATGGGCACGGCGTTGGGCTCGTCAAGGCCGATCAGAATGATGTCGGCCTTCTTGCCCGCTTCCAGAGAGCCGATTTCCTTCTCCATGTGCAGAGCTCTGGCCCCGTCGATCGTGGCCATTTCGACGACAGTCCTGGCACTCATGGCTAGGGGGTTCATCTTTGTGATCTTGGCCAACTTCGCAGCCAGATCGATCTCTTCCATGAGGTCGAGATCGTTATTGCTGCCAGCGGGGCCGTCCGTGCCAAGGCCGACGGCGACTCCGGCGGCACGCAACTCGGCGACAGGAGAAACCCCGCTGGCGATCATCATGTTGCTGGACGGATTGTGGACGCAGCCGACCTGTTTTGCGGCCAGGGTTTTCTCATCGGTCGCGTCCACAAAGATGCAGTGGGCGGCGACGATGTCAGGACCGAGAACACCGATCTTGTCCAGATATTGCACGGGCGACATTCCGTTCTGCTTCTGGCTGTCGTCCCATTCTTTTTTCATTTCTGCGACATGAATCAGGATGGGCGAATGATACTTGCGCCCCAGGGCGGCGGCGTCCTGTAGCGTTTTCCGGGAACAGGTGTAGATCGAATGAGGCGCGGGGGCGGCGTGAATCAGGGGGTCGCCCTGCCACCGTTTGAGGAAGTTCTCGGTGTAGGCGAGCATTTCTGCTTCGCTCTTGTTATCGGGCGCGGGGAAGTCGATGAAAGTTTCGCCCAGCACTCCGCGCATGCCGGCGGCTTTGGTTTCTTCGGCCACGGCATCTTCGAAGTAATACATGTCGGCGAAGGTGGTCACGCCGCTGCGAATCTGTTCGGCCACCGCGAGACGAGTGCCCCAGCGGACAAATTCCTCGTTCACGTTTTTGGCTTCGGCGGGAAAGATGTACTTGTAGAGCCAGTCGTTGAGGGTGACGTCGTCGTGCAGGCCGCGGAACAGGGTCATGGGCACATGAGTGTGGCTATTGATGAATCCGGGGAGAACGAGCGCGCCTTTGGCGTCGATGGTCTGCGCGGCGGTGTATTTGGCTTCGAGATCGGCGCGCGGGCCGACCGCGAGAATCGTGTCACCTTTGACGATCACGGCGCCGTCTTCGAGGATGGCGCGGGAGCCGTCCATGGTGACGACGGTGCCGCCGGTGATGATGAGGTCGGCTGGGGCTTTGATGGTTTGGGACAGAACGGAAGCGCAAAACAGAAATGGAAGCGTGAGAAGGAAAATGGTGAAGCGGTAAAACATCATTGGTGACCCCAGCGGCAAATGCCAAGAATATTGTACGCGGGGGAGTGGAAACTGCAGGCTCACGGCTTGGAAGGTTTGTATCGCGAGTAAAAATTGCGGAGCGTTGCTCCGCTGGACAGCCGAGGGCGGCTGTCCCCACATGGTTCATAATGGCTACCGCAGCCCGTCTTCGCCCTTGATCTGATCTTTGGTCAAGCCTCCAACTCGAGGCAGTGGGCGGCCGCTGTCGGTCACCGCGACTGCGACCATGATTTCGTTGGCGCGAGGCGCGTCGTTGATTCTTACTTCCATGCCGTCGAAATGGCTGCGGACGAAGGCGGCATCCTTGTGGCCGAGGGGGATGTCGAGAGGGACACCCAAGCCTCCGCGCTTCTTTGACGACGGAATGAGCGCGGCGCCTTTGCCGAGAACCTTGCGCACGGGCGCGCCCAGTTTGGGATGAAGAATTGCAGCGGCGTGCTCGAGTTCGCCATTTTCGCCGACAGCAGCGGCCTTGCCATAGCTTTCGACGGTGTCGGCAGGAATTCCGAGAGCGCTGACCGCACGCAGGGTTAGCAGTTCGCCCAGTTCCTCGCCGATCAGCATCAGTTCGGACAAGTCTTCGACATATTTTCCCGCGCAGGGATTGGCAATGACCGCAACCGCCGCCGCGCGGCGAGTAGGGGGATCGACGGCTTGTCCCATTTCGTTGCGCGTTTCTTCCACGAATGTCGCAATCTTGCGGATGCTGGCTTTCATTGTCTTGACCATCAGCGCAATCCGTCCTTTCCTTTGATCTCTGACGCTTTCAGGCCACCGACGCGGGCGTGAACCCGCGGGCCGGTGGTCATCACCAGGGCGAGCAGAATTTCGTCCGCGCGCGGGGCGTCGGCCAAACCGACTTCCATGGCATCGAAATGACTTCTCACATACGAGGCGTTGATGTGCGTGACGGGCACGTCGAGGCGAGTGCCGGGGCCGCCAACTTTCTTGGTCGAAGACACGATGGCTTTGGCGTCACCCAGAATCTCACGCATGGCGTAGCCGCCGGGGACGTGCCACAGCGCGCCATGTTCGAGCTCGCCGGCGGAGCCGATGATGGCGCCCTTGCCGTAACCCTCAACGATTTTGGGATCTCCGCCCAGCGCCGCGACCAGGGAGCGCGCCATCTCCAGACCGAGAGGCTTGAGGTCGTCCATGAAGCCAGCGATATCCCTTATATAGGTTCCGGCAAAGGGATTGTGGATGACCACCAGGACGGCGGCGCGGCGAAGAGGCGTAGTCGCGACCGGGCCGCCTTCGTGGAAAATTTCCTCGACGGAAGTCAATCTTTTTCGAATGTGAACGTCAGGCATGGATGATGTTTCGTTCCTCCCGGAGTCGGCTTCTCTGCGGCAAGACCTCGCAGCTTGGGTGTGATTCGTTTACTGCTGAACGACATGAGAATTTCGGTACCGGACCAACGATCCTCGTTTCTCCCTGGAGATGCAGGGCGGCGGCGCGGATGAGTCCGGCGGCGAGAAGGGCTTCGGCTTCGGCTACGCCCGCATCGAGCGCGGCGGCGATTTCTTCCGCACAAAGCTCGCCAACTTCCTGGGTAACAAGGCGGTCGCCCAAATCGCTGTCGGGAGTGAGATCGCGGGCAGGGACGCGCGTGACTGCGGGGTGGCGCGGCAGGTCCACCGCATTGGCGATGATGGTGGCGGCGGCATCGGCCATGGCCGCGCGTTCGGCGAGCACCGTCACCGCGTCGGCGATGCCAAGCGAGAAACTGCGCCCACGCCAGCCGCTGGTAGCTATGCCGCGCACCGGCTCGGTGGATTCAAGCATGGCGGTGCCGAAAAGTGAGGGACGGTCGGGGCGCTCGACCATGCCGACGACAAAGTTTGCTCCCGGCGCCAGGTACAGCCCGATGTCTCCACCGTTGTTGACGTAGGCGCGGGAAAGATTTGCGGCGGCGGTCATCGCTTGCAGGATTTCCTCCGCCACCGCGCCTGCAACTGCAGCCATCGGGGTGATGAAAGTACGTTGGCAGTAAGGTGCAACTGCGGCCATCATGCGCTTCGCCACCACACCCGCCGGAATCGGGCTCTCTGGGCGGGCGGGCTGGCGCAGAAGGGGAAGTTCGGAGCACAGTTCATCGAGCACGGTGACGAAGCGTTTCGCGGCGGCCCGGTAGGCGAGGTCAATCGGGTGAGCGGGTCCGAAGGCCTCGACGATCAGATCCATAGGGCCGTCATGTAGATGGAGGCGACGCTCATCGGGCAGCACTGCGATTTGAGCTCGGGTTCTGTGCATCATTTTTTCGACCTTGACCGCTTGGCCGGAGTAGACAGCGGCCATGGATTTTCCGGACTGGCTGACACGTGCCGGCGGCCCTGGCCGCCCATGATGGAATCGAGGGGACGAACGTGGTCCATGTAGCCGCCCAGGGCCGCGTAATCCTTCAACTTAAGGGTGAACTCTATGGGCGCAACCAACGCCGGAGTGGGTACATAGCCAAAGGCGCGCTCGGGCATGCGGGTGACGTCCACCATGAAGGTGATGCCGCCGCCGGGCCAGACGTACACGGGGGCGCCTCCGCAAGTGACCCGGGTCAGGGCATCCCGCACCGAGTGGGTAAGGCGCACCGGATTCTCAGTGACGCCGGCGCGCAACGATCCTCCCGCGCCGCCCATAAAAAGCACGGTGCAGAGTGCGGGCTCGCAGTTTTCCTTGATGCGGGCAACGGATTCGGTGAGCGAATCCGGTAGTTCCTTTTCCACCGGGCGCAGAGCATCATCGAGTTCGAAATAGGCATGGTGCTCGCCCGTGGTGCTGACCATGAGGATGCGCAGCCTGGGCCAGGCAACTTTCGGATTGAAAGCCTGGAGAATGGAGAGAGGGTCTTCGATATCAGTGCCGCCCCAGGCTGTACCGGGCTCAGCCACGCGGAAGTAGCGGCCGGGAGTGGAACGGCGTCCCTTCATCTTGATTCCGGTCGCAGGAATGCCCAACAGCTTTCCCGCCTGGTGCTCGGAGAGAACGCCGGTGATGTGGTCGTCCACGACCACGACTTCGTCGACTTTGCCCAACCACTGCTTGGCAAACATGCCGATCGTGGCTGAGCCGCAGCCCACCCGCATGCGTTCTTCGCGCGCGCCGTCAACTACGGGAGGCTGGCCCGCCTGCACCAGCACAGTGGCGCCGTCGTCGATGGTAAGTTCGACCGGCTTACAGTCGCAGAGGTGGAGCAAGGTCTCGCAGGTGACGGTTCCTTCGCGTCGACTGCCGCCAGTCAGGTGACGAACACCGCCGAGCGAAAGCATCTGCGAACCGTATTCGCTGGTCGTGACATGTCCGACGGGCTCTCCCTGGGCGCGGACCTGGTTGGTTTCAGGGCCAAGGTGGCGGTCCGTATCGATCTTCACCTTCACACCGCAGTAACTGAAAATGCCTTCGGTGACGACCGTGACCATGTCCACGCCCTGCACTTCAGAGGAAATAATGAAGGGCGCGGGCTTGTAGTCGGGATAGGTCGTGCCCGCGCCGATGGCAGTGACGAAGTTCTCCGGGCCGGTGACGATGCTGCCGTCCCACTCCCGGTCGCGATCCAGGAATGGGACAACGGAGTCGCCGCGGGAGACGGCGCGATCGAGCACCACATGGGGATCGATGCGCACCAGATTTCCGTTGTCATTGGCGTAGCGATCGCACGCGCCGGTGCGGCCCGGCTTGATGTAACAAAGCACGGGGCAAGCATCGCAACGGATGGCGTCGTTTTCAGGCACGGGTTTCTTCCGTGGAGGCAGCGGCCAGAATCGCGGCGCGAACGCGGTCCGGAGTAGCGGGCAGGCGGCGAATGCGTACGCCGATGGCATCTTTGATCGCGTTCAGGATCGCGGGGGCGGTGGGAATCACGGCCTGCTCGCCGATCCCCTTCGCGCCGAAGGGGCCGATAGGCGAAGGATCTTCGATGAGAATCGATTCCACCGGAGGCATGTCACCTGCGGTGGGAATCAGGTAGTCGTGCAGATTCTCACCCCTGCCGGGAAAGAATTCCTCCATCAGGGCCATGCCCAAGCCCTGGGCGGCCCCGCCTTCGATTTGTCCTTCAATGAGTGTGGGGTTGATGGCGCGGCCGACATCGTGAGCGGCGGTGATTCCAAGAACCTTCACCGTGCCGAGTTCGGTATCGACGACAATTTCGGCCAGGTGCGCTCCGAATCCGAAAACGGCGTAGGGCGTGCCCTGGCCGTTGGCGTCGAGCGGGCTGGTGGGCGGATCAAAAGTAGCCTCGCGCGTAAGAACGTAACCGTGCTTGTCGAGCGGAAGGTCGCGCAGATTGATGGTGCGCAGCTTCCCGTTGTCTTTTTCGGTGACTGTGACGCCGGCGTCGCTGAACGCAATCACGTCGCATTCGCAGGCATCGGCCAGGAGCAAAATTGAGCGCCGCAATTCCGTGCCTGCCATGTGTGCGGCCTTTCCGGTGACAAAGGTCTGGCGGGAGGCTGAGGTCTTGCCGCAATCAGGAGTGATGGAAGTATCACCGGAAACCAGGTCGAAACGATCGATAGGCGCACCCATTGCGTCGGCGCAAATCTGGGTGACGATGGTGTTCGAACCCTGCCCGATATCGACCGCGCCCTGGTGCAGCGCGATGCGGCCATCCGGCTTCAGTCCCACACGAATCGTCGAAGGATTGGGAAGGGAAGTGTTGCCGCATCCGTACCACATCCCGGCGACGCCGACGCCGCGGCGCAGCGGACCGTCGGTGGTCGCGTTGAAGGTGGCGGCCTGGTCGCGCGCGGCAATCCAGCGCGGTCGCAGAGCTTCGAAGCAGGCGCGAATGCCGGTGCCCATCCCCAGTACCTGGCCGGTGACGGTGGGAGTTTCGTCGTCCAGCGCATTCACGACCCGGAATTCGAGGCGGTCGATCCCCAGCCGGTCAGCCAGGTCGTCATAAAGTTGTTCCTGAGCGATGGCGGTCTGCGGCACTCCGAAACCACGGAAGGCCCCTGCGGGTACCAGATGGGTATGAATGGCTCGGGTTAACGCGCGGTAGTGGGGGACATGATATGGACCGGAAGCGTGAACCGGCACACGCGCCGCCACCGTCGGGCCCCAGGAGGAATAGGCTCCAGTGTTGAAGTCAGCGGCAAAGTCCACGGCGAGCAGTTTTCCGTTCCGGCCTGCGCCCGCGCGAAGACGAATGGAGGAGGGATGGCGCTTGGTAGTTGAGACGATCGATTCCTGGCGGGAGTAGACCATGCGTACCGGCCGGCGAAGAATCCAGGCGGCGAGCGCGACAAACGGCTGCACGGAAAGATCGAGCTTGGCGCCGAATCCGCCTCCGACAGCGGTGGGAATAATGCGCACCGACTCGGGAGGAATCCCGAGGATTTTGGCCAAATCGGCGCGATCCATGTAGGGAGCCTGCGTGCAGGCCTGGATCTCGATAGTGTCTCCGATGCGCCGGGCGAAGCCTGCCTCCGGCTCGATGTAGGCGTGCTCGATGAAGCCGGTTTCGTACTCGTCTTCGACTACGACCGCCGCTTCTCGTAACGCTTTTTCGACATCGCCGCGAACCACGCGGCCGCGGACCAGGATATTTCCCTCCCGTTTGGCGTGAATACGCGGCGCATCCGGGGCGAGGGCGGCAGCTATTGTGGTCAGCGCAGGCAGTTCCTCCCAGGTGACAGGAAAACTGGCGCTGTCGAAGGCTTCCATGACTGCAGCATCGCCGACCACCCCGGCCACTGCTTCGCCCCGGAAGCGGGCTTCGGTTTCGGCGAACACGGGCTGGTCGGCAAACGGCGAAATCACGCCGTAGCAGTTTTCCCCCGGAACGTCTTTGGCCGTCAGGACGCAGTGAATTCCGGCATGCTCCGCGACAAAAGCGTCCAGATCGCCGAGGCGAAAACGGGCGCGATGGTGAGGGCAGCGAATGGCGCGAACCGCCAGCGCTCCGGCGGGAATCTCGTCAGCGCCGAAAATTTCTTTTCCACTCACCTTTCCCTGCCCGTCCAGGCGGACCAGTCTCTGGCCAACCGCGTTTCCGGCGCACGTCGCGGGCTGGGCGCTGGTGGGGGTACAGGCTTCCTGCACCGCAGTAATGATCTTGCGATAGCCGGTGCAGCGGCAGAGCACGCCGCCGATGGCATCCATGACTTCGTTTTCGCTGGGCGACGGATTACGTTCCAGCAAAGCGGTGGCGGACACCAGCATGCCCGGTGTGCATGCTCCGCACTGGGCCGCGCCGTGGCGCAGAAATGATCCCTGGAGCTGATCGAAGATGGGAGCGCGGGCCGGCAGCCCTTCGACCGTTGTGACTTCGTGTCCTTCGATCTGTCCGGCTGCCACCAGACAGGAGCAGACGGGATCGCCGTCGAGCAGAACCGTGCAGGCCCCACAGTCGCCGGCGTCGCAGCCGACTTTGGTTCCGGTCAATCCGAGAGATTCCCGTAGAACTTTGGACAGGCGGTCCAGGGGAGAAACGGAAGCGGACACGCCTCCACCGTTGAGCGAGAATGCGACGGAAGTGCGGAGCCCCGACTGGGGAGAAGTGATCGTGGCCATGTCAGGCGCTCCCCACACAGGCGTCGAGCGCGCGCTGAACCAGGGTCAGAGCAGCGTCGTTGCGGTACCCGGCGGTCGCGCGTACGTCATCAATGGGAGAGAGGGGCTGGAGATGCTCGAGTGAGGCCAGCGCGCCCAACCCGATGCGGGCGGGAGCCCCAACCAGAGCACGCTCCAGAGCCAACAGTCTCCTGGCCGTGGCCGAACAGGATCCGACCGCCACGCGAGCTTCCGCTACCGAGCCTGAGGCATCGCTCTTGACCACGGCCGCAACCATGGCGATGGAAATCACCAGGTAGCGCCGGGCGCCGAGCTTGAGAAAGGACGAAGCGTCGTCGTCGAGGCCGCGGGCAACAATCACCTGGGTGAGAATCTCATCGGGACGGCGAAGGGTTTTGCGGTTGCCCACAATGAAGTCCGCCAGTGGTATTTGACGTTTTCCCGCCGCCGAAGCCAGTTCGATCTGCGCATCCAGCACCAGAAGCGGAGGAACGCTGTCTGCGGCCGGTGAGGCATTGCAAAGGTTGCCGGCAACCGTTCCGCGATTCTGAATCTGGATTCCGCCAATTTCCCGGGCCGCACTTTTCAGGGCGTCGAAACAGCGAGGAAGCGGAGCGGCGACCACTTGGCTCCAGGTGGTGAGCCCGCCGATGCGGACGAAGGCGGGATCGAGCGAGATCCCTTTGATTGCATTGAGGCCGGAAATGTCGACTACAGGTCCGGTAATCGCGCGATCACCCAGCGCGGGGAAAAAATCGGTGCCGCCGGACAGAATTTGACCGCCATGACCGGCGAGCATCTGAACCGCTTCATCGAGTGTTCCGGGTCTGAAGTACAAGATGCGGGTCCCTTCAATAAGTCACAAAACAGCGCTCTGGCGAGGTTTCGCAGTTCACTTCTGTACGAATGGTCTTACTTTATGCAGGAAGATGCAAGCACCGCACTCCGGGATCAAACCGCCTCTGCCGGCTCCGGAATGGGTTCAATCCGGCCCAGCAGAAACGCATAGCCCGCAATGCCGAGCAACAGGATCACCGTGGCCGTAATGAATGCTGACGCGAAAGAATGCGTGGCGGAGACAATGTAGCCGGTGACGATGGGAGCGGAAATGGCGGCGAGCTGGCCGCTGAAGTTAACGATCCCTCCCAGCCTGCCGACGCTCTCCCGGGGCGAGATGAGGGAGGGCACGGTCCAGGCCACGGGTGCGGCCGCCGCCAGACCTCCCAGCGCGATACTGATCCAGAGCAGCGCGGAGGTGGCGCTGTGGGCCCGCGCCGCTCCCAGCATTCCCAGGCCAAAGCTGGTGCAGACGATCAGCACGGTCCGGCGCACCCGGACCGAATCCCAGCCACGATGAATGAGAGCGTCGACCAGCCAGCCGCCCACCAGCAGGTCGGTGAAGGTCGCGAACAGCCAGGGCACGCTGGTATAGAAAACCGAGTGCAGGAGGTCCATGTGAAGGGAGATGGAAAGATAGCTGGGCAGCCAGCTCAGCAGGAGAAAGAAAGTGTAGTTGTATGCGCCCCAGCCCAGCGCCAGCCCGTAGACCTTGGGCTGACGCAAAAGATAGGCCACGGAGCTTCCACTCTTCGCCCCGGCCTGACTTTCCTTTTGTGCCCCGCCACGATGAATATATTCCCGCTCCTCCGGCGCGAGGCCTTCATCCTCGCTGGGATTGCGGTAGACGTAGTAGAACAAGGCAAAATAAAACAGGCTGATGAAACCGGTGGCGGCAAAGCTCCAGCGCCAGCCAAAATGCAACAGCAGAATTCCGAGGAGCGGCACTCCGATGGCCGAGGAGAATTTTGCGGCGGCATCGGTGATGGCCGTGGCCAAACTTCTTTCCTGGTCAGGAAACCAGTAGCCTAGTGCCTTGGCGTTGCTGGGAAAAGTAGGGGATTCAGCCACTCCCAGGAGAAACCGCGCGGCCACAAAAGTCGTCAATCCGAAGGAAAGGGCTGCACCGAATGAGGCAACGCTCCACAGAAATGCGCCGATACGCCCGACGCGGCGCACTCCAAAGCGGTCAAGCAAGATGCCCGCCGGCACCTGCATGGCGGCATAGGTCCAGCTGAAGGCGCTGGAAAGATATCCGAACGCAATCAACGACAATCCAAAGGACGCATGCAGCGCATTCTGGGAAACGGACAGATTGATGCGATCGAAGAAAGCGACCATCACACCAAAGGCGAGCAGGAACGCAATCCGCCAGCGCCGCCGGGGAACACGGGAAAGAGTCAGATCTGGTTGTGGCAAACGCACTCCTTGGCGGTTTCAATCGGAGCGCGCGCGTTGAAAGATTTTCGCATTGACTTGCCCGAGACCGCCCCCTAGAGTGCATTACTCACCGCGGTGGATGCAATATCTGTTTTTCTCAGGCCCAACCCCGGCGGAGGGGCGATTTGCTCGAGCGTTACTTCAAGCTGACAGAAAATCAAACAACGGTGCGCCAGGAGTTCCTCGGCGGTGTGACCACCTTCATGACGATGGCTTACATCGTGGTGGTGAATCCGCAAATCCTGGCCCAGGCAGGAATGCCGGCCGAAGGCGTAGTCTTCGCGACCTGCATTTCGGCGGCGGCGGCCACTCTGATCATGGGCCTCTACGCCAACTATCCCATCGCACTCGCGCCCGGGATGTCCCTGAACGCGTATTTCACTTACTCGGTATGTCTGGGCATGCACATCCCGTGGCGCACGGCACTGGGAGTAGTGTTTTTCTCCGGCACGTTGTTCGTCATTCTGACCATCACCCGGGTGCGCGAGCAGATCGTCAATGGAATTCCAGATTGCCTGAAACACTCGACCGCCGCGGGCATCGGGATGTTCATCGCCTTCGTCGGCCTGCGCAATGCCAAGCTGGTGGTGGCCAGCGCAGCGACGTTTGTGAGCATCGGGAGCTTCACCAATCCGGAAGTGCAGGCGGCGTGCTTCGGCATCGTACTGACCGTGGCGCTGATGGCGCGCAAGGTCACCGGCGCGATTCTGCTCGGAATCACAGGGACCACCTTATTCGGAATCGCCCGCGGGATCGCGCACTGGCCGCATGCACTGGCCTCATGGCCGCATCCCTCCGGCACGCTGCTGCAACTGGACCTGCGCGGAGCCCTTCACCTGGGACTGCTGGAAATCATTTTTGCTTTTCTGTTTGTGGACCTGTTCGACAACGTGGGCACGCTGGTGGGAGTGTGCGAGCAGGCCGGGTTCGTGAAGGACGGCAAAATCCCGCGAGTGGGGCAGGCGCTACTGGCGGATGGCGTGGGCACGATGCTGGGTTCGCTGGCCGGAACGTCGACCGTGACAAGTTATATCGAGAGCGCGGCGGGAGTCGCTGCCGGAGCGCGCACCGGGTTGAGCAACGTTTTTGTGGCCGCTCTGTTCCTGGTGGCCTTGTTTTTTTCGCCGCTGGCGGCGGCCATTCCAGGCTTCGCCACGGCCCCGGCCCTGATCCTGGTGGGAGCGCTGATGACACAATCGATCGCGAAAGTGGACTGGGCGGAGTTCAGCGACGCGTTTCCCGCCTTCATGACCATGCTCGCCACGCCGCTCACTTTCAGCATCGCGACCGGACTCAGTCTGGGTGTGATTTCTTTCACGGTAGTGAAAGTGGCGGCGGGCAAGCATCGCGAGGTGAGCGTTGTGCTGTGGATCCTGACCGCGCTTTTTATTCTGCGCTACGTCTATCTAGCGGCCGCATAGCGGCGGAGGCGTGATTGCTCAGTACATGATGGTCCTGGTGAGATGATGCGGCCACCAGGTGGTGTGGTAGTGGGTCCACAGGCGGGCGTCAATCTGCGGAATGATGATCTGCTGCTCTTTTGGGCGAATTTTGTTGACCTCTTCGCAGAGCAGCGCGGTGGCGTAAATACAGTGCGCGCGAATCTCCACTTCCTGCCGGTTGTCGCGCGGGATCATCTGGTAAGTATTGATGGCGTGTTCCAGTTCGGCCGAGTAGCTGGTGATTCCCAGCAGCCGCAGTGCAACGGGCACGATGTAATCGGCGAAGGCGGTCATCTTGTCCACGTCTTCGAGAGGGAACTGACCGCTCTTCCTTAACGCCGAATAAACAAACCAGATGCCCAGTTGCGGCAGCTTGTAGAACTTGATGGTGTGGCCGTCGTAGAGACTGACGTCGTTGAACCGAGGGAACTCTTTCACCAAGCGGTCGATTAAACCGGCGCCGTTGGCGTAGAGGCGAGGCGGGCAGGATTTCACGAAATTGTGGAATCGGCCTTCGTATTTTTCGTTCAGGACTGCTCCTACCTGGCGCCAGATTTCCATTTTTTCGCCCAGCATGGGCAGTTCGATGTTGGCGGCAAAAATGCGCTCCATCTCGGGACGAGTGAGTTGGGCGAGGAACTTACCGTCGAGGATGGGGATTCCGTTGTCCAGCGCGCGCTTCATGCAGGCGAACAGGCCGTCGGAATCGGACCAGTGCCGCCCGGCATAATCCACCTGAAATTTCACGTGGGTGGAGAAATCGGTAAAAGCGGTGTCGACGCAATCGGCGGTGAGGACGAAATCGATCACTTCATCAGCGCTGCTGCCCTGGCCGAAAGGCATCTGATAATCCGGCATGGGCAATTCTTCGTAGCCCATCCAGCCCGCCACCTCTACGATTTTGTCCACGTGAGTGCGGACGTCGCGGGAATTCTCAATGACCGGATGAAGGCTATCCAGCACCGGGCTGCCAGTGAGGACGGGCCAGCGCGGCGATGACGTACCTGAAGCCATGCCCAGAGATGTCCCTTCCGCGGTTGCCATCACTCCCATGACGGCCATCGCTTCAAGAAAGTTTCGCCGATCATGCGTTTGCGCGGGCATGGGGTCTCCCAAGACTACTTGCCTTGAATTCTGGAGACAAACAGTTGCAGAAACCGGTCAGCGTCAACGTCGGTGCAAACCCTGGCGTTGGGCACGACTTTGTCGGCGCCCTCGATCATGTAGCGGTCGCCGTGCAGAACGTTGCGCTCAACATAACCGCGGCGATTCGCGACCGTCTCTCCCCGGGTGAACTCGCCTCGCGTCTCGACATCGACGTGCATCTCCGGAGCTTTCACAAGAGTCGCGTCAATTGCCACACCCACGGCGAGAGGATCATACATTGGCGTGCCGCCCACGCCGAACTGGGCGGCAAGGTTGACCAGATACCTGGCCACGGAAACGGTGAAATCGTTCATCGGGCCATGCGTCTGACTCAACTGGTCGAGATATTTCTGAGAAAACAGGGCCTTGTCACCAACGTCCAGTCCAACCATGGTCAAGGGCCAACCGGCCTGGAACACGACCTGGGCGGCTTCCGGATCGTTATAGATGTTGGCTTCTGCGGCGGCATTCACGTTGCCTCCGGTGATCGAGCCTCCCATGAGGATCACCTCTTTGACCAGAGGAACGATAGTTGGATCTTTTTCCACCGCCAGCGCAATGTTGGTGAGCGGTCCGACGGGGACGAGCGTGATCTCATGAGGTGCGGCATGGACCAACTGAATGATGAGGTCCGGCCCAAAACGCGCATCCACCTTGCATTTGCTGGCGGGAAGCTCGACGTTGGCCAAACCATTCTTGCCATGCCAGAACTCGGCGGTGATCAATTTTTGAAAAAGGGGATGCTGCGCTCCGGCGGCGACCGGAATGTCACAGCGATTGGCCAGCGACACCATGCGCAATGCGTTCTCCAGACCCTGGGCCGCGGTCACGTTGCCCGGGACCACGGTGATGGCGCGCACATCCAGTTCGGGCGAGTTCAGGGCCAGCATCAGGGCCAAAGCGTCGTCAGAACCCGGGTCGGTGTCGAAAATGATCTTCTTTGCAGCTGCGGAAACGGGAGCCGCGGATGCGAGCCAGAGTACGAGCAGAAGGGCAGCGCCAAAAATAAAGCGTTTCAAAGGACTTTCCCCCCGGGATCGAGCAGCGAGGTAGGCTAGCTGTCAGAGGGAAATCGTGTCAAGGTGAAAGCGCCGCGCTGTCGTTAGCAGATGATATGTCCGGTTGAGATAGCAAGTGATATGTCCGCTTTGCAGGCGGCGAGGGTAGGAGACCATGGAGGGCATGTTCTCATACGCGCAGGCCGCAGGGGAGCGGGCCATGAAAGTACAGGAAGTAAT
>DASZHW010000113.1:0-2932 GCA_035937515.1 Terriglobales bacterium | reverse complement strand
CGGCCGTGCCGCGAGCCGCTTTCAGGGATTCGCCTTCCCCGACCACCTGACTCACGAGTCCAACCTGCTGAGCTTTTGTGGCATTGAAGCTGCGGCCAGTAAGTAGCAGGTCGCGTACCACGGCATTCCCTAAATCGCGCTTCAGTCGCGGGATACCGCCGAATCCGGGAATCAAACCCAGCCGCAATTCCGGAAAGCAAAAGCGTACCATTTTGTCAGCGATGATCAGGTCACAGACCAGGGCGAGCTCGAACCCGCCGCCGAAAGTTACGCCGTTGAGCGCTGCGATGGTGGTGAGCGGAGCGCTGTCGATTGCATTCATCACCTTGTGGATGCGTTCCAGAAATTCCCGGACGCCGTGGGCGACGGCTCGCTTTTCCATCCCTTGCCCGCCGCGATAGAGCTCACGCAAGTCGGCTCCGGCGCAGAACCCCGATTTCAGGGTGCTGTACAGAATCAGGGCGTGGGCATGGCTGTGCATGAGCTCGAGCGCGGATACAAACTTCTCCAATTCTTCGAGCGTGAGCGAACCGATCTCGTTGCAGGGACCGCGATGCAAAGCCAGCTCGATGACGCCGTCTTTAAGCTCCCAGGAGAGCGCTTGGCCTTTGAATTGGTTCATCTTCTTCAATCGAGCTCGAACCGTACCGCCAAACTGACCCTTACGTTTCGAGGGAAAGATGCCCTCGAGACAGCCGGCGGGACGCCGGCGCTACCATCATGAGGCCTGTTTGACGGCATACATTTCCTCAATTTCGTTCTGCAGGCAGGCTGCGATCAAATCGCGCTTGAGCTTGCCGTTTGCCGTAAGCAGCGCGTTTTCGATGGAGAACGGTTCTGCATGGACGTGAAATGTTCGTATCTGTTTATAGTGGGGTAGTTGTGGATTTATCGCGTCTACCGCTGCCTGTACCTGCTCCCGGGTAACGCTTCCAGTCACAATCACCGAAAGATATCCGCGTCCGTTGCCCACCAGCACTGCTTGCTGTGCGCCGGGTAAATTTCGCAGCAGCTCATCCTCGATTGGCTCCGGCGCAATGTTGTGGCCCGAACCCAGAACGATGAGGTTCTTGATCCGCCCGATAATGCGCCAGTTCCCTGCCGCATCAACTTCTCCCTGGTCTCCGGAATGAAACCATCCGTCCCGCAGCGACTTGGAGGTTTCCTCTGGCCGGTTCCAGTATGCGGGAAAAATATTCGGGCCGCGCACCATGATCTCGTCGCTCTCGCCGACCTTCATCTCAACGCCGCTGATGGCCGGCCCCACGCGTCCCGGTTCGACATGGCGCGGATCGTCCATGGTGCAGATTGCGGTGGTCTCGGTGAGCCCATAAACCTGGAGTACGGGAATACCGAGCATATCGAAATAGAGTTGTGTATCCACGTTCAGGGGCGCCGAACCACAGATGAGGGCTTTCAGGTTGTCGCCAATCATTTTCTTGCGGATAGTGGGAAAGATCATCGCATCGGCCAGACTCAGCCAAGCCGGGTCGGTGAACCGCGTTCGCCCTTCGCGCTTGCGGATCCATGCCGCTTTGGCGCGACTGTAAATTGCGAGCGCGAGGCCACCGGTCTTCCAGAGTTGTTCGTCGACCGCCTTGCGCATGCGTTCCAGCAGTGCCGGGACGTTAAGGAAATAGTCCGGTGCGGCCGTGCGTATTTCACCCGCTAGTTTTCCCAGGTCTGTATTCAACGTGAGCAAACTGCGCCGCAGAAGGCAAGTCAACAGCATGATCCAGGAACCTGCGAAGCAAAATGGCAAGTAATGGAACACCCGGTCTTGCCCTGGCCTGCTCTCCATCAGCAAATCCAGACGTCCCGACGTGCAGTCCAGCATATGGCCGACGTTGCCCGCGGTCAGGATGACGCCCTTCGCTTCGCCGGAAGTGCCCGACGTGTAGATGATGGTGACAGGGTCCGAATCGGCGAGTTGTGGATTCCCGTTCACGCTAGCGCCTGCATGGGAGAAGATCTCGTCGAACAAATATTGCGGAGGGGTCTCTGACCAGGCTTGGTGGATACCGTCTCGTAACCCAGCATCGCCGCAGCAGATCAATGCCGGCGAGCAGTCCTTCATCATGGTTACCAGCTCCGCAGGCGCCTGGCGCGCATAAAGCGGAACTACGATCACGCCTTCCGCCATGAGGGCAAGGTCAAGCGCGACCCAGTCGATGCCGTTGTGAGCAAGCAGGGCGCAGCGATCGCCCTTCTTGAGACCTTTGGACAGGAGGAATGCCCGGGCTTGCGCCACCCGGGTCAGGAGTCCGCCACCGGTCAGCCCGAAGCTTAATTCCTGGGGAGTTTCCTGCTCCTGGATCTCCCAGAGGACGGTGCTATCTCCGGCCGTGTCGAGCTGGGCGAAAATATTTTCCAGAAAGTTCATGGGCTTGCGCAGGGACAGGTGTCCTTACCCGCCCGGCGGAGTGAAGCTCCGCTCGAACGGTGTCGCCGGAACCGCCGAGCATTGCCCGGCTGGCAGGTGGGACACCTGCCCCTACGTGGTTCGTGCTAGCCGAATGCTTCTATTAACTGCTTCAAGCCTTTGCTGATCGGCGGCAAGTAATCTTCCCAGCTCCATTCTCCCTTTCGCGTTGGGAACTCAGGGTAGCGCCGTTGCACTTCTTCCTCGAAATACACCCCCATGTGGGCCATGATTTTCAGATTTTTTACCACGGTCTGTCCGATTCCCACCGAGATCGCTTCGCCTTGCGTCGCCAGCTTCTCGAGGGCCGCCATCAGTTTCGGCTCGAGGTCCGGATCGTCCACGTTCATCAACAGGTCTTGATGCCCTCGCTCGCGCATCAGGTTGCGGATGCGTTCGTCCATGGTGATTCCCGCTGACGGCACCAGCCCGGGCATCGAGGTCACGATGCCGTGATAGCGAGACGAAACCATCATGTGGCAAGCCCGCAGAATGCTGACCAGCTCATGC
>DASZHW010000112.1:0-26190 GCA_035937515.1 Terriglobales bacterium | reverse complement strand
CCTATCAATTTAAAGGAGGAACCATCGCGTGATTCGCCGCATTGCGCTTCTTTGTGTCGCTCTGGCGCTCCCCGCTTTAGGGCAGACAACTCTGAATGGGGCAGGCGCAACTTTCCCTAATCCGATGTATCAAAAGTGGTTCAGCGAGTACCACAAAGTTCATCCCGATGTGCAGTTCAATTATCAGTCGATCGGCAGTGGTGGCGGCATCCGGCAGGTGTTGGCTCAAACGGTGGATTTCGGCGCCAGCGATGGTCCGATGACCGATGAGCAACTGTCCCAGGCCAAGACCAAAATTCTGCATATCCCCACCGTCATGGGGGCAGTGGTTCCGGCCTACAACGTTCCGGGCGTGTCCGGGGAACTGAAATTCACCCCTGAGGCGCTGGCTGGCATCTTCCTGGGAAAAATCACCAGTTGGAACGATCCCGCGCTGGTGAAAGCCAATCCAGGAGTTAATCTTCCCAACCAGACCATTATCGTGGTTCATCGCTCCGATGGCAGCGGCACCACCTATATCTTCACCGACTATCTCTGCAAAGTGAGTTCTGAGTGGGCGAATGGGCCGGGGAAGGCAACTTCAGTAAAGTGGCCGGTGGGCCTGGGCGGCAAGGGCAATGAAGGTGTTGCCGGCATGATCCGCCAGATGCAAGGTGGTATCGGCTACATTGAACTGATCTACGCGGTGCAGAACAACATCGCGTATGGCAGCGTGAAGAACTCTGCAGGAAGCTTCGTGAAGGCTTCGCTGGAGAGCGTGACTGCTGCTGCGGCTTCAGCCAAGAGTATGCCCGCGGACTTCCGGGTTTCCATCACCAACGCGCCCGGTAAGGATGCGTATCCCATTTCCAGCTTTACCTGGTTGTTGATACCGGAAAAGTCTAAAGAAGCAGCCAAGGGAAAAATCCTAGCTGATTTCCTGACTTGGATGGTCGACGATGGTCAAAAAATGACCGCGGATCTCACCTACGCGCCTTTGCCGGAGAACGTGGCGACCAAGGTGAAGGGCGCTATCAAACAGGTGCAATAGAACTTACTTCGGCCGGGAGGACACCAGACGGGAAGGTTTGGGCTCTCCAGTCGAAGTGCAAGAAACCATGCGGGGCGGCGAGAGCGCCGTCCCGCCTTTTCATGGGACGTCAATTCCTGGCAGCACTATCCTGTCCAGCCGTGGTGTGTTCTATACTTACCCTTCGCATGAAGCAGGTCATGGCCAGTGCGGCGTTGCTCGCTGTCCTGATTTCAACCGCCGGCCTGTTTGCCGCCGAGAAGCAGTATGAGAAGGGCCAGATCGCCGAGGTCGAGAAGAAAGCTCACACCCGGGTGCTCTACTACCTGGTGAACACGCCCGTGACTCAGGACGACCCCTACTACGAAGTTTCCCTGCAACTGAAAGATGCGCTGTACGTGACCGAATACACTCCCCGGCACGCGGCCGACAGCTTGCCCGATGAGTGGAAAGCCGGCGCTGAAGTCCAGGCGAGGCTGACAGATAAACATCACATGTCGGTGAAAGGACCGGGAGGGCGGGAGCTGCAATTGGTTGTCGTAAAGCGTACGCCTGGGATTCCGGAAGCGGTACAGAAACCTGCATCTTCACAGAACTGATCCGGCGGCGGAGCTCTCCGGCGCCGAGTGGCTTTCCACACGCTGTACTTTGCTCGGATAAGTTGGTTTGGCAATATGGCTCGGATCGCGCTGGACAATCCGGCTTACTACATCAATCGGGAAGCCTCCTGGCTGGCCTTCAACCGGCGCGTTCTGGAAGAAGCTCAGGACGAGAAGAACCCGCTGCTGGAGCGCCTGAAATTTCTTTCCATCTCGGCCAGCAATCTCGATGAATTCTTCGAGGTACGGGTCGCCGGCCTGGTGCAGCAGATTGAAGACGGTTACACCGAAGCCGGACCGGACGGTCTGACGCTGGTGGAAGAACGCGAGGTGGTTTCCCGCGCCACGCACGAGTTTGTGGACGACCAGTACCACTGCTGGAATGAAAAACTGCGCCCCGCGATCGCGCATCACGGTATCCGCGTACTGGGGTTGCACGAACTGGACTCGCGCGCCCGCACCTACATCGAAGAATACTGTGAGCGGGAACTGGACCTGCTGCTGACGCCGGTGACGGTGGATCCGGCGCATCCATTTCCGCGAGTGATCAATAAGGCGCTCTGCGTTGCCTTCCTGCTGCGCCGCCGCCGCCGTTCCGCCCTTACCTATACCGGAGTGGTCACGGTGCCGCGAGCCCTGCCGCGTCTGGTGCGGCTGCCTTCCGAGGGAACCGACGATTTCATTTTTCTGGCCGATCTGGTTGCCTTCCATGCCTCGCGGATGTATCACGGCTATGACATTGTTTCCTCAGCCGCTTTCCGGGTCACCCGCAACAGCAACCTGTACCTGGCGGAAGAGGAGTCGCGCAACTTGCTGGAATCGGTGCGCACTGAACTGCATAACCGGCGCAAGGGCGATGCCGTGCGCCTGGAGATCGAAGCCGACGCCGATCCCGAGATCATCGAGCGCCTGCGCACCAATTTCGAGCTGGAGCCCTGGCAGGTTTTTTCCGTCAACGGCCCGGTGAACCTGTCGCGGCTGTTCAATATTTATGAGCAGACGGCGCATCCAGAACTGAAGTTCAAGGCTTTGATTCCGCGCGAGCTCCGGCTTACCGCCAAGTCACAGGACTTATTTGAGGAACTGCGCCGCCACGATGTCCTGCTGCACCACCCCTTTGACTCCTACGACGCAGTGGTCTCCTTCATTGAATCTGCGGCCCAGGATCCCCGGGTGCTTTCCATCAAGCAGACCCTGTACCGCACCAATGAGCACTCGCTGATCGTTCCGGCCCTGATTGCGGCCGCGGACAAGAAGGAAGTCACTGCGGTAGTGGAGCTGAAAGCGCGCTTCGACGAAGACTCCAACATCCGCTGGGCCCGCGATCTTGAGGATGCCGGAGTGCAGGTGTTCCACGGATTGGTGGGTTTGAAGACCCACTGCAAGTTGTCGCTGCTGGTACGGCGCGATCCCGACGGAGTAACCCGCCGCTACGCCCATCTGGGAACCGGAAACTACAACGCCAGCACAGCGCGCATCTACACCGACCTGAGCCTGCTTACTGCCGATCCAGAAATTACCGGCGCGGTGCATGATGTCTTCAGTTTTCTGACGGCGTATGCCGAGCATCCCAATTACGAACCTCTGCTGGTCTCGCCGCTTGATCTGGCGGAGCGTTCTCTGGGTCTGATCGCACGTGAGGCGGAGCATGCGCGCCATGGCCGGCCGGCTCAGATCATCGCCAAAATGAATGCTCTGCTCGACAAGAACATCATCATGGCGCTGTATCGGGCGTCGCAGGCGGGAGTGGAAATCGAGCTCATGGTTCGCGGCATGTGCGCCCTGCGTCCCGGGGTGCGTGGGGTGAGCGATCACATCCGCGTCCACAGCATTGTGGGGCGCTTTCTCGAGCACAGCCGCATTTACTACTTTGCTAACGGCGGCCAGGAGGAAGTATATCTGAGCAGCGCCGACTGGATGCCGCGAAATCTTTATGAGCGCGTGGAAGTGATGTTCCCCCTGAAGAACGCGCCCCGGGAGCGAGTGCGGCACGAGATTCTCGATGCCTACCTGGCCGACAATGTGAAGTCCCGGCTGCTGCGCAAAGATGGAACCTATGTGCGAAGCTGGCAGGCGGAGGGCAAACGCAAACCCCCGGCAGGAGTGGCTGCTTTCAGCGCGCAGGACTTTTTGTTGGCGCTGGCCGAAGGCAAGCAGTTGATGGAGGCCATCCCGCTGCCGGCGGCGCGGCCCTCGCGCCGGAGGGCCATGGGGAAGGAAAGGTAACGCGAAATGATCATTTACTTTCTGCGCCATGCCAGCGCGGGTGAACCGCTCAGCAATCCCAAAAAGGATGAGAAACGGGCGCTCGATGAGATCGGAGTGGAGCAGTGTGGTCACGTGGGCCGGGCGCTGGCGGCTTTGAACGTGCAGGTGGAGGCAATTCTTTCCAGCCCGCTGAAGCGGGCGGCGCAGACCGCGTCACTGGTGGGCAACGAAATGGGTTATGAGGGAAAACTGCAACTGGAAGATGCCCTGCGGCCCAACGCTTCGTTTGCTGACTTTCGCAAGCTGCTCGACCGGCATGTACGGCACGACGCCATCATGGTGGTTGGCCACAACCCCAGTCTGAGCGAATTCCTGGGGCGGTGCATCAGCGAGACCGGATGCCAGGCGGTAGTCGAACTGAAAAAAGGAGCCGTCGCCCGGGTGGAAATGGGCCGCAGCACTGCGGCGCTGATGTGGTGTCTTACCCCCAAGGTGTTGCGCACCCTCTATGCCGCTGTCGCTGAGAGCGTCCGTCCGAAGACTTCCCGGAAGTAGCCTTTCTCTTTTTCCACCGCCCACAATTCCAGATCGACGCTGGCCCGCGGCTTGGCCTGCAGCAACAGGCCTACGTCGCCCCGGCGCACCGTGACCCGCGCTTTCTTCACCGCGCCGCTGCGTCCCAGATTCAGGGCCCGGGCCAGGCGCAGCAGTAGCGAGGCTTTGAGCACATATTCCCGGTCCGCCGGAGGCAGGATTTTGATTGCCCCATCGCCCGACGAGGGGTGCGACTTGCCCAGATAGCGAGCGGTGGCCGCGATGATGTGCCTCTGCTCGGGGGTGTAACCCAGGATTTCGGAGTGGGCGACGATGTAGTAGGCATGCCGGTGCCTGCCATTGCGATTCACGTAGTCGCCGACTTCGTAGAGCATGGCGGCGGCGGAAAGCCATTCCGCGTATTCGGGTGGCAAGCGATGGACCGATTTCAAAGTTCGGAACAAGTGCATCGCAGCCTGGCGCACCTGCAAGGCGTGGTCCATATCTACGTGATAGTGGGCCACGGCGGCGCGGATGGAGTCCCAGCGCTCCGATTCGATGTGCTTTCCGGAGCGCGTACTGCGGTCGTATTCCGCCGCCATTTGCGCCAGCAGACCATCACGCAATCCCAGGGGCGAATAGCGGAAGCCGGGCAACTGGCAGCGCTCCAGAAGTTCGGCATACACGATGGCGCCGGCCACGATGATCTCCGCCCGTCGCGGCCCGACCCCGGAAAGCTTGGTGCGCTCAGCCAGAGGCGTGCGCGAGAGCATCTTGGCGATGCGGCCCATCTGGTCGCGGGAGACCGCACTTTCCCGCGAACCTTTCTTCCGGTATAGGCCGCGACAAACGGCGGCCAGGGCCGCGGCCGTGCCTGAGGTCGCGATCACGGCTTTGGGACGGGATCGCGCGACGCGATCAGAGATTCGACGAATCTCTCTTTCCACAAATCCCCGGAGACGGCGCAGTTCCGGCTTGCGGGGGGGATCCTGAGGCAGGAATTCGTCAGTCAGGCGCACCGCGCCCAGGGGCACGCTGACCGTGTCCCGAATGTGCCCGTGGTTGGAGATGGTGAGCTCACAACTTCCGCCGCCCAGGTCCACCATCAAAATGTTCGAGGCCGTAAGCCGCAAGTTTGAGACCAGGCCCAGGTGAATCAGGCGGGCCTCTTCCAGCCCGGAGATGACTTCCACGTTCCATCCCGTAGCCGAGCGCACCCATTCCAGGAAGGCGCGGGCGTTGCGGGCGTCGCGCAAAGCGCTGGTCGCCACCACCCGCAGAAAATCCGCGCCTTCCTGCTGCACCGCACGATGAAAACGCCGGAGTGCCTTGACTGTATCGGCCATGGCGGTGGGAGTGAGGAAGCCGGAGCGAAACACGCCCTCGCCCAGCCGGGTCACCTGGCGGTCTTCACGAATCTCGCGCAAACGACGGCCGACAAGCCGGGAGATTTTCAGCCGGACCGAGTTCGATCCGATATCGACGGCGGCCAAGGTCGGCATGGCAGGGAATTAGTGTATCGCGAGGGGGAGGGTCTTGCGGTAGGCACAGGGCGAAGTTCTTCTCGGAGTTTTCTCTTGGATCGGTCTAAGCCTGTGCCGGTGTCCCTGCCTACACCTTAGTTCCAGGTCGCGACTAAAGGCCCGTCCATATCCGCTGATCAGTCCCTTGATGGGCGGTTAAACAAGAATTCGCCTGTCCCGATCTGATTTCAAGGGGCCTTTCGACATGCCTCATTCGTGTGAAACGTTTCCAGATGTCGCGATTCCGTTGCATCGTTGCCAACCTCTCTGGATCAGCAGCCTGCTGTTACTCTTGCTCAAGGCCGTGTATGGCGGCACCCACGCTTATGTGAAGAGCACCTCCCCTACCCAGACCATCACCGTGACCGCATCCTCGTTGGCCGCAACCACCACGACATTCGCCTCCAGTGGCAGCGCCGGAAATTACACGCTGAGCGGAACCGTAACTGCCTTGAGTGCAACTGCGCCGACCGGAAATGTTTCTTTCCTGGACCAGACGAACGGGAACGCGTCGCTGGGTTCTGCCGCACTTGATCCGGCTACTGCGACCAGCGGCTGGCAGACTATGACGTCGTTTACGGCGGCAGCTCCGAGCTATGGGATCGTGGTGGGCGATCTGAACGAAGACGGGATACCCGATATCGTCACCTCAAACTATGCCGGAACCAGTATCAGCGTGTTCCTGGGCAATGGAGACGGAACCTACCAGGCGCACGTGGACTACACCGTTCCTTCGTTTTCCTTCGGGATGGCCCTGGGAGACTTGAATGGGGACGGAATTCCGGACCTGGTACTCGCATATCACGGGAGTACCAACGCGGTCAGCGTATTTCTGGGCAACGGAGATGGAACATTCCAGGCCAAGCAGGACTACTCCACTGGCGGAATCTCCCAGTACATTGCCCTGGGCGACTTGAACAACGATGGAAACTTGGACGTGTTGGCGTTGAATTCCAACACTGGCAAAGCAGATATTCTTCTGGGCAACGGCGACGGTACGCTTCAGGCATTCACCGCTTACAGCGTTGGCTCATTTCCCTACGGTTTGGCCGTAGGTGACTTCAACGCAGATGGAAAACTCGACGTAGTGGTCTCAAACTCCTCTGGTAGTACTTTGAGTGTCTTGCTGGGAAATGGTGACGGTACCCTTCAGACCCAAACCACCTACGCTACTAATCCAAATCCCACGAATATTGTCGCGGTTGACCTGAGAAGCGACGGAAAACTGGATCTGGTGGTGTGCAACAACGGAGCCTCTTCCTTGAGTGTTTTTCTGGGGAACGGGGACGGGACCTTCCAAGCCAAGGTCGATTACGCTACCGCCAGCTATACCTGGGGAGTTGCCGCCGCAGATGTGAACGGGGACGGCATCCCGGACGTCGTGGCCACCAGTCCCTCGGGCGGAACAGTCAACCTTTTCCAGGGAAATGGAGACGGCACGTTAAAGACGGCCATACCCACGTCCACCGGCGCGACCAACTATCTGATTGCGCTAGTCGACTTAAATGGCGATGGCGTACTTGATCTTGCGCTTCCCAATCTCTCCGGGACCGGCCTCGTAGTCTCGCTCGGATCAATCTCCGAGAGCGCGACCCTGGACAACGTTTCCATACCTGGTGGTGGCACTCACAACGTGCTCGCCAACTACCCGGGAGACTCGAACGCCGCTGCGAGTTCCTCCACCAGCAGCAGCCTCACTGGAACCATGTTCACCACCAGCCTGGCTTTGAACATCGCTCCGGCATCGGCGACCCCCGGGCAGTCGGTAATTCTGACTGCGGCGCTTTCTCCCTCCAGCGGCGCCGGATACACGGCCGGAGGCACAGTCACTTTTTCCGAAAGCGCCGTGAATCTCGGTTCGCCAGTCAGCCTGAGCGGCGGGCACGCGATGTTCACCAAGAGTGACTTCACCCTGGGCAGCCACAGCATTACCGCAACTTATTCCGAAGACGCCAACTTCCTGACCGCGGCCGCGACGGCGGTGGCGCAAGTCAATATCGCCACCGACTACTCCATCGCTGCGAATCCAAATGTGCTGACGATCCACCGCGGCCAGATTGGGACGTCGACATTGACCGTGACTCCGGTGGGCGCATATCAGGGCCAAGTCACGTTCCAATGCACCGGTCTCCCCCGGTTCGCCACCTGCTCTTTCACTCCGGCGAGTCTGACCATGAGTGGGAACAATACAGCCCAGACTGTGCAATTCCAATTGAGCACGGTCGCGACGTCGGGCGCTAAGGGCTCTCCACCGATCCCAGGCTCCCACTACCGTCCAATTTTGGCGCTGCTCTCTCCAATCGGCATCCTGGCCCTGCTTTCGATATCGCGGCGGTGGAGGCGTGTAAGCCGGTCGCACGGCTGGAGGTGGATGCACATGCTGTTGCTGGCCGCTGCCGTGATGGGAATTGCCAGCTGCGGTTCGATCACTAGAACGAGCCCGCAGAACCAGGTCCCGTTGGGTACATCAACCGTCACTGTGACCGCGGCGGCGGCGGGCGGGGCCAACGCCCGCTCGGCCACCATCACGATTACCATCGCACCGTAATGCGTCCTTTGCTCACGGTCAAAGTTTCGCGTCAAGAGATGCGAAGGACTCTGCCAAGCGCAGATCAGCATCCGATCTTTCCAGACCCCGGCACGAAGGACTTCCCGGCCTGATTTGTTATCCTACGCGGATGCCGCGCCCCTTCCTGATCGACACTGACGTGGCTTCCGATGATGCCGTGGCACTGATCATGGCTCTGCGTGCTCCCGGCGTGAGCGTGGTGGCGATTACGACAGTCGCGGGAAATGTCGGAGTGCAACAAGCCACACGCAACGCCCTCTACACAGCGGAACTCTGCGGGGCCAGGGTGCCGGTCTATGCCGGCGCGGAAAAGCCGCTGCGGCGCACGCATCAGAGCGCCACCTGGTTTCATGGCGAGGATGGCCTGGGCGATCACGGCTATCCTGCACCGAAGCAAGCTCCCGAGACTCTTCCCGCGGTCGACGCCATCATTCAGAAGATTGAAACCAATCCCGGGCTGGTGATCATCACGCTGGGGCCGCTCACCAACCTGGCGCTGGCGCTGGCGAAAAAACCGTCCATCGCAGCCCAGGCGGGCCGATGCGTAGTCATGGGCGGCGCGCCATGTTGCGAAGGCAACGTGACTCCGGCGGCGGAATACAACATCTGGGTGGACCCGGAGGCGGCCCGGGTGGTGATGCGCAGTGGCCTTCCTGTGGAATTGGTGGGCTGGCAGACCTCGCGCGGCGATGCGGTGCTGAATGAAGACGATATCGCGCAGGTTCTACGGCTCGACACTGATCTCGCCCGCTTTTCCATCGAATGCAACAGCCGGGCGCGGGAAGCGTACAAGATCCAGACCGGGGAGGACGGCATCTCGCTGCCCGACCCGGTGGCTATGAGCGTGGCTCTCGATCCTGCGGTGGGAACCGCGTGGAGCGAGCACTACGTGGATGTGGAGATCCAGAGCGAGCTGACCCGAGGCATGACCGTAGTGGATCGTCTGAACGTGACTGGGGATGAGCGGAATCAGGGAATTTGGGCGCCGGTCCTGCACACAGGGCGCAAAGCCAAGGTGTGCTGGACCATCGACTCGAAGCGCTGGAAGAAAGCGTTATTTTCGGCCCTGAGTTAGCGGGCCGGTCCTCACTCGAACTGAATCAGCACGATTTCAGGAGTAGTTCCCACCCGCAGGGGAGGGCCCCAGGTGCCAGCGCCATAGGAGATGTAAACCAGCATTTTGCCCAACCGCTGCAATCCGTAAACAAACTTGCCATACATGCGGGAGGTAATCCAGGTGTAGGGAAAAAACTGTCCACCGTGAGTGTGGCCGGAAAGCTGCAAAGAAATGCCTTCTTCCTCGGCGATCTTCACCCGGTCCGGAGTGTGGGTGAGCAGAATGCTGGCCCGTTCGCGATCCACATCCGCTTCCCGCAGAACCTGGCGAAAGCGGTCATCACTGGTGGAGTCGCGATGATGCACACCGACAATCTGCAGCCCGTCGACGGTCACCTTTTCATTGTTCAGGACACGTACGCCGGAGTACTCGACCGCGTCCAGATACTTCGTGGAATCGCTGAATTCCTCGTGATTCCCCAGAACGAAGAATGCCCCCAGCGGAGCTGCGAGGCGCGCCCAGGGTTGGGCAAGTTCCCGTACCCGCGCGACCGTTCCGTCATACATGTCGCCGGCAATAAAGACGATGTCCGGGCGATGGCGGGTGAGCATCGTTACGATGCGCCGCATGAATCGGGAACCGCGAACGTGACCGAGATGGGTATCGGTCACCAGTGCCGCCACTCGTCCCCGCCACGATTCGGGCAGGTTCGGCAGACTGACGCTGACGCGTCTCACCCGGGTCCAGGCTGCATTGGCCACGCCATAGAGACTCGCCAACAGGGCAACACCGACAAGCGCAACCGCCAGCACGCGGCCGTCAGGATGGAATCCGAGTAGCCGGGCTCCGCCATACAGCACCCACGCTGTGCACGCGGCGTAAAAGCAAAAACTCAGAAAACCTAGCCAGACAGCGGCAATGGTGTAAAAGACGCGGACGACCAGGTGAGAAGAACGCCAGGCCAGCAAAGACGCCGTCACGAAGCTGACCGACAACAAAGCCAGCGCCACCTTGAGGTCAGAGCTTCCTGCCTGACCGGTAGCCGGCCAGAAAGCTTTCCAGGTCTCGTACAGGAACCAGTGGGCCAGGAACAGAATGGACTGAATGACGGCAATGAAAACCACGATCCGTGATCTCACTTGGTGTGTTCTCCAGCCAGATTAGATGAGCTTCGTGGCCAATTGGATTTGTAGGCTGGGTTGGAGGGCAAAATGACCGCGAAAGCAGGGATCAGGCCACCGCGGCGGCGGTTCCGGAGCCCTGGCGCTCAGGATGGCGTCCCAGGGAGGTGATGGGAACTGGTTTCCTGTTCGCCAGCGCGGCTCGAGTTTCAGTGAGAGTGTAGACCGCCTGGCGGAACTTGGCTCGGGTCAGGTTGCGCAAGGCGGCCACCAGCGCGGAATCCTGCACGCCGCCAAAACGCTTCTCTGCCTGTTCTGTGAGCTGCAGCCAGTCATGCCAGTCGCCGATTACATCCTGCATGTGTCTGAGTTGCTCGACCAGACGGGTGGATTCGGCATTTTTGTCCGCCAATTCCGCAATATAACGGGCCCGTTTGCCGGCTATCCGGAACCGGTGCAAGGTTTTCTCGGTCACGGCTCCGGGTTCGAGCTCCAATTCCCTCATTCTTCGCATCGCCAGAGCCAGAGGGTCGACATTCTTTGGTATTTCCAGTTCGCTGGCAGCACGCTTCAAGCGCTTGCGTACTTCTGCCACCGCTCTTTTATTCAGGGCCTTTACCAACTTCCGTTCGCGCCGGCCGCGTTCCTCGGCCATGGTGCTCATCAGTTGCGACTTGCGTCCCGGTTGCTGGGGAATCTTGAGACTGCGCAGAGCCGAGCTCTGCACATCCAGATCGCGTAGCCGTCCGGCCTTCTTACGAAGGCGGGCGAGTTGCTTGAGCAGCTTGGTATCATTGCGGCTGCGTTTTCTGGCCAGGTCCGCGACCAGCACCTCTACCCGGCGGCTGGAGGTACGGAATTTATGGACACCATCCGGCGTCGGGCTGGCCGACAGCTTAGAGAGCTGGCGGCTTAGCTTGCGGATAGTGGTCCGAATATGATCGCGGTCTAGCAACATTGGATCGACACCATGGGGACGACCGAAAAGCGCAGCCTGAACCTGGGAAATACAAATCGCGAGAACCAGCCTTACGGGTCGCTCGACAGAAGCTTCACCTGAGGCAGGGACGAACGGTTATTTTAACACTGCTGTAACACGATTCTGCTAGGTTCGCGGGGATGGCGAATCGAGCGCTGGGAGAACCCCGACTGACTGGCCCGCAACCCCTTCCGAAAGAAGCAGTTGCGGTCGGCACGCAAGCGGCTGCCAAGCCCCTAATTACGGCTGGCGACAGTCGCGTGGCCGACCGCGCTTTCTACTTTGCCATGCTTGGGTGCGCCCTGTCAGTGATCGGCATCGTTGGACTGATTGTTTATGAACTAATCACCAAGTCCAACCTCTCCTGGCATGCCTTCGGTTGGAGATTCTTTTTCCGCAGCGACTGGGACCCGGTAAACGATCAGTTCGGGGCTTTTCCCTTCGTGTACGGCACGTTGGTCTCTTCCGCGCTGGCTCTGCTCATTGCCGTACCCCTGGCAATCGGTGTGGCCGTTTACATCACGGAAATGTCGCCGCGGGGATTGCGCGGCGCGCTGGCTTTCACTACGGAACTGCTGGCAGCCATTCCCAGCGTGATTTATGGCTTGTGGGCGATTTTCGTCCTGGTTCCGCTGCTACGCCAATATGTGCAGCCTTTCCTCGCCCGCTACTTCGGCTGGACTACCTTGTTTGAGGGCCCGCCCTATGGCATCGGTATGTTGGCGGCAGGAATCATCCTGGCGATCATGGTGGTTCCGATTATTTCCTCGATTACGCGTGAGGTGATGACCGCGGTGCCGCAACAGCAGAGGGAGGCGGTTCTGGCGCTCGGCGCCACCCGGTGGGAGATGATTCGCACCGGCGTGCTTCGCAACGCCCGTGCCGGCATCGCTGGCGGCGTCATTCTTGGTCTGGGCCGCGCTCTGGGCGAAACCATGGCGGTCACCATGGTGATCGGCAATCGTCCCGAAATCGCGAAGTCCCTTTTTGCTCCCGGCTACACCATGGCCAGCGTGATCGCCAACGAGTTCAGTGAGGCTACCGGCGATCTTTACCTCAGCGCCCTGGTCGAAGTAGGGCTGGCACTATTTATCGTGACCATTATTGTGAACATCCTGGCCCAGTTCCTGGTGTGGACGGTAACTCGCGGTACGCCTGCGAGGGGCAATGCCTGAGACGACAACCAAGATCATGCTCCCCAGTGATTTTGCCGATGCGCCCATCAGCCTCGGGCGGCGTGGCCTGAACGCCCTGGTTACGTTTGCGGCTCTCGGGGCGGTTGTCCTGGTGCTGCTGCCGCTGGCTGCCGTCTTCGGCTATTTGATCTACAAAGGGATTGGCTCGATTAACTTGGCGTTCCTGACCCAGATTCCCAAACCGCCAGGTGAACCCGGCGGAGGCATGGCCAATGCCATCGGAGGATCGGTTTACATTCTCTTGATCGCCAGCAGCTTCGGCGTTCCCCTCGGAATCGGCGCCGGAATCTATCTCTCCGAATACGGTCGCGGCACTCGCTTTGGAAACCTGATCCGCTTCACTGCAGACGTGCTCAACGGCGTGCCTTCGATTATCGTGGGCATCGTGGCGTACGGCCTGGTGGTGCTCAGCCAAGGCCATTTCTCCGCTTTGGCGGGCGGAGTCGCCCTGGCGATCATGATGGTTCCCACCATTACCCGTACTACCGAGGAGATGCTGTTGCTGGTGCCGCAAATAGTGCGCGAGGCGGCTTACGGTCTGGGCGTGTCGCGGTGGCGCACCACCCTCTCGATTACGCTTCGCACCGCAACCTCGGGCGTGATTACCGGAGTGATGCTGGCCTTCGCCCGCGTCGCCGGAGAAACCGCGCCGTTGCTGTTCACCGCCTTCGGCAATCAGTACTGGAACTGGAAAATAAACCAGCCTACCGCCGCGTTGTCCCTGCAGATCTTCACTTACGCGATTTCGCCTTTCGACGAGTGGCACCGCCAGGCTTGGGCAGGGGCTTTGATTCTGATTGTTCTGATTGTGGCTTCGGTCGGCGCAGTGCGCCTGGTGGCCAACCGCGGTATGCTTAAGGGAGCGAACTGAACTATGGGTGTGGGTATCCAAGTCGACAAACTGAACGCCTGGTTCGGCAAGACCCAGGCTCTGCAGGACATCAACATGACGGTTGCGGCCAACCACGCCACCGCCGTGATTGGCCCGTCCGGCTGCGGGAAGTCCACGTTCGTGCGTTGCCTCAATCGCATGCACGAGACGATTCCGGAAGCTCGAGCCACGGGCCGGGTGCGGATCGGCGAAATGGACGTCTATAACGGGACGTCGGCGGTGCAGATTCGCCGCCGCATCGGAATGGTCTTCCAGAAAGCCAATCCCTTTCCGACCATGTCGATCTACGACAACGTGGCCGCCGGACTGACGCTCAATGGGTTCCATGACCGTAAGCGCCTGGATGAAATCGTGGAACGCGCCCTGCGCCTCTCCGCCCTTTGGGATGAGGTAAAAGACACGGCGCGCAAAAAGTCGGGCGCCAGCCTCTCCGGAGGCCAGCAGCAGCGCCTGTGCATCGCCCGCGCCATCGCCGTGGAGCCGCAGGTGCTGCTCATGGACGAGCCCTGTTCGGCCCTCGATCCGATTTCCACTGGCAAGATCGAAGAACTCATCTTCCAGCTCAAGGAACGGTTCACCATCGTGATTGTCACCCACAATATGCAACAGGCCTCGCGAGTGGCTGAGTTTACCGGCTTCTTTCTGTTGGGCAAGCTGATCGAGTTCGACAAGACCGAGAAGATATTTACCACTCCCTCCGACAAGCGGACGGAAGACTACATCACAGGTAGGTTTGGATAATGGCGCGCACCCGATTTCTGCAAGGACTGGATGACCTCCGGGCACGTTTGCTTCGCATGGGCGGACTGGCTGAGCAGGCGGTGGATCGCGCCTGCCAGGCGTATATCGACCGCGACCTCACGCGCTGCCGCATGGTGCTCGAAGGCGAAAGCCAAATCAACAAGATGGAGCGCGAAATCGACGAGATGGCCTTCGACCTCCTGGCTATGCAGCAACCCATGGCGGTAGATCTGCGCTTCATCCTCGCCGTCACCAAGATCAATGCCGACCTTGAACGCGTCGGGGATCAGGCGGTCAATATCGCCGAGCGCGTCATGGATATGGTGGACCTGCCCAAGGCAGAGCTTCCCGTGGATATTCCGCGCATGGCCGCGGCAGTTTCAGCGATGGTGCGCCGCGCCCTGGAATCGTTCATCGAAGGAAAGGCTGAGCTCGCGCAGGCCGTGCTCGAAATGGACAATGTAGTCGATCGCATGAAGGATGACGCGTTTATCGTGCTGGTAAAGGCCATGAACGAGCGTCATGACGTGACCCGTCAGGCTCTGGACGCTCTGCTGGTTGCGCGCAATTTGGAGCGCGTCGCCGACCATGCCACCAACATCGCGGAAGACGTCATCTTCTGGGTCCGGGGAGCCGACGTGCGCCACAACGTCAGTGCGGAACATCCTGAGCAGCAGGAAGTTACAGACACCCATTAAAGTGTCGCAAGAATTGTGGGACGTGCTGCCGCGGAGGCAGCTCCAGGTATATTTTCAGGCCCATCCGCACCCTTTCGCCGTCCTTTCTTTTTCCTGAGAGCGATGCTACAAGGGCTCCAGGCATTCTTCTGGGAGGAAACTTGAAGCATTTGTCCGGCGTTCTGCGCCTGATTCCGATTACTTTTCTGCTCACGCCGCTTTCCGCTCAGGACCCCGCCCCATCGCGCCAGATCCAGCTCCCCAGCAGCAAGGTTCTGCAATCGCCTTCGCCCGGGCGCATCGGGCCGGTGAACAGTTTTCCGGCGACCATCGCGGTGAGCCCGGACGGGCAGTACGCTGCGTTGCTCAATATGGGCTACGGCACCCAGAAATCGCAGGCCCGGCAATCGATCACGATTCTTGATCTCAAATCCAACCAACTCAGCGATTTTCCTGACGCCCGTCTGGCCGAGAGCGCCCATCAGAGTTACTTCATTGGCCTGGCTTTCAGCCCCGATGGACGCCGCCTCTATGCGTCCATGGGCTCCATTACCGATCCCGTTGGAGCCAAGCCGGAGAATACGGGAAATGGGATTGCGGTTTACAAGTTTGAAGCGGGAAAAGTAAGCCCGGAGCGATTTCTGAAAATCGCGCCCCAGGCCCTCGCCCCGGGAAGAAAGGTCGCTTACGCTGTCCGCAAGCCGGCCGCCGGAACTGCTATTCCTTACCCCGCCGGGCTGGCGGTGATTTCGGGTCCGGACGATGACAGGCTTCTGGTGGCCGACAATCTTTCTGACAACGCGGTGCTGCTGGACTCCTCGGACGGCCGCGTCCTGCACCAATTTGACCTCAGCACCCATGCGGTCATTCCGGCTTCGTTTCCCTATACGGTGGTGACCACGCGCGATGGCCGGCGTGCGTGGTGCAGCCTCTGGAACGCCTCGCACGTAGTGGAGTTGGATCTGGTTTCCGGCCGGGTGGCGCGCTGGATTCCGCTTTTGCAGCCCGCGTCTGAAACTTCTCCTGGCTCGCATCCCACCGCTCTTCTACTGAGCCCGGACGAGAAACTGCTCTATGTGGCTTTGTCCAATGCCGACGCGGTGGCCACGGTGGATACTTCCTCGGGAGAGGTCATTCATCTCGCGTCCACCAATTCGCCCAGGCAAGAGCAAGGGGGAAGCTATCCGAGTGCCTTGGCCCAGTCGGCCGATGGGGGCCGCGTGTTCGTTGCCGATGCGTCGCTGAACGCGGTGGCAGTGTTCGATGCTGCGGCGCTAGCCAAGCGGGGGATTTCCTTCCCCTTGCCTCAGGAAGCGCTCGGTTTCATTCCGACCGACTGGTATCCCAGCGCCCTGGCCACCGCCGGCGATGATCTCCTGATTGCTGCCGGCAAGGGTCAAGGCTCCGGCCCCAGCAACGGTATCAGCGAACTCAAAGGGGAAAGAAGGCGCCGTAAGCATCCCTACATCCCGACGCTGGTTTATGGCTCGCTGTCCCGCCTGAATTTCCGCAGCGCGGAGAACGACCTGGCAAGACTTACAGAGCGGGTGGAAGAGAGCAATCTGTTTCTCTCCGATCCGGGAAAGGTCAGCCTTCACAGCGGCTCCAATCCGATTCGCCACGTGATCTACATCTTGAAAGAGAACCGCACCTACGATCAGGTGCTGGGCGATCTGCAGGTGAAGGACCGGAAGATTGGGAACGGCGATCCGTCCCTCACCATGTACGGCTGGGATGTGACCCCCAACGAGCACAAGCTGGCGCTGCAGTTCGGCGTGCTGGACAATTTCTACGACAGCGGTGAGGTCTCTGGTGACGGCCATGATTGGTCCAACGCCGCCATCACCACTGACTACAACGAAAAGACCTGGCAGATCGCTTATCGCGGACACGAACGCGTTTACGACTACCAGGGCACAGTGTCGGATGAATTTCCTCTGGACCTCGGAGAACCGGACGTCGACGCCCCGGCCACGGGCTATATCTGGGACAACCTCGCCCGCAAGGGTCTGACTTACCGCGACTATGGCGAGTACATCGCGGGCATCTGGTGCAAGCCGGAAAAGAAGCCGGGTGCGTCGCCCCGGGAAGGCACTCCGTCTCCCTACAGCGCGGAGTGCGAGCGGGCCTCGGTGCGTAAAGGCGAACCGCTGCCGGCCAATGTCGGCCAGCCGCATGGCTCACCCAGTCCCTGGTCTTGGCCGTTACCGGTGTTGAAGCGTATGAAGCCGACTAAAGCTGCTCTGCGCGACCACTTCGATGCGCTGTTTCCCGACTTCAACACCGAGTATCCGGATCAGCTTCGCGCCGATGAGTTCCTCAATGAGTTCGAAAGCTTCGTGCGTGCCCGCGCCGAAGGTAAGGGAACCGAGCTTCCCGCTTACGTTCTGCTCTATCTGCCCAACGACCATACTCACGGCACTGTCGCGGGCAAGCCACGCCCGGCCGCTTCCGTGGCCGACAACGACCTAGCTGTCGGGCGGGTGGTGGAGGCCGTTTCACACAGTCCGTACTGGGACGACACCGCGATTTTCATCATCGAAGACGATGCCCAGGATGGCGCCGATCACGTGGATGCGCACCGTTCCATCGCGTTCGAGATCAGCAAGTATTCGCCTGGATCAGCAGAGCAACCGTTCGTGGACAGCCGCTTCTATACGACGGTAAACATGATCCACACCATCGAAGCCCTTCTGGGTTTGCCGCCGATGAATCAGAATGACGCTCACGCCCCGGTAATGGCGCCTTTGTTCTCGGGTCCGGGAAATCAGCCGCCTTTCATTGCGGATTGGAGCAATCGCGACAGCGGCTTGATTTACCAGACCAACGCAACCAAGGGACAGGGCGCGGCGGAATCGGCGAAAATGGATTTCACCCGGCCCGATGCGATCAATACGGCCTTGCTCAACCTGATTCTCTGGCGTGACCGGATGGGAAACGCGCCTATGCCGCCGCCGAAATTTGCGGTCTTCTCCCCGAAGCGTTCCCGCGACAAGGACTGAGATGCTGCTGGGGGGGCGGGGGAGCTGCCCTGAGCGAGGTGGTAGGGACGCATCCTCACAAAGTCATTGCTACTTGGCTGCCGTCTTTCCTTCATCCACATCGGCAAACGAAAACGCCAAGGACACATTGGGATATTCCTTGCCGCCCACTTCCACATACGGATACACGAAATAGTTCAAGGGCTCGCCATCCTGGCCCGGGCTCAGACGCAGATCACGTCCCATGGTGAACTGCACCCGGTTCACATCATTCGCGCCAAAAAAATAGTCCCGTTTTTCCTGATGCTTCCAGGCTTCGGAAATGTCCACCGGAACCCATCCATGTTGCGGCTCAAAAAAATCGGACCAGCAATGGTAGCCGGCAACTTCCCCCAAACGCTTGTCGGGCGGCACTGGAAAACCAATTTCAAAGCGCGCTGGAATCCCCTGCGAACGAGCCATGGCAATGAATAGCGAATGGAAGTCGGTGCAATTACCCTTTTTGGCATCGCAGGCGTAGAGCACATCGCCACGCCCCCAACCGGTCCCGCTCTTGTCATAGGTCATGGTGGTGAAAACGTAGTCGTAAATGGCGTGCGCCTTCTCCAGCGCCGTGGTCTTGCCCTCGGTTACCTTAACCGCGAGATCAGCCGGAAGCCCGGCGACGGGAACCAGTTTGTCGGGCTGCAAAAACTCTTTGCGATCGTGATCCTTGAGTTGCAGTTCGGCCAGATGCGGCCTCGCCGTGCCCAGGGTCAGACGTTCGTGACGCATCACGTCATAAACCACTTCAAAGCGATAGTCCGGCCGCGTGGCCTTGAAGGTTTCGGCATAGTACATTTCGTTTCCGAACCTGGACTCATGCGTCTTCCTCAGCCCCAGGTCGCCGGTAGCAGAGACTATTTTTACTTCCTGAAACTCATCCGAGTGCGCTGCCGGAATCCAGACTCGCAGTCGTCCTCCCGCAGGCACGTCCTTCACCGTAAAGCCGTATTGAAATGCGAAGTGACGGACTTCCTGCGCCTGGGCCAGGGAGAATAGCAAAAGCAACGGCAATAGCCTCTTCATAGGCGTGGCCTTCCTTTTCCATCGAGCCGCGAATTCGTTACTACGGACAGAGAACCGACCTCGGAAACGACACACGGGCGTTTTAGCAGAAGCGCCGTCAGGTGAAGCCGCGCCTTCGGGATCGCATGGCAGGGTCTTATTGTAATCGAGACCGAGGGAAGCACACACCCGCAACTGGCGCTCAGTTAGAATCTGTCCGTGGCTGCCGCTATCCAGTGCCGCGATTTGCGCAAGACCTACGAGGGCAAGGTGGAAGCCGTCCGCGGTCTGAGTCTGGAAATTCACGCAGGCGAGTGTTTCGGCCTGCTGGGACCCAATGGGGCAGGGAAGACCACAACCATCGAGATCCTGGAAGGCTTGCTCGAGCCCACTTCCGGCGAAGTCACGATCCTGGGACAAAGCTGGCGGGACCATGCCCGGGATTTGCGCGAGCGGCTGGGAATTTCGTTGCAGGAGACAAAGCTCTCGGAAAAACTGACCGTCCGCGAAACCATCGCGCTGTTTTCCAGTTTCTATCGCGAGCCCCGCTCTCCCGCCGAAGTGCTGGAGCAGCTGCAGCTCACCGAAAAGGCGGACGCCTGGGTGGGCAAGCTGTCCGGCGGCCAACGGCAGCGGCTGGCGGTGGCCACGGCGCTGGTGGGCAATCCCAAAATTCTGTTTCTGGACGAGCCCACCACCGGACTTGATCCCCAAAGCCGGCGTCAACTCTGGGACATCATTCGAGGTTTTCAGCGGGATGGGGGCACGGTGCTGCTCACGACCCACTACATGGACGAGGCCGAGCGGCTGTGCGACCGTCTGGCGATCGTTGATCATGGACAGATCATCGCCGAGGGGACCCCCGCCGATCTGATCGAGCGATTGGGTGGGCATCATATGGTGGAGTTCGAGGTGAGCGGGAATTCCGATGGATCTGCTCTTGCCGTCTGGCGCGCCCTGCCCGGGGTCAAGTCCGTTCGCCACGACAATGGTCTGGTCTGTCTTAACGTCCATGAACCCCACTTGACCATCCCCGCGCTGCTGAATGCGGTCGAGAAACAAGGCCAGCATCTGTTGCACCTGACCACGCGTCAGGCCAGCCTGGAGGACGTATTCGTGGGCCTGACCGGGCGCCACCTGAGGGAGGAGTGATGGGAATCGCACAGCAGACTCCGGCAGCGCCCGCATCGCCAAAGCCTGTTTCTCTGGCTCATCGCAATGCTCGCTGGTCCGCTTTTGCTCATCTGCTGGGGGCGCGCCTGCGGGAGCTGCAGCGCGAGCCGGAAGTTATCTTCTGGGTGTTCGGATTTCCCGTCTTGATGGCCTTGGGTCTGGGGATCGCCTTCCGAAGCAAGCCGGCCGCTGTGTCAGCCGTGGCGGTGGTCGCCGGACCGGGGGCTCAGGATGCAATGAATTTGCTCCAACACTCGCCGCAAAGTTCCGCGCTTCACGCCGACGCCGTGGATCAGTCCGTGGCCGCGCAGGGATTCCGCCTGGGTAAGTACGATCTGATCGTTGCGCCCGACGGAAAAGGTGCTTTCCAGTTCCGCTACGACCCGGCCCGCCCGGAGAGTGTGCTGGCGCGCGCTCAAGTGGACGATGCCCTGCAATCGGGTGCCGGACGAAAGGATCCAGTCCCTACCTCAGCCGTCGCCTCCAGCGAGCCCGGTTCGCGCTACATCGACTTTCTGATTCCCGGGCTGCTGGGGATGAATTTGATGAACTCGGGCATGTGGGGCGTCGGTTTTGCCCTGGTCGACATGCGCCAGCGCAAGCTGCTCAAGCGCTTTGTCGCCACCCCCATGCGGCGCAGCGATTTTCTTCTGGCTCTGGTGAGCAGCAGGCTGGTGCTGATGGTCATCGAAATTGGACTGTTGCTGGGCTCTGGCGTTCTGATCTTCCACATGCGCGTGCTGGGATCGTTCCTCACCATCCTGTTGCTGGGGACAATTGGGGCTGTGGCCTTCGCAGGTCTGGGCTTGCTCACTGCCAGCCGCGCCCAGAAATTGGAAAGCGTCAGCGGGATTATGAACCTGGTCATGCTGCCGATGTGGATTGTGTCGGGTGTCTTCTTCTCCTCGGAGCGATTTCCGGCGATGCTGCAGCCCTTCATCAAGATGCTGCCCCTGACCGCTCTGAACGATGCCCTGCGCGCGACGATTTTGCAGGGCGCCTCGCTGGGAGCTCAGTCCGGCCGCCTGCTGGTGTTGGGGCTTTGGGGAGCCATCTCATTCGGGCTGGCCCTGCGCTGGTTTCGTTGGACATAAATAGACCTTTTTCATGAATTTCCCCGTGCCCAAGGCCCATGCCCCCATGCTAAAATCGGATTAAGATCTTAAATAAAACTGGTGGCCGGATCTTCGAAGTATGTGGCTATACCAGGCTCCGTGGGGGCACAAGAGTCGGGTGATCCAATACTCGAAGAAGGCCCCTTCTCTTGATCGCGAGGTCTGCGATTTGACCGCCCGCCGTCTCGTTCACAGTTCTTTCCGCCACTTTGCGTCGGGCCCAGCTTTCGTGGTTGAGGTGCTTGCTGAAGTCGGGAGCCGGCATGAAAGCACTCGTGCGCCAAATTATTAGCGGACCTTTCCTGGAGCGGCTGCGTTGTGCTCCGTCCCGCGTGCTGTTGCTGGATTACGACGGAACTCTGGCCCCGTTTCAGGTAGACCGCGATCGGGCCGTTCCCTATCGGGAGGTCCCGCCCTTGATTGCGCGGATCATGGCCCAGGGAACTCGCGTAGTGCTCATCAGCGGACGTCCCGCCCGCGAAGTGCTGAAGCTGATTGGAATCGATCCCGCCCCCGAAATTTGGGGTAGCCATGGCCTGGAGAGGCTTTTGCCCGATGGCCGCTATCGAGTCGGCCCGGCGCCGGCCCACCAGGACCATTTGGTCGCGGCGGCAGCGCTACTGCGGGATGCTGGACTGGAAAGCCAGACCGAACTCAAGCCCGGCGGTGTCGCGGTGCACTGGCGCGGCCTGGAGCCGGGGAGAGCGGAAAGAATGGCCCGGGAGGTTCCCCAGCTTTGGAAGCCTCTGCTCGACCGGGCGCCGCTGCGGTTGCTTGAATTTGATGGTGGTTTAGAACTTCGCGTGGCTGGGCCAGGCAAAGGGGATGCAGTCCGCGCCATCTTAAGTGAGGCGGGCGTAGGCTCGGCCGTCGCCTATCTGGGTGACGACCAGACCGATGAAGATGCATTTACCGCGCTTAGAGGCAAAGGACTGACCGTGCTGGTTCGGCCGCAGTCCCGGGCCACGGCGGCCGAACGCTGGCTGCAGCCGCCGCATGAGCTGCTTCAGTTCTTTGAGGAGTGGCTGCAGGTTTTACAAGGAGGAGCATGACCGATATCAAGGGACGTGTGATCCACGTTTCCAATCGTTTGCCCA
The DNA here is from genome assembly GCA_035937515.1 of Terriglobales bacterium. Taxonomy (GTDB): domain Bacteria; phylum Acidobacteriota; class Terriglobia; order Terriglobales; family Acidobacteriaceae; genus JAIQFF01. The sequence goes on along the minus strand of DASZHW010000112.1, from coordinate 3,672 downwards.
TTCTGGTCCGCAAACATGCGGGCCGGGCCCGGGTAGAACGAAGCTCCGGTGGCCTGGCTACCGCTCTCGAGGCGGGCTGGCGTGACCAGCCCGGAGTTTGGATCGGATGGGCGGGTACGGGGCCCGGCGAACCCATTGAGCCGTTGCTGGCCAAGGCTTCCCAAGGCCGTTCCTATACTCTGCGCTCGATCCCGCTTTCGGCGGAAGAGGTCACCAAGTTTTATTCCGGATTCGCCAACGAAATCATCTGGCCGTTGTTTCATGACATGCCTTCCCGCTGCAATTTTGATCCCGACTACTGGGAGATCTATCAACGGGTGAATCGCAAGTTCGGGAATGCCGCCGCAGACCTAGCCGGCGAAGACGACTTCATCTGGGTTCACGACTACCATCTCATGTTGACTGCCGACGCCATGCGGCAAGCGAGAGTTCGCGCCCGCATGGGTTTTTTCCTGCATATTCCCTTTCCGGCACCGGATATTTTTGCCAAGCTTCCCTGGAAGAAACCCATTCTGAAAGCGCTGTTGCAATTCGACGTGATCGGCTTCCAAAGCGACCACGACCGGTCAAATTTCGTGGGCTGTCTCCAGTGCCTTCTTCCTGAAGCTGCGGTGGCGGGCGGGAATCCCCATCTGGAAGTGAGCCTGGAGGGGACGCGGGCGGTGGTCGGCACATTTCCGATTGGCATCGATTTTGAAGAGTTCGCGCGAGCGGCGGCGCGTCCGGAGATTGCGGCGGATTGCGCCGAGATCCGCCGCCGCCTCTCGGGAGACCTGCTGGTTTTGGGAGTGGATCGGCTCGACTACACCAAGGGGATTCCGGAGCGTCTAAGGTCGTTCCGGCTTCTGCTGCAGCGTTCACCCGAGCTGCGCGGCCACATGACGCTGGTGCAGGTAGTGGTTCCTAGCCGCGAAGAGATCCCCAACTACAAGAGCTTGCGCCGCGAAGTCGAGCTGTTAGTCAGCCAGATCAACGGTGAATTCACTCAGCCGGGCTGGGTTCCGGTCCACTATATCCATCGCAACCTCGGCCGCGACGAACTTCTGGCTTACTATCGGGCCGCCGACATCGGCCTGGTTACCCCGCTGAAAGATGGAATGAATCTGGTGGCCAAGGAATTCTGCGCCGCGCAGATCGACGAACGCGGCGTCCTGATCGTCAGCGAATTTGCCGGAGCCGGACCGGAGTTGCGTCACGGAGCGATTCTGGTCAATCCCAACGATTTTGCCGAGGTGGCGCAAGCGCTACATGACGCCGCTCTCATGCCGGCTGAGGAAAAGCGTAGTCGCATGCGGCTGCTGCGTGACATTGTCAAGGACCACAGCGTGCATCGCTGGATACATTCGTTCCTGCAGGCGATCCCCTCTTCCGCAGCGGGCGGTCCGAAGAACGGGCAGGGCGGCGACGCCGCCATGGCGGCGACGGCCAAGGGAGCGCCAGACCGAACTCCGGGCGTTGCCTTGGTAGCCGCCGCTTTCGCACCCGCCAGCCGCTCCCGCTATCAGATCGGCCGGGACGCAAAGCTCCGCGCCATCGCCAGCGCAGCGGGCGAAGACTAGCTTTGATGGAATTTCAGCTTGGGGGAGATAACTGCACAAAGGGAGGAAATTAGATGCGCATCATCTCGTCCATTCGTTCACTCTTGCCGGTACTGGTAATTTTCATGGTGTCGGGGGCAGCCTTTGCCCAGATCGGCATCGCCATCACCCTCGGCCCTCCCGCGCTGCCGGTGTACGAGCAGCCCCCTTGCCCCGCCGACGGCTATCTCTGGACGCCTGGGTACTGGGCCTACGACTACGATTCCAACGACTATTACTGGGTTCCGGGCGCGTGGGTGGAACCGCCCGAAGTTGGTTTCCTATGGACCCCCGGTTACTGGGGTTGGGGAGGTGACCGATTTATTTTCCATGAGGGCTACTGGGGCCCGCATGTGGGTTTCTATGGCGGGATTGCTTACGGGTACGGGTACTCCGGCGAGGGCTACGAAGGTGGGCGCTGGGACAACGGACGCTTCTTCTATAACCGCTCCGTGAACAATGTGAATATCGTCAACGTTCACAACGTCTACAACACCACAGTGATCAACAGGGTCAACGAGAACCGGATTAGCTACAACGGCGGCAATGGTGGGATCAACGCGCGCCCGAGGCCGGAAGACCAGATTGCGGAACGTGATCGGCATATTGCTCCTATCGCCGTTCAAACTCAGCATATGCAAGAATCGCGGGCAAACCCGCAGATGCGGTCTGACAACTTCAATCGGCGGCCGGAGAATAATGTCCCCCGGCCTCCCAATGCGACACACGCTGCGGACCTTCAACCTCATCCGCGCCCCGCTCCTCCGAACACTGGAAACGCCAAGCAGGACCAGAAATACCAGCAACAGCAGGAAAAGCTCTACGCGAAGCAGCAACAGGACCATCAGAAACTCCAGCAGAAGCAGGAGCAGGACCATCAGCGCCTGGCGCAACAAAACGCAAACGATGCCAGAAAGCAGCAGGTGGAACAGAAGCATCAGCAACAGACCCAGCAAATGGAACAAAGACACGCGCAGCAATCTGAGAGGATGCAGAGCCGGCAAGGGCCTGGGAGGGGACGGCCTTAGCAGAGTTTGCACACGCAGAAATGAATAGTTGCCTTCTAATTATCCGGTTGCTTCAGCAAGCACCAACAGGTTGGGGTTGAGGTCCTTGGCTCCCCGAATTTGCGCGTACTCGGTTGATGTGCGGCCAGTTCCGAGACCCAGGAGTGTTTGAAACGCAGCTGCAGGAGTTTTGCGGCGGTTGTGCCGGAATACGAACTCATCGAGGTAGACCTGAAGTTGGGCCTTGCTCACTCCATGGTAGGTGCCGATCAGCCATTGCTGAAGGTTTCCAATGGCCCGATCGGCAAGTGGGACAGCGGACTTCGCGCCTTTGCGCAACTCGGACCGAAGAGGTTGGGTGCGAGCTACATGCTTGAAGCCGGCCCCCGGCAGACCGGAAAAGCTCTTGAGGCCATCGGTGTAGATCGTGGAACCGGGCGCGACATTCCGGGTGAGGAACGGGATTACGGTTGCGGCCTTGAAGTAGGGAATCACGCTCATCCGCGCCCGACCGGAAGCTTGCCCACGCTTTTCCACCACCACCAGAACCAGAGCTGCCCTCCGTTCTTTGAGTTGTCGGCTCCCTCGGAGTCCGGCTTGCTCGCCACCAACCCACGTATCATCCACCTCCACTTCACCGCGTAGGGGTTCCCGGGACGCATTCACCATCGCACGGCGGAGTTTGTGCAGCATCATCCACGCAGTCTCGTAGCTGGCCAGACCGAGCTGTCGCTGCAATAACAACGCCGACACACCACGTTTGTCGGTGGTCATCAAGTATGCCGCCCAGAACCAGTGCGTCAGCGGAATCTTCGTTCGGTGCAGGATGGTCCCCGATGTCAGCGAAACCTGGTATCGACACTTGGCGCATTGATAGCGCCGCTGTTTCACTAACTCGTAGGCTCTCCAGTACCCGCAGCGAGGGCAGGTGAACCCATCCGGCCAGCGACAGGCCGCCAGGTATCGCTGGCAGGCCTCCTCGGTGGCGAAGTCGGACTGAAACTGGCGAAGCGTCTTGGGAAACGGTGGCCGTGGCACCCCGTTACACTACATATTGCGGCTTGCTGAAGCAACCGGATAATCAGAAG
>DASZHW010000111.1:0-13349 GCA_035937515.1 Terriglobales bacterium | reverse complement strand
AACTTCGTGCTCGAACACATGGGCGAGATCGAATACATGGACGTCAGCCCGAAGCAGCTTGTATCCGTTGCCGCGAGCCTGATTCCGTTTCTTGAAAACGATGACGCCAACCGCGCGCTGATGGGATCGAACATGCAGCGCCAGTCTGTACCTCTGCTGCGAGCGGAAGCGCCGATCGTCGGCACGGGAATGGAAGGAGTCACGGCGCGCGATTCCGGAGCCGTGATTCTGGCCAAGCGCAACGGGATCATCGATTCCGTGGATTCGGAGCGCATCATCGTGCGGGTCGAGGGCGAGCATCATCCCGGACAGCTTTCACGTGAGGTGGGCAGCGACATTTACCAGCTCACCAAGTTCAAGCGGTCCAACCAGAACACTTGCATCAACCAGAAGCCAATCGTGCTCAAGAACCAGCGGGTCACGAAAGGGCAGGTGATCGCAGACGGTCCCTGCACCGATCATGGCGAGCTGGCGCTGGGCCGGAACGTGCTGGTGGCCTTCATGCCCTGGCGCGGCTACAACTTCGAAGACGCGATTCTGGTCTCCGAAAAGCTGGTGAAAGAGGATTACTACACTTCGGTCCACATCGAGGAGTACGAGATCGAAGCGCGCGACACCAAGCTCGGCCCAGAGGAAGTTACGCGCGATATTCCCAATGTCAGCGAGTCCATGTTGCGCAATCTGGACGAAGCCGGCGTCATCCGCATCGGGGCGTCAATCAAACAAGGTGACATTCTGGTCGGCAAAGTCACGCCTAAGGGCGAGACCCAGCTCACGCCGGAGGAGAAGCTGCTGCGAGCGATCTTCGGCGAAAAGGCCGGCGACGTGCGTGACGCTTCACTCTACTGCCCGCCGGGCATCGAAGGCGTGATCGTGGACGTGAAGATCTTCTCCCGCAAGGGCCAGGAGAAGGACGAGCGCGCCAAGTCGATCGAAGCGGCGCAGATCGCCAAGTTGGAAAAGAACCTCTCGGATGAAATCCGGATTCTGACTGACGAGCGCCTGAAGCGCCTGGAAAACATCCTGGGTGGCAAGGAAGTTCAGGCCGATCTGCACGACGAGCGCACCAACAAGCGCCTGCTGACCAAGGACACGATCCTCGATCGCGACACCATCGAGCGCATTTCCACCCGCAACCTGAAACGCATTAAATACGCCGATAAAGACCCGCGGGTGAATGAGCAGATCGACGAGATCGAGGAAATGACCTCGCGTCAGATTGACGTCCTGAAAAAGATCGTCAACGAGAAGAAAGACAAGCTGACCAAGGGCGACGAGCTGCCACCGGGCGTGATCAAGCTGGTGAAGGTCTACATCGCCATGAAGCGCAAGCTGAGCGTGGGCGACAAGATGGCGGGCCGTCACGGCAACAAGGGCGTGATTGCGCGCATCTTGCCCGACGAGGACATGCCTTACCTCGAAGACGGCACGCCGGTGGAAATAGTGCTCAACCCGCTGGGCGTTCCTTCCCGTATGAATGTGGGACAGATTCTGGAAACCCACCTGGGATGGGCGGGGCATGAGCTGGGAAAGAAAATTACCCAACTGCTGGCGGAGAACACGAAGGAAGAAGCGATCCGGCGTGAGCTCAAGGCGCTGTTCAAGGACACCACTCTGGCGGACACCATCGCCGAGATGAGCGATGAAGATATTGCCGTGGTGGCGCCCACCCTAACCAAGGGCGTTTATATGGGTTCGCCGGTGTTCGATGGATCGCGCGAGGCCGAGATCAAGGCGCTGCTCAGTTCGTCCGGTCTGCCTACGTCTGGCAAGACCTTCCTGTACGACGGCATGACCGGCGACAAGTTCGAACAGCCAGTCACGGTGGGCTACATCTACATGCTGAAGCTGTCGCACCTGGTGGACGACAAAATCCACGCGCGCTCGATTGGTCCGTACTCGCTGATCACCCAACAACCGTTGGGCGGCAAGGCGCAGTTCGGCGGCCAGCGCTTCGGAGAAATGGAAGTCTGGGCGCTGGAAGCGTACGGCGCGGCTTTCATTCTGCAGGAACTGCTGACCGCGAAGTCCGACGACGTGTATGGCCGCACCAAGATTTACGAGGCCATCGTCAAGGGCGAAGCGGCCATGGAGCCGGGCGTGCCGGAATCGTTCAACGTGCTGATCCGCGAATTGCAGTCGCTGTGTCTGGATGTGGAGCTGATCAAAGCCGGAGAAAAGAAGCCGGTGTTGAGCGCGGCGGCGGATTAAGAAAGCTGTCAGCTGTCAGCTCTCAGTGAAGCTGCTGAGGGACGGCGCAGAAGAACTTAGGAAACAAGTTTTGGAAAAGCGAGCCTCGCGGGAAAGCGCTCTCCGTCCCGCAGGCCAGAGATGTGACGGGGATCTGGGCCAGACTGGAAACTGGATACCGGAAACTCGAAACTGGTTTTGGGGAGCCGCCAGCGGCGGCGACACTGCCGCAGGAAGTGGAGGACCACCTTGTACCGTTCGAGCCCCTTCGATATGGCAAATCCGATCGCCGATTTTGATGCCATCCGCATCAGCCTCGCCTCCCCGGAAAAAATCCGGAGCTGGTCGCACGGTGAAGTCACCAAGCCCGAGACCATCAACTACCGCACCTTCAAGCCGGAGCGGGACGGGCTGTTCTGCGCCCGCATTTTCGGTCCGGTAACGGATTGGGAGTGTCTGTGCGGCAAGTACAAGCGGATGAAGCATCGCGGCGTCATCTGCGACAAATGCGGAGTGGAAGTCACCCTCTCCAAAGTCAGACGCGAGCGCCTCGGCCACATCGAGCTGGCTTCTCCCTGCTCGCATGTGTGGTTCTTCAAGGGACTGCCCAGCCGCATCGGCCATCTCCTGGATATCTCGCTGCGCGACCTCGAGTCGGTGCTGTACTTCGAGGCTTACGTGGTGGTGGAGCCGGGCGACGCGCCCGTTAAAGATCACGAAGTAATCAAGGACGAAGCCAAGTACCGCGAACTGGATCAGCAGTACCGGCCCGCGGGCTTCAAGGCCATGATGGGCGCAGAGGCCATCAAGGAGCTGTTGAAGCGGGTCGAGGTGGACGCTCTGTCCAGCGAGCTGCGCGAGAAGATGAAGCACGAGAGCTCGCTGCAGAAGCGGCTCAAATACGCCAAGCGGCTGAAGGTGGTCGAGGCCTTCCGCAAGAGCGGAAACAAGCCCAACTGGATGATTCTGGATGTGATTCCGGTGATTCCGCCGGAACTCCGCCCCCTGGTTCCACTGGACGGCGGTCGCTTTGCGACCTCCGACCTGAACGATCTGTATCGCCGCGTCATCAACCGCAACAACCGGTTGAAGAAGTTGATGGACCTGCACGCTCCCGAAGTCATCGTGCGCAACGAAAAGCGCATGCTGCAGGAAGCCGTGGATGCGCTGTTCGACAACGGACGACGTGGCCGCGTGCTGCGTGGCGCCAACAACCGCCCGCTGAAGTCGCTCTCCGATACGCTCAAGGGCAAGCAGGGACGCTTCCGGCAGAACCTGCTGGGCAAGCGCGTGGACTACTCCGGACGGTCCGTGATCGTGGTCGGTCCCGAACTCAAGCTGCACCAGTGCGGACTTCCCAAGAAAATGGCGCTGGAGCTGTTCAAGCCGTTCATTTATCACCGCCTGGAGCAGACCGGGCACTGCACCACCATCAAACAAGCCAAGGAAATGGTGGAGCAGCAGGAACCGATTGTCTGGGACATTCTGGAAGAGGTGATTAAGGATCACCCGGTTCTGCTGAACCGCGCTCCCACCCTTCACCGCCTCGGCATCCAGGCATTTGAGCCGGTGCTGGTGGAAGGTAAGGCGATCAAGATTCACCCCCTGGTCTGTACCGCGTTCAACGCCGACTTTGACGGTGACCAGATGGCGGTACACATTCCGCTGTCTCCGGAAGCCCAGGTTGAAGCCAGCGTGCTCATGCTCTCGTCGCACAACATTCTGTCTCCCGCTTCCGGCCAGCCGATTACAGTGCCGACGCAGGACATGGTGTTGGGCCTCTACTACCTGACCAAGGGCAAGCCGGGCGCCAAGGGCGAAGGCCGGGCATTTGCCAACATTGAAGAAGTGCTGCTGGCGCTCGAAGCGGGCGAGGTGGAAACGCTCAGCCCGATCCGTTTGCGCTACACCGGCGAAGTCATTGACCTGATGACTGCGTACGACGATCAGGAAATCATTCACACCGAGCCGGTCAATTCGGAACGCAGCTTCCTGAATACGACGGTGGGCCGCGCCATTCTGAACGATCACCTTCCTGAAGGTATGCCCTACATCAACGGGCTGCTTAAGAAGAAAGGTATCGGACAGCTGGTCACCTATTGCTATCTGCGCTTCGGGCTGGAGGTCACGGTCAAGATGCTGGACGAGGTGAAGGACCTCGGGTTCCGTTATGCCACCAAGGCGGGGCTTTCGATCGGCATCGACGACATGGTCATTCCCGACAACAAGAAGATCCTAGTGAAAGATGCCGAGAAGCTGGGAGTGGCAGTGCAGCAGCAATACCTGGACGGAGCCATCACCAACGGCGAGCGCTACAACAAGGTCATCGAAATCTGGTCGGCGATCACGGAAAAAGTCGCGGACGAGATGTTCGGTCAAATGCAGCAGCGCGACAAGGAAGGCGCGCTGAATCCGATTTACGTCATGGCCGACTCCGGAGCCCGGGGATCCAAACAGCAGATTCGCCAGCTCTCCGGAATGCGCGGACTGATGGCCAAGCCCTCAGGCGAAATCATTGAAACTCCGATCACGGCCAACTTCCGTGAAGGGCTGACCGTGCTGGAGTACTTCATCTCCACCCACGGCGCGCGTAAGGGTCTGGCGGATACGGCCCTCAAGACGGCCGATTCGGGCTACCTGACCCGCCGCCTGGTCGATGTGGCGCAGGACGTGATCATCAGCGAATACGATTGCGGAACTGTCGACGGCATCTACGTGGAGGGCATCGTGGAAGCCGGCGAGATCATCGAGCCGCTGCGCGACCGCATTGTGGGCCGCGTGTCGCTGGAGAAGATCAAGGACTACGACGGCAACGTGATCGTGGACATTAATCAGGAAATCACCGAAGAACTGGCCAGCGCCATTCAGGCTGCCGGAATCGAGCGGGTGAAGATCCGTTCGGTGCTGACCTGCGAGTCCAAGCGCGGAGTCTGCGTGATGTGCTACGGCCGCAACCTGGCTTCAGGCCGCCTGGTCGAACTGGGCGAAGCCACAGGAGTCATCGCGGCCCAGTCCATCGGCGAACCCGGAACCCAGCTCACCATGCGTACCTTCCATATCGGTGGTACGGCGTCGCGAGTCTCGGAGCAATCGCGTCTGGATGCCAAGACCAACGGAACCGTGCGCTTCATCGGAATCCAGACAGTCAAAGCCAAGTCAGGAGACCTGGTGGTCATGAATCGCCAGGGTTCGATTGCGGTGGTCGACGACAAGGGCCGTGAGCGCGAGCGTTACGCGGTCGTATACGGCGCCAAGGTCAAGGTCAACGAAGGCGATCAGGTTCAGCTCGGCCAGGTCATGGTTGAGTGGGATCCGTACACCTTCTCGATCCTGACCGAAATCGGCGGCACGGTGCAGTTCAAGGACCTGCAGGAAGGGGTCACGCTGCACGAAGAAGTGGACGAAGTGACCGGACTGTCGCGTCACGTGGTGGCGGATTCGCCCGACGAGAAGCGCCAGCCAGCCATCGTGATCAAGGGCAAGACCAGCAAGCGTTACCTGATGCCCTCACGCGCCCACCTCATGGTCCAGGACGGCGAGACCGCTCATCCGGGCGACGTGCTGGCCAAGATCCCGCGCGAGACCACCAAGACCAAGGACATTACGGGTGGTCTGCCCCGCGTGGTCGAACTGTTCGAAGCCCGCAAGCCGCGCGAGACTGCGGTCATCAGCGAAATCGATGGCACGGTAAAGTTCGGCGAGGTCTCGAAGGGTCAGCGCAAGATGTATGTGGTGGCCGACAACGGCACAGAGAAAGAATACTCGGTGCCGCGCGGTGTCCACATCAACGTGCAGGAAGGCGAACGCGTCCGGGCGGGTGAACCGCTCATGGATGGTCCGCTCAACCCGCACGACATTCTGGCGGTGCTGGGCGAGAAGCAGCTGCAGTCCTACCTGGTGAACGAAATCCAGGAAGTCTACCGGCTGCAGGGCGTGAACATCTCGGACAAGCACATTGAGGTAATCGTTCGCCAGATGATGCGCTGGGTGAAAGTGGAAGACGTCGGTGACACCAGCTTCCTACTGGAGCAGCAAGTGGACAAGTTCCGCTTCCGCGAGGAAAACGAACGGGTCATCGCACAGGGCGGAAAGCCAGCCACTGGCCGTCCGCTACTGCTGGGCATCACCAAGGCGTCGCTCTCCACCGAGTCTTTCATCTCGGCAGCCTCGTTCCAGGAGACCACCCGCGTGCTCACGGAAGCATCTATCCAGGGCGCAGTGGATCACCTGCGAGGACTGAAAGAGAACGTCATCGTGGGACGCCTGATCCCTGCCGGCACCGGCATGGAGTATTACCGGAACGTGCGCCTCTCGCCCGAAATGGAAGAGGCTGCGGCGAAGGTGCAAGAAGAGGTTTCACAAGCCTACGAGGAAGCCGAGCGCGCGCTCGAGCTGATGCGTACGGAAGGCGAAACCGAGGAACTGACCGCAGAGTAACCGTCGTGAAGAATGAAGGGGGCGGCACCATCCCGCCCCCCTTTGTTCTCCAGGTTCGCTATGCACGCCAACCCCCAGCGATTGCACGATCAGGAACGTAGCCGCACTTCGCAGTTGCACGCGCTGCCTCCGCGCAATACTCTGAAGCCACTCATGTTGCGTTTCCTGCGCCTGCTTCGGCTCGCCTTCTGGCGCGCGTTTCAGCATGACGCGTTCGCCACCGCCAAGGCCGCAGCCTATTCTTCCATCCTTACGTTTTTCCCCACCCTGCTGCTCATCGGATCGGTGCTAGCCACCTCGCGCCAGACCGAGGCCTACCTGCGCGAAATTTCCGACGCCCTGGGCAAGATTCTGCCCGCGGGGAGCGCCACGGCCCTAGCCTATCTGAGAGGCACTACGCAGCGCTCGGTGGGGGTCCTGATCACGGCTTCACTGATCACACTGTGGACCGGGTCGGGCGTCATGATCTCCTGGATGGAGGGCTTCCGCCGCTGCTATGAACTGCCCAAGAGTTGGGGACTGGTGAAGGAGCGGCTGATTGCGTTCTCGCTGGTCATTCTTGCCGGCATCCCACTGACCTTCTCCACCGTGCTGGTCGCGTTTGGCAATCGCATCGAGACCGAAATCCTGTTTCAAATCGGTCGCGAATTCGGCCCTTTCATTTTCTTCATGTGGACCGCCATCCGCTGGTTGATCGCGGGACTCACCAGCATCGCCGTCATTTCGCTCATCTATCACAATGCGGTGCCACGTACCCAGCCCTGGCATAGCGTGTTGCCCGGCGCCACCCTGGCGTCGGCGTTGTGGTTCCTGGCTACAACCCTGTTTGGCTGGTACTTGCAACGTTACGCGGATTACAGCATCCTCTACGGATCGCTGGGCGTGGGTATCGCGCTGCTGGTGTGGATGTACATGATTTCGCTGGTCGTCCTGGTGGGAGCGGAATTCAATGCCATGCTTTTCCCGCGGGCGAGATTGGGAATCGAGCTGATCGAGAGTAATGCCAACCTGAGACGCAGCTAGGGCAATACTGAAATCTCTATGGGGAGAATGTGAAGCCAGGCAAGCTGGATCTCGTTTCCGGAGGTTTCTCCCCCGCTTCGCCGGTAGCGGAGGGCCGCCGCGCCAAGATTATCTGCACCATCGGTCCGGCCTGCAATAGCGGGCCCGCACTTCGCGAATTGATGCGGCTGGGCATGGACGTGGCCCGCCTGAATTTCTCCCATGGAACCCACGCGGAGCACGCGCGCAATATCGCTCGCCTGCGCCGCGCCGCTAAAGAAGAACATCGCACCATCTGCATTCTGCAGGACCTGCAAGGCCCCAAAATCCGCACTGGACGGCTCAAAGGGCACGAACCGGTGGAGTTACAGACCGGGGCTCGCGTCACCATTACAACCCGCGACGTCGCCGGCACAACCAGCCTGATCGCCACCACTTTCCAGGGCTTGACCCAGGAAGTGAGAGCGGACTCGCGCATTCTGCTTTCCGATGGCCTCATCGAGCTGCGGGTGATCCAGGTCGGCGGCAGCGAGGTGGAGTGCGAGGTTGTCAATGGCGGTGTTCTGGCCGAGCACCAGGGGATCAATCTTCCGGGAGCAGCGCTTTCGATCCCCGCGCTCACCGCCAAAGACCGCGATGATCTCGAGTTTGGCCTGAAACATGGTGTGGACATGGTGGCCTTGTCGTTCGTGCGTTCGGGCGCCGATCTGCGCAGCGTGAAGCAGATTATCGCGGCCCTGGGCCGCGACGTGCCTGTAATCGCAAAGCTGGAAAAGCCGCAGGCGCTGAAACAACTGGAAGAAATCTTCGAAGCGTCGGATGGCGTGATGGTGGCGCGGGGCGACCTGGGCGTTGAGATGCCGGCGGAAAAGGTGCCGGTGATCCAGAAATATGTGATTCGTCGGGCCGCGGACTGGCGCAAGCCGGTGATCATCGCCACCCAGATGCTGGAATCCATGATTGAAAACCCACGCCCCACGCGGGCCGAAGCCAGCGATGTGGCCAACGCAGTCTTCGACGGCACCGATGCCGTGATGCTGTCGGCTGAGACCGCCAGTGGGCGTCATCCGCGCGAAGCGGTGGCCATGATGGCCAGGATCGTAGTGGAAGCCGAGAGCAACATGGCGGAGTTCACGCTGCCACGGCGCCGCCAGCAGCGCCGCCTGTCGGTTGCCGAGGCCATCTGCGAATCCATCGCCCACGCCGCCGAGGATCTGCACATGAGCGCGATCGCCGTATTCACCGAGTCCGGGAACACGGCGCTCCTGATCTCCAAGTACCGCCCGCAGACGGAAATCTACGCCTTCTGCCGCACCCTGCCGGTGTGCAATCGTCTGAACCTGCTGTGGGGAGTGAAGCCGGTGGTGCGCGATCAGGCACTCACCGCCGAGGAAATGCTCTACGCTGCCGAGCAGGAATTACTGCGACGCGGCCGGGTCAAGAGCGGGGACGTGCTGGGCGTAGTAGCGGGAACGCAAATGGCCTCCGGGTCCACCAATTTCATGCGCCTGCACGTGGTGACCGCGGAAGAGGAACGACAAGGCTCCCGTCCCACGGGACGCCGCAAGGCTCGGGGCCGCAAGAAACAACCGTGAGCGTGGATACGATTGTGATGACACTCCTGAGCGCCGCCGCCGGCTGAACAGGCTGCCGCATGCACACTAAAGAGCTGAACCCTGAACCATTCTCGGACACGTCGTACACACCACCCGTCCGCGGTTTCATCCATCGCGTGGGGCAGCCCGGAAGCCGGGGCCTGGTTCTGACCCACGGCGCGGGCTCCAATTGCCGGGCTCCGCTGCTGGTAGCTGTGGCGGAGGCCTTCGCCGATGCTGGCATCGCGGTGCTGCGTTGCGATCTGCCATTTCGCCAGGATCGTCCTTTCGGTCCGCCCCGGCCGGGAGATGCGAAACGCGATCGCGAGGGGCTGAGCAATGCGGTGGCGGCCCTCCAGAAAGCGGGTGGCGAGAAGGTCTTTCTCGGTGGGCACTCCTACGGCGGGAGGCAGGCTACGATGCTTTGCGCCGAGCAGCCTGATCTCGCGGCCGGTCTGCTTCTGCAGTCGTATCCGCTGCACCCTCCCGGTAGACCTGAGCAACTTCGCGTGCAGCACTTCCCCAACCTGCGGCTGCCGGCGTTGTTCGTGCATGGGACCCGCGATCCTTTCGGATCGATCGAAGAAATGCGCTTGGCCTTGAAACTGATTCCGGCGAAGACTCAACTGTTGGTCGTCGATGGCGCTGGGCACGACCTGGGGTTCAAGGGAAAATCAGCCCGCAAGGAGCTGCCGGGCGAAGTCGTGTCGGCGTTTGCTGGATTCTTTCAGTGAAGCCGGCAGCGATCGATTGGCTAGTTGACCCAGCCCGATTTGGAGCCACCGTTCTTTTTCTCTTCTTCGGGCGGGATGTAGTTGCCTTGTTCGTCAAATTCCACGGTGCGGTTGTGTTTGCGCATGTAGACTTCAAACTTGCGGGCGGCCCGGCGCCGCTTCCAGCGGTAGTACTGGTTGCGCAGGCCATAGTAACGCTCTGAAGCTCCCATCCGAGGCAGCCCTCCCCGGGGCACAAACTTCACATAGATGAAGCCGAAAAACAGGCCGCCCAGGTGGGCCACGTAAGCCACGTTGCCGCCGCCCTGGATAGCGAAGGCCAGGGTGACAACGATCAGAATCGCGACGAAGTATTTGGCCTTAATGGCAACCGGAAAAGGGATCAGCAGGATGTCGTTCTCGCCGAAGACCATGCCGAACGCGATGAGGATAGCAAACACTCCGCCGGAAGCGCCCACGGTCGGAGTGTTCGGGTTCCCCAGCACGTGCGTGTAGGACAGCGCAATCGTGGTCAATGCGGCGCCGATAACGCCGAACGAAAACAATTCCAGAAAACGGCGGGTGCCCCAGGAGCCCTCGAAGGCCGACCCGAACATCCAGATGCCGATCATGTTGCCGAACCAATGCCAGAATCCGGCATGAATGAAGCTGTACGTCACCAGTTGCCAGATCCAGCCGTGGAGAACGACCTGCTCCGGCCGCAGGCTCAGGGTGTCGAACACCCAGCGCACGACATCCGGCAGGCCCATGCTGAAGAGTTCCAGCAGCAGAAAAATTGCGGTATTCGCAGCCAGCAGCCAGATCACCGCGCGGGTGAAAGGCGGCAGGCTCAACGTCATTTCGCGGCTTCGCGCCACATTCGCTCCGATCACTCCTACTCTCTCATTTTTTGGGCAAGGGCACCAGCGGCGCGATCGCCACGGCCGCCGCATGTTCCTGTTTCAGGCTCGGAAGCTGCCCTGGAGGCGAGTCTAGACCGGCGGGGAAACAGGGTCAATGCCGCCGGGGTCCGGCGCCGTCAAAGCAGTATCGGAACCTGTAGAGAGACCAAAAGTTGTGCGAGGTCACAGCTTCACTGCAGGCGGAAACGCTCGTTCATGAGGCGCTGCAAACGGGGTTTGTAGAGGATGTCGTAGGCAAATTCCTTGTCCGGGAACATGGCCAGCGCGGCCCGTTTCGCACCCGCCACCAATTCGGAGGCTTCTTCCAGAGTAAGGTTGTGGTCCTGGCTGATGACGGACATGACCATGCCGATCATGAACTGCAAACGGCGAATGTTTCTGGCTTCCTGTTCTCTCTCGCTTGGGGCCGCAGACCGTTCGGCCCCCTCCCGTGGATTCATCTTTGTCCCTCAGCCAGAATCGAAGCCAACCCAGCGCCGGCGCGCCTGTTTCACTTAGATGAAGCACGGCGGCCGAACGTTGCGCTACCGCTGGATTGGCCTATTTTGTCGGCTTTGGCCGCCGAACGCAACTTCCTGGAGTGTAGGACTTCGGTAACCGGTGGACGCGGGGTTACAATCAGTGGGCTGCACGGTCGAACCCGGTCCGGTACCTGGTAAGTCCGCCGCCCAAGGGAGGAGAGTATGAATAGCCGTCCCGCCGCGCGCCCGAATCCGAATGAAAAGCTAGTGCGAGTGTTCGACACAGAACAGGAATCTGAAGCCCTGGTCGTGCATGGCCTGCTGGAGTCATCGGGAATCGATTCCGATGTGACCTCGCTCGACGCCCAGCAAGACATCCTGCCTGGAGTTGGAGGCACCATCATTCTGGTGCGTGAAGGAGATGCTGATGTGGCCCGGCGTGTGATCGAGGAATACCGGCGGGCGGCAACCAGCGACGAGACCGCAGAGATCGATATCACCGGAAATCTGGAGGACAAGGACTGACCGTTTTGCCGTCCAGGCAGAAGGTGACTGCCCCGTCGAGATCGGTCCGGTAGGTCTGGACGTGGGCTTCCGCGAGCCGGGCCAGAACATCCCCTCTGGGGTGGCCATAACTGTTGCGCGCTCCCACTGAAATCACCGCAAATCGGGGACGGACCGCTGCCAGCAGTTGCGGAATGGTCGAAGTGGCGCTGCCATGGTGCGCTACCTTGAGCAAGTCCGCACGCGGTTCTTCGGCGGCGATTCGTTCTTCCGATCTTCGTTCCGCATCTCCCTCCAGCAGGGCGGCGGTGTTGCCGTAAGCAAATTTCATCACGAGAGATTCATCATTGCGCCGCATGGTCAGGTTCTCGGCATCCGGAGCCAGAACTGTGACCCGGGCCCCGCCAAACTCGAACTGGTCGCCTGCCTGATGATGAACCACACGAACTCCCAGATCTTTGGCCTGGCGGAGCACAGAGGCCATTTCCGGATCCGAGGCATCGGCCAGCCACAATTCCCGGGGACGAAAATTGGCCAGGATGGCGGCGGCTCCGCCCATGTGGTCGGCATGGGTGTGGGTGATGGCGACGGCGTCCAGATGGCTGAGGGCTCGCGACCACAGGTAGGGCGAGACCACATCTTCGCCGATATCAAGATCCGAATTCAATGCGGCAGGCCTCCCGCGTCCACGAGCAGGGTACGGCCGGTGGGCGAGACCAGCAGAATCGAGTCTCCCTGGCCAACGTCAATGGCGGTCATCTCCAACAGTCCGGGGCGAAGGTGCGGAGTTGGCGGGACTGCACAAATCCAGAACGCGCTCGCGGACAGAGTGAACAGTCCCAGGGCGGTGAGCCACCAGCGCCTTCGAACCAACGCCATAGCCAGCGCGATCGAAAGCGCGGTCAACAAAATGATGGCGAGGCCGGGCGCAGGCACTCGGAGATCGGCGGCGCGCAAGCCGCCCAGCCACCGCACTGTGCCGGCAATTCCCTCCAGAGCGATGCCGGCGATCAGGACGGGAATACTGGCCAGTAAGGATGACAGGTAGCCCAGTGCGACCGCGGCTATGGCGGCGGGCATGAGCAGTTCCATGAGAGGGACCACCAGCATGTTGGCCGGCATTCCCACCACCGTTGCACGGTGAAAATAGTAAGCCATGGGCAGGGCGAGCCCGATTTGCATCACTCCGGCTGCTGGCGGCAGCACCCGGGTTGGGAACAGCCTCGCGGTTCGATGGCTGATCGTAAATGGTAAGACGGAGCCCACCCTGGACCTCGAATTTTTCGTTTCCCTTTTCGATTTGCTCGGTTTCGACGTCCAGCCTCTGGCGGACTTCCCTGGACGTTTCCTCCTGCGGTGGCCCTTCTTTTGTGACGTGGGCGGTGACCACAACTTCGGTTCCGTCAGCGAGTCGCAGAAACCCGGGGTTGGCGAGGTTCCCCGGATCATGCACTTGAAGACTGAAGGCGCCCAAAATAAAGCAGCACCCCAGTCCGAGCGCGAAGGCTGCGTGGTCCCGCCGCC
>DASZHW010000110.1:0-3749 GCA_035937515.1 Terriglobales bacterium | reverse complement strand
CATCCCGCAGGCGCTTCGTCCCAAGCTGTATTGGGACCATCCGGTCATGACGGCTGAGGAAATCCGCTCGCGGACCCAGGCGGTATGGGACAGCTTTTACAGCATGGGTTCCATCTGGAAACGATCGCGATTCATCAAGTCTAGCCGCGGACGGCTGGCGTTCGTGCTGATTTCAAAAATTTACCGCCAGATGTATGCCGACACCGGCATCGCTACCGACAGTGCCCGGGTCTCGTGGTCGGGACGTTGGGCCCGGTGGCTGGCCAGACCCTGCCGCCGCCTCTTCGCGGGAGCTCCCATGCCTGACCTCGACGTGCCGCGGTTTGTTGGTCCGGCGATGATCCCGGTTGGTGCAGGTTCATCTTCGTCGCCGCCCGGCGTTTAGTTCAGGGCCGGAACATAGTAAGCCTGTGTGGATGCTCGCGGAAGAATGCGGCCACCAGAGCCCTAGGTTTGACTTCATGCTCCCGAATGCCTAATATCCGGCGCGAGGGCCCTCCATTGATCGGCCGGACCATTTCACACTACCGCGTGATCGAAAAATTGGGTGGTGGCGGGATGGGTGTCGTCTACAAGGCCGAAGACACCAAGCTGGGACGCTTTGTCGCGCTGAAATTTCTCTCCGAGGAACTGGCGCGCGACCGGCAAGCCTCGGCGCGTTTCCAGCGCGAGGCCCGCGCAGCGTCCGCGCTCAACCACCAGAACATCTGCACCATTTACGAAACCGGCGAAGACGAAGGACAGCTGTTCATCGTAATGGAGTTTCTCGATGGGCAGACCCTCAAGCACAAGATTGAGCACCGGCCGCTGAAGCTTCCGGAATTGCTGGAATTCGGAATTCAGATCGCGGACGCCCTCGACGCCGCGCACAACAGCGGCATTGTGCATCGCGACATCAAGCCGGCGAACATCTTCATTACGCCGCGCGGACAGGCGAAAGTACTGGACTTTGGCTTGGTCAAACTCGCTTCGCTGCCCAAAACGGACGAGACCGTTGGCGCGGTGCCGGGTGACACAGTGGTACCGGGCGAGAGTCTGACCAGTCTGGGAACGGCCATGGGCACGGTGGACTACATGTCGCCCGAACAGGCCATGGGCGAAGAGCTCGACGCGCGGACCGACCTCTTTTCGTTCGGTGTGGTGCTCTACCAGATGGCGACTGGAGCGCCGCCTTTCAAGGGCAACACTTCCGCCGCGGTGTTCAACGCCATCCTCAACCAGACGCCGGTATCGCCTCAGCGCCTGAATCCTTCAATGCCGGCCGAGCTGGAACGAATCATCAATAAAGCGCTGGAGAAGAAACGCGACCTCCGCTGCCAAACTGCGGCAGAAATCCGCGCCGACTTGAAAAGACTGAAGCGCGATACGGAATCCGCAGGCTCTTCGGTAGCCGACAGAGTCAGTGAAGGAGCGTCTGTTGCTAGCGTTGCCCCCAAGGAAGCAGAGCCTTCTCCAAAACGGTCTCGAGCTTACCTGTTCGCGGGTTTAGGAATTCTGGCTGGGCTCGCTCTGGGAATTCTTGCCGGAAGAACCTGGCTGGCAAAGCAACCGCCGCCTCCGCCCGTCTACCGGCAGCTCACATTCCGGCGTGGCAGTGTGCGCTCGGCACGATTTGCGCCTGATGGACAAACCATACTGTACAGCGCTTCCTGGCAGGGGAATCCCGTGGAAGTGTTCACGGCCCGCCCGGAGAGTTCGGAATCACGCGCTCTGGGTATGAGCCATACCCAGCTCATGGCGGTCTCGTCGAGTGGGGAAATGGCTGTCCTGCTGGACAATCATCCGATCGGTACGTGGGTCAGCGTCGGAACGTTGGCGCGAGCGCCGCTGGCGGGCGGTGCGCCGCGTGAGGTCGTCGATCAAGTCCAATGGGCGGATTGGGGACCGGACGGGAACAATGTAGCCATCGTCAGGGACGTGGGTGGTCGGAACCGGCTGGAGTATCCGCAGGGGAAAATGCTGTACGAAACGGGCGGCTGGATCGGGCATGTCCGGCTGTCGCCCAAGGGAGATCTCATTGCCTTTCTGGATCATCCTATTCAGGGAGATGACAGCGGATCAGTTGCCGTGGTGGACCTTTCCGGAAAGAAGAAGACATTGTCGGATGGTTGGTACAGCAGCCAGGGGTTGGCCTGGTCGCCGGATGGAGAGGAAATCTGGTTCACGGGAAACAAATCGGGAATTGATCGGGCCTTGTACGCCGTCTCCCTCGCGGGTAAAGAGCGGCTGGTTGCGCGAATGCCTGGCACACTGATGCTGCTCGATATTTGGAAAGATGGGCGGCTGCTGCTGAATCGGGCAAGCTGGCGTCGTGAGTTGACGGCCGTCGCAGATGGCAAGGAACGCGATTTAACCTGGCTGGATTATTCGTATCCTGCCGATATTTCTGCTGACGGCAAGACTCTATTGTTTGACGAAGAAGGTGGAGGCGGCAGCCTGGCGTACGGGAAATCCGGTGGGCTTAGTTATGCCGTGTACCTGCGAAAAACGGATGGCTCTCCCGCCGTGCTTTTGGGCGAGGGAGCAGCGATCGCCCTTTCGCCGGACGAAAAATGGGTGATCGCGCAGACCCAGCAATCCCCGGCCCAGCTGAACTTGCTGCCCACAAAAGCGGGGACCGCCAAGCCACTCACGCATGACGCGATTAATCATGCCTGGGCGCGTTGGTTTCCAGATGGGAAACGCGTGCTGTTTTCCGGGAACGAACCAGACCGAGGCGTGCGGCTTTATGTCCAGGATGTGGAAGGCGGGACGCCGAGAGCGATCACGCCCGAGGGGATGCACGCGAGCGCGTTCCTGGTCTCTCCCGATGGGCAGTCGGTTGCGGGTATCGGTCCGGACCAACTGGGCTACACCTATCCCACTGCGGGAGGCGATGGCCATCCGATTCGCGGTATGGAAATGGGAGAACAACCCATCGCATGGTCGCAAGATGGGCTTTCACTCTTCATATACCGCCCTGGGGAGCTTCCAGCCAAGGTCTCGCGGCTGGAGTTGGCCACCGGACGGAAAGCTGCGCTGGAACAACTGATGCCGGGTGATCCTGCCGGAGTGGAAACGATTGGGCCAATCATGCTCACCCCGGATGGAAAGACGTGCGTCTACGGATATCACAGGACGCTTTCCGATCTCTATCTGGTGGAAGGGCTGAAGTAGGCCTCGCTCACGATGGTGCATCTTCTGTGGCCGCCCAAGCCCTCGCTGACCCTAACGTAGTTGAGGTCGGCCGTAGTAGTTACGGGAAGCGCACATCCAAACTGTAAATCTCCTGCGTGCTCTTATCGCGCATCATCAGCAGCGAATCATCGGAGGCTAACCCGATCCAGAATTCCCACGGATCGAACCCGCGCGGAACTTCCTTGACACTGAACAAGCGTTCCATTTTCCCGTTGGCCACGTTCACCCGCACCAGGTCATCAGCTGTGTCGGAATAATCCTCCGCATACAGATACTTTCCATCGTGTGACCAGGTCTCGAAACCGAACCGCGACACCGCGAGCTGTGCCCAACTCTTCCTTTCCATGTCGTAGAGCATCAGCTTCGTGGAGTCCGCGGAAAGAGCCGCTATGTAGCGTCCATCCTGTGAGCAGCGGGGACTGAAAAGGTTCTCGGAGCCCGGCACATCTGAGATTTGCGAAGTCTTCAGGTCAACGATGTGGATGTTTGGGTCTGCTGCGGCTCCGTATTCCAGCCAGGGTACTCCCGCGAACACGATGGAATCGCCCTTAGGCATCCACGTGGGATCGCCC
>DASZHW010000109.1:0-1979 GCA_035937515.1 Terriglobales bacterium | reverse complement strand
GAGGTCAATATCAGTATGCGGGCTTCGGGATCCGTTTTCAGAACCGCGCGTAGAACCTCGAAGCCGCTCTGGTCAGGAAGTCGAAGGTCCAGCAACATCACTTCTGGCCGAAGTTCCGTGTACATCTCCAGCGCCTGCCGTCCGTTTGCTGCTAAACCGACAACGCTGATTTGATGTCGAGTCAAAAGACCGGCGACGCCTTCACGGACCATCGGGTGATCGTCCGCAATCAGCACAGTCACCATCCCCTTGCGCGCGTCTTTCGTACGATCCAACGATTTCCTCCTCATCAGGCGCGCTTGCGCCACCAGCTCCAGGCGATCTTCCGGATCGGCACCCGCAGCATCACCGTTGTGCCCGCCTCCGGAGCGCTCGTGATCGTCAGAGTAGCGCCGATGCGTCGCGCGTGGGTCGCCATGCCTCGCAGGCCGAAATGGCCGGGACGTCCTTGCAGCCGTACCTCTTCGCTGATCCCTCGTCCATTGTCGCCCACCTGCACACAAACGGCGTTCTCCAGGAATTGAACGCGAACCGTGATCAGTGTCGCATTCGAATGACGGAAAGCGTTCGCAAGCGCCTCGCGGCAGATGCGGTACACCTCGTCACGCACCAGAGGATGTATGTGTGTGGCTTCCCCTTCGCTGCTCAATTCAAAGGCGGGGCACTCCGCTACCCTGAACTCTGCCTCGGCGTGGCGCAGGATCTCGATAAGGCTGTACTGCGCCATGGCGGTCGAATGAAGATTTGAAACCATGTTGCGGCTGCGAGTGACCATTTCCCGCATCTGTGTTGTGAGCGTCTCCACGGAACCCTGCGCATACTCCGGATTCTCCATAATCTGAAAACCTATCAACTCCAGCTTTAAGGTTGCGCCGGTCAGGTCCTGGATCACCGTGTCATGAATCTGGGAAGCAATGCGTTCGCGTTCGGCGACGCGCTCCTGAAAGCGCATATTCAACCGCTCCGCGCGAATGCGCGTACGCCGGCGCGTCACCTCCACCAAAACTCCTGCGATCAGAAGGACCGCAAGCGCCCGAAACCAGCTTGTCTGCGAAAAGAATGGCTGGAGTGTGAAACCCAGCACGGCAGGGTGGGAATCTCCCAAGCCCTCGCGATTCACAGCCATCACCTGAAAGCGATAGGTTCCCGGCGGAAGGCCAGCATAGGAGACTTCGCGCGATGTTCCTGCTTCGATCCAGTCACGATCCCATCCCTGGAGGTGATATCGGAATCGCGTCTGCTCGGGCGCGGCGTCAGTCAATCCGGTATAGCGAAACGTAATCCGATGCCGTCCCGGCGGCACCGTGAGGCTCACGGCTAGTTGTTGGTGCTCGTCCACAATTACCTCGTCCATCGATGCTCGTGCGGGGGGCTCCGGAGCCAGCCGCGAATCGACCACCGACAAACCGTGCGAGGTCGCAAACCATATTCGCCCGTCCGACGCCCGCATTGCCGTCACATGGTTCAGCGGAAGAACACTGCGGCTCTTTAAGCCATCCGCTTGGTTAAAGACCGCCGGCTGCATTATCGCGTCATGCCCCGCAAGGTAGTCCTGCCATTGCTGCTTCCGGAATCGTGCAATCACGGTTGTCGTTGCCACCCAAAGATTGCCCTCGTCGTCCGCCACCACATCCACCACTGTGTTCCCGGGCAGGCCATTCTCCTGGGTCAGTAGACGAGCCTTGCCATCGTCGGCGTGGAAGAGCAGGCCGTGGAATGTAGCGATGGCCAACGCACCCGGCAGCCACGCAACGTCGAGAACTGCAGATTCCGTTCGAGCTATTTCCAGAAATCGTTTACCATTCCAGCGGTATAGTGCCTTGTTCGTCCCCACCCAAAGAGAGCCCTCCGGATCGAGTACGAGATTTGATACGTCATCTCCATCGAGACCCTCCGCCGTCCCCATTTTCCGCACGCGTCCACCGCTCATCACGAAAAGTCCGCGGTGCAATACGGTAAACCAGACGGTGCCATCCCCC
>DASZHW010000108.1:0-3239 GCA_035937515.1 Terriglobales bacterium | reverse complement strand
GGAGTCACCTGGCCCAGCCTGATAGTGGGCGCGTTGTTTGCGCTGCACCCGGTCAATGTTGAATCCGTTGCCTGGGCCGCCGAGCGCAAGAATGTGTTGAGCATGTTGTTCTTCCTGCTCGCCCTGCATGCTTATGACCGGTATGGGCGGACGGGCCGACGTTATCTCTATCTTTTGGTAACCATTTGTTTTGCTCTGGGCCTGATGGCGAAGCCGCAGATCGTCACCCTGCCGTTCGTGTTGTTGTTTTGGGACTACTGGCCGCTGCGGCGCATGGGCGGCGCGGGATCCGTGGCAGAGGGCTCACCTGCGGCCTCCACTCCGCGCTCGTTCCGCTATCTAGTCTGGGAAAAGTTTCCCCTCTTCATTCTTGCCGCTGCGGATTCGGTCGTGACCATGCTGGCGCAGCGCGCCGGGAATGCGGTACGGACGGTTACGGAAGTCTCGCTGTCGGCGCGGCTGGAGAACGTCTTTGTCTCCTACGTGCGCTATATCGGAAAGGCGCTGTGGCCGTCCCGGCTCGCTGCCATGTATCCGCGTCCAGCGAATTCGCTGCCCGCCTGGCAAGCGGTTGGAGCGGCGGTGCTGCTTCTTCTAATTTCCGCCGTGGTGCTGCGCTGGCGCGACCGGCGCTATTTGCCGGTTGGCTGGTTCTGGTTTTTGGGGACTCTGGTCCCGATGATCGGGTTCGTAACGGTGGGCGAGCAGACAATGGCGGACCGGTACGCGTACCTCCCCTTTATCGGGTTGTTTGTGGCAATTGTGTGGACGCTGGACGCCGTGGCTTCCAAGCGTCGAATCGCCAACGTGTGGCGCGCCAGTGTTGTGCTTGTGGTGGTCCTCATTCTGGGATGCCTCACTTATCGTCAACTCGGTTACTGGCACGACGATGAAACTCTCTGGCGCCAGGCATTGCATGTCACCGAAGGCAATTACATGGCGCACAATAATCTAGCGATCGCTTTGGCCAAGCAGGGACGGTCGGAAGAGGCGGTCGTTCAGTTTCAGGCAGCTACGGCGCTGCACAAATATCCGCCCGACCAGGTTCTCAACCTCGCGTTCTATGAATTGCGTGTCGGGCATCCCCAGGAAGCGATCGAGGAAGCCGAAGCAGTCTTGCGCGCGTCTCCCGATCCGAAGGTTCAGTCCGCCGCCTGGGGAGAGATTGGCCAAGCCCATTTGCAGTCGCGTCAATACGGTCAGGCCGAGGAATGCTATCAGAATGCTCTGCGCCTGAATCCGGAGAATGGAATGGCGCTGATGGGCTCAGGTGTCCTGGCTTTGCGTCAGCGGCAGTTCGAACTGGCCGTCGCTCAGCTAATGCATGCGGCAAGAGTCGAACCCAACGACCTGAATGTCCTTCTCCTCGCGCAAGCTCTGCGCCGGGCCGGTCATGCCGAGCAGGCCGACTTGGCCGAGGCGAAAGTCCAGAAAATTTCCTCGGACCTAGGCCACGCTCAGCTGGAAGCACGACAGTGGCTTTCGTTTGCCGGGCTAGAGCCGCTGTCGCACTAAATTTGTCGCACAGGTTTCTCGCACTACGTTCGCTTCAGCAGCAAACACGTCATGTCGTCGTGCTGCGGAGTGTTGCCCACGTACTGATCCAGTTCCCCGAGCAGGCGGCGCAGAAGTTCCGGGGGAGCCGCCCCCGACCCGCCATCCACCAGGCGAATCAATTCCGGCTCGCCGTATTCCTCATTCTTCTGATTGACCGCTTCGACGACCCCATCGGTAAAAATCACCAGCCAGTCGCCGCCCTGCAGACGAGTTGTTCCCACCTGGTAGGGCGATTCCGCAAAAATCCCGACCGGGATGCCTCCCTCCTCCAGCCGCTCCACCGCGCCCGAGGTCTTCCGCAGGATCGGAACGTTATGCCCGGCGTTAATATAAACCACGTCTCCGGTCGCCGGGTCCAGCTCGGCGAAGAAGGCGGTCGTGAAGCGAACTCCGCCCTGGCTGTTGGAACAGGCATAGCTATTCACACCGGCGACCAGTTCCGTCAGCGCAATGCCGCTCGTCGACAACGTCCGCAGACTAGCCTGGAAGGTCGCCATCAGCATCGCCGCCGGAATGCTCTTCCCCGCCACATCCGCTACGACAAACAAAATGCGGTCGGCGTCCGGCGTCCGACCCGGTCGCAGGATCACATCGTAGTAGTCGCCCGCCACGGTATTGGCCGGACGCGTCGCATAAGCAATCTGGTATCCAGGAATCTGAAGCGGCGCGCCCGGCAATAACCAGGCCTGAATGTCCTTGGCGATTTCCAGGTCGCGTTTCATCACCACGCGATCCGCCAGTTCCAGCAGCAGGACCACAAACAGTATCACTCCGCCCAACACGTGCAAGTCGAATTCATGGATCTCGGAATGTCCGGCATTGTCGGTGTACGAAGAGCTGCCAGCGGGAAAGAACAACAGAATCAGCGCTGCCAGCAGCAGCACGCGCCGCGCCGGTGTCAGCTTTTCCATGATCGCCCAGAACAGCGCCTTCGTGATTTGCCAGCCCTGCCGAATTCTGGATGGTTCCACCTGCAGGTTGTCGAGCCCCGCCGAGTAGAGGCGGTAGCTCGACCGCGCGTCTTTTTCAAACTGCGACCAGAGCTGGTTCAGAGCCAGCCCCTCGCTCACACGATGCCAGAAGTTCCGGGCATCGGCTTTGAATCCGGGTCGTCGGGGAACAGTGTGCTCAGGAGAGGCCATGGCGGAGCAAACATTATAGGCTGGCAGAGTTGTTGATGGAGAGCCGGGCGCCCCCGCCCTTCCGCGATGCAGCCACTCGAAGCATGAAGTCGAATCTTGAGACACTCAAAACAACTCCATCTGCTTGACCTCCGAATGCACGCTGCGAGTATGCTCGTTCCCAATGCCATACTTTCGCCGAAAGGCCCCGATCAACTGCGACAACCGCTGTCCGTATCCTTTTGGTAGAAATGCGCGACCCTCGTAGCGCTTCTTGTAGTTATCGACTAGGGCAGGGAAGTGCTCCGCCAGAAACGGCAGGAACACCGCTGCCGAGCAAGGCTTGAGGAAAAGCGGATTGGCAAAGATCCACTTCGCGCCCGCTTCGCTTGCGGCTTTCACCAAAGCCTCAAGGTCGCATGGCCGGTCCGTAATCTCCGGCAGCACCGGCGCGCAGATCACGCCCGCGTCGACGCCCGCAAGATTCAACTGCCGAACCGCCTCCAGTCGCAGATCGGGACGCGGCGCCCGCGGCTCCAACTTGCGCGCCAGCTCCGCATC
>DASZHW010000107.1:0-88043 GCA_035937515.1 Terriglobales bacterium | reverse complement strand
AAATGCAAGATGCGTCGACGGTCGTGGCTGATGATGAAGAAGCAATAAAGCAGGTTAAAGGTGAGCGTCGGGACAGTGAAGAAATCCATCGCCACGATGACTTCGCGATGATTGCGAAGAAACGCCAGCCAGCGTTCGGTGGGTTCGGGGTGCCTGGGTGCGCGCCTCATCCAGCGGGTGACGGTCGTCTCCGATAGCTCGAAGCCAAGCATGAGGAGTTCGCCGTGGATGCGAGGTGCACCCCAAGTTGGATTCTCTGTGACCATTTGGAAGATCAAGTCACGGATCTGTTTGGAGATCCTACGGCCACCGCCGACTCGTTTCCGCACTGCGCAGAGCATGGTCCAATACAGTTTGAATCCAGCCCGGTGCCACCGCACCACTGTCTCTGGGAGGACGAGAAAAAGCGACTTTTCCCAGTCGGTCCAGAAACAGCGCGCCGCCACCCAGAAGAGCTTGTCGCATGGACCCAGTTTGGGTCTCGGGTGCTTGCGTTTCAAGACAGCGAGTTGCTGGCGAAGGGCGAGGTTTTCTAGCATCAGGCTGCGGTGGGTGCGAAGAATGCGCAGAACGGCTCCGAACCAGAGCCCCAAGAGGTCGAACATGGTGGAAAAGTTATAGCAGATCAGATTTTGATCTTATTGATTTCAAAGCCGGACGGAATTATGACGAAGCACAGGCGTCCGCTGGGAAGACATCTGCTTCGACGACAAGGTTTTGATCCCAAAGCGCTCCATCGTGAAACAGCGCATCGGTAAGGTCAAGACTGAAGCTTCGAAAAAGAGCATCCCACTGGATGATGTGCTGATCGAAGAATTGCTGGCTTGGCGTCGGGAGACTCCTTATTCCGAAGACAGCGACTACGTCTTTGCCAGCACCAAGATGAGAGGCAAGCAGCCGTACTGGATGAGTCGGATCATGCAGCATCACATCAAACCCGTCGCCGCGAAAACAGGGATCGAAATCAAGGGATGGCACACATTACGCCACTCCTACACGACCCTGCTGCGGCAGAACAACAACAACCCCAAAGTAGTGCAAGGCCTGTTGCGGCATGCCTCGTACTCGATCACGATGAATGTTTACGACGAAGCTATGTCGGAAGAAAAGCGCAATGCCCATCGTGGAGTGATCCAGCAGCTTAACCGTAGCGTAACCCGTAGCGCGCCAAAACCGGCAATTCCGCAAGTTGTTGAGAAGTTTGGCGTCCCCGACGGGATTTGAACCCGTGTTACCGCCGTGAAAGGGCGATGTCCTAGGCCAGGCTAGACGACGGGGACGAGAAAAAAGGCAGGCCTACCAGCTCTGGTTTGATGGTAGCAGTGCGTTTTCAGCGTGTCAAAATCCGGCGCCTGGCGAAGCGCACACCTGCGAAACCGCTTACAATAGAACAGGAACAACATAAGAGGAACGACAGAAAAGGAACGACACGAGTCTTCCGGTGTCCGCAATGGCTGATCCTGTTTATCTCAGTCTCTGGTTCCCCAACCTGGAATTGGAGGAACTGCTTCCACGTACTCTCGCCGTCATGCAGCAATTTCCTTTCTCCCCGCAGCAGCCTGGCATCACCTATGTGTCGCTGCATCCGGTTTCCTGGAGCGAGGCGACGGTGCTGGAACAGCGCTTCCGTCCCGGGATCTCTCCGGAGCAGGCCATCCTGATCGCAGCCGATTTGCTGAATGAGGACTACGCCTACTTATTCGAAGCGAGCTGGGACCTCTGGATACCCTCAGAGGATGGAAAACAGTGGATACTGAAGCCGTCACCGGTGAAGTTCATCGCCTACGGCCCCGAGTTCGAAGAGGGCGTCTATGAGCAAGAGGGACACATCGAGATCGACTTCGGCCTCGACTCGCCGTTCTTGCAGGAGGAAGTCCCGCTTACGCCGGAAGCGGAGAAAAACATTCGCAGCAATGTCCACAAGCTGACCGATTTCACCACCAAGGTGGAACAGAATACTGGCGCCAGGGCCCGCCACTTGTGGTCCGACTCGGAAGAGAATCTGGCTCAGAAACTGATTTCCCGCCTGCAGAAAGTGCAATAAAAACCGGTCCAACCACTGAGGACACCGAGTACACGGAGGGAACACAGGTAAGGCTCCCGTGCTCCCCTTCTTGCAAACAGCTACTTCGTTCTTCCGCCTTCTACCTTCAACTTGTCGGCAGCCGCGGCTTGGGCTGCGGCCAGGCGCGCCGTCAGAACCCGGAAGGGCGAGCAGGAGACGTAATTCAGTCCGATCTGATGACAGAATTCCACGGACGAAGGTTCCCCGCCGTGCTCGCCGCAGATGCCGACTTTTAGATCGGGACGGGTTTTCCGGCCGCGCTCGGTCGCCATCTTGACCAACTGGCCGACTCCTTCGCGGTCGAGAACGGCAAAGGGGTCCTGCTTCAGAATCCCTTCCTCGAGGTAGGTGGGTAGCACCTTGTTCACGTCATCCCGGGAGAAACCGAACGTGGTCTGGGTAAGATCATTGGTGCCGAAGGAAAAGAACTGGGCTTCCTGGGCAATTTCATCCGCGACCAGCGCGGCGCGCGGCAGCTCGATCATGGTGCCCACGAGGTAGTCGACCTTCCGCTCCTTTTCCTTGAAGACCTCCTGCGCGATCCGGTGGACGATCGCTCCCTGGTTCGCCATTTCCTTGCGCGTGGCGGTGAGTGGGATCATCACTTCGGGATAGACCTTTACTCCTTCTTTGGCCACGGCCACGGCAGCCTCGAAGATGGCCCGCGCCTGCATCTCGGTAATTTCGGGATAAGTAATGCCCAGGCGGCATCCGCGATGCCCGAGCATGGGATTGAATTCGTGCAAGTCCTCGACGCGACGCAGCAGCGTCCTCAATCCCTTTAGTTTTGGCGAACGCGGCTTGGTGGCTTCGAGCACGGCGATCTCCACCATCAGGTCTTCGCGGCGGGGCAGGAACTCGTGCAAGGGGGGATCGAGGGTGCGGATGGTGACGGGGAATCCGTCCATGGCCCGGAACACACCGATGAAGTCGGCGCGTTGCATGGGCAAGAGTTTTTTGAGGGCGGCGCGGCGATCTTTTTCGTTGTTCGCCAGAATCATGGTGCGCATGTGCGGCAGCCGGTCTTCGGCGAAGAACATGTGCTCGGTGCGGCACAAGCCGATGCCTTCGGCGCCAAAAGCCCGCGCCTGAATGGCGTCGCGGGGAATATCGGCGTTGGCGCGGACTCTCAACCTGCGGAAGGGCTCCGCCCAACCCATCAACTTCATGAGTTCCGGGTCGTCAGGCTTGGCGTCAACCGTGTTGAGCTTGCCTTTGATGACGCGACCGGTGGTGCCGTCGAGCGAAATCCAGTCGCCCGCCTTGAACACCTGCCCCTTGACCTGCATTTCGCCGGACTTCTCATCCACGTGGATGTCGCCGGCTCCGGCCACGCAGCACTTGCCCATGCCTCGTGTAACTACTGCGGCGTGACTGGTCATGCCGCCGCGCGAGGTCAGAATGCCGACTGCCACTTCCATTCCATGAATATCCTCCGGCGTGGTCTCCGCCCGCACCAGGATGACCGGATTCTTCTTGTCATGGCCAGCCTTGGCGACGGCTTCGTCGGCAGTGAACACGATCTGGCCGACCGCGGCACCCGGCGAAGCGGGCAGTCCCGTGGCCAGCACTTCAATGTCTCCGCCCTTCTCATCCAGTCCCGGAACCAGAAAGTCATAAAGCTGGTTCGGCTCGACCCGGAAAATTGCCTCTTCTTTGGTGATCAGACCTTCATCCACCATCTGGATGGCAACCCGGACCGCGGCGCGCCCGGTGCGCTTGCCGTTGCGCGTCTGCAACATGTAAAGCTTGCCTTCCTGAATGGTGAACTCGAAATCCTGCATGTCGCGGTAATGCTTTTCCAGGCGGGTCGTGATCTCCCGCAACTGGTCGTACACCTTGGGCATGATCTTTTGCAGTTCGAGGATGGGCACGGGCGTGCGAATTCCGGCCACGACATCCTCGCCCTGCGCGTTCATCAGAAATTCGCCGTAGAACTCTTTCACTCCGGTTGCAGGGTTGCGGGTGAAGCCTACGCCGGTGCCACTGGTGTCGCCGAGGTTGCCGAAGACCATGGCCTGGACGTTGACCGCGGTGCCCAGCATGTCGTCAATGTTATTGATGCGGCGGTAGTGTTTGGCGCGATCGTTCTGCCAGGAGCGGAACACAGCATCCCGCGCCATCACCAGTTGTTCATGCGGGTCTTGGGGGAAGTCGCGTTTGGTGTGCTTCCTGACGACCTTTTTGTACTCCTCAATTACTTCTTTTAATGCCTTGGCGTCGAGATCGGTATCGAGTTTGGCCTTTTTCTGTTTTTTTTTGGCATCGAATACTTCATCGAAAGCGTGCTTGGGGATGTCCAGCACCACGTTGCCGAACATCTGGATCAGGCGGCGGTAGGAGTCAGCGGCGAAACGCGGATTGCTGCTGCGCCTGGCCAAAGCCTCGACGCTCTGATCGTTGAGGCCGAGATTGAGGATGGTGTCCATCATGCCGGGCATGGAGAATTTCGCGCCCGAGCGCACACTCACCAGCAGCGGATTCTCGCCTTTGCCGAGCTTCTGACCTTGCAACTCCTCCAAGCGCTTGAGCGCCGCATCCATCTGGCGCTCAACTTCGGCGGAGACGCCATTGGTGCGCATGTATTCGCGGCACGCCTCGGTCTGGATGGTGAAGCCCGGAGGCACAGGCAGGCCGGCGTTGGTCATTTCGGCGAGGCCGGCGCCTTTGCCGCCCAGGTCA
Source organism: Terriglobales bacterium (assembly GCA_035937515.1). Taxonomy (GTDB): domain Bacteria; phylum Acidobacteriota; class Terriglobia; order Terriglobales; family Acidobacteriaceae; genus JAIQFF01. The sequence continues at coordinate 83,296 of DASZHW010000107.1, read as the reverse complement.
TCCTTCATCTTGCCATTGCCATCGGCCTTCCCTCCGCCAAAGAAGTAAACGTACTTGGTGGCTGGATTCCTGGCCGCGGTCTCAAAGCTGGGGTCGGGGAGAGTTTGCGTCGCCATAATGAGTTTCGATCCTTTATTGTTTCGAAGATTCTTTGGTGCCTTCGGTTACGATCTCGGAGAAATCGGCGATGGTGGAGAATTCCTTTAGCAATGTCTGCAGCAGCGCCAGGCGGTTCGCCCGGATACGCTCGTCGTCCACCATGACCATGACCTTATCGAAAAATGTGTCGATGGCGGGCCGAAGTCTGGAAACCTCGATCAAAGCCTGCTGGTAGTTACGCTGGCCGCTCAGCAGGCCCACGGCCTTCGCGGTGTGCGGGATTTGCGCGGCCAATTCCCTTTCTGCCGCTTCCTGCACCAGGTTCGGGTCTACTGCCGTTGCCGCCTGCTGGCCGGCCTCATTCGCCTGCCGAAGAATATTTTTCATTCGCTTGAATGCAACCGAGATTGACTCGAAGTCCGCTGACGACCGCACCTTGGTCACGGCTTCCGCGCGCGCCACCGCATCGACTACGTCGTCGGAATCCGCTGCCAGCACGGCGTTCACTACATCGTACTTGAAACTCAACGCGTCGCGCAGATAGAACTCCAGACGCTCGCGCAGGAATGTGGCAATCGCATCCTTGTAGTCGGTGGTTGAGGTGAATTTCTTTTCCGCGGCCGAGCCGGCATAGGCCTCGCGCGCGTCCTTGAACAGCGGACCCAGCTTGACCGGCAACTTGTGCCCGGCAATCGTCTTCACGATCCCGTTGGCCTGCCGGCGCAAGGCAAAAGGATCTCTCGATCCCGTAGGCTGCAGTCCAAGCGCAAACATGCCCGCAATGGTGTCCGCTTTGTCCGCGATGGAAACGACTGCGCCCTCGATGCTGCGCGGAACGGAGTCTTCCATCGACTGCGGCTTGTAGTGGTCATAAATGGCGTCGGCAACGGCGAAGCGCGTGGCCTCGGGCAAATCCGGGTCGAGTTGCTGCACTCGAGCGTACAGGCCGCCCACGATTCCCTGCAGCTCGGTAAATTCCTTCACCAGCTCCGTAGTCAAATCGGTCTTGGCCAGACACGCCGCCTTGTGAACCACACCCGGACGAACCGCTGTACCGTTCTGGCGAATGATTTCGCACAACCAACTGCACAGCCGTTGCACGCGAAGCGTCTTGTCGTAGTAACTGCCCAGTTCTTTCTGGAAGGTAACGTGTTTCAGCCACTCGACCCGTTCGCGCAGGGGATGCTTCTGGTCGGTCTGCCAGAAAAAGCGCGCGTCGTTAAAGCGGGCCCGCAACACGCGCTGGTGGCCGTGCCGGATGATGCCATTGGGGTCTCCGTCAGTGTTCAGCACCGCGAGAAAATGCGGCAGCAGCTTGCCGCTCGTGTCCTCGACCGCAAAATATTTCTGATGATCACGCATGACCGTGACCAGCACTTCTTCGGGGAGCTGCAGAAATTCAGGATCGAAGCTGCCCAGGATCGCCGACGGCCACTCGGTCAGGTTGACGACGGTTTCGAGAAGGGGTTTGTCTTCGCGCCAGCGCGCGCCTGGGAGGGTGCGGGTGGCGGCGTCGAGAGTCTTGCGAATCTGCTGCTCACGCTCGGGGCGACTGAGAACCTTGGCTGCTCGCAGCGCGCTCACGTATGCGTCCCCGGCGCGGGGGATTTGCACTGACCCGTCGGCCAGAATTCGATGCCCGCGTGACTGGTTTCCAGCAAGCGCACCATCGAACTCCAGCGGGATGACCTGCGCATCCAACATCGCCACCAGCCAGCGCACCGGGCGCACAAAGCGCTCATTCTTGTTGCGCCAGTACATGTTCTTGGGCCAGTAAATTGAAGCGATCTCTTTGGGAAGAGCCTCGGCCAGAATCTCAGCCGCGGAGCGGCCTTTCTTTGTGACTCTCGCGGACAGGTATTCGCCTTTCGGCGTGGCGGTTCGGTGCAACTGCGAAACCTCCACGCCGGCTTTCCGGGCAAATGCGTGCGCCGCGGGTGTGGGCTGCCCGTCTTTGAAGGCCACGCTGACCGACGGGCCAGTCACCTGCTCGGTGACATCCGGCTGCGCAGCGGAAATGTTCGGGGCCAGAACCGCCAGGCGGCGAGGCGTGTCGAGATAGCTGATGCCGCCCGTGGGCAACAGTCGCTCACGGTCGAGAAGCTTGTGCACACGCTCGCGCAGTTCCAGCGAGGCAGCGTCGATCATGCGCGCCGGAATTTCTTCACAACCGATTTCGAGTAGAAAGTCTGGCATCTCAAGTAAAGTTTCGATTTGTGTAGCGCCGGCATCCTGCCGGCGGCGCTACAGCTCTACGATCCCACCGGCGACAACTTCGCCTTCTGGTTTCTCTGCGTTTTCCCGGAGGCCGGTTCTTCCGCAGTCGCCGGCGTCTCCTCGCGTTGCTGGTCCACCCAGGCCTTGGCGATACCCACCGCCAGAGCTCGCACGCGAGCAATCACGCCTACACGCTCGGTCACCGAAATCGCCCCGCGTGCATCGAGAATGTTGAACAGGTGCGAGCACTTGAGGCACAGGTCGTAAGCGGCCAGCAAGGGAAAGCGCCGCGTATCGCGTCCAACGCCATCACTCTTTTCTGCGCCCTTGCCCAAGGCCGCATACTTCTCAATCAGCACCTTGCATTCGGTCTCGCACAACTCGAAATGCTTCCACGCCTTATCCACGTCGGCGAATTCGAAGTTGTACACGGAGAACTGCACTTCATCGGCCAGGCGGACATCGCCATACGTTGTCGCTTTTCCTGTCTCTGGATCGCGGGCCCACACGATGTCATAAATCGAGTCTTTATCCTGCAAGAATGCCGCGATGCGCTCCAGCCCGTAGGTCAGCTCGGCTGAAATCGGATCCAGATCGACTCCACCGCACTGCTGGAAGTAGGTGAACTGGGTAATCTCGAGACCGTCGAGCATGACCTGCCAGCCGATGCCCCACGCGCCCAGCGTGGGCGACTCCCAGTTGTCCTCTTCGAACTTGATGTCGTGCTGGCGCAGATCGATCCCCATCGCACCCAGAGATTGGAGATAGAGCTCCTGCACATTCTCCGGCGGCGGCTTCAGAATGACCTGCAACTGCATGTGCTTGAACAGCCGGTTGGGATTTTCGCCATAACGACCGTCGGCGGGGCGGCGTGACGGCTGCACGTAAGCAACTTTGTAAGGTTGCGGTCCCAGCACCCGCAGAAATGTTTCCGGAGCCATGGTGCCGGCGCCGACCTCGACGTCATAGGGCTGCTGCAAAACGCATGCCCGCTCCGCCCAGAAGGACTGCAGGCGAAGGATGAGTTCCTGGAACGTCGGCGGATTGGACTTGGGAAGTGGCATGCCGCTGGTGGTTCGTGATTCCCGGTTTCTAGGTCTTACGTTCTCAGTTCTTGGTTCTTATGTTCTTAGTTCTTAGGTCCCTGGTTGTCAGCGCAACGTCATGCGCTGATTTTCTCCAGCATCCCCGCGGTCACCAGTTTTTTCTCGATATGGCGCTGCAGTATCTGTACCAGAAGTTTCCGCAAGTCGGTGCCTGTGGCCTTGGGCCAGGCGGCAATGCTCTCGACCGGAGCCCGAAACATCTGGGCGGCCAGCGCTCTGGATTCAGCGGAGATTTCCGACGAAGCCAACCGCTTATCGTGACCGCACATCAGGCCGTCCGACAGCGCATGAAAGAACGCGCGGCTGCCATTCAGGGTGCGCCCGCAGACAACGCACTCGGAAAACTCTGGCAGATAACCCATCAGCCGGGTCATCCACAGCTCAAAATAGGTGACCGGCATCCAGATGTTAGTCCCGCGCAACCCCGCGAGCACCGCCAGCGCCAGCCGGAAGACGTCGTCGTTGGCTTCGCGCTCCGGGAGCAATTCATCGAGCACCTCGGCCACATGGGCGAGGGCCACGGCTCTGGGATAGCTCACTTCCGTCGCCAGCGGCGATTCCAGAACTTCGCAGGAGTCCAGCCGCGCCAACTCCTGCCGTTCACGATCTTCGTAGTAAGCGCGAACCCACGTGAGCGGCTCCAGCGCCCCGCCAAACCGCCGTTTTGATTTCTTGGCCGACCGCGCTACGCCGCGAATCTTCCCTTCGGCGCGCGTAAACAGGGTGACCAGCAGATCGGCCTCGCGCAAGGGATAGGTGCGCAGGACGATCGCTTCCGACTCCTTCAGTGCCATGGAAGCCAGCAGGTTAATCCCTGATTGTAATGGAGTGGTGGGGAGATGGAAAGCGTGCGGCTCTCGCGCTACCGCCCGTAGTACTTCGCGTTGCGCTCGGTAAAGGCGGCCCACTTTTCCGGCAGATCATCCAGCGCGAAGATGGCCGACACGGGACAGACGGGCACGCAGGCGCCGCAGTCGATGCATTCCACCGGATCGATGTAGAGCATCTCTTCCTCGCCGAACGCAGGCTCATCTTTCTTGGGATGAATGCAATCTACCGGGCAAGCGTCCACACAGGCGGTGTCCTTGGTTCCGATGCACGGCTCTGCAATCACGTATGTCATAAGTACTTGTCTCCCTGGCGCGTCGAACTGGGCTGCCGAACTCTAAAGAACGCTATATCTTAGCAAGAAGGAAGGCCGCGGGTACAGATGAAGGGCACAAAAACACTGAGCGGTACCTGGGGCGGGCTGACCGGGCTCCCAAGGCCGCCCAGTGGGGCTCGATGAAGGCAGCCTATGAGCCTGGCCAGGTTCCGCGAGCCTTCAGCTTTTGGTTCCGGCCAACGCCTTTTCCGCGCTCGGTTCGTACTCTACGATATAGCCTGCCACCGCGCTTGCGGCCACGGTCAGCGGACTAGCCAGATACATTTGCCCGGGCCCGCTGCGGCCGGGGAAATTCCGGTTCTGGGCGCTGATCACAACTTGTTCCGGGCGGGTGGTCACTCCCGGTCCGGCGTTGATGCAGGCCCCGCAACTGGGTTCGATGACCTGGGCTCCGGCCATTCGGAAAATATCCAGGTATCCCTTGCGAAGACAGTAATTGCGCGTCTCCTGCGATCCAAACTGGATGTAAAACTTCACCGAATCCGCCACCCGCTGGCCCTGCTTGAGAGCGTCGGCCAGCACCGCAGCGTACATATCCATGTCTTCGTTCTTGCCCGCAGTGCAAGTGCCGCCGTAGGCCAGCTCCACGGGCACGGGCGTATTCAGCTCACGAACATACTTGCCGTTGCCGGGATCGCCCGGCGTCGCCACCATGGGCGTGATCTCGGCAGCGTCGAGTTCGATGGTGTGCGCGTACTGGGCATCGGGATCGCTGTACAGGCCTTCAACCAGGGACTCCGCTTTACGCCGTTCCATGCCGCGCCGCTCCATCAGAAAATCGACCGCCTTCTGATCGGGCGCCACAATTCCAGTGAAGCCGCCAATCTCGGCCGCCATGTTAGTCATGGTGGCGCGTTCGTCCACGCTCAGGTCCTCGATTGCCTCGCCCGCGTATTCCATCACTTTGGCCAGGGCCTGGCCGCTGCGAACATAGTCGAGGCTGAGGATTTTCAGAATGAAGTCCTTGGCGGTGACATTGGCATGCTTCTTTCCCCGAACGACGATTTTCACCGACTCCGGCACCTTGACCCGGACGTCTTTGGTGATCCACGAATTGAAAACGTCCGTGGTCCCAATGCCGAAGGCGACGCAGCCGATCGCGCCCACGTGCGGGGTGTGCGAGTCGGAGCCGATATTCAACTGGCCGGGCAAAGCATAGCTCTCCAGAACGATGGAATGGCAAATGCCTTCCGAACCCTTGCGGTCGGTCAGTTCGCCATGCAGTTTGATGCCCTGGCGCTGGGCGAAATCCTGCTGCTTCAGCTTGAGCTGGGTGGCCAGATCGAGCAGACCGAGTTTCTTCTTTTCTTCGGAGATCACCTCATCGAGAAAAGTAAGGTGGTCGCGGAAGAACAGAATGCTCGAAGGATCGTTGACCTTGGCCTCCTTGCCCACGTAACGCTCGAAGAAAATCGCCGCCATGGGAGTGACATACTCGTGACTGAAGCGGAGATCGGCCCGGGCAAAGCCGGTGTCGCCGGGTTTCACAGCGCCGCCCAGATTGGGATCGAGCATGTGCCGGGCGAAGATTTTTTCCGCCAGCGTCATGGGCCGCGTGGCTGTCTTGATCGGCGGAAGAAAGACCTTCTTTTGCAAGCGGGCCACATTGAAAGGGAACAGGCCGCCGTACTCAATCACCTGGCGCGTGATCTCATCCTCTCCGGACGTAAATTCGCTCAGCGGGATTTCTTCACCCGAGCGGATCTTGTCGATCAACGAGAAGTTGGTCGAGGTCAGCAGGCCCAGATTCTGACAGTTTTGTTTGTAGATACGTTCGATGTTCTCGGCAATGACCATCCTGATTCCGGCGCACATCTCGGCATAGGGGGACTGCTCACGGCTCGAGCCTTTCCCGCGCCGCTTGCCGCTGACGGCGCAGACGAAGCCGCCCTGCTTGACTTCGCTCCGCCCGACCGGATGCGCGTCACCGCACTTGAGGCCAAGGTAGGGAATCTCTCCCAGGGTCTCGTCGAAATAAAAACAGTAGTGCGCGGGCGTGATTTCGTCGGTGGAGATGTCGTCGCGCAGCTTGGGATTTTTGCCGGGATTTTTGGTATCCCAGGGCAGGTCTTCGCCCGCCAGTTGACGCTTGATGAGTTCCGGATCTTCGGTGAGAAACAATACCCGGCCCTGCAGCCGGACTTGGTCCGGACGCTTTTCGATTTTGCGTTCCAGAAGCGAGCTGATCACAATAGGACCTGACACCATTTTACTGCCTCAGTGGAGCAAAAAGGGATCGCCCACGAAGAATACGCAGTACCACGAAGGACCACCCCTGGTTCTAGTGATGACCCGCCTTGTGGTCGTATTTTTGGCCCGCCGTGATCGCGACGCTCAACCGGTTCTCCCTGGGCGCAAGAGGACAGGTGGCATAGGGTGTGACCGCGCAGGGAGGACTGTAGGCGCGGTTGAAGTCGAGCACGACGGTGCCGTTGCTGACGGGATCCGTTTTCAGGAAGCGCCCACCAGGATAGGTGTCGGTCTTGCTGGTCGCATCCGCGAATACAAAAAACAAGCCGGTTGACGCGTGGCCGCCCATATCGGTCAACCTGAGTTCCTGACCGTTGATGGTGAACACCGCGATGCCGGCAACGGGCGTTGGAGTCACATCGCCCAGGACGTTGGGGACTTCCACGGTTTGTTTGCCGTCGGAAGGAAGCCAGGTCGCCGTCACCCGATACGCCAAATCCAGGGGAAAGAATACCGGACCTGGGTATTTGCGCACGGCATCGCTCTCCAGATCCTTGACCCGAATCCCGATGCGCTCGCCGCGTACGATCACGTGCAGGCGGAGGCTTCCCAGTTCGACCACGGTAGGGTTGCCCGAAGTGTCCGGCTGAAGTTCAGCCGTGGCTGCGGGTTTGCCCGCGATCGTGGCATGAGCGGCGGGATCGAACTTTACCGTTACTTTCTTGTCCTGGAGGATGAATGACCCGGCGTGGGCGGGCCCTTTCGGGAAGACGATGCTGCTCCTGGGATCCGTGCCAAAGCTGTTTTCGCCCGGCTTGAGCCAGAACAGGCCAGCCAGCGGCAACCATTCCTGCTTGAGATCATCGACCAGTTGGCTTTCCCACTCTTCGAAAGACTGATGGTAGGCAGCGTCGGGCGGCGAAACCGGAACAGGCTTGGACCGGGGTGGCGCAGCGAGCAGCACGGTCGACGCCAGCAGGATGATTGCGATGATATGACGCAATCCCGGACCCGGGTATCGGTTCATCGCCATCACTTCTTGTATTCCCGGGGATCGGGCAGCGGTTTCAGTCCGCGTCCCTCGAAAATCTGCGCAAATTCATTGAGCATGGCGCCATGGACCAGACCGTTGGTGGCGAGGGTCTCGCGGCTGTCGAGCTGAAAAGGTCCGCCACGGAAATCGGACACCTTGCCACCCGCTTCTTCCACGATCAGCACTCCGGCAGCCGTGTCCCAGGGATTGAGGTTGAACTCCCAGAATCCATCGAAACGTCCGCAGGCAACGCAACACAGGTCCAGCGCTGCTGAACCCGCCCGGCGCACGCCGTGGGTATGGAGGGTAATCTGATGATAGAAATGAATGTTCGGATTCTTGTGGCGTTTGTGGCTGGGGAAACCTGTGGCTACCAGGCATTCACTCAGACGCTCAGTTTTGGAAACCCGGATTCGCTGCTGATTCAAATACGCGCCGTTTCCCTTCGCGGCAGCGAACAGCTCGTCGCGCGTGGGATCGTAAATCACACCAGCGATTCTCTGTTTTTTGTGCTCCAGCGCCAGCGACACGCAAAACACGGGGAATCCGTGGGCGAAATTGGTGGTTCCATCGAGTGGGTCAACGTACCAGCGATAGTCGCTGCCAGCATCGGCCAGGCCCTGCTCTTCGCCGAGAACATCGTGCGAAGGCCAGTTCTTCCTGATGCGCTCACGGATCAGTATTTCGGACTGGCGATCCGCGATCGTAACCAGGTCGGCCTCGCCCTTGTACTCCACCTTCACATGCTGATGAAAGTACCCCATCAGCAAAGCGCCGGCCTCGCGCGCGATCTCCGCCATGGCGGGAACGAAATCGTCGTGATTGCTCTGAATCATGAGTGATATGTTCTGCTCTGCGCGGAGACGATCCTGGACTACTTGCGCTTCCCGTCTTCGGAGATGTACATGATTTCGTGCTTGAAGATGAACAGATTGGGCTGGTCCTCGCGGGTGAGCCGCACCATGTTCTTGTCGTAGTACTCGATCCAGCCGCGCACCACTTCCCCGTCTGCCAGCTTGATGGTCACTGGCTTTTGTTTTTCTCCCAGAGACTTCAGGTAAGCGGCTTCCTCCGAGGTTTGCTCGGGAGGCGCCGGCCTTCCTTTGCGGGGTGGGCCGGAAGTTCCTTGTCCGTGAAAAGGCATGGCACTCATTTTACACGCTGCCCCGTCAGGCCGTTCCCAAAGCCAGGGGGCAGGTAAAGCAAAGCGGCGTCTAGAAAGTCAGCTTCACCCCGAACTGCAGCTGGCGCGGAGCGCCCAGCGAAAACGCGCCCGAACCGGGACCGATGCGATTGGCCGCCCGGTTCACCGCAGTGGTGCCGTTGACCGCTCCTGCGGTTCCGTTCAGGACTCCGCTGAGACGGTTGCCGGGACCATCGAAGTTGGCAAAGTTGAGCACGTTGAAAGCGGACACGCTGGGTTCCAGAACAAAGCGGTCTCCGATTCGCAAAGGCCGCGTCAAGGTCACGTCGAAAGTTCGCAACCACCCCAGGCCAACGTTGTCGGGAGGCGCGGCCGCGAGCGCCGCGGCATTCGCGCCCAGGTGCAGCAATTGTGAGCGCGAGAGCAAGTTGGCAGTGACCAGAGCGGCTCCGGCCGGAGTCAACTGATCGCCGAAGTTGGCGTTGTAGTTTTGAATGATGGTGTTGAGGTTGCTGGTCTTGACGGCCCGCCCGAAGGCTCCAATGTTGGTTCCCGGCAGAATGTCCCCGTAGGCGCTGGCGCCGTTCTGGCTTTGGCCGCCGAAGGAGCCGTCGCCGGTGACGTCGCTACGGAAAATCTCACCCGGTACTCCTCCGCTGGCGGGTACGAACAGGGTCTCCGGCAAAGGCGAGGCAAAGTGTGCGATGAAGCCCAGCCGGGCGCCGTAGGGAACGTCGAGAACAGAAGACAACGTGAACTGGTTCTTGCGGTCCTGGGAGGCCGAACCGAAGAATGCCGTGGGGTGATTGAAGTCGGCGGCCAGGGGCAGGAGATCCTGGTCTCCGATGCCGCCCGCAAGATTGCTGCGGAAACTGGAACGGGTGTAGGCCACCTGCAGGCTGGCGCCGCGCACCATGCGATTCGGGCTGGAGATCTGGCTGCGTAATGCGATCTGCAGGCCGCTGTAGAGCGATCGGCCCGAGGGAAAGAACATGGTGTTGCGGCCTACCAGCGGATTGATTCCGGGAAAGGCCGCGCCCGTGTCCGGAGTCAGACCAAACAGCGACGCCGGGGCCCCGCCCAGGAATTGCCCTCCAGAATCCAGACCATGGGAGGCAAAGTCGGCGATGCCGGCTCCGGGCACGGCAGCCAGATAACAGTTGACCGCGGTCTGTGAGCTGGCGCCGGCGCTGGTCGCGGGAAGGCAGCCCGCGCTCAAGTGGTTGGCGGCCAGCGTATTGTTGATCGCGTTCAATGCGGCGTTGGTGTTCAGGAAGCTGGAGTCGCCGACATGATTCGTGTCCACTCCCAGCAGGTAATGCGTGCCCACATTCCGCAGGTAATCCACGGTGAATACAGTCGCCTGTCTTATCTGTTTCTGCAGCCCGATGTTCATTTGCACCGAGCGTGGCGTCTGGAAATTCGGCGCCAGGAGGCCCTGCTGGCTGTTGAGTGTATTGCCGAGAAAACTGGGATTCGGTGAACCCGAAGTGAGCGCTGCACTGGCGGTCTGGAAAGAAGTCTGCAATGCGGCAATCGCCGGGGCCACGCTTCCGATGCGCTGGCCACAAAGGCCCGGGGTGGCTTGTGGAAGGTTGCCGGGAAAAATGACGACGCCGTGGCTGCCGCAGGGATCATTCGCCTGCGCGTTGAACTGGCCGGTGGCAAGACGCGCCACCCGGTCCTGCAGCACGTTGCTGAACAGACTGTTGTCGTAGTACATGCCGATTCCCGCGCGGAAAACCGTCCTTCCACTCTTGAGCGGGTCCCAGACCAACCCCAACTGCGGGGCGAAATTCAGGTTCGGCTGTCGCACGCGATCGCCGAGGCCGGGCGTCCCGCCAAATTGATTGAGCAGGCTGTTGCTGCCGGAGCAGGGCGCCTGGGCTCCGAAAGAGGGCGCGATCGCAGAGCATGGAATGGTTGGCAAATCCGAGTCATTGCGTCCGGTATCACGAACGTACTGCACTCCTACGGTGACGGCGAGGTTGGAACGAGGTTTCCAACTATCTCCGACATAGGCCTGAAATCGATTGTCGCCGAATCCTCCGCAAGGAGAACCGAAGGCCGACTTCTCGCTGAAGCAGCTAAAGCCATTTCCCAGGGTGATGCTGTCCACGCGATAGTTCAACGGATTACTGGCTCCGCCCGCGAAAGGCCCGCCCGCGGCAAAAATAACAGAGGCGTTGTTGGTGTCAGACCCGACCTGCGGAGCCAGACCGAAGAGGTTGGCCGAGATGAGGTTGTTGATCTTGTTCGCGGCCACGCCGAAACGCACCGTGTGCCCTCCCCACACCCTGGTGCCGTCGTAACGGCCCTGCAGGTTTTGCTGTGTCGTCTTCTGAGGAGCCTGGGGGGTGGGGCCACTGGCGAATCCTGAGCCCCCGGCGAAGTTCAGGCTCAGTCCGGGTACGGGATTGAAAATGTTCGTTCCCCCCACTGCGTCCGCGATGGTGTTGGCATAGCGGTCGTAGGCGAACCGAAGGCTGTGGACACACGACCCGCGATTGAAATCGAGCCCGACGGCGACACCCGGAGTATTGTCGCGGCTTTTGAACGGTTGAAAGTTGCTGCCTCCGAAGGTATTGACCGCGCTGGCGTGATCATAAGTGGCACGAACGAAAAGCTTGGATTGCGGGGACAACGTGTAATCGAGTCGGCCGGCCAGCTCGGTATCCCGAAAGGGAGACTTGTAACTGCCATCGCGAACATCCAACGGAGCGTTGAAGAACACCGGGGCATCCAGGTCCTGCTTGAAGTATTCCCCGGCGACAAAAACGAACAGCTTGTCGGGTTTGAGCGCGCCTCCGGCCTCACCGCCAACAACTTCGCGCGAATAGGAATTGTCCAGCCCACCGGGGAAGTCGGCCACGCCGGCATGCTTGTTGCGGAAGTTGCCGAAGACCTGGCCATGCAGGTCGTTGGCTGCGGACCTGGTAATCACGTTGACCACTCCCGCAGAAGCCAGCCCGGAAGAGGGGGGGGGCAGCGACTGGCTGATGCGAAGTTCCTGGATGGCGCCGACCGGAAGATTGGTGGTGGTAGCGCCCACGGTTTCATCGGTGACGTCCACGCCATCCACCTGCATGCGGGTGGTGCGGCCATTGCGGCCCTCGATGGAAGCGGCTTCCAGCCCACTTTTGGACGGGGCCAGCACCTGCCCGTCGAGAACTTGAACGCCCGCTTCCAGCCGGGCCACGTCCAGGAATTCGCGATCGGTGGGCAGTTGCTCAATCTGGTTGCGGTCGGCCGTGCCGCGCACTTCTGCGGTCTCGCGGTCGATGAGTACGGGCCCGGGGGCGACTTCGCGCTGAAGTCTGAGGTCGGCCGTAGCAGTGGAAGCCGCCTGAATCCTGATCAGAAGATCGCTCGATTGAAACCCCTTCGCTACTACGTGCAGATCGTAATCGCCCGGCGCCAGGTCGCGTACCGCATAAGTGCCGGCAGGACTAGTGGTGGTCTTGGCGACCTGTCCGGTGATCCTTTGGGTGATGGTAATTTCCGCGCCGCTCACCGAGGCGCCCCGGGGGCCGGTGATGGTCCCGGAGACGTTGCCGGTGGAGGCTTCCTGGGCGTAAGCCAGCGACGAAATTGCGAGGAGAACCGTGATCGCTCCAGCCCGCAGGATCGCGAGCCTGAACCTGGAGCGGGAACCGCCAGTATTGCTCGACATCGTCTAGCTTACCTTCCGTTGCGAGAATTCGGACTTGCTGCGAATTGACACCCGATACACGGCCCGCAGGCCACTGCCCGGATTAAAGGAAGGCAGAAGACGGCAGCTTCGCGAGTTCGCGGGTTGGAGAATTACGCCGGCAGCGGCGGGAGTTTCCCGCGCCTTCGACCGATTCCCGACGGGCATAGCCTGAAAGTGTGCGATCAGCAATCTTATAAGACTTTCACAAGCGAATTTGTCTCGTCAACCGCTCAGGATGCAGCGCCGCCGTCGCGGCGGCAAGATGCCGGCGCTACACTTTTCAATGCGACTTGGAAGTGTAGTAACCCGTGCGATGACGCACCCGGAAGCGGTCCGCGGGCAGCCCCGCCACCACCACCTGAATGCGCCGGAAATCCGAATCCGAAAGCCGCTGCGAAGGATAGTACGCCAGCAAGTACTGGGTGCGCAGTTCGTCGCTGATCTGGCGGAAGGCGTCATCCAGTTGCGGCACCGAGGTGGCGTAGAAATACTTCCCGCCCGTATCTTCGGAGAGCTGGATCAGCGCATGCTCGCCGCCGGTGTCCCGTCCCGCACTGGACTCGATGGGCACCACAATAATGCAGTACAGAATCGCTTCCGCCTGCTGTGCGGCGCGCACCGCTTCCTTGTAGTCCACTTTGCTCATGGTATCGCCGCCGTCGGTGATCACAACCATCACCTTGCGGCCCTGCCGGGGTTCGAGCGCCTGCGACCCCAGAAACAGCGCGTCATAGAGGGCCGTGGCTGATCCCAACCGGATGCGGTCGATACCGCGGTCGATGGTTCTGAGGTCGGAGCTGAACCGGGTCAATTCGCTCACCACCTCGCTGAATTGGTAAAGCGACAGCGCGTCGACCGGGCGCAGGATGGCATGGACGAAACGGCGGGCGGAGACCAGTTCCAGCGGAAGATCCTTGCGCGTGCTCAGGCTGGTATCAATGGCCAGGACAATGGAAAGAGGCAACGCCGATTCTTTGTTAAAGACCGCGATTTTTTGCGGATTGCCGTCTTCCCGCAGCTCGAAATTGTCCTTCTTCAGCCCGGCGATGGGCGCTCCGTGTTCGTCGGTTACGGTCACGAACACGTTTACCAGGTTGACGTCCACCTTGAACGTGGAGTCCGAGTCCTGAGCGACCGCAGCAAGACACAGCGCCAGTACAACCCCAACACTTGCCGCTTGTTTCATTCGGGGGGTAGAGACAGTTGTACGAGTTCTTCGCGCGTCTCTCCTGGCGGTCGGCGCGGTCGAAAGATTCCTGTTCAAGGCTTTTAGCCGCTGGGATCGCCGGGACACGTCGCAGAGTTCATCGACAAAACGGCTGGTCACTTAGATGCACGCCCCCCGGAATGGGTGCCCTCGGCGCTGGGAATCTCACCCGGGAAGGGTTCGCCATCGGCCCAGACGGCGCCATCTTCGAAATGCTCCTTTTTCCAGATGGGCACGGTGCGCTTGAGGGTATCAATCAGCCAGCGGCAGGCATCGAAGGCGGCAGCGCGGTGGGCCGAGGCCACCACGATCAGTACGCTGGTCTCGCCGATTTCCAGCCGTCCCAGGCGATGGATGATGGCCACATCGCGAATCTTGAACTGGGCCAGGGCCCGCTCCGCCAGCTCCTCCATCTGTTTGACTGCCATTTCCTCGTACGCTTCGTAATCTAGGAAAAGGGTGAGGCGGCCATGGGTATGATTGCGGACGATCCCTTCAAAGACAGCGGCCGCCCCGTCCTCGGGCCGCTTGATCTCCGCTAGGGCCGCGGCGGTGTCGATCACGCCGCGAACGATGGCCGCGCGCCGGTTTTTGGGGCCTCCGGCTCTCAACGCGTCCTCGTTCGATCTTTTTTCTTTCGAACCTCCTTCGTTCGATTCTCTTTTTTTCGAACCTCCCCGGTTCGCCCCGCCCTGGGAACCTCCGCTCACCGGCGGCAAGAGAGCGACTTCATCGCCTGCCCTCAGCTTGGCATCTGGCGCCGCGTATTCCTGGTTGACCGACAAGGCGAGGGAGGGCAACAAGCCCTTCAATCGGGGGATGGAATGGGCGTAGTGACTTAGCACATCCTCAAGCGTCGCCGACTCGGGCAAACTCAGGGAGTCCTGGGCGCGTCCAGCGAGGTCCTTCAGCACGCCGAAGAATAGAACGCGGATTTGCATGAACACTCAGTTCCCGGTTTGTAATTGGTGGTGCGCTGAGTAGTCTATCGCAAAAAAAAATGCCAGTCCCCGGGTTGGGGAACTGGCAATTCAACTGACACAGTAAGGACGAATCAGTTGGGCTTTGGCCTGTTTTCCTGCGGCCGAGGCTCGGGCGCGCGTGGCGGCGGCTGCCGCTGTTCCTGCGGTGCCCGGTTCTGTGCGGGAGCGGCTTGCTGGCGCTGTTGCTGCCAGTTGCGGAACTTGTTCTCATCGTCCCGCGCCTGGGCCGGCGTCCTCTCCTGTACCGGAGGAGTAGGCCTGGCCTGCGGATGCGACCAGCCTTGAGCAGGAAGATTGGTCTGCGGCGGACGGGGAACAGGTTGGGTCTCACGCGGGGGCGTAATCGGCCGCTGCGGACGGGCCTCGGGGCGATCCGGGCGTTCCACATTCGAGGCTTGGGCCGGCTCCGGCGCATTCATCGGAGTCTGCGGGTGGGCCACAGGGCGAGCCGGGCCTTGATTGCGCAAGGGTTCGGGCTGTGAGACGGGCCGTTCGGTGCGGACATTGATCGCGGCCTGACGCTGCTCAAAAGGCAACCGCGGAGCGACGGGCTGCCGGGTCGCCACTACCTGGCGGTTCACGATGGCCTGCGGCGGCCGTAGCCTGGCGGGAGCGCCCGCACCCAGCACGCTGGCTCGTACCGGCTGCACATCAATCCGATTTTCCACCCGGGCTTGCACGGCTTGCCTCTCATCGAATCGTCCCATATTGCGGATTACAGGGCGAGCGTTGACGAAGGTCTCGCGCGAAACCGCGGTCACGCCATTGTTGACGCGCTGGTTGACGTAAGTGATATTGGTGACGTCGCGCTGGTTGGAGTGGTACACGTTGTAAATGTTGGTTACTCGGGTGACGTTCACCACCGTGTTGGTCACGTTGATGCGCTCCACGTAGCCGCGGCTTCCCCGGTAATAGGGGACATACACTTCACCCGGCGCCAGAGGAAACCAGGCCACCCCAGGACCGCCGCCGATCACCAGCGAAGCGCCACCGACAAAAGCAACCAGTGCGGGCGCATATACCGGCCGGACTACCACCGGACCCGGCACCCAGCACCAGCGGTTTTCGGCGTAGGCCCAGCGTCCGTAGTGGAACGGCGCAAAGCCCCAGGGCTCGTCTTCCACCCAGGTCCAGCCCCAGGGATCGATCCAGGCCCAATGGCCGTTGCGATACGGCGCCCAATCCGAGGCAACGCTCGAGGGAGCCCAGACCGTGCCATAGCCGGCGACGTATTGCCAGTGGCCGTAATCATCGAGATCTTCGTAGCCGGTCATTTCCGGTGAAACATAGTCGGCGGATTCGGCGCCGTCTTCGTTGTGATCCCGTTGAAAGGCCCAGTTTTCGAAATCATCCGCAGCCGGCATCTGCGCGATGTCGTAGTTCAGCTGGTCGGTGCCGGAGAAGCTGGCCGATTGACCGGCCACGACGGTGTAAGAGTATCCACCACCCGTAACTTCACCACGCCCCTTCCAGACGCTGACGTTGGTTACATTGCCGGCGCTGTCGACGTCAATTCGGTATTCTCCGGTGCGTTGCAGATCAAACGCCAGGTTGGGCGTATCCACTTCCACCAGATCGCCATCGTCAAGGTGACGAAGCCGCACAATGATGCTGCCTTCCGACAAGCGAAATTGGGTAGTGGTGTCATCGAGGTCGAGCAAGGTCAGGCTGGTCTGAGGAGCCAGCCTCACCGCGGTCGAGCCCACATGCAGCTCGGCGCGCGAGTCTTGGTCGGTCCACAGATTGTCGCCGCTGGTCAGTGGCCGGTTGGGGACAGCCGTCACCCAGTCACCCTCGCCACCGGGTTGAAAGGAAACTGAGCCCTGGGTGTAGTTCATTCGCGCCACCCGGCTGGGCGGGTCCTGGCCCTCATCTTGATCTTGATCTTGCGCGGCTGCGATCACTGGGCTCTGCAGCAGCATCAGCACGCCCACCACAACCACTCCGACCAACCACGACCGAAATATCCTGGTGATTCGCATATGGTTCCTCGCCGGGCTGGAAGCACGCCCGCCCTCATATACATTAAACCCTTCCGCAGGGTATAAGTTTTTACGGGAAACCCTGTATACAACACTGATTAGAAGGGGTTTACGGAGCACCCAAGAATAGCCGGTTTTCACTGGGAAAACCGGCCATAAATGGGCTCGAAAGACAACCAAACCTTTATGACATGGCCTGAGCGCTGAGCACTCTCTCGCGCTCTTCTTCGTACTGCTTCTCCTCGCGCTGGGTGGAGGGCAGGGCTAACTCCAGCACCTCAAGAATCGTTTTCACATAGTGGACCCGAATGTTCTCGAGTTGCTCCGGGGTCAAGTCCTCTTCCAGATTGGTCTTGTTCTCGGCTGGCAGAATGACGTCCTGGACACCGGCACGCTTGGCGGCCAGAACCTTCTCCTTGACTCCGCCGATGGGCAGGACATCTCCGCTCAGCGTGATTTCACCGGTCATGGCGGTCAAGGGGCGCACCGGACGACCCGTGAGCAGGGAGACCAGCGCCGTGGCCATGGTCACTCCCGCCGAAGGGCCATCTTTGGGAATCGCACCCGCGGGCACGTGAATGTGGATATCGTGCTCGGCAAAGAAATTCTCCGGAATGCCGAGTATGGCTGCATTCGACCGCACCCAGGTCAGAGCCGCCTGCATGGACTCCTGCATGACCTGACCGATCTGTCCGGTCATGGTGAAGCCGCCTTTGCCCTTCATGGTATTGGCCTCGACGAACAGCACGTCTCCGCCCGATGGCGTCCAGGCCAGGCCCACAACCACGCCGGCACGTTTGGTGCGTTCGGCAATCTCGCCCTCGCTGCGGACCTTGATTCCGCCCAGAAATTGCTGCACCACTTCCTTGGTCACCACCAGCTTGTCGGTCTTGCCTTCCGCCAGCCGGCGAGCCTGCTTGCGGCAAATGGTGCCGATATTCCGCTCCAGATTGCGCACACCGGCCTCGCGGGTGTAGTGCCGGATGATGTAGCTGACGCCCTCTTCGGGAAACTCAATCTGCTCTGCGGTCACGCCGTTTTCTTCAATCTGCCGCGGGACCAGATATTGGAACGCGATATGAACTTTTTCTTCCTCGGTGTAACCCTGGAGTTCGATGATCTCCATGCGGTCGCGCAAGGGCTCCGCAATCGGGTCCAGCATGTTCGCAGTGGTGATGAACAGCACCTTGGAGAGATCGAAGGTCACATCCAGGTAGTTGTCCCGGAAAGTGGAATTCTGCTCCGGGTCCAGCGCTTCCAGTAAAGCGGAAGCGGGATCGCCGCGGAAATCGCGCCCGACTTTATCGATTTCGTCGAGCATGAAAACCGGATCCTTAGTTTCAGCGCGCCGGATACCCTGGATGATCTGCCCGGGCAAAGCTCCGATGTAGGTGCGCCGGTGGCCGCGAATCTCGGCCTCATCGTGCACCCCGCCCAGCGAGATGCGAACGAATTTCCGTCCCAGCGCTCGCGCAATCGATTTGCCCAGCGAAGTCTTGCCCACGCCCGGAGGTCCGACAAAGCACAGGATCGGACCCTTCATTCCCGGCTTCAGACGGCGTACCGAAAGATAATCCAGGATGCGGTCCTTAACTTTCTTGAGGTCGTAGTGATCGGTATCCAGGATTTCCTTGGCTTTCAGAATATCGACTTCGCCTCCGGAAGTCTTGGCCCAGGGCAGGGCCGCCAGCCACTCCACGTAGTTGCGGGTGACCGAGTAATCCGCAGCCATCGGCGACATGCGTGAGAGACGGCCCAATTCCTTCAGAGCCTCTTTCTTGACCTCATCGGGCATGCCCGCGTTGTCGATTTTCTGACGGAGTTCCTCGGTGTCGCGGGCGCCTTCATCCTGCTCGCCCAGTTCTTTCTGGATGGCCTTCATCTGCTCGCGCAGGTAGTACTCGCGCTGCGTCTGCTGCACCCGATCCTGCACTTCCGACTGAATCTTGTTTCGCAGCTGCTGGACTTCCAGCTCTTTGGCCAGGTGATGGTTGATCTTCTCCAGACGGACCCGCACGTCGGTGGTTTCAAGCGTGTCCTGTTTGTCCGCCGTTGACAGCGAGGGCAGCGAGGAGGCGATGAAATCCACCAGCCGCCCGGGCTCGTCGATGTTCATGGCGACGGTGGAAAGCTCGTCCGACAAAGTCGGTGAGCCAGCCACGATCTGCTGGAACAAAGTAAGAACGTTGCGCTGCAAGGCTTCCACTTCGGAGCTCTTGGGCGGGATGGCCTCGGGGACGGAATCAACCCTGCCCCGCATGAACGGCGTCAGTTGGACAAACTCCTTCAGGCGCACGCGCTCCAGGCCTTCCGCAAAAACAAACAGGCTCTGGTTGGGCATCTTGACCACTTTGTGGACGACGGCCAGAGTTCCCACGGTGTACAGATCGCTGGCCTGGGGGGCGTCAACGCGGGCTTCCCGCTGCGCCACCACCACAATGGTCTTGTCCTCTCCCAACGAGTTAATCAGCTGGACCGAGCTCTCCCGGCCCACGGTCAGCGGCAACACGGCATGGGGGAACAGAACCGTATCTCGGACGGGGAGTATGGGAAGTACGCCGGTTTCTTCTTCTTTTGGCTTGGGGCTGCGCTCAGTGCGCGTTTTTTCTGCCATTTTTCACCTTGAGTGTGTTGTGCTCAAGTTTTGATGATGTAAAGACCGGGAAGGATGCAAGCCCGGAGATTACCGGAAAGTCATTGAATTCTAAACCCGCAGCGATCCTTTTCAGCTACCCAAAGGTGTAGGGCCCAATTGTGACCCAGAGTGCTCTAAACCTGCCCGCCAGCCCACCTGCCGGAGGCCGGCGCGACAAGTCAGGCGGCCGGATAAATTCCCAGGACTTTCACCAGATCGGCCACCTCGCCCAGATGGCGCAGGGCGTTGCGCGCCGGTTCGTCGTCCCCGCGAAGAAAGTCAGCGTAGAACACATATTCCCAGGGGCGGCCCCGGCGCGGACGCGATTCGATCTTGCTCAAACTGATGTCCCGCAAGGCAAAGACTGCCAAGGCCTTGAACAGCGCCCCGGCGATGTTCCTTACACTGAAGGCAATCGAAGTCTTGTCGGCGCCGGGCAAAACGCGGCGCGCCTTGCGAATGAGGAAGAAGCGGGTAAAGTTGCGCTTATCGTCCTCGATTCCGGCCGCCAGGATACGCCCCTGATAGGCCTTCGCGGCTTGAGTTCCAGCGACTCCCGCGCTATCCCGCAACCCCGTCTCAATCACATGTTTGACGCTGCCGGCGGTGTCGTAGAAGGGCGTGGGCTGAATCCTCGGGTGGTGGCGGAAGAAGTCGCGGCACTGTTCCAAAGCCACGGGGTGCGAATAGGCGCGGTTCAAGTCCTTCAGCCGGACCCCAGGCGGCACGATCAGATTGTGCACGATGCGCAGACGGAACTCCTGCTCGATGAAAACCTTGCGCGCCAGCAGCAGATCGAAATGTTCGGTCACCGAACCCGCCAATGAATTCTCGATCGGGATGACCGCGGCGGAGACCGAACCCCGCTCCACGCGATCGAAGACCTCGGCCGAGCGGGCGCAGGGCACGATGGCGCAACCCGGAGCCATTCGCCGGGCGGCTTCATGGCTAAACGAACCCACCTCGCCCTGGATCGCGATTTTGGTTTTCCGGCTCAACGTCATTGGGGCAAGTTAGCTGGCTCCAGCGGCGAAAGCAAATCTTTCTTCAGCACCAGCGCGTCGACACCGTTGGAGTAGTAGCGGGGCACGGTCTTGATCACGCTGTAGGCGTGGGTCTTGTAGAAGGATAAAGCGGCCCAGTTGTCTACGGCGGTCTCCAGAATCGTGCTGCTGGAGCCGGCGGCGCGCAGACGATCTTCCGCGGCGCGAAGCAGTTGCGATCCCACCCCGGCCCGTCGAACCGTGGGCAGGACATCAACGGTGATAATGTGGCCCCTACCGCTACGGAGCGCCTCGGCCACGATGAATCCCACGATGGCGGCCGGAAGTTCCAACGAATCAGCGACTAACGCGAACGTCGCCCGCCGCCGCAGAAAAGCAGCCAGCTCGGCCCGGCTGTACGAGATCTCCGGCGCAAAGCACTGCTGATCAATGCGCCACAAGGTCTCGAAGTCCTCCGGACGGAAGTCTCGCACCTGGAATTTCACAGATAACGATTGTAGGCCGAAGCTCAAGCCGCGCGGTTTGCGGTTGACAGAACCGCGGCTGAGGGACCCTTACTTAATTTTACGAGGAACCTGTTGCGGTACTTGCATCACTAGTCGTAATATTCGCAGTTAGAGGCCTTGTGGGACGCCTGGTGCTCATCGACGCGCTCGGTGCCATCTTCCTTCTGGCGGCATGGTTTTTCTACTTTACCCGCTATAACCGGCGCAAAGGTGCGAATGCGTTGCGCTGGGTGGAATCCGCCTGTTCCAACAAAGGAAAGATCCTGGATTCGCGGTGGCGGGGTGGGGCTCTGCTGCAGGCCCGCTTCGGCTTCGCATCGCACTGGTTCGATAATGCGAGAGTAACCATCCGTCTGCAACCTCGGCCGATTCCCTTCAAATGGTTCGTCAGCGCGTGGCACCGGCAGAAGGAAACTCTGACCTTTGAGGCCGATCTGGATTGTGCTCCCAGCTTCCGGTTGGACGTTTTCCGGCATCGCTGGTTGTCTCAGCGACACGGCCAACTGGGCGCCCAGAAGCAAGAATGGTCGATTTCCCGCCCGGGACCTGTGGTTCTGACCACGCGCACTCGCTGGACCCAGGAACTCTCTCCCGTGGTCAACACCCTGATGACCTCCCGTGGACACAACCTGCTGAGTGTGCGCTTCCGTTCCGAGTCTCCTCATCTGGCAGCTACGGTGCCGCTGGAAGCCCTCTCCGACGAGCAGGCGGCTGCGGGATTCCTGAGCGTCCTGCGTGAACTGGCCGCCGGGGCGTCCGCCTCACGGCAGTAGTGCTTCCAGCCTTTCCCACCGCCACTGCGTCGCGACACCAGGTTCGGCCTATAATGCTCCCGAAATTGAGTCGTGTCCCAATTTCTTGAGGTACCCCGTTGACCGGAACCAACCTTGAGGTCGGCAAAACGATCGGCGACTACGAGATCATCGCCCTGCTGGGACGCGGCGGCATGGGCCGGGTCTTCAAGGTGCGCAACGTCATCTCCGACCGGGTTGAAGCGATGAAGAGCCTGCTGTCTTACGGCGATCCCGATCCCGAGGTTGCGGAACGGTTTGTCCGGGAAATCAAGGTTCTGGCCAAGCTGGAGCATCCCAACATCACTTCTTTTCGGACCGCCTTTCACGTGGACGACGAACTCATCATGATTATGGAATACGTCGAGGGACTTTCTCTGGCCTCGAAACTCGCCCACCACCGCCCCGAACTGTGGCGCTCGGCGCACTATGCGAGCCAGGTGCTGAGCGCGCTCAGCCATGCGCATCAGGGCGGAGTTCTTCACCGGGATGTGAAGCCGTCGAACATTCTGATCGACGCCGCCGATCGCGTGAAGTTGACCGATTTCGGAATCGCCAGTTTGATCGCAGACCCCGGGCTGACCAAAACCGGGGGCACGTTGGGAACTCTTTGCTACATGTCGCCCGAGCAGATGAAGGCCCAGCCCATCGATGCCCGCTCGGATCTTTATTCGGTAGGAGTGACGCTGTATGAAATGGTCACCGGCCGCGTGCCCTTCAAAGGCAACAGCTATTACAGCCTCCTGAAGGCGCACATGGAGCGCAAGCCGGTTCCTCCCATCGAACTGGTCCCGGAATCGCCGCCCGAGCTTTCCGCGATTGTCGAGAAGTCTCTGGAGAAAAGGCCGGCGGCGCGTTTTCAGTCGGCCGACGAATTTCGTGCAGCGTTGCAGGCGCTGAATCTGGAGAGACCCGCGGATGCGGAGTCCACTCCTACCGCGACCCTCGAAGTTTCGAGCTATCCTCCCGCGTCCAAAGCGTCTCCCAGGAAGGCGAAAACGTGGGACGCCGGCGTGCTCGAAAGCGCCAGAAAGAGGCTGGCCGCTTACATCGGTCCCATGGCGAAAGTGTTTGTAGCCAGGGCGGCAAAGAAAGCCCGATCCGCCGAGGACCTCTACCAGATCCTGGCCACCGAAATTGCTTCCGAGCAGGACCGCGAGAAATTTCTGCGCTCCCGGCCGCTTTGAGTCTTCATTGCGATTCCAGCATCCGGATCGCCTTCACCAGGCTGAGATACATGCGGTTGAAAGAGCGCGCCAGATCGGCGATCTCATCAGAATCTTTGACCGGAATCTCGGCGACATTCAGGTCGCCATTGCTGATGCGGTCGGCGGTTCTGGCCAACTGGGTGACCGGACGAATGACGGCCAGCACGATGCCCAGATCGAGCAGGACCAGCGTCACTAACGAAATGCAGCCAAGGGAAAGCATCAGAGTCCGGAAGGCCTGGTCGGCAATTTTCAGGGGAAGCGCCATGGGGACTGAAACCAACTGAACCGCGATGGCTTCGCCTACGTTCCAACCAAAGCCATGGTCGCTGCCATAAATTTTGGTCATTGCGGGCGGGGCTTTGTCGGGCGTGCTGTGACACTCGAGGCAGGACATGTCCACGAACAGCGGCTTGGCCAGGAACAGGACCCGGCCCGCCGGAGTTTCACGTTCCGCGGAGAACTCCTGTTTTTCGGGGTGATTGCGGAAAATCTGAATCACGTCCGCCTCCCATTCCACGGCGCGATTGCGAAGATTGGTGGGATTCAGCGAAGCTTCCTTATAGCTGTAGTCGGGATAAGTGGAGCGCAGATAAGTAAAGACTTCCGTGGCCGAGTAGGCCGGCACCACCTGAGGGAGAAAGCCGTGAATGTTCTGCTGGTGCTGGGTCAACAGCGGGCCCACTTGCTCGGAAGTATAGGTGCGCATCCCGCCCGCAGCCCCCATCATCAGGCGGGCCTGTTCCAGCACCTGATCGCGCGCGCTCTGCTCCAGAAACCGGTGAGACAGGTAACCGGCGACGGCGACGCCTGATCCAAAAACCAGGATCAATATCAGATTGAATTTCAAGAGGAGCTTCATAGCGGCCACATTATACGGTGATCGCAGACGATGAGGGTCTGGCGGGGGGTTCCGGCGGTTGTGCTAGAGTCGGAAAGTTTATGGATTCGCCCGCCATTTCCACAGAACACCTGACCCGCCGTTTCGGAGACCTCATCGCCGTCGACGACGTCAACCTGCGGGTGGCCCGGGGCCAGTTTTTCGGTTTTCTGGGACCCAACGGCGCGGGAAAATCCACGACCATCAAGATACTCACCGGCCTGCTGGCTCCCACCGCTGGACGGATCGAGATTCTGGGTCTCGATCTGGCCACCAATCTGGCGGAAGTGAAACGGCAGATCGGGGTCGTGCCCGAGGGCATGGCTCTGTTCGGAAGACTTACGGGGTCGGAATATCTGAATTTCGTGGGTCGCATGTACGGCCTGGACCGCGAAACCGCGGCCCAGCGGACGGCTGAATTACTCGAGTTCATGCAGCTCACGGATGAGCCCAAGAAACTGGTTGCCGACTACTCGCATGGAATGCAGAAGAGACTGGCGCTCGCTGCGGCCGTGATTCACGGGCCCAAGGTGTTGTTCCTCGACGAACCCTTCGAAGGAGTGGACGCCATCGCCGCGGGCACGCTGAAAACCATGCTGCAAGGCATGATTGCGCGCGGCGCCACCATCTTCCTGACCTCACACGTGCTGGAAATCGTGGAGCGGCTGTGCAGCCATGTCGGCATCATTCATCGCGGCCGGCTGGTGGCGCAGGGCTCGCTGGAAGAACTGCGCGCGGGAGTCGAAGCCCAGGCCGATGGTCTGCTGCCCGCGGAAAACGCCGCCGGCGGAGCAAAGTTGACCCTGGAACAGATTTTCCTGCGGACCGTGGGCGGTTCACGATCCGGCACCACGGAGCTCTCGTGGCTGGAATGAACGGAACTCCTGCAGCTCGGCAGCAGTTGGCGGCAGTGGCGGCCTTGCGCTGGCGGATCCTGCTCAATTCCCTGCGCACGCGGGGCGGGCGTCTGGAACTGGGATCGCGCATATTTATCAGCCTGGCTTTTCTGGCCGGCGGCGTGGGCGGCGCCGTGGGTTTCGGCGGAGGAGCCTGGTATCTGATTTCGGAGGGCAGGGCGGAGTGGCTGGGCAGTCTGCTGTGGCCGGTGTTTCTG
This sequence comes from Terriglobales bacterium, assembly GCA_035937515.1. Taxonomy (GTDB): domain Bacteria; phylum Acidobacteriota; class Terriglobia; order Terriglobales; family Acidobacteriaceae; genus JAIQFF01. The sequence continues at coordinate 58,338 of DASZHW010000107.1, read as the reverse complement.
TTCTGGCAACTCTTTCCGGTCATGGCAACCGCGTTTGTGGAGAACCTCGAATCCTCGAGCCTTCTGCGCTTCCCGCTCAGCTACCGTTCGTATTTTTTGATCCGCCTCGTCTACGGCGCGCTGGATCCGGCCACCAGCGTGGCCGGCTTATGGTTGCTCGGAATGACCGCCGGCATCGGCGTCGCCGCACCCCGCATACTGCCCTGGACTACCCTGGTGCTTTTGATTTTCGCAGTGGTGAACGTTCTGCTGGCGCGAACCATTTTCACCTGGCTGGAGCGCTGGCTGGCGCAGCGGCGGACCCGCGAAATCATGGGCGTTCTGTTTTTTCTCTTCGTGCTCAGCTTTCAACTGGCCGGACCCCTGATCGCGGCGTATGGGCACAAGGCCACGCCCCAAGCCAAAATTCTGGGACGGGAACTCTCGCTCGCGCAGCGTCCGCTCCCGCCGGGCCTGGCGGCGGCGGCGATTGCCGAGGCCATCCAGGGACAGCCCGGAGCGGGTCTGGTCTCGTTTCTGTTGCTCGGGCTCTACGGCTCCGTATTTCTCTGGCTGCTGAACCTCCGCCTGCGCGCCGAGTATCACGGAGAAAATCTCAGCGAATCGAGAGTGGGCACAGCTTCCCAGGCGAGAGTCTCGACCGCGCGCCCGGGCTGGAGCGTGGCCGGGCTGCCCGGACCCGTGGCTGCGGTCTTCGAAAAAGAACTGCGCTATCTCAGCCGCAGCGGGCCCATGCTTTTCACCCTGCTTGTTCCCATGGTGATGCTGCTGATCTTTCGCAGTTCCGGATCGAACGGTGGTCCCTTCGCCCGCGTGCCGGACCTTACCTTCCCCATCGGCTCCGCCTACGCCCTGCTGCTGCTGACCAATCTCACTTACAACAATCTGGGAGGCGATGGGCGCGGCATCCAGTTCTTCTTTGCCTCGCCGGTCCCTTTCCCTCAGATCCTGGCGGGAAAGAATCTCGCGCACGCCGCGATTTTTGCCCTGGAGGTGGTGCTGGTCTGGCTGGGCACTTGCCTGATCTACAGGACGCCTTCGCTCCCGGTCACTCTGGCGACTATCGCCTGCATTCTCTTTGTCGTGCCCATTGATCTGGCCGCCGGGAACCTGCTCTCCCTCTATTCTCCGAGCCGGATCGAGGCGGGCGTTTTCGGACGTCAACGAGCATCGCTGACCACCGTGCTCGCCAGCTTTGGCATTCGTGGAGTCCTGTTCGCGGCAGGCGGAGCGCTGTTCTGGCTATTACGACATCATGAGAATTCGTGGACGGGGGTACCGGTCCTGCTGGGGCCGGCAGCGCTGGCATTTTCCGTCTATGCTTTGGCTCTAAGCCATGTGGATCGAATCGCCCTCGACCACCGGGAGAACCTCATGGCCCGGCTCAGCCGGCAGTAGAATGCCGCCTCACGTTTTCTCCGGTTCGGGGATGAAGCGATAGCCCACGCCGCGGACGGTGAGCAGGTGCCGGGGCACAGCAGGATTGTCCTCAATATAGCGGCGCAACCGTACGATGAAGTTGTCGATGGCGCGGGTGTCGGTATCTTCGCGCAATCCCCAGACTTCTTCCAGGATCGACTTGCGGGAAACAACTCGCCCCTGGTTCCGGATGAGATGGCGGAGCAGTTCCGCTTCCATCAGGGTGAGCTGGATCGTATTCCCGTTTACCCGCAGTTCCAGTTTGCCAAAATCGATGGTCCGGCCGTCGAAAGAGAATGCCTCGTACTCCGCGGCTCCGGTTGCGGGTGTGGTATTTCCCGCCGGAGCCTGCCGCATCCACTCACGACGGCGCAGCAGGCCCTGCAAGCGAGCCAGCAGGATGGGAAGTTCGAAAGGCTTCGGCAGATAGTCGTCGGCGCCGGAGGCAAAGCCGCTCAGGACATCTTCGGGCCGGCCGCGCGCGGTGAGCATCAGCACAGGAACGAATTGGTGGGCCGCGCGCAGCTCGGCGGCAACGGCGAAACCATCTTTCCCCGGCAGCATGACGTCGAGCACCACGGCGTCAAAGTCGGTGGGCTTGTTCTGTGGTAATCGACCCAGGAGCAAATCCAGAGCGCTCTCGCCGTCGCTGACTACGGTGACCGAGTGTCCCTCGGCCTCCAGGTTGAACTGCAACCCTTTGGCCAGGTGAGCCTCATCTTCGACAATCAGCACACGACTCATGCTGGCTCTCTCATGCCCGCGGCAATTCCAACACCACCGTCGTGCCGTGGCCCTCGCCTTCGCTCTCAGCGAACACGCGGCCTCCGTGTTTACGGGCAATGGTTCGCACGATGAACAGTCCCAGCCCGGTTCCCTTCACGAGGCTGAGCGAGCGGTTGGAGACGCGGTAGAAGCGCTTGAAGACCCGCTTGAGCTCGGCCGATGGAATCCCCACGCCATGATCCTTTACGCTCAGGGTCACGTGCTTCTCGTCCGGAGTCTCGACCCGTACGGAAATTTCCACCTTGCCGCTGGAATACTTGACCGCATTATCGAGCACATTGGAGACCGCGGTGCGCAGTTCCTCGGAGTCTCCCATGACGCTGGCTCCGGCGCCGTTGTTGGCGGGCAGCTCGTAGCGCAAAGACTCCGGCTGGAGATGGTGGCTGGCACGCGCGACTTCCACACACTCCTGCACCAGCTCGCTGAAGTCCACGGGGGCGCGGCGGTCCTGTTTCTTGTGGCTGGCTTCTCCGGCTTTGAGAACCTGGTCCACGGTGCCCATCAGGCGTTGGGTATCGTCCAGCATCAGGCGATAGAATTCGCGGCGCTGGCCCTCGTCGACATCCCGGCTCTGCAAGGTCTGAAGATAGAGCCGGATGGAAGCGATCGGTGTCTTCAGCTCGTGGGTAACTGCGTTGATGAAGCTGTCATGCTGCTCGTTGCGCCGGATTTCGTGCACCAGGAAACTGGTGTTCACGATCATCCCCGCGATCAGGACCGCGAAGAAGATTACGCCCAAGAAGAGCAACACGCCTTCCCGCCAGTTGAGAATGATCCAACCGACGTTCAGTCCGACGGCCAGAAGCACCAGGCAAATTCCCAGCGCGACAAAGAAAGCAACGGCCCGGCGGCGGCTGCTGATAGGCATGGCAGGATTCTACCGCGTGGGAATGGAAACCGCAGGACCGCAGTCATCCTGCGCGGAGTCAGGATGACGGCTTGGCAAGCTGAGATTAAACGGAGGCCAGTTCCGAGGCCGCCCCAGCGGGTGCTTCCTGCTCCTGGCTCGAACCCAGTTCGGAGAGCTTGACCCGGTACACGTTGCGGGCCAGGCCCAGGGTCTTCAGCGCCCAGATGCCGTACCAGTTGAGGTCAATCTCGTACCATCTCAGACCGTGCCGGGCGGAAACCGGGTGGGCGTGGTGATTGTTGTGCCAGCCTTCCCCAAAAGTGAGCAGCGCCACCCACCAACTGTTGGTGGAGAGGTCGCGCGTGGCAAAACGGCGGGTGCCCCAGCTATGGGTGGCTGAATTCACCAGCCACGTCGCATGCAGTCCGACCACCGTGCGCATTAAGATGCCCCACATCAGGAACGGCAGCCCACCAATCGCCAGCAGCGCCAGGCCGAGGACGGTCATCGGGACATAGTGATACTTGGTGATCCAGACATGAAACTTATCTTTGGCCAGGTCGGGAACGTAACGGGCGAGCGTGGTGGTGTCGTGATGCATCGACTTGCCGGTCAGAATCCAGCCCATGTGGGCCCACCACTTGCCATCGCGAGGCGAGTGCGGATCGCCTTCTTGGTCGGAATGCTGATGATGAATACGGTGAGTGGCGACCCAGAAAATCGGTCCGCCCTCGAGCGCCAGCGTGGCGCAGATAGTAAGGAAATACTCAACCCATCTGGGAGTCTTATATCCACGATGGGTCAAAAGCCGGTGGTAGCCCATGCCGATGCCCAGACTTCCCGAGACCCACCACAGGAACATCGAGACCAGCAGAGCTTTCCAGGTGAAGAAAAACAGCGCCGCGATTGCGCCCACATGAAACAAACCCATAAAGATCGCGGTTACCCAGTTAACTTCGTCGTCTGCGGCCGCCTTGCGGTCCAACGCTTCTAGTTCGATCGCCATGTTCCCCGCCCGTACGCGATATTGAGCTTCTAGACCTCAAGGTAGCAGGGGTAGATTTGGACGCGTGTAAAACTTGTGTAATAGAAGAAAGGAAGGGTGTTACGTTGGTGCTGGTTACCAATAACCGGAAGCAAAGGATCAGACGCACGAGCGACGACGCTAGCGCCCGCAGGGCCTAGGCCGAGGCCCCCTTCACCTCTACCCCGGCCCATTTCTCCAGCAGCGTGATGGTAGCGGCGTAGTCGAGATCCTGGTGTCCATCTTCGGTCGCCATTTCGTAGATTTCTTCCACCGTCTCCAGGCCGGGCAGCTTGACGCGAACTTCTTTCGCCGCCTCCAGGGCAAGGTGAATGTCCTTGTGCATGAGACGGAGGGGGAAATTGGGTGTGAAATCACGTTTGAGGACGAAGGGCGCCTTATAGTCCACGACACCGGAGCGGACCATGGAAGCCTGTATCAGGGGCAGAAGAATGTCGGCGGAAACGCCCAGTTTAGCGGCCAGAGTCAGCCCTTCGGCGAAGCCTTCGTAGATGAGGGCGATTTGCAGGTTCATGGCCAGCTTTGCGGCCTGGCCCTTGCCGGTGTCTCCCACCCGGAAAAACACTTTTCCCATGGCGGCAAACAATGGCTTCAGAGCCTCAATCGCCGCCTCCTCTCCGCCCACGATAAAGATGAGCGTGCCCCCCTCTGCCGCCACCTTGGACCCGGTCATGGGCGCATCCACATACTTCACGCCTCGCGCCGCAACCCTCTCCGCAAATTTGCGGGTGGCGGACGGTGAAATGGTGCTGGAGTCGGCAATGATCATTCCCTCCGCCAGAGACTCCTCCACACCCTGCGCTCCGAACAAGATATTCTCAACCGCAAGGGTGTCGGAGACGCACATCCACACCACTTCCGCGCCCCGCGCCGCATCGGCCGGAGAAGCAGCGCTGCGAGCGCCCTCCACCTGCTTGCCCGGCGTACGACTCCACACCGCAACTTCATGACCCGCCCTGACCAGGCTGGCGGCCATCGGCCTTCCCATGATCCCCAAACCTAAGAAAGCAACACGCATCCTGAGCCTCTCCTCATCACCAGTATTGACCCGTTGCGATTAGAACCGACGAAAGCAACAGGGGTCAAGCAATCGCCACTGTATTTGTGCTGGAATCCGTGTATTTGTTCTAGAATCGCCTACGGAGCAATTCCGGCTTGATCGAGGAGTGGCGGGGGGTCGATCGAGAGGGTGGAGTGGGCCCGGAACCCGCAGGGCGCCGGCTGGTTCACGATCTGGTTATCGCAGTGGTTTATCGCTGATGCTGAAAAATACCCTGAAAAATCCAGCGCTGCGCAAACGCGCCCGGCAGTTCGGCAGCCTGGTGCGCCGCTCCGTGGTGACCCCGCGAACCGGAGACAGCCACAAACCGAAGCTGGTCACCAACGGCCAGATGGGGGTGACCTTCATCGGTCATTCCGGTTTCTTCGTGCAGGTGGGCGGCCAGAATGTGGTGATCGATCCCAATTTTGCCCGCTGGCTTTTCGTTCTCAAGCGTCTTCGGCGGCCCGGATTGCAGGTGCGCGACCTGCCGCCGATTGACCTGGTGCTGGTCACTCACGCCCACTTCGACCACCTGCACCGGCCCTCGCTGCGGGCCATCGTGCAACAGACCAAGCGCCGTCATGAGGCGCCTCCCACCATTGTGGTGCCGCATCACCTTTTTGACCTGGTCTCGGACCTGGGGTTTGAAAACGTAGTCGAACTGGACTGGTGGAACAGCTATCGCCATCGCGGGCTGACCGTCACCCATGTGCCTTCGCGGCACTGGGGCGCGCGCGTGATCAAGGACTCGCACCGCGGATATGGCGGCTACGTTCTGCGGGACAGCCGTCACTCGCTGTATCACGCCGGCGACACCGCCTACTTTTCCGGCTTCCGCGAGATCGGGGAGCGGCTGGCTCCGGAACTGGCGATGCTCCCGATTGGGGCCTACAATCCGCCTTCCTTCCGCAATGTTCACGCCAACCCCGCCGACGCCACGCAAGCTTTCCTGGACCTCAACTCCCGCTGGATGGTGCCCATGCACTACGGCAGCTTCCGCCTCTCCCACGAACCCATGGACGAACCCCTGAGGCTGCTGGAAACAGAAGCTAAGGCGGCGGGGATCGAGGACAAGGTATTCGTGTTGGAAGAAGGCGTGACCCAGTTCTTTTAGCGGACCTCAGTTCTGAGTCCCTCTAAGTCAGCATGTCCCAGCCCGCTGTAGACAGGTGACGTCACTCACGACCCGGTCAGTGTGTGGAATGACCTGTGTCACATGGAGGCCTTATGGCTCAATCAGAATTGCAGTGGGCTGTAGTAACAGAAGCATCGAGTGGGCTCGGAGTGGGACTTGCAAAGGGACTTGCGGCAAGACACATCAACCTCGTCCTGGTAGCAAGACGTGAGGCGCCGATGCGGGAACTTGCGACAGAGCTAAGACGGCGGCACGGCGTCGACGCCGGGTTGGGCGGTCGGGACATTGTGTTTCGATCACCCGCGTTCCCTTTTCTCGGTCGCCGCACGGACGAGCATGGTCTGTCCGATCGCCAGTCGACCGATGCGAGTGACCGCGCCGTAGATTCCCGCGTTGTTCTGATTGGCACGAACGACCGCCTTCAGCACTTCTGGCGCAGGACTGGCTGAGTCGGGATCAAGGTTCACCATCGAGCAGCGAACGTCGCGCATCGTGACGGTGATGGCAGGGGCGTCGTCCCCCTCGCCGAATGAGAGCACCCCGCCCAACCACTCGTCCTCCTGGAAGGGGACCGGTCGCAGTAAACGAACTACAACATTCGGGCGAAATCGTCGCACGTCCGGGCTCCGCCCTGCCAGTCGTCCGATCTCGCGCACCGTATCCACGGCGATTACCGAGATGCTCGCTTCATCGAAGATGCCATGATTTAACTGCATCATCTGCACCGGAGCCCCATACCGCCGTCCGACCTCAGCGGCCAAGTCCTCCCCGAAGACAGGCAGCTCTTCGCCATCCGGCGTGCGAATATGCGTAGGAAGGTCTCCCTGCGCGCCGTCTTCACGGCGGTGCGGAGTAAACAGGAGCAGGTCGGGAAGCTTGCTTGCGGTTAGCCACGGGAACCCGCTGCGGTCATCCATCCGCCGGAATGCGAGGCGTCTGTCGCCGTCGAGGCCGTGCCAGCCCAGGTTGGCGACTTCGAGTCGTTCGCCGCCCATGGACTTCACGGGATACCGGAAGATCGCCTCCACATGTCCAATTTCTATGAGCATGCTCGATCCGAGTCCGTCCAACAGAGGTTGTTTCCGTAGGCGGTCGCTCATTGCCCTGATCACTACAGCCCGCTCGTGGAATACCTGCGCCTGGACAATATCATCCGCCTGATAGCCCGGCCCAAGAAGCCCTAGCGGACCTGTTGTACCGTGCTACCCATCAAAGCTGGAAACCCTGAGCGAGCGGGCGGTTCACTTTCACCGTGCGTGGATCTCTGGAATTGCGGCCTTGATGGCAGCCACTCGGTCCGACAGACTTCCCGGTTCCACGAAGACGATCTCAAAACCAAAGTTGCGATAGGTCTCTTCATGGATCTTTTCAAAACGCAGGGTCTCCTCGAAACTGATGCGTCGCGCGTCGGTCGGCGTGACAAAACCAAGATTCCGTACAAAGAAAACACGCTTCTGAAAAATCGCCTCCGTCTTAATGCGCTCAAGTTCGCGCGCAAGCCCATCCGAGACAGGGTGTCCAAGGTACACCGCCAGGGCAGCCGTGCAGGTGGCTGACCGATCGTGAAACTGTATCCCGTCGGGCTCGCCGGACGCGCGAAGCTGTCGCCGTCTCTGCAGATCGGCGACCGAATCGATAAACGAGAAATGCATGCATGGTTCAGCGATACCTGTGCGTGCCGCAGTGCGATGACGTCAGTAACCGCCTCTTCTACACCGCTGAAACCATCAAGCTCCAGTTGACGGATTATGGCTGTCTTTCCCCCGCCGGGCGCCCCGGTCAGTGCAAACCTCTTCATTTAGTACCTCACACCCCGTGTCTCAGGACAACACTGATCAAGTTTGCTCCGGTTCGGCAGTGGAAGGGCGCAGGGCAACTTTCTGACCAAGCCATAGCGCGAGCAGGCCCAAGTCGAACTAGCACGTTGAGTTGTTGTACCAACGCAGGACCCGGAGAGCGCGCAGTGTGTTCCAGCGGCTTGCCTTGCCGACATCGTTCTCCATCTGCAATGGAATATGTTCGGGATGACGGAGGTTGAGCGGCCAGCCCCCGTTCTGGTGCCGGCGCTTAATCACAATTTCGATAGCCTCACGAACGCGGCTGTCGGGTTTGATTCCTGCAATCCGCAGATAATCGAGTCCGCGCAAGACGTCGTAGTGCCAAAATGTTGGGAACGAGAAGCGGAGCCAGCGTTGGTCGATGACTTCGCCGGTTCGAAGCGAGCGGAACATGCGGCGCTCGAGCAAATAGTTTTCGGCCCTCTTGCGGGCCTTAGTGATGACCCCCGATTTGCGCCCTGCTCGTTCGTATTCGAGCAGTCCTTCGAGCACGCAGATGGTGGTATGGAACGAAGAGCGCCGGCTGGCGGGGCGTTTCGGCGACAAGAAAGGCCATGCTTCGCAGTTCCAGCCGCCATCTTCGAGCTGCTCGCCCATGAGTTGATTGGCCAGGGCGTCGTTCGGTTCCTTGAAATACGAACCGATGCCAAGGATTCTGCCGTTGATGCAAGGCTCCGTCTCGCCGTGAAGGTAAGGCCGGTTGTTGAGCGGCTTAAACACGAGCCGCATGTCGACGCGGTCGATCATTTTGCGAGCCTGCTTGCTGGCGGGATCCAGACCGAGGTCCATCAAGGCGACGAGACTGTAGAGGGTAATAAGGTCCCACTTCTGCCCGTCCCCCCAGTGGCCGGCAGGAGATTGGGCCGCGAGAAGTTGGGCTCCCCAGCCTTCGGTTGCGACGCGAGACCGCTCGATTGCAATCGCGTTGGCGGCTTCATCGGTGAGGTCCCTCATGACCTGCCAACGGATAGCCGGGTCAGAATCGAGGAGCCATTTGAGGTGCGCGGGCCGGGGTGCGTAATCGTGTAGGCGCATTCGTACGTTATAGCAAGTGATGTGTAAGTTTTCACCCGTGCGCTGAAGCGCGTTTGCTTTGGCTCCTGCGTGTGTGGGCCTGAAGTGGAGGCAAAAAGCCTTCGGGGCAGCTTGTCGCAAACCGGAAGTAATACAAATGCTCACCCGTCGACAGCTAATTTACCGGCCCGCTGCACTTTCCCATCAGCCGGGAATCTTAGAGGCCGGGAGAACCGTTAAGGAGAGGAGGTAGCGGGCAATGAAAACATCGTTCTGGTCCACGGCGGCTTTGTGGACGGCTCTGAGTCTACAAGAGCCTAAAAAAGAAGGGCTACAACGTCAGCATCGTCCAGAACCCTACCCTATCGTTGGCAGACGACGTGGCGGTTACCAAGCGCACTCTTGCATCGCAGGACGGACCTGTAATTCTCGTCGGCCGGTCAGTGAGTGAAAGGGCGACTTTCGCCAACTGCCGCATCGCGCTTCAATGGATCGCTTTGCCATTAGAGTTCCTTGGTGTCGTGGATTAGCAGAGTGGCGCCCGCGGATGCGAAGTTCGAAAGATCGGCCGTCGCAGCCTGTCCTTGGGGAGATGCAAGCACCGCGTTCAGGGCCGCCAATGAGTCGAAGGACAAGATTGCGATCAGATGCGGCGCGATCCCGGCGAGAGCCTGTACCGGACCGTTGCTGATCACATACGAACGCAGACCGGGTATCTTTTGCGCCAGCGGAATGTGGGTCTGGTGATAGTAGCGATCAAAGGCGGCGGGGTCCGCCGGAGGGTTGTAAAGAACCAGCAGTTGGGCCATAGACCCAGCATCTACCGATTCGCGGGGGCGGCTGCCATCTTCAACTGCGGGGACCGTTTCCAGTCAGGCGATTCGAGCGAGCGCGGAGCGAAAGACGGCCCATTCGGAAGTCACTGTTGTTAACAGATTGCACCAGTTCAGAATTACCGGCGAAATGGTGACTTATCAACAGTTATCAATAGTACTCGATTGTTCTTGTGTCCCGCTCAACCTCAATCATTTGGTTCGAGGCGGCATCCCACACCAACACCGATCGCGACGTCCAGTTGCTATGGTGATCGCGTACGCACTTGAACTCTGCTTTTTCGTCCAGGAGGCCATCGAAGTCATAGTGTTCCTCCCCGTCGGGTTGAGAATTGCCTTTATTGGAACGCCAATTGGGAATAGCGCGCGTCCCGCCGCCCCAGCCTCATCTCCGACTGATGGTTGAAGTAACGCTGATTTGTGACGCCATCATTACGCGGGTAACGTTGCGCCACCATGTGCCCGACGATACGCTGACTTGTTCCCCATCACGCTGGTCATGAGCGCGCTGGTCATGAGAAAGAGCAGCTTCATTTCGAAGGGTCAGTCCGTTTCCACCCCGGGGACGACGGGTTGTGTTTTCCGGCCGGCGGAAGGTGGACAGTGAGTACCGGGACGACTCCGGCATTTGTGCCGGAAGGTTCGCCCCAGCGGCGAGTCCCTCGCTACACGCTAACCGTGCCTTTGAATCTCACCGTGTTGCGCTCAGGCATCCCCGACAATGTTCCCGGACGCACCCTCGAGATTGGCGAGGGCGGAATGGGCGTGGTGGTTGGGTCACGGCTCCTGGTGGGCGAGTCCGTGCGCATCGAGTTTCTTCTGCCGCACATGACCTCGCCGGTGCGAGCCACGGCGGTGGTGCGCTATCAGCATGAGCGGTCCTTTGGCCTCCAGTTTCTCCGTTTGCCCGTCGAACAGCAATCGATTATCCGGTACTGGACGCGATGCGAGGGTGAAATTTTGCTGGGAACCCAGGAGCCTCGTGTTGTGCCGGCAGCTGCGGATTTGGAAGAACAGGCGCCCACATTCTCTCCACTCTTTGACTCTCCAGTCTTTGACTCTTCACCCCCGGACTCTCCACTCCTGGACTTCGAAAACCTTGAAGAGCCACAACGCAGGTCACGCATCCGCCGCATCGCTCGGTTAGCCGTTCTTATAGTCGTGATCGCGGCCATGCTGGGATGGTGGCGATGGCAGCAGGAATGGAACCAGTTGGAAGCGCAGGTTCGGGCCAAGGAAACCGCGGTGGTGAAACCGAGGTTGGAGGTGCCCCCCGAGGCAATGCAGCAGCGGATCAGTCACCAGGTCATGCCTGAGTATCCGGAGGATGCTCGAAACGCAGGAGTGCAGGGCACGGTGCTGCTGGATGCCGTGGTGAGCGCGGAGGGCATCGTGACGCAAGTGAAGTTTGTCAGCGGGCCCAAGGAACTATCGCTCGCCGCCATCGATGCAGTGCGCTGGTGGCGTTATGAACCCTATCTGGTGAATGGTCAACCAGCGACAGTCGAGACCACTATAGCTGTCAACTTCCGCTTGACCAACTAGCGTCGGGTCCCAGGGGCTCTCTCCAGCTACTGCAACTTCGCGTACTCAGTCTTGGCTTCCTTCAGGATGGGGATATCGGGATCGGCATCCTTCCAGAGGGCGAAGAAATCCTGGTAGGCCTTGCGAGATCCTGCCAGGTCTCCGCTCATGGCCAACCCCCGCGCGATCTGGTAGTGCGCAAGCGCTATCAGAGGAGAGTTTATGACCACCCCGCGGTGTTCGAGCAGTTTCTGAAATTCCAGGGCGGCTTCTTTTCCCTGATGTAGGAGCAGATAAGCCTGCCCACGCACATACGCAGGGTAGATTAATGCACCCTCTTCGAATTGAGGCATGGGAAACGCCAGGTCGTAGGGAGCCGCAACTTCAAGATTCTTGAGCGCCTGCGCAGGGTTGCCACGCCGGATTTCGGTGTAGCCCCGTATCGCAGGCAGCCAGTAGTTGTCGAGGAGCGTTTGGCCGATCATAGGATCGGGCAATCTTAGGTAGGAGCCGAGGGCAAGTCAACGAATGCTGGAGAGTTGCGAGGCCTCCGGGTTTGCAGGCAGCCCCCAACGAAGTCGAACAGGCGCTGCTTTGCTCAAAAAGGCACTTCAATAGGCTAGGAGAATCCGCAGATCGCGGAGATTGTTTCCCGTGGGGCCGGTAATGATCGCATCGCCCAGCGACTGGAAGAATGGGAAGGCGTTGAACGCGGCCCGATGCGCCTCGGGATCGAGGCCGCGAGCCCGGGCGCGTTCCACGGTGCTGCCGTCGACGATGGCGCCGGCTGCGGAGCTGTTGCCGTCGATGCCGTCCGTCCCCGCGCTCAGCACGGTGATGTTTTCGCCGGAAATTTTCGCCGCACAGGCCAGAGCAAACTGCTGATTGCGGCCGCCGGTCCCCCCGTTTGCCACTCTTACCGTGACTTCTCCGCCCGAAATCAGGCAGACCCTTTCAGAATGTTGGCGCATCTGGCGAACCCGTTCCAGAAGATAGTCCGCCGCCCGCGCATAGTCCCAATCGTCACAGCTATTGTCCACCTCCACCTTGAAGCCGCTGCGCTGCCCCTCGGTCTGGGCCGCGTCCAGCAGCGAGTCATTGGACAGCAATGTCCACCAGCGCGCACGCTGGAACAGGGGATCGTCAGACTTGGGTGTTTCCTCGAGCGCGTGGCGTTGAAACAGCTCGCGCACCGAGGGCGGAAACTGTTCCAGCATGGCGTACTTTTCGACAATGGAATAACAGTCGGCCACGCTGCTGGAATCGGGCATGGTCGGACCCGAGGCCAGGGCATCGGGCAGGTTGTCGGGGACGTCAGAAACCAGCAACGACACTTGTTGCGCCTCTGCAGCTGCCACCGCGAGCCTTCCTCCCTTGATCGCGGAAAGGTGCTTGCGGATGACATTGATCTCCGCGATGGGCGCGCCGGACAGCACCAGCACGCGATAGGTCGCGATCAGATCCTCCAGTGAAATCTCGCTGTCGACAGGCTTCTCCACAATCGAGGACCCTCCGCCACTGAGCATGAAGATCACCAGCGAGGCCGCGTTCTGGGCGCTCAGCGACTTCAGCATGGCCTCTGCGGCACGAATCGACTCCTGGTTGGGCATGGGATGGCCTCCGTGAAAGTAACGGAAGCCGTGAACCTGCGCAGCCGGGTCTACCGAGCTGGCCACAATGCCTGCGAAGCGGCTCCCAGCCTGCATCTCCAGCGAATTGACCATGGCATGGGCCGCTTTGCCGAGAGAGATCACCAGCACGCGATTGTAAGAATCAAGGTCGTAGAGATCCTCGCAAATGCGCAGAACCGCCCGGTCGCAGTCCACATGCCGCTGAAATGAGCGGTCAATGCTGGCCTCGGCGAGTGCGTGCTCGAACAGATGCCGGGCGGTGACTCGCATATCAAGGGCGAGCTTCTCGCGTTGGTGGGCGGAGGAAGGCATGTGCAAGGATTATAGAAGTGGCTGCCTCTGGCGGTTAGTGGTCAGTCGTACTCAAGGCTTCCCTGACCCAGGGCTCAATGATCTCCCGCAGCTCCCGCAGTCTTCCCTCGAAGAAGTGGTCCGCGCCAGCCACCAGCACCAGCTTCTTCGGTTCGGGAAGAGCCGCCACCAATCTCTTCAATTGTGCCGGCGCGGCGAACTGGTCGCGATCCCCGCTCACGAACAGCTTGGGCTTGGGACAGGCCTCAAGAAAACCGAAGTCATAAGTACGATCGTCAGTCGGCGCCAGGGGCAGGCCCAGGCCGATCACAGCTTTGACCCGTGAATCCGGGCACGCGACCCGCAAGCCCACCGCGGCGCCGAAGGAAAATCCGGCAACAATCAGAGGCAGGCGGAATTCACGATCCAGCCAATTCAGCGCGGCGCAAACGTCGTCTGCTTCGCCGCTGCCTTGGTTGTGTTCGCCCTCGCTTAGGCCGGCGCCGCGAAAATTGAATCGCAGCACAGGAAAACCGAAGCTGTTCAGCGCCTTCATGGCATGAAACACCACCTTGTTATGCAATGTCCCGCCGAAGAGGGGGTGGGGATGGCACACCAATGCGGCATGGGTCGCCTGGGGTGATCCTGCGTTGAGGAGAGCCTCAAGGCGTCCGGCGGGACCGGCAATCGAAATCGAGCGGATCGTGCTGGACGGGGCTTCCATCGTGCCTCACAAAGCATAGCAGCAGTGGACGGAGGTCCGAGGTCCGACGTCTGAGGTATCCTTTCCCGCATGGAGCTCGCTGCCCTCATCCGCCAGCTGGTCGACATTGAGTCCATTACCGGCAACGAAGGCCCGGTCGGAGATTTCCTCCTGGGCGAACTCGGACGTCGGGGCTTCCAGGCGGAAAAGATTCCGGTGGAAGGCGCGCGCTGCAATGCGTTCGCAACCTCACCGGGACAACCGCGGCCCACAATTGTTTTCTCCACCCACATGGACACGGTTCCGCCCTTCATTCCCTCCTCGGAAGATGCCACTCGCGTCTACGGACGAGGCTCCTGCGATGCCAAGGGAATCATCGCGACCCAGATCACAGCTGCCGAACAACTGCGCCGCGAGGGTATTCACGTAGGCCTGCTTTTTCTGGTAGGTGAAGAACGCGACAGCCTGGGCGCCAAGGTAGCCAACCAGCGACCCGTCGGCTCAAAGTTTCTGGTAAATGGCGAACCCACCGAAAACCGGGTAGCGGTCGCATCCAAGGGCGCGTTGCGCGTGGAAGTAACCGCGCGCGGACGCATGGCGCACTCCGCTTATCCGGAGTTAGGCGACTCGGCCATCGACAAACTCTTGCACGCCTTGCAGCGCCTGCGCGACATGAAGCTACCCGTTGCAGAGGGCATCGGGCGGTGCACGCTGAACATCGGCGTGATTGAAGGTGGCCGCGCTCCCAATGTGATCCCGGACAAAGCGCGCGCGCAGTTGCTCTACCGCCTGGTGGAACCGGCGGAGGAGTTAAAGCATGGGATTGTTGCCGCCGTCGGCAATCTGGCGAAGGTTGAGTTTGTTCTGGAGATTCCGTTCGTTCGTCTGCGCACCCTGGACGGCCTTCCCACCATGGTCGCTGCGTTCACCACCGACATTCCTGCGCTCAGTAATTGGGGACAGCCACTGTTGCTGGGCCCGGGATCAATTCACGTGGCGCACACCGACGGCGAATACGTCGAGAAGAAGCAGTTGCAGGAAGCGGTGGAACTTTATTGCGCGATCGGGCGGCGTCTCTCGGCATAATTGCAGATTGAGGTTTCAGACGCTCATCGTCGATCTGCAACACCCGCTATTGACTCTGGAAACGATTTACACTTAGACCATGTCTACTCTCACTCTGAACTCCTTGTCCAAGGCGTCTTCCGCATATTTGCGATCCGCCATGCACCAGCCCATCCGCTGGCACGAGTGGGGGGAAGAGGCCTTTGCCACCGCCCAGCGCGAAAACAAGCCGATCCTGCTCGACATCGGCGCGGTCTGGTGCCACTGGTGCCATGTCATGGATCGCGAGTCTTACGACGATCCGGATGTGGCGCAACTGGTGAATGAGCGCTTCGTGGCGGTGAAGGTGGATCGCGATGAGCGTCCCGACATTGACAGCCGCTATCAGGTGGCGGTGAGCGCCATCAGCGGGCAGGGCGGCTGGCCACTTACCGCCTTCCTCACTTCCGAGGGCAAGCCGTTTTACGGTGGAACTTACTTCCCTCCGGACGAGCGCTACGGGCGTCCCAGCTTCAAGCGCGTGTTGCAGTCCATCGCCGACGCCTACCAGCAGAAAAATGGCGACGTGGTGGAGCAGGCCAAACTGGTGGAGAGCGCGCTGGCGCAGGCGGAATCTTTTGCCCGCCACAGCGGTGATTTTTCTGCCGGAGTGGTGGACGAGATCGTGGAAGCCGCCCTCAAGATGTTCGATCCCCAGAATGGTGGCTTCGGAAGCGCGCCCAAGTTTCCGCACCCGGGTTTTCTTGATCTCCTGATGGACCGGTACGCGCGCTCGGGCGACGAAAACCTGCGCCATGTCTTCGTTACAACGCTGGAGAAAATGGCGCTCGGCGGTGTGTATGACCAACTGGCCGGCGGGTTTCACCGCTATTCCGTGGATGAGCGCTGGATCGTCCCCCACTTCGAGAAAATGTGCTACGACAATTCCGAGCTGCTGAGGAACTACGTCCACGCGTATCAGGTAACGGGAGCGGAATTCTTCGCGGCCGTGGCCCGAGACATCATCCGCTGGATGGATGAATGGCTGAGTGACCGTGAGCGCGGCGGGTTCTACGCCTCCCAGGACGCCGATTACTCGATGGACGACGACGGCGACTACTTCACCTGGACCCTGGCTGAAACCCGGGCGGTCCTGAGCGAAGAAGAGGCCGCAGTCGCCGCCCTGCACTATGACATCAACGAAGTGGGAGAGATGCATCACAATCCCGAGAAAAATGTTTTGCATGTCCGGGCGCCGGTCGAGGAAATCGCCAAACGGCTCAGCCTGACCGTCGAACGGGCGCGCGAACTACTGGAATCCGCGAAGAAGAAGATGTATGCCGCCCGCCTGCTGCGGCCTACGCCCTACGTGGACAAGACGGTGTACACCGGCTGGAACGCGCTTTGTGTTTCCGCCTATCTGGAAGCTGCGAAAGCGCTGCAGCTTGAGCCCGTCCGGCACTTTGCCTTACGTTCGTTGGACCGCATTCTGGCCGAGGCCTGGCAGCCGGAGGCGGGCTTGCGGCACGTGATCGCATACTCCGATCCCGCCGCCACTCGCCGCCTGGTTCCCGGCGTGCTCGACGACTACGCCTTTACCGTCGTCGCCTCCCTGGACGCCTACGAGGCCACGGCCGATATCAGCTACTTCCGCTTCGCGCAGCGCATTGCTGACAAGATGATCGACGGTTTGTTTGATCCCGTCTCCGGCGGATTTTTTGACACGGCTGGCCCCGCCGCTGGAACTGAGAAGGCGTTGGGAGTGCTCGGCACCCGGCGCAAACCGTTCCAGGATTCACCTACCCCGGCGGGAAACTCTATGGCGGTCATAGGGTTGCTGCGGCTTTATGCTTACGCCCACCAGCCGGGTTATCGCGAGAAGGCCGAGGAGACGCTGGCAGTTCTGGCCGGAGTCGCCGGGAAGTTCGGCATCTTCGCCGCAACCTACGGCATTGCCGGGGTACATTTCTCCCACCCCCACACCCAGATCGTCATCGTGGGAGAGGACGACTTAGCGGAGCAGCTCCGCACCATCGCGGTCAGTTTCTTCGGATTCCACCAGGCTGTGCTTAAGCTGGCCGCGAGTGAGGCAGTTCCGCAGAATCTGCCGCCCGCCCTGGCGGAGACCATTCCGCTTTTGCCCGCCATCAAAGAGGGGAAATCCGTCGCCGTGGTCTGTGAAGGATTCACCTGCCAGCCACCGGTCTCAGATCCAGACCAGTTCAGAGCAAGCCTCAGCCGCAAGCAGAGCTTGTGAGAGTCGGGGCAAACAGAAGAGAACAAACAAAAAAAGGGCTGACCGTCGAATGGTCAGCCCTAAGAAGTCTAAGAAGCGAAGGGTATGGCTGGTCCACAACCGCTATCTGCAGTTATGGCTGCCTTCCCTTCCCGGCGGACATAGCAGTATCGGTCCTCCCCCTTCCGCGTGAAGCAGAGGGGTCGCGATTGCCATGTACGTGCCGGCTAAACCTACCATCAGGATGAAAATCCCGATCGCACGTTTCATGTTTACTCTCCTTGCTGTGCGAAGTCCCTGGGAGCGGAACCCCGCGGTTGCGGAATTATACAGAAGCGGGGTAATCCGTCCAGCGATTTCTAGGCAGGTCGGTTTGCCCGCTCCGGCACCGCAACCTCGCGTTGTCCGGACGGCGTCGTATATGTTACTTATTTTTCAGCTAGATAGGCGAACTCGTGCCGCAGGGTTGCGGTTCGAGTAAGGCATGAGTTTGGGTTTGAGGCGAGGTTGAAATCAGCGAGTCCGCGGCAGAACCGTCCGCAGCCCGCCGCCTGAGGCGGCTACTTTCGCCGCAGGTTCGCGCGCCGGCTCTTTGCGAGGATAGTCGTTCTGGGTTCGTGAGAGAGCGCGATCGACCATGCTTTCAAACATCGGGATCAGCGAATCATCCTGCGCCGGTCTTTGGAGATCACTGAGACTCCGCTCCCAGCGGTGGGGCGTGAAGAGGATAGTCTCAGAGGCCCGCGCCGGGCTTTCAAGCAGGGTATAGGCAAACCACACAACGATGGCGAGGTTGTAGGCCACGAGGTTGATCGCGGTCACCGAGACCTGCGACATCGGCCCGCCGGCATACAGGGCGAGCGTGCCCAACTCCGCCGCCGCGAACCCGCCCACCCCGAGCGCGATGCCGAAGCTTTGCTGCCGCCATGACACTCCAAGGTAGCGCGAGAATACGATCAGGAACAAAACCAGTCCGCACTGGGCCACCCGCACGCAGCGCTGCACCGTGGTGATGGCCTCCATGATGGGTTCCTGATCGTGGCCTGAATTCGAAGCCGCAACCACGAAGGCCACCAGCAACATGACCAGCGCCGCCCACTTGAACATGACCGATCCCAGGTCCCGCAAGGTGTGGTAGTGACGGAAGACGTCGAGAAAAATCTCATGAATGATCATGAATCCCAGAATCAGATTGATCGCCGAGGAGGCCCAGAACAGGTAGAAGTACAACGCGTACGGGCCAAACCTGCTGAGCGGGAACAGGAGCGCGAAGATCAGAATCTGAAATCCGACATAGGTAAAAAAGACGGGAAAAGAACGATAGAGCTTGCGCCGCCACATGGCGGCGACCACCGCGAGTTCCAGCACCGGATGGGCAATCCACAGCGCGAGTTGGTGGTCAGCAGTCATGAGCCCGTTGATCTGCCAGCCGGGGGAATGCCTCGGTTGACGGAGTGTCGGTTAGTCTCTTCTAACAGTTGAGCTTAGCAGCTTGCCCCGGACGGTCAATGTACCAAGGTAATCGGAAGTAATGGTTACCATAAGCATGAAAAGCCGCTCATCGAGTGGGAATCGAGCGGCAGTACCCCGCTGGTCGCCTGGCATTGCGGTTGGGGTGGATGCCGGGGCGCGGCCGGGAGGCCGCACCCCGATAATTCTAACTCACTGATTTTGATCGAGATAAAACACATCGAGCACGTGGCCCTTGCTGTCAATCAGCAGCACGCGACCGCTATAAATCACGCGCTCCAGATCGCCCGGCAGCCTGGAAAGCTGGTCCTCGCAAGCCAGCGGTAAGGCTTGAGCCTCATTCTGAATGTCCTGAGACAAGCTGCCCCCTCGTTTGATCTGCCGCTCCGATCCGGAGGGCAGCTCCGGACGCTGAACCGCCGCGGCGGGAAGGTCGGAGGAATGTTCGTTCACGCAGCTTCGGATAATCCTCCGGTCGCGCAGGGTAAACAGGTAAGCGTCGTCCCCTCCTGGCGCAGAATCCTGGGGACCAGAATCGCGAGGTGGATTGTGGGTTGAAGGATTCTGGGCCGAAGAATTCTGGGGTGAAGAATTCTGGGATGAAGAGTTTTGGGCCGAGGAATTCTGGGGCGGACCCGAGTCGGGGTTGGCCGGACCGGAAGGGGTAGGCGCCTCGCCCGCGCGCGGATTGTCCACCGGAGAAGTCGCCACTGAAGTGGTGGATGTAACGAAGCTCAGGACAGCCTCGGAATCGACGGTCGCGGGGCGCTTTCCGGTGGCTGCCGCTGCGCCGGTGCCGGCCGCTCCGCCTGCCAAGGTGCCGATGGCCGCGCCTTTGCCGCCGCCTGCGATCGCGCCAATGACCGCGCCCAGCGCGGCGCCGCCGCCGATCTTGCCGACGTTGCTCTTGGCGTGCGACTCACCCTTGATGACCAGCGGCTCGACATGAATCGAAGCCGCCACCGTTCCCGAGCTCACCGTATTGAGCACCAGATCAAGCTCGCCGGGTTCGCTGAGCCGGCCGGTTGGGTGCACGTCCGTCACCCGCCCCATGACGTCCGCGCCGCCCGGATAAAGCACCCGGCCGTTCACTTCGATGGGTGCGTCCAGGGTTCCGTGGAAGGTGTCTCCGATCTGGTTCTGTTCGCTGCTCAGGCGGTCGACCATGCGTACCCGGATCGTGGTGCCGGCAGGAATTTCCAGCGTCTTCTGCCCCAGCGCGGGAAGGGGAGCGAGCGCCAGCAGCAAGGTCGTTAGCACCGCGCTGATCAGTGGAAATGGTTTGCGATTCATGCCCGTCACCTCTTTTTTTTAAGAGTTTCGCCTCTGTTTGGGATGCGGCCCAGTGCCGCGCGGCTGCACAAGATGTTCAGAATCGATGCTTTATCGCCTATCTCTTTATCTTTATCCCAGGCTCCCGATAAAAATAACGTACGAGTTGGCCCACACGTTCGCGGGAATTGTCTCCCGGGCACGCGCTGTGAGGACGATGTTGTAGCCGTCAGAAATCTCCAAGCCGTCGAGCGGCGAGGCGGAAACCTGGGGATCTACCGTGGCCAGATAGGCGAGGAAATCATTGACATCACCCGTTCTTCCGCCCACCGCCTGGAAGGAAGCCTGGGCATTCTGGACGGTCGCGAATTTCCAGCCCAGAGAGGCGGCCAGAGTCACGCCATTCTCGTATGCCGCCTCGGAGATCATTCCAGAAACCGGATTGTCGAAGACCAGGCGAAGCCTGGGTTCATCCTCCCGGCTGAACTCGCGAACTTTCAGCGATCCCGACTTCGCCGTAGCTTTCCAATCCACGTGGCGCGCCGGGTCTTCGGGGAGGTACTCGCGAATGCTGTACAGGTCATCTCCCTGGCCCCGGGCGAAGGTTTCCAGCTCACCCGCGATCACCGGCAGCAGGGCAGAAAACTCGTCCGTGGATTCGATCCTGGGGTACACCAGTATTTCGCGCGCCAGCGGCACCCGCCGCGTCTTGGTGAGGAACGCGAAGGGAAAGCGGGTAGCCAGGCCGAAACTGTCCTGCTGGTAGCGTCCCCGCCGTGGGAAGCTCAGCTCCATCTCAGCGCGGAGTTCAGCCCCTGCGGGAATGTAGGGGAAGTACGCCGCTTCGGTGAAGATGCCCTGAGGTCCGGCGCTGTCGGAGACGCGACGCAACTGACGGTCCGGCAGTCTGACCCACTGTCGCGCCGGAGGCTGGCCGGGTGGGAATCCGAAGGTCGTGGGCACCCAGCGCCAGTGTGCCGAGGATTTGTTCCGGTTCAGGGGGATCACGCTGATCGAGAACGATGGCAGCCAGCGGCGGCGGTTCCGGACCACGATCCTGCCCGGGACCGGCTGGCCGGCAAAAACCCGCTCGGGCAAGCTGACCTCTACTTCGAGCTCTCGCAAGACGACAGCCGAGGCCACCCCTGAAACCAGAATCGCCGCCAGCATCGCAGCCACAATCACGTAGAGAAGATTGTTGCCCGTGTTCAACGCGGCGATCCCGATCAGCAGGACGGTAATGACGTAGATGATTCCCACGCGAGTCACGTCGTAGTCGAACGCATCCCGGACCCGGCCTCCAGCCACCCGGCGGGCCAGATACGGAACCGTGGTCAGGCCCACAATCGTCGCCAGCGTCAGCGCCATCCCGGCCAGAATCAACGTGGCCCAGAGACTTCCCGATTCGCGCGCTACGGTGGAAAACAGGGCTGCGGCAAACGCCAGGGCCAGACCCACAATGGCCAGCAGAAAACGCATCCACACTTCGGGAATCACGAACGGGAGGAGCCGGGAATCGGAATGCGAGCCGGAAGCGCGAACCTTCCCAGCAGTCATCACTGGATCAGACATGTGTGGACTTGACTGCCTTGAGGTTAGCACCGGGGGCACCCGGCATCAATCCGTTTTGCCCGGCTTGCGTTGACCAGAAAGACGCTGCAACCAGGCCGCAGCCTTTGCCGAAGCCGCGTCAGCGGTTCGGCCCAGCCTGGGAAAACGTTGCTTCAGTTTGTTCAGCAGATGATGCGCCCACACGTATTCCGAGGAGAGGATGATCAGACCGATCAGAATGAACAGTACGCCCTGCAATATGGGAAGAAACAGTCCCACGATTCCGAGCAGGATGAAACCCCAGCCCAGGATCAGCACCAGAATTCGTTTGGTGCGGGATGTCATGAAAAGGACTTTCGTCTAGATGAATGAACCAGATCAAGAACTTTCTGGCGGATTGCGCAAGACGTCGGCCCGCGACGTAGGTCAGAAGCGGGTACATGGGAAGAGGCGCGACGTGGGGATTGCAATAACGCCGTTGCTGGCCAGGCGAGCGCATTCCCTCTGTGGCCGACCTGGAGCGTCAGGAAGTTGCCGGAAATGGGCATGGTGACCCCGTGACGGCAATCACTGCGATCTATGTCCGGCGTCACTGCTTTTCCATCGTGGTGGACCTAAGGTGGTATCGATGATAGTGGGCTCGCCAAATACTCCGCTGCCAAACGGAGCAGCTCCCGGGCCGACCATCAATCTGAAGCGCAAAGGAGAACTCTAGTGTTTGCCCGCATTGTTGAATTTATCCCGAAGCTGGAAAAGAAAGAGGAGTTAGTAAAGGTAATTCGGAACGAGGTTCTTCCCCTTCTGAACAAGCAGACCGGATTCATGGAGGTCCTGCCTTTCTTCCCCGAGACCAAGAATGAAAAGGTGATCGCCATCACCCTCTGGACGGAGAAAAGAAACGCGGAGCGGTATGAGCGCGAAGTGTTCCCAAGGGTCGAGGAAATCCTGAAGCCATATCTAACCACTCCGATTACCTACAAGCCGTACAACGTCGAGACCACCCTGTGTGAGCACTTCGTGCAAGCCCTGGCCGCATGAAGCGGTCATGAGCAGCACACAGGCCGGAACCGGAGCAGCTACGTAGCTACTCCGGTTCTTTTCGTTCTCGGCAGAGATTAAGGTAATGAGGCTTCGATGACTCCAGGCGACTTCAAGCGGGTGTGGAGCGCTGTTCCAACGCACCCGGACGTACTAGTCGGCAAAGCTGGACAGAAATTCCACCAGCGCTCGGTTGAACTCTTCTGGAACCTCTTCGTAGGGCAGATGCCCCACGCCCTCAAACACCTGCAGGCGGCAGTCGGTGAACTGCCGGCGCAGCCTTTCCGCAGAAACGGGATCTACGGCGCGATCCGTGCTGCCCCAGAGCAGCAGAGTGGGGATATGCGAGATGCGTGGTAACACCGATTCCAGATCGTCCAGATCTCGATTCCATGAGCCCAGCGCGCCCAGGCCGTAGTGGATCGTGCCAGGTATCCTGAACGGGGCGGAGTAGCCCGCGAGGGTGCCGGGAAGAATGCGGCTGCGGTCGCCGAAGAGACGGCGGAGCACGATCCGATGCGCAATTTCCAGCGTCGGCGCGAAACGGAGCAGCAACCACGAAACCGTCGGGCGGCACACAAATGGGGCCAGCCGCCTGCCGTGTGTCGACCACGGATTCACCGGGGCCACCAGAATGAGGCTGCGCACGCACTCGGGCGCCAGCGCCGCTGCCATCATGGCTACAGCGCCGCCGTGGGAAGTCCCCAGCAGGTCACACGACCCGACCCCAACGCTGTCGAGGAAATGCAGCAGGCGTTCGGCATGGGCTCGAAAGCTGGGATCCAGGTTGGGAGGGCGATCGGAAAAACCCACGCCGGGCATGTCCACCGCATACACGGTGGATTTCCCGGCCAGCGCCGGGATGGCATGCCGCCAGGAAAACGAATATCCCAGCATGCCATGCAGCAGAAGCAAAGCCGGTCCGGAGCCGCTGCGCAGATAGCGCAAGCGATGACCATCCAGGAGAGTCCAGCATTCCTTCCACAGAAGCGCAGGCGGCAATGCCGCGTCCAGCGCCCCTTCCTTCCCTGAACGATTGGTCATCGTGGCTTCTTTTTCACGCCTTTTTCTTTTTTGCGCCGGACAACCCGACAGTGGCAGTAGACCTCTATGTAAGTGATATCGCCTCTGTCGCTTTGTAAAGGGGAGCTTCGGCTCCCCGATTTTTTTGCCCTTGTCAATCCCAAGATTGACTCCGAGGACTGACTCAGAAACCAGATCGGAACGACCCATGAAGTACGGCATCAACGGGTGCCGACACCCCCTTTAGGCCTCCGACCTCCTCTTTCCCAACAACTTCTTCAGCACTCTCACACCTTTGTCCACGTGCTTTTCCTGCAACAGGAACGGAGGCAGAAAGCGCACCACCGTGTCCTGGGTGCTGTTGAACAACACTCCTTCGGCCAACGCCTGCTCCACAATGGGACGGGCCGGAACCGCCAGCTGTAAGCCTTGAATCAGGCCCCGCCCGCGGACCTCCTTCACCGCGGCACGTTTACCCATCAGCAACTTCAACTGTTCCTGGAGGTAGCCGCCCACACGAGACACATTCTCCAGCAGCTTTTCATCCTCGATGATGGCCAGGTATTCGAGCGCCACCCGGCAGGCCAGCGGGCCTCCTCCGAATGTAGTCCCGTGTTGGCCGGCAGAAATGGCGGACGCGAATTCCTCCTTCGCCAGAAATGCGCCCAGCGGCAAACCGGCCGCGATCGGCTTGGCCACGGCCACGATGTCTGGAGTCACGCCGAAGGTCTGGAAGGCGAAAATGTTTCCGGTGCGGCCCAGTCCGCACTGGATTTCATCAAAGATGAGGGCCACGCGATAGCGGTCGGCCAGGGCGCGACATTCCTGAAGAAATTCTCTTGAGCACTCGTAGATGCCGCCCTCGCCAAAGATGGGTTCCAGCACAATGGCGCAAGTCTGCTCGTCTACGGCCGCGCGCAAAGCTTCGAAATGATTGCGGGGAACAAACCGGACGTCTTCGAGCAGCGGCTCGAAGCCCTTGCGATACTTGTCCTGCCCGGTGAGCGACATGGCGCCGAAAGTTCGTCCGTGATACGAACCTTCAAGAGCCACCAGACGGCTTTTGGCCTCTCCGCCCACGCGGTGTCCCGCTAACCGCGCCAGCTTGATGGAGCCTTCGATGGCCTCGGTTCCGCTGTTCGAAAAAAAAACGCGCTGCAGGCCGGAAAGCTGACAGAGTTTCTCCGCCAGGCGTCCCTGGAACTCGTTGTAGTAAAGATTCGACGTGTGGATGATGCGCGCGGCTTGTTCGCGAATCACCTTGACCACGCGGGGATGGGCGTGACCCAGAGCATTCACTCCCAGTCCGGCAACAAAGTCCAGGTAGCGCTTCCCTTCCAGGTCGTACAGAAACACGCCTTTGCCGCGCCCCAGCGCGATGGGATACCGGTTGTAGGTGGGCAACAGAAAACGGCGTTCGCGCTCGATAATTTCGTCGGTCTGGGTCATTTCAAATCAATTGATGAGATTGGAAGATTTTACTTGGCTTTGCGAACTTTGCGTCCCCCTTAGCGAGCTTTGCGGTCAAAAGCTGTTGAAAAGATTTGCCGCAGAGTCCGCCAGGGATTCGCGAAGTGTGCAAAACAAGTCCAACGGCATGAGTGTCGCGATCATCCCCACTCGGCACAGAGGATGGCGGCAGGCAAAAGAACGCGTCAAACCGGTCCGCGCAGGCGCTCATTAAAGTTTTGTCACACATAGAGTTACCAAACGCCACATAACCATTCCAAAAAACATAGCTTTACTTCCACACGGCTTCTATAATCGAGGAAGTCTTTTCTTTGAAGTAGGTTAGAGGATTCTCCCTTGCACACTGCCGTGGCACCGAACGTGCAGAACCACCAATCTGGGGATCGGTCTGCACCAACCCCGGAGCCGTTGCGGTCCATGAACCGGGACTTCCAAATTCGTTTCACCGCCGGACTGCTGATCCTGCTGACCACGGCTGCCATAACTTTGGCCTGGATCAATTTCCAGAAAGATCGGGGCTTGCAGGCTCCCTCGGATGGCGCCTGGTGGATTGAACAGGCGGGCGGAGCAGGCAGCCTGGTAGCAGACCGGGTGGAGCAGAACGGCCCGGCAGAGAAAGCCGGAATCCGCGCCGGCGACCGCCTGACCGCGATCAACGGGCACGAAATACACGACACGGCCTCGCGCCTGCGGCAACTCTACCGCGTCGGAGTGTGGTCGAAGGCGACTTACTCCCTGGTGCGGCAGTCGGTGGCGCTGGATACCAGCGTCATCCTGGTTCCCGCCGAGCATTCGCTCAACGACTGGCTGCGCTTCATCTCCCTGATCTATCTAGGAATCGGACTCTACGTCCTGCTGCGGCGCTGGACGGCGCCGGGCTCTACGCATTTCTACATCTTCTGCCTGGTTTCGTTCGTCTTCTACGCCTTCAAGTTCACGGGAAAGCTCAACGATTTTGACTGGACCATCTACTGGGGCAATGTCGCTGCTTGGCTGTTGCAGCCGGCGCTGTTTCTGCATTTTGTTTTAACTTTCCCTGAGAAACGCAACATCGTCCGCCGGCATCGCTGGATTATCCCTGCCATTTATGTGCCGGGGATGCTGCTGCTGGGAATCCACATCGCTGCCCTCCGGCTGCTGAAGGCGACAGAGCGGCTGCGCTGGAACCTGGACCGGCTGCAGATGGGTTACCTGGCGCTGTTCTTCGTGGCGGCAGCGGGAGTGTTGTGGTACAGCTACCGCCGGGCGAGCACACCCATCCTGCGGCAACAGTTGAAGTGGGTCACCCGCGGCACCATTCTGGCGATCGCGCCGTTCACCCTGTTCTACGTCATTCCTTTTTTGACGGGCGCGCTGCCCACCGCGGCCATGAAGGTTTCGGTGCTGTCGCTGGGCCTTCTGCCCCTGACCTTCGGCTATGCCATCTTCCGTTACCGCTTGATGGATGTCGACCTGATCTTCAAGCGCGGCATGGTGTACACGCTGGCCGCAGCCGCAATCGTGGGCTTGTATTTCGCCGTGGTCGCCGGGGTGGCGGAACTGGTGCACACCCAGGTTCCCAACTCCGGACCCGCCGGGCTGATCCTGGCCATGGTAGTCACGGCGCTGCTGTTCGATCCGGTGCGCAAATGGATTCAGGAGCGGATTGACCAGTTCTTCTATCGCACCGGTTATGACTATCGCAAGACGCTGATCGCGTTTGGCCGCGAACTCAGTGCGGAAACCGATCTGAACATGATGCTGAGTTCGGTGGTCGATCGCCTGTCGCACACCTTGCTGGTCGATCGCATGGCGATTTTCCTTTCCACTGGCGAGCCCCCACAGTTCGTGCTGGCCAAATCGTTCGGCATGAATCAAACCAGCGGGCTCGACCTGAACTTCCTCAGCGCGCCCCGGCCCGAGACCGAAGCCGGACACCTGTTTCTGGAGAATGTGCACCAGGTGCCGCGGGAGACCGCCAGCGCCCAGCAGACCATCGCCCGGCTGGATTTGAACTATTACATCCCCTGCCGGGCCCAGCAGCGGACCATCGCGTTCCTCGGCCTGGGTAAGACGGTAGAGGGCGATTTCCTGTCCAGCGAAGACATCGAACTGCTGGAGACCCTGGCGGGCTATATCGGTATCGCCGTTCAGAATGCGCGCTTGTATGCGTCGTTGGAGCAGAAAGTCGCCGAATATGAACGCCTGAAGGACTTCAACGAAAACATCGTGGAGTCCATCAACGTGGGCGTGCTGGCGGTGGATCTGGCGGATCGCATCGAGTCCTGGAATTCGCAGATGGAAGTGATGTACGCGCTGCCCCGCTGGCAGGCTCTGACCCGGCCGCTGAGCGAAGTGTTCCCGGCTGCGTTTGTGGAAGAGTTCTACCGGGTGCGGCAGAATCCCGGCATCAACAACCTGTACAAGTTCCGGCTGGGCACGCCGACCGGCGAGAATCGCATCGTGAATGTCGCCATCGCGCCCCTGGTGACCCGCAAGTTCAATGTGATCGGGCGGCTGATCATTGTGGATGACATCACCGAGCGGGTGGAACTTGAATCCCAGCTTTCGCAGGCGGACAAGCTGTCCTCCATCGGCCTGCTGGCGGCGGGAGTGGCGCACGAAGTCAATACCCCCCTGGCGGTAATCTCCTCCTACGCCCAGATGCTTTCCAAACAACTTCAGCAGGATCCCCAGAAGGGCGGGTTGCTCGAGAAAATTACCCGCCAGACCTTCCGTGCATCTGAAATTGTGAACAACCTGCTGAATTTTTCGCGCACCAGCGGGACGGAATTTACCGACGTGAACGTGAACAAGATCATCGCCGACACCCTGGCGTTGCTGGAGCACCAGTTCAAGACCACCAAGATCAGGGTCGAGGATGAACTGGCGGACCACCTGCCGCTGATCAGCGGCAACGCCGGGCGCCTGCAGCAGGTGTTTTTGAATCTTTTCCTGAACGCGCGCGACGCCATGCCCAATGGAGGCACGCTGCGAATCACGACCTCGAACGGCGAAGGCGTCAGCGTGGTGGTGTCCGACACCGGCAGCGGTATCGCCCAGGAACACATTCATCGCATCTACGATCCGTTCTTTACCACCAAAGTCGCACCGCGAGAGGGCCAAGGCAAAGGCACCGGATTGGGACTTTCGGTGACTTACGGAATCATTCAGGAACATGCCGGAAAGATCCGGGTGGAGAGCAACCCCGGCCAGGGGACCACGTTCTACCTGGATTTCCCGCTGATGAGGAAGGCCGTGAATGTCTGAGCTGGCCACCATCCCGCGCCGCAACCTGGGGGAAGGATCGTCTTCGTCTGCAGGCTCGGTGCTGATCATCGACGACGAGGCCGCCATTCGCGAGTCGCTCGAGACCCTGCTCGAACTGGAAGGATACGAAGTGAGCTCCGCCGCCACGGCCGACGAGGGGCTGGCTTGCATCGGAGACCGTTCTTTCGATCTGGTGCTGCTCGACCTGGCGCTGCCCGACCGCAATGGACTCGATCTGCTGGCGGAACTGCATGGGCATGACGCGCAGCTTTCCGTCATCATGATCACCGCCTACGGCACGGTGGAAAACGCGGTGAAGGCGATGCAGGCGGGCGCCACCAACTTCGTCCAAAAGCCCTGGGACAACGAAAAGCTGTTGGCCGACGTGCGGGCGGCGGTGGCTCGCCATCGGGCGGAAGAGGAAAACGTCCAGCTCAAGCGCGCCCTCAAGCAGCGCTACAACTTTGAGAATATCGTGGGCAAGAGCGAGCCCATGCTGAAGATTTTTGACCTGGTGGCGCAGGTTGCGGCCAGCCGGTCGACGATTCTTCTGCAAGGCGAAAGCGGAACCGGCAAGGAACTGATCGCCAAAGCCATCCACCTGAATTCGCCGCGGCGGGAACGCGCGTTTGTGCCGGTGAATACTGGCTCGATGCCGCCGGACCTGCTGGAGTCCACGTTGTTCGGGCACGTCAAGGGCGCATTCACCAGCGCCATCGCCTCCAAGAAGGGGCTTTTCGAAATCGCCGACCGGGGAACGCTCTTCCTCGACGAAATCGGCACCATGAGCATGGACACCCAGAGCAAGATCCTGCGCGTGCTCCAGGACCGGAAGTTTATGCACCTGGGCGGAGTGCATGAAATTCAGGTGGACGTGCGCATCATCGCAGCCACCAATGTGGACCTGAAGCAACTGGTGCGCGAGGGCAAGTTCCGCGACGACCTGTTCTATCGCCTGGACGTCATCTCGCTCGATCTGCCGCCCTTGAGACAGCGGAAAGAAGATATTCCTCTCCTGGTGGATTTCTTCCTCACCAAGTATTCGGAAGAGAATGAACGTCCACGCCGGAAGATGACGCCCGAAGCGCTGCGCGCCCTGCTTTCCTATTCCTGGCCGGGAAACGTGCGCGAACTGGAAAATGTGGTAGAGAGATCGGTCGTGCTCTCCTCGGGACAGGATGTTGGCCCGGAACTGCTCCCCGACCTCATCGTGGGCCGCGGCTTGCCCCTTCCCCTGCTGGAGCATCGCGGCGACGCTTCCCTGTTCGACATCATGGAGGATTGTGAGCGCCACATCATCCTCGACATGCTGGAGAAGTGCAACTGGAACCAGACGGACGCCGCTGAACGCTTTCACGTGCCCCTTTCCACGCTGAACCAGAAAATCAAGCGCCTGAATATTGAGATCAAGAAAAAGGTTCGGGAGTAGCTGTCAGCTCTCAGCTAGCAGTTGTCGGCTTGAGCTTGATCGGTCTACCTCGCTGATGTTCATCTCTATGGCACCAAGCTGAAAGCTGACAGCTGAGAGCTGACAGCTTCTCTGCTATAGTTCCCTGAGGCAGAGGCCACACCGCATGGCAGCTGGGGACTTACAGGTCCAACTCATCTCGCCTACTGAATTCGCCAAGGAGAAGGTCAAGGCGCTTCAGGACTACGCCCTGCTTACGGGCCAGTCTCTGGCCAATCTCTTCCGCCGCCCCTTGTACGTCACCGACATGATTCAGCAGGCCGACCTGATCGGCGTGGGTTCGCTGCCGATCGTGATCCTGACCGGTGGCTTCACTGGCGCCGTGCTGGCACTGAACAGCGCCAGCACACTGTCACGGTTTGGTTCGCTCACGCTGATCGCGCAGCTGGTGTCGGTGGGCATGGTCACCGAACTGGGCCCAGTGATCACCGGCCTGATGGTGGCCGGCCGCAACTCCTCCGGAATGGCCAGCGAACTGGGCTCCATGACCGTGACCGAGCAGATCGATGCCATGCGCGCCCTGGGCACCGACCCTACGAAAAAGCTGGTCACGCCGCGCGTAGTGGCCACCGTGATCATGCTTTTTTTCCTGACCATCATCTCCGACCTGCTGGGCCTGGTGGGCGGGAACATGGTCTCGAGTCTCCTCTTGGGCCTGGACTCTCGGCAGTACTGGACTTCGGCTTGGCAGTCCCTGGTCTGGCGGGACCTTACCTCCGGTCTTATTAAGCCGGTCCTCTTCGGATTTGTCATCTCCACCGTCGGGTGCTATTTCGGCATGTCGACGCGCGGCGGC
The DNA here is from genome assembly GCA_035937515.1 of Terriglobales bacterium. GTDB lineage: Bacteria > Acidobacteriota > Terriglobia > Terriglobales > Acidobacteriaceae > JAIQFF01. Next base: position 27,610 of record DASZHW010000107.1, on the reverse strand, counting down.
ACGCAAGGCGTGGGGCGCTCCACCACCCAGGCGGTGGTCGTCGCCTCCGTACTGATCCTGGTGGTCGATTTCTTTGTCACCAAGCTGCTTATTGCTTTGTTGGGATACCGGTAAGCCATGTCCGCTCCCACCCTGCCGCTCGCGTCCCCGGAGATCGCCGCCAGGCAACCCGGCCGCGAGGCTATCCGGTTTGAGAATGTCAGACTGGCGTTTGACGACAAGGTGGTGCTGGACAACATTTCCTTCCGCCTTCCGCACGGGGAGACCAAGGCCATTTTCGGCGTCGCCGGCTCGGGCAAGAGCACCATTCTCAAGCTGGCGCTGGGGCTGATGAAGCCGGACTCGGGCCGGATCTATGTCCTGGGCGAAGAAGTGACCCAGATGAGTGAAGGGGATTTGTTCGCGCTGCGCAGCCGCATCGGAATGGTGTTCCAGGAAAGCGCGCTTTTTGATTCACGGACCGTACGGGAAAATGTCGCGTTCCGGCTGATCGAGGAGGGTAGTATTCCCCCGGATGAGATCGAACGCCGGGTACGCGAGGCCCTGAGTTTCGTCGAGCTGGAACGGACCGTGGACCTGTTTCCCTCGGAACTCTCGGGAGGAATGCGGCGCCGGGTGGCGATTGCGCGCGCCATCATCACCCAACCGGAAGTCCTGCTCTACGATTCCCCGACCGGCGGGCTGGACCCGGTGACATCCACCACGATTGTGGAACTGATCGTAAAACAGCGCGACGTGTACAAGACCAGTTCGCTCCTGGTTACCCATCGTCTGCAGGACGCCTTCATCATGGCCACCCACTACTTTGATCGAGGGGCCAACCGGATGCTGCCGCTGCCCAAGGGAGCGCACTGCGAAGTGCCAATGGCCTTCCTCATCCTGCGGGATGGCAAAGTCATCTTCGACGGTGACCTGGAGGAACTCTCGCGCACCCGGGATGAGTATATCCGGGAGTACATCGCATAAAACCGCTTCTGGCCTCTGGCTTCAGCTGGTTTTCGCCATAGCCTTACGGCGGGCCTCGACCCGGCCGGTTATGGTCTTCAAGCGCTCGCGGCCGGCCTTTGATCCCATAATCACTTTTTCAACATTACTGAGTAATCCCGGGCTCTGCATTTTCTCCCGGAGGTCCTTCAGGAGGGGCTGGATCTTGGCATAGATAAAAAACATCTCGCCGCTAATACCACCCTCCACGAACAGGTCGGCAGGGATGGCACCATGTAATACCAGCGCCGCCGCCATGTCCCAATAACCACCGACCTGGCGGAGCCAGTTGTTCTCCTGACTTCCCAGATCGTTCGCAATCTTGATGACTTCTTCGGCCGTCTGCGGCCAGAAGGTGACTAGGTACCAGTGGCGCGCCTTGCGCATTTCGGCTTCGCGACGGAGATCGTAGAGCTGGAGAATAACTTGGGCATCAGCAGCAGTAGCAGATCTTGCCATTTGGACCTCCAGGAAACTTGCTCATTGGGAAATTGAGGAATTGTGAAATTCAGGCGACCGGCGCCGCTTCCACCGACCGCTCATAGTCGCACTCCTTGTTGGGGCATGCGATCACCGGGCCTACCTTCAGGGTCTTCTCCACAAGGTATTCGTTACCGCAACTGGGGCACTTTTCTGCCAGCGGCCTGTGAGCGGATGTGAACTTGCACTTGGGATAATTTCCGCATCCGTAGAACGTGTTCCCCTTGCGGGCCTTCTTCTCCACCAGGTCGCCCTCTTTGCAGAGCGGGCACTTCACCCCGATGAAATTCTGCTTCACATACTTGCAGTCGGGATAGCCGCTGCAGGCGGTGAACTCACCGAAGCGCCCGTGGCGGATCATCATATTGCGTCCGCACTTGGGGCAGAGTTCGTCGAGCGGGATGTCAGGGACTTTCTTCCCCTGATCGAGCCGGCGGGTGGTCTTGCAGTCAGGATAGCCGGTGCAGGCCATGAACTGGCCAAAGCGTCCGCGCTTCAAAACCATGACCCGGCCGCAGTTCTCGCAATATTCTTCCTGCGTGGTTTCCTGCAGGTCGGCCGAATCCAGATCGGGCAGGTTGATTGGATTCTCTTTGGTGAAGCTGCAGCTCTCGGGATTTTCCTTGTCGTAGGAGCTACAGGCGTAGAACGACCCGTGCTTGCCCCATTTGATCACCAGGGGAGAACCGCAGCGCTCACACTTCTCGTCAGTGGGCTTCTCCATCCGCTTCACGTTCTCCATGTGCTTCTCGGCGTAGCGGAGGTCCTTGGCGAAGCGTTTGTAGAATTCGGTGAGGGCGTTGATCCAGGTTTCCTTGCCCTCTTCGATCTCGTCCAGTTCTTCTTCCAGCCGTGCCGTGTACTGAACGTCAAAGATGTCGCGGAAATTCTCCACCAGCAGATCGGTCACCACCAGACCGATTTCAGTGGGCGAGAATTTGCCGCCCAGTTTCTGCACGTATTGGCGCTCCTGAATCGTGCTCAGAATGGCGGAGTAGGTGGAAGGCCGGCCAATGCCGCGCTCTTCGAGTTCCTTCACCAGCGAAGCTTCGTTGTAACGCGGCGGAGGCTCGGTGAAATGCTGCTCCGGCTTCAGTTCGCGCAGCGTGAGCTTCTGTCCGGGCTCGAGCGGGGGCAGTTTGTGCTTCAGTTCTTCTTCTTCCTCGTCCTTCACGTCCTTCGATTCTTCGTAGACTCTGAGGAAGCCATCGAACTTGAGCACTGAGCCAGTAACCCGGAACCAGAAAGTTTCGGCGCCGGATTTGGCGTCGATATCCACAGTGGTCTGATCGAAGACCGCCGGCGTGATCTGGGAGGCCACGAAGCGCTGCCAGATCAGCTTGTAGACCTTGAACTCATCTTCCTTCAGATACTGTTTAATCTGGTCGGGATGCCGCATGGCCGAGGTGGGACGGATGGCTTCGTGCGCCGCCTGGGCTGCCTTCTTTTCCTTATAGAAGTTTGGCGATTCGGGCAGGTATTCGTTACCGTACTGCGACTTGATGTACTCTCGCACTTCCGCCAGCGCCTCGTTGGACACGCGGGTGGAATCAGTACGCATGTAGGTGATGAGTCCGACCGATCCTTCCTCGCCCAGCTCCACGCCTTCATAGAGACGCTGCGCGATCATCATGGTGCGTTTGACGCTGAAGCGCAGCTTGCGCGAGGAATCCTGCTGCAGCTTGCTGGTGGTGAAGGGCGGAGTGGCATTGCGGCGCCGCTCCTTGCGCTCGACGGTACGAACCAGCCAGTCGGCTTTCTCCAGGGCGGCGCGGATTTTCTCCGCGTCTTCCCCATTGTTGACTTCTACCTTCTCCTCGCCCTTGCCGACAAAGCGGGCGTCGAATGCCGGGGGCTTCGGTCCCGCCAGGTGAGCGTCAATGGTCCAGTATTCCTGCTTCTGGAAGGCCTTGATTTCCCGTTCGCGTTCGACGATAAGCCGCAGGGCGACGGTCTGCACCCGGCCCGCGGACAGGCCGCGACGCACCTTGTCCCACAACAAAGGAGACACCTGGTAGCCCACCAGGCGATCGAGCACACGACGGGCCTGCTGCGCATCCACCAGGTTGCGGTCGATGTCGCGTGGGTGCTCGAAGGCTTCCTGCACCGCGCGCTTGGTGATCTCGTTGAAAGTCACGCGCCGGATGCGGTCGGATTCATCACCATCTTTCTTCTTCTTTTTCTTCTTCCTGGAGCCGTCGCCCAGTTCCTCCGCCAGATGCCAGGCGATGGCCTCGCCCTCGCGGTCCGGGTCAGGCGCAAGATAGATGCTGTCGGCAGAGAGCGCCAGCTTCTTCAGCCGGGCGAGAACCTTTTCCTTGCCCGGGATGACGATGTATTCGGTCTCGAACTCGTTGTCGACGTCCACCCCCAGGGTGCTCTTGGGCAGGTCTTTGACGTGTCCGAGCGAGGCTTCAACGGTGAAGCCCTTTCCCAGATATTTTTGGATGGTCTTGGCCTTGGCCGGCGACTCGACGATGACTAAACCCTTAGACAATGTGTCCCCTATGGATCGGTTCTGGTTTTGAAGCTAGCATGAATACGGTTGTGGCAACAAGTTTTGTGAAAACCAGCTATCAGCTTCTAGCTACTGGCTGCAAGGGGCGCCGACAGACGCTGCACGAAAGAAGCCAACATGCGCTGGACCTCGAGCACCAGGGCTTCCGAATCCTTGAAGTCATCTGCCGACAAGTACTGCAAATCCCTGGCCAGAAGCAAATGGTATTCCACCTCATTTGCCGAGCCTCGAGCGATTTGCAGAAAGCGTTTCATTTCAGGATCTGACCTGCGTCCACATCCTTCAGCGATATTTGCTCCAACTGAAGATGCTGCTCGGCGAAGTTGGCTGGTTAGCCCGTACATTTCTTCTTTTGGGAAGCATCCCGTTTGCTTACACGCTCAGGGTCAATTCGTACGCCTTTTCCCATACTCGCAAATCTTTGAAGTCTTCCATCGCCAATCGTCCTTTCCCAAGCTAGAAGCCAGGAGCTAGCAGCTAGAAGCTCTTCACAAAATTCTTTCCCGGCAGCTGCTTCACTTTTCCTGCCAGCTCCAGCTCGAACAGGGCGGCGAAAACTTCGGAGGACGACAGCTTGGTCTCCAGACGCTCCACAATTTCATCGATGTGTGTGGCTTCGTCGGCTTTCAGGACCGCCAGGATCTGCTTTTCGTGGGGCGATGGCTCGCTCTCCCCGAATAGAGATGCATTCTGGGCGGCTTGCGATTCATCGCCGGCGGCGGGAGTCAGCGCAAGTCGTACGTCTGGCGGGAGTTCCTCCCAAACGTCTTCCCAGCTGGCGGTCAGCTTGGCGCCCTGCTTGATCAGAGTATTGGGTCCCCCGGAATTCTTGTTGGTGACGTTCCCAGGCACTGCGAAAACTTCCCGGTTCTGCTCCAGGGCGTAGCGCGAGGTAATGCGCGTTCCGCTGTATTCAGCAGCTTCCACGACCAGCACGCCCAGGGAAATGCCGCTGATGATGCGATTGCGGATGGGAAAGTTTTGCGGCGCGGCAAACGTGTTCAAGGGGAATTCGGAGATCAGCGCGCCACCCACGGCGAGCATTTGTTCGGTCAGGCGGGTATTTTCCTTGGGATAAATTACGTCCACTCCCGTGCCCAGAACTGCCACCGTTTTTCCCTTGGCGGCGACCGCGCCGCGATGTCCTGCTGAGTCCACCCCCCGCGCCAGGCCGCTGAAAATCACCAGCCCGCGAGCCGCCAGATCGCAGGCCAGGCGCTCCGCCATCCCCAATCCGTAGGGCGTGGGATGCCGCGTTCCCACGATCGCAATCCCTGGCTGCGCGACCGCCTCGACATGTCCGCGCACGTAAAGCACCAGGGGCGGATCGTAAATCTGCTTCAGTTGCGCCGGATACAAGGAATCTTCCAGGCAGACGACGCAAACCCCGGCGGCAGCCACGCGTCCCATTTCGTCGTGCGCCAGTTCCATGGAGTGGCCGGTGGCCAGCGACTGCGCGGAAGAAGCCTTGATGCCGGTCGCCTCCAGTTCGGTCAGGGACGCCTTGAAAATGTTCTGCGCCCCGCCCAACAGCTCGACCAGACGGCGGCCCCGGGTGGGACCCAGTCCGGGGGTCAGAGCCAGGGCCAGCCAGGGTAAAGCCAGGCTTTCGTCGATGGTGAGGAGTTACGGCTGCGGTTTCCGGCATTTTTCGCACCTTCCTGCGGCGCTGAAATTGGGACACGCGCGAAAAACGCTGTCAAGGTCAGCCGAGACACTGCTCTGTTAGAATCAACCATCGACGGCATGAAACGTCTTCGTATTTCCGCCATTTCCTACCTTAATACTGCGCCCCTGATGTGGGATTTCGAGCACGGAGACACCGGGGCGGCCTTCGATATTTCCTACACCCTGCCCTCCCGCTGTGCGGCTAATTTGCAGGCAGGTTCCGCCGATATTGGCATCATTCCAGCCGCCGGCTATGCCAGCATCCCGGGACTGGTCATCCTTCCCGGAGTGGCCATTGCATCACGGCGTCCGGTCCGCTCCATCCTGCTGGTCAGCAAGGTCCCGCTGGACAAGATAAGGTCGGTTGCCCTCGATACGTCTTCGCTGACCTCGGTAGCGCTGACCAAAGTGATGTTCGGGAAATGGTGGGGCGGGCGACCAACCTTTACGGCTATGCCTCCGGACGTCGAAGCCATGCTGAAAACCCACGACGCCGGCCTGGTAATCGGCGATCCCGCGCTGAAGGTGGACCGCTCTCGCTACCTTACTTACGATCTGGCCGAGGAATGGATTCGGCTGACCGGCAAGCCTTTCGTGTTTGCCTTCTGGGCGGTACGGCAGGCGGCTTTAACCAACAGGCCGCCAGCGCTCGATCTGGCTACGATATTCCAGGACTCCCGTGACCACGGTCTGCAGCCACCCAGTCTTGACCAGATTGCGCGCGAGTGGGCGCCACGTCTGGGTTTGAGCGAAACGGACGTGAAAGCCTATTTAACCGGCAACATCTATTATTATCTCGATCCTACGTGCCTGGAAGGATTGCAGCTTTTCTTTCGTTACGCCGAGGAGTGCCACGCCTTGCCGGTCGCACCCGGATTGAGGTTTCTGGATGCGGCCAAAACTGCCACCATCTAGCTCTCGTACATCGCGAAATTTGCGTCTAAGGCAGGAATGTCTACACCGATCCATTTCTTGATCGCAGCTTCAGTTGCGAGCAGGCTCCGGCACCTGGGTGGGATTGGGCTCATTCTGCTGGGACTGGCGGACAGTTCCGTGGTGCCGCTGCCGGGAAGTATGGATGTTCTCACCATCTTTCTGGCCGCCAGACACCATGACTTATGGTGGTACTACGCGCTCATGGCCACGATTGGCAGCGTGATCGGCGGCTATATCACTTACAGCCTGGCTCGGAAAGGGGGTAAGGAAGCCTTCGAGCGCAAGCTGTCCGGCAAGAAGGCTGCAAAGGTCTTTGAACGATTTGAGCGCTGGGGATTTGGCGCGGTGGCCGTGCCCGCCCTTTTGCCGCCACCCTTCCCCCTGGTGCCGTTTCTGTTGGCGGCAGGCGCGATGCAATATTCCCGTAAGAAGTTCGTGGCGGCGCTGGCGCTGGGCCGGGCGCTTCGCTTCACCATCGTTGCCGGCCTGGGCGCGATGTATGGCAGACACATCGTCCGGTTCTTCTCTCAGTATTACAAGCCGGCGCTATTTACGCTCGTTGCCCTGGCTGTGGTCGGCGGAATTGTTTCCCTAGTCCAGTATTACCGCTTTAAGAATAGGACCGCCGCGGCTTAGCTTTACGGGTTCGAGGTTTGTCACTAACATCCCACGTCCGTTAGAATCTCCACAGCGGCCCGGTAAAGCTATGCCCCTGACCAAACAAGAAGGCCTTGACCTGTTCCGATCCGACGACCTCATCGGTATCGCCATGGAAGCAGACGCGGTACGCCGCAAGCTGCATCCCGAGGGCGTGGTCACCTACATCATCGATCGCAACATTAATTACACCAACTTTTGCACCGAATATTGCACCTTCTGCGCCTTTTACCGGCCCTTGAAGGGGCCTGCGGCCAAAGAAGGCTACATCCTCGAGTTCGACACCATTTACGACAAGATTCGCGAAACTGTAGAACTGGGCGGGACCGGCGTGCTGATGCAGGGCGGGCTGCATCCCGACCTGAAGATTGAGTGGCACGAGAAGATGCTGCGCGGCATCAAGCAGCGCTTCGCCAAGGTCCATCTGCATTGCTACTCGGCTTCGGAAATCATCGCCATTGCCGAATACAGCGGAATGAGCATTCGGGATACGATCGCCCGCCTGCGGGATGCCGGGCTCGACTCCATCCCCGGCGGCGGCGCGGAAATCCTCGACGACGAAGTCCGGTACAAGATCGCCCGGCTCAAATGTCTGACCGAAGACTGGCTCAACGTGCACCGCACTGCGCATCAACTGGGCATGCGAACCACTGCGACCATGATGTTTGGCGTCGGAGAAAAGCCCGAACACCGGATAAATCATTTTCAGCGGCTCTATGATCTGCAACAGGAAACCGGCGGCTTCACTGCCTTCATCCCCTGGAGCTTCCAGCCGCAGAACACAGCCCTGGGCGGCCGCCATTGGGACGAGGCTACGGCCGTCGAATACTTGAAGGTGCTGGCCATCTCCCGGCTGTATCTCTCCAACTTCCTCAATGTGCAATCCAGCTGGGTCACCCAGGGGCTGAAGGTGTGCCAGATGGGTTTGCGCTTTGGCGGCAACGACGTGGGATCGGTGATGCTCGAAGAAAACGTGGTGCGGGCGGCGGGGGTGAACAATTGCACCACCGAAGAAGAACTGCGCCGCATCATCCGCGACGCCGGGTTCAAGCCGGCACAACGGGACACGCTGTACCGGACCTACTTCCTCAACTAGAAATCCCCGTCCCTGGCCAGACGCCTGGGGAGCAACAGGCCCTTCTGGCAGCTCTTTCGTACCGCCCTGGTAATAGTGGTAACCAATTGTAATTAAAGCAGATCGTGGACCTTCTGGCGGGAAGTTGGCGGGCCTGATTCAGGTACAATGGAAACCTTTAGGCTGGTTTATTCGGGCCGACTGGAAGAGGACTCCGCCTGAGCATCACTTCGATTTCGTTCCCCATAGTCCTGGTGGCCTCGCGAGGGATCGGCCAGTATGTTCGCCAGCACTTTCTCGACACCACGTTCAAAGGCTTGTATCACGCCAACGCCTTCGACATGGGGTTGCTGATCCCCTACTTCATTGTGCTCATCCTGCTGGCGTCCTACGGCATGCATCGCTACGTGCTGGTGTATCTCTACTACAAGCACGGCAAGAATCACACCCGCGAGCCCGCCGGACTTTTTTCCGATCTGCCGCGGGTCACGGTCCAGCTTCCCATTTTCAACGAGCAGTTTGTGGTTGAACGATTGCTGGATGCGGTTTGCCGTCTGCAGTATCCAGTCGAAAAACTCGATGTCCAGGTGCTGGATGATTCCACGGATGAGACCCAGGCGGTGGCGCAGCGATTGGTGGCGCGTTATGCGGCCAGCGGGATTCCGATTACGTATCACCATCGCGACCATCGCGGAGGCTTCAAAGCGGGTGCGCTGGCCAACGGCCTGGAAACCGCGAAAGGCGAGTTTGTCGTCATCTTTGACGCCGACTTTGTCCCGCCCGAGGATTTTCTCCTGCGCACCATTCACCATTTCACCGATCCCAAGATCGGCATGGTCCAAACCCGCTGGACCCATATCAATCGCAACTATTCTTTTCTGACTGAGGTCGAGGCCATTCTGCTGGACGGACATTTCGTGCTGGAACATTCCGGACGCGCCCGCAGTGGCGTCTTCTTCAATTTCAACGGCACCGCCGGAGTATGGCGGCGCACGGCGATCGAAGAAGCGGGCGGCTGGCAGCACGACACTCTCACCGAGGACACCGATCTCTCTTACCGCGCGCAGCTGAAGGGCTGGAAGTTTATCTATCTGCAGGATGTGGAGTGTCCGGCCGAGCTGCCGGTCGAGATGACCGCTTTCAAGACCCAGCAGGCGCGCTGGGCCAAAGGGCTGATTCAGACTTCGAAGAAGATTCTCCCGCGGGTGATGCGGAGTGATCAGCCTTTCCGGGTCAAGCTGGAGGCCTGGTATCACCTGACTGCAAATCTCAGCTATCCCCTGATGGTCGTGCTCTCCGTGCTGCTGCTGCCGGCAATGATCATTCGTTTCTACCAGGGCTGGTTCCAGATGTTGTACATCGACCTGCCGCTGTTCCTGGCTTCCACATTTTCAATCTCCAGCTTTTATCTGGTTTCCCAGCGGGAGTTGTTTCCCAAAACCTGGCCGCGAGCCCTGCTTTATCTGCCATTCCTGATGGCGCTGGGCATTGGCCTGACCATCACCAACACGCGGGCCGTCCTGGAGGCGCTGCTGGGGAAGCAAACCGCGTTTGCGCGCACCCCCAAGTATCACGTGGAATCGAGGTCGGACAAGATCAACGCCGCCAAGTACCGGCGCCGCCTGGGATGGGTTCCCTGGCTCGAACTTCTCATCGGCAGCTATTTCGCGCTTACGGTCTACTATGCGCTCGCCAACGAAAACTACATTACCGTGCCCTTTCTGGTCTTGTTCGTGGTCGGCTATTGGTACACGGGATTGATGTCGCTACTGCAGGGGCGATTCTCAGGTCTGGCTTTGAGCGCTGAAACCCACACCAAGCCGTTCCCGGTGGGGGTGTAGACAAGGGCGCCGGGACTCGCTTCCTTCCCTTTCCTCGCATGTGGGGTTAGAATTCCTACCGTTTTCGCGCCTGGCCGGGCGCTGTCGCGTCGGCAGCTCGCATGGAGGATCCGATGAGCCACCGCAAAGTAACCGCCACCCTCGTTCTCAGTTTTCTGCTGTTTTTTGTCCTCAGTTGCGGAACTGGACATGACCCCGATGAAAAATATTTCCTGATCTCCACCAATATCAAGATTCCCTACTGGCAGGCGGGTGGGGCGGGCTTCTCCCAGGCCGCCCAGCAGCTTAAAGTGCGCTCTGAATTTGCCGGACCAGACAGCTACGACCCCAAGGCGGAGCAGGAGGCATTGCAGAAAGCAATACAGAGTAAGGCCACCGGCATTCTGATCTCGGTCGGCGACCCTAACCTTCTGAAAGATGATATCGACAAGGCCATCGCCGCGGGAATTCCCGTGATCACAGTCGACTCGGACGCGCCCGCCAGCAAGCGGCTGTTTTTCATCGGCACCGATAACTATCAGGCCGGCCGGATCGGGGGCGAAAGGCTGGCCAAAGAATTGAACGGCAAGGGCAATGTGGCCGTGTTCACCATCCCGGAGCAGGCCAATCTGAAGGAGCGTTTGCGCGGTTATCGCGATGCTCTGGAAGGCTTTCCACAGATCAAGATCACCCGCGTCGTGGATATGAAGGGCGATCCGCGCGTCACCTTCGACACTGCCACCACGATTCTCGGCAACGACAAGAAGGAACGCACGGACGCGTTTGTGTGCCTGGAAGCGCTCTCGGGCACGGAAGTCGCCACTGTACTCCACAACAACGGGGCCAAAGACAAAATCATCATGGCCATGGACACGGACGAGAAAACCCTGGATTGGATTCAGAAGGGCGTAATCGCCGCGACGGTCTCGCAGAAACCCTACGCCATGACTTTTTTCGGGCTGAAAGTGCTCGATGACCTCTATCATCACAAGCTGACCACGCTGAACGTGGATTGGGCCCGCGACAGTTTCGCTCCCATCCCCGCATTTGTGGACACGGGGTCGTCGCTGGTGGACAAGAGCAACGTGGATGCGGTGATTGCGGCCAGCAAATCCGCCATCAGTAGTCCAAAATAACTGAACCGTCAGCCGCTGAATCATCAGTCGGTGAACCATCAAGGAAGGGATCCGGATGCGCAAGGCCCTGCTGTTTTGCTTTTTGTTTTGTCAGTTCGTTTCGGCCCTCGACCGTCAACCCAGCTCCGATTTCCACGCTCGCCGTCAGGCCCTGGCCAGCAAAATCAATGACGGCGTGGTTATGCTGTTCGCCTCCACCGAAGCGGAAGGCCCGAACGATCTCTACGGCTACCGCCCCGACGACAATTTCTTCTATCTTTCGGGATGGCCCGAGCCCGGGGCCGCGCTGCTCCTGGTTCCGGCCAGCACCTCGGCAGATCATTCCTATACAGAAATTCTGTTTCTACCCAGCCACAATCCCTCCCAGGAGAAATGGACGGGGCCGAAACTGGGCGCTGAAAATTCCGAAGCCGGCAGGATCACGGGTTTTGACCACGTCGAATCCCTCGACAACATGCGTGCCGAATTGGTTCGCCTGCTGCCCACACGGCGAGTGACGGCGTACACGGATATTCCGGCGGGTGACGAGATTTCGAACTCCGCCACTCCTCTGGAATGGTTGAGGCGCGCCAACGCTTTCCCCGTGGGCCTCTCATTTCAGGATGTCCGGCCGTTCGTCGCCGGGCTGCGACTTTACAAAAACGCGGGAGAGATCGAGCGCATCCGCCACGCCACCGACGCTTCCATCGCAGCGCACTTCGCCGCCATGCGCACCATGAAACCGGGTATCACTGAGCGCGAAATCTCCGCCCTGATGCAGTATGAGTGGGGCAAACGCGGTTGCGAGCGTCCCGCTTACTCGCCGATCGTGGGATCCGGCTTCTATTCCACCGTGCTGCACTACTCGGACGACTCGGCCACCATTCAAGCCGGGGATGTTGTCGTGATCGACGCTGCCGGGGAGTATTCCCTTTACGCCTCCGACATCACCCGCACTCTGCCTGCGTCCGGCAAATTCAGCCCCCGCCAGCGCGAGATCTATGACATCGTCCTGGGGGCGCAACAGGCGGCGGTCGCCGCGTTTCAATCGGGCAAGTCCCATCTCCGTCCGGGTCTGCCGGATTCCATCCATGATGTGGCTTTCAACTACATCAATTCCCATGGCAAAGACCTGCATGGCGAGCCGCTGGGCAAGTATTTCATCCACGGACTGAGCCACTACGTCGGCTTGAATGTCCACGATGCCGGCGATTACAGCGTCCCCCTGGCGCCCGGCATGGTGTTTACCATCGAGCCCGGCATCTATATCCCGGAAGAGAAGCTGGGTGTGCGGATTGAAGATACTTTGTACGTAGACAAAGACGGCAAGCTGATCAATTTGACCGCCAACCTGCCGCACACTGCGGACGACGTCGAGCGTGCCATGGCGGGAAGATGAAGGCGGTCGGGTTCTCTCCCGGCGCATTCCACTTCCTTTTGATATCCTAGGTCATCGTGCGGATGATCTGGTTGTTCCTGATCCTGGCATTGAGCACGGTGGCGGTCCTTCTGGTGGGATTGGCGGCTTATCTCCGCGTGCGCCGCCATATGAAGGAAGCTGCCTCCAAAGACGGCCCGGGCGGGGAGTAGCGCCGCGCTGGTTTCTGGAGGACAGTGAATTCGCAAGGAGCAGTGATGACCCCTGTTGGTACGTCTCCCGAAAATACGTCTGCTCCGGCTATCGCGCCAGAACCCAAGGACGCGGTGCGCGACAGCTCGATGCTTCGCGACATCAGCATCGCTCATAGTCCGGATTCCGACGACGCCTTCATGTTCTATGCGCTGGCCACCAACAAGGTCCGCGTCCCCGGTCTGCGTTTTAGCCATACGCTCTGCGACATTGAAACTCTCAACCGCAAGGCGCTGGAAGGCGGCGGGGTTTACGACGTTACCGCCATCTCTTTCCACGCCTATCCTTATATTCAGGACAACTATGCTTTGCTGCCGAGCGGCGGCAGCGTCGGCGACGGTTACGGTCCCATGATCGTGGCGACCCAGGGATTTTCGCCCAGCGAAGTCAAACGCAAGCTCATCGCTGTGCCCGGCACCATGACCACTGCCTATCTTGCGCTGAAGCTGTTCGCGCCGGGAATCGAAACCGAAGTGGTTCCTTTCGATCAGATTATTCCCCAGGTGGTGGCGGGCAAATATGAAGCGGGTCTGATTATTCACGAAGGCCAATTGACCTACTCGAAAGCCGGACTGCAACGCATCGTGGATCTGGGCAAATGGTGGCTGAGGGTGACCGGCTTGCCGCTCCCGCTGGGCGGGAATGCCATCCGGCGAAGCCTGGGCCCTGCACTCACCGCCAGCGTTGCGGGTGCTCTGCGCAACAGCATCCAGTATGCGCTCGATCATCGGGACGAGGCCCTGGCCTACGCCATGCAGTTCGCCCGGGACATCGATCCCCAGCTCGCCGACAAGTTTGTGGGCATGTATGTGAACGAGCGCACCCTGGACTACGGTCCGGACGGGCGCGAAGCCGTCCGCCGTCTCCTCGATATGGGACACAAGGCCGGAATCATTCCGCGGGAAGCGCGGGTAGAGTTTGTCGGGTGAGAAGCTTCTTCGCTTTTTGGTTTTTAGCTCTCAGCCTCACATGAGATTGCCATCAAGGAGTACGAATGCAGGTTGAGATGGTGCGCCGGGCTGTGAGCTTGACAGTCGCACTCTTTTTTCTCGGTTCTTTCCCAATCATGGCCTTCGCCCAAGAGCGCGACCGCAGCAAGATCCCGGATCAGTACAAATGGGACCTTACTGCCGTCTATCCATCAGACCAGGCGTGGCGCGCAGCCAAGGAGCAATTCGTCGCTGAGTTGCCGAAAGTTCGCGAGCTGCAGGGCACGTTGGCTTCGTCCCCAAAGCACATGGCGGACGCGATGGAGAGAGTGTCTCACCTGGACAAAGAGCTGTCCCGGCTATACGTGTATGCAGGCCTGAATTCCGATCAGGACACTCGCGTCGGCACCTATCAGGCGATGAAGCAGGAGACCTTGCAGCTGGCGGCGACATTCGGGGCTGAAACCGCATTTATCGAGCCGGAAATACTAAAGATCGACAAGGCCACCATCGACCGATTCGTCGCCGAAGAGCCCCGGCTGAAGGTGTACAGGCAGTATCTCGATGACATCCAGAGACGGCGCGCTCACACCGGGACCGATGCCGAGGAAAAGATTCTGGCCGGCGCCGGCGTGATGGCCAGCGCCCCGTCGACCATCTACCATATTTTCTCGGACGCGGATTTTCCTTCGCCCACGATCGTCTTGAGCGACGGGAAATCGGTCAAGCTCGACAAGGCAGCATTCGAGTTGTACCGCGCGGGTTCTTCCCGTGAGGACCGGCAGAAGGTGATGGCAGCATTTTTTGGCGCCCTCGGCAAGTACAGCGGAACCTACGGCTCCCTGTTGAACGCCAAGATGCAGGGCTCCGCTTTCTATGCCAGGTCGCATAAATATGGCAGCGTGCTGGAAGCCTCGCTCGATGGGGCAAATATTCCTACCTCGGTGTACATGCGGCTGATCGAGGGAGTGAACCGCAACTTGCCCACATTCCATCGCTACCTAGAGCTTCGCAAGCGAATGATGGGGCTGCAGGAATTGCATTACTACGATCTTTATGCGCCGCTGGTGCAGTCGGTGGACCTGAAGTATTCCGCGGAAGAAGCGCAGCGCAACATCCTCACCGCTCTGGCACCGCTCGGTCCCGAATATGCCGCTGGGGCGAAGCGCGCTTTCACTGGGCGCTGGATTGACCTTTATCCCAGTGAAGGCAAGACTTCAGGCGCTTACTCCGCTGGGGATGCCTATGACGTGCACCCCTACATGCTGCTGAACTACAACGGTAAGTACAACGACATGAGCGCGCTGGCCCACGAGCTGGGTCACACCATGCATAGCTACTTCTCGAATAGGACTCAGCCGTATCCGCTCGCCTCATACCCGATTTTTGTGGCCGAAGTGGCTTCCACCTTCAACGAGGCGCTTCTGATCGATTCCATGCTCAAGACTATCAAGGACGACCAGACCCGGCTCTCGCTTCTGGGCAGTTACCTGGAGAATATCAAGGGCACCGTGTTCCGGCAGACTCAGTTTGCCGAGTTCGAGTTGCGGGCGCACGAAATGGTGGAAAAAGGGGAACCGCTGACCGGCGAGGGTCTGGCCAAGCTCTATGCGGAGATCGTAAGAAAGTATTACGGCCACGCCCAGGGTGTATGCATCGTGGATGATTACGTGGCCAACGAGTGGTCCTTCATTCCCCACTTCTACAGCGATTACTACGTCTTCCAGTATGCCACCTCGTACACCGCATCCTCGGCCTTATCGGAAAAGGTGTTGTCCGGAGAACCAGGAGCGACCCAGCGCTACCTGACTTTCATTTCTTCCGGGAAATCGAAATATCCGATCGACCTGCTGAAGGATGCCGGAGTGGACATGACCACGGATGAGCCACTCGAGCTGACAATAAAGAAGATGAATCGGGTGATGGATGAGATGGAGAAGCTGCTGGAGCACAAGTCCAGCTCGGCGGGGCAGTAAGGTCCGGTTCTAGTTTTGCGCTGCCGGCGCGCTACTTCACTTTCTCCGCAAACGAAAACTCCGGGTCCACGTCTACCGGCACCTTGGACGCCGCCTTCAACGACAACTGCAGTTCGACCGGAATCACGTCATATTTCTTGAACCAGGTTTCCGCCCGCGGACCGTCCCCGGTTGCTTCAATGTCCAAGAGTTCCTTGGCCAGATCCGCGAGAGCGCCCGACATGGCGGCGTAGTCAATCGCATACCGTCCTGACGGCTGCCGCTTGATGGCGCCACGCTCCAGCAGGTAATTGAACTCCATCATTTCCGCCTGACCATGGGCCTCCCCGGCGCCGAAACGGACGGTGCGGAAGATTCCGGCAATATACGACGCGTAATACTCTTCCAGCTTCTCTTTGGGCAGCACCTCATGATCCACCAGCCATTTCAAGCCGAACATCCCTACTACGTCGGCTTTCGCTTCTTCCAGCCCTCCGTACGCCGGGCCGATGGCTTCCCTGATGATGACCTTCCCGGAAGCAGTCCGGGCAAAGACCGGACCCAAGCCGTGTGCCATCTCGTGCAGTACGGTGCCGAATAGATACCCCTCGCCCGAGGCCTTGGCCGCTTGTTCCGGGATCATCATGTATTGCGCCAGAGGCAGGATTACGTAGTTGACGCGCGCATCCATGAAATTCTTGAAAAAGATTTTCTTGCTGCCCTTCTGTTCGTGCACCCGCGGGTCATTGGGCAAATTGTCCGCCACGGCCTGATATCCATGGCGCAGATCTCCGCCGCGAAAGGGAGCATCCATGACTTCCATCGGAGTTTCAAGTCCGCGCTTGGAGGGTCGGTCTTCTGGAGCCAGGGGCAGCGCGTCCTGGATGTCGGCAACATACCTCTGAAATACCGCCAGCTTGCGGCTCTCTTCTTCATTGCGGACCAGCACCGCCGCACCGTAGGTCGCCTTCACGCCCAGCAAACTGTCGGTGTAGGTCTCGTAAGGAGCAAAAATCACGTCAAATTTCGGTTCTTTCAGCGCCAGCCAGGCCAGATCGCTCTGGAAATAGTCGTCGCTCAACAGCGCGTCCGCCCGCAGCCGCAGAAACTCGGCGAACGCCGGATCGTCGCTCAGTGCGGCCGCCTCTCGCAGATCTTTGGCCGCAGGCTCCAGGAATTCCCGGTAAGCCATGTGATAGGGCAGGCCCTCAAGCTGGTCTCCGTGCCAGCGCACAATCGTTGTCGGGCTGTAGATTTCGTTCCTTTTCTCGGGATGCTCCTGGACATATTGTTCGATCTGACTCCGGGTCAGACCCTCCGGATAGAAACCCCGCCCTGGGGGCATGGGCGCAAGACCTACGAACGGCCGGTTCTGCTGGATCAGGTCAAAGCGCGAAGCATTGATCCATAGATATTGGCGCAGTTGACGATCCTTCGGATTCTTACTCGCCGCCAAAGATTGATAGAGAGTGAGCCCCTCGGGATCGCTCTGCCGCCAGAAAATGTCTTCCAGGTAGAGCGAAGCGTCCACCAGTTTTTCGACCATCTGTTTCTCGCGGACGCTCAGTCCGGTCGGGTGAAATGTCATTTGCACCCGGCGAAATCTCGCCAGCCGCTGGGCCAGGTCGGGCGCCACCTGAGCGCCTCCGGAAGCCGCGCCCCTGGCCGCAGATCCGGTCATGGGTTTGTGAGTCTTGGAAGAGGTTTTCTGGGCCGAACTTGTAGGAAGCATAAGAAAAATCAGTAGTGGCGGAATCAGGAATCTTGAAAATGTCATCGATTTTGATTTTAGCAGAGCAACTTATCGGCCGGAGTCGCGCGTCTCGCCAAGGCGGCAGTCTCCCGCTATCATTATTGTGATGCCCCCATTCTGATGCCCACGGAAGCAAATTCAAATTCTGGCCAGACCCTGCTCATCGACGCCGATGACACGCTGTGGGAGAACAACGTCTATTTTGAACGCGCCATTGCCGGCTTCATCTCCTTCCTGAACCATCACGAATACTCACCCGCGCAGGTGCGTGAGGTCCTGAACCAGGTGGAACGCGAATCCATCCTCACCCACGGCTACGGATTGCATAGTTTCGCGCACTCTCTGGTCCAGACGTTCGAGCGGCTCGCGGTTGAGCCGCTCACCCCTGCCCTGCACGAGACCATCAATGGTTTCGCCCACACCATTGCCGGGCACCCGGTGGAATTGATCGACGGTGTGCCCGAGACATTGCAATATTTGGCTCAACGCCATCATCTGATCCTGATGACCAAAGGCGCAGTGGCCGAGCAGACCGGCAAGGTTGAGGGCTCAGGACTGAAGGAATATTTTGCCGCAGTGGAGATTGTCTCCGAGAAGGATGCCTCGACTTATCGCTCCGTGGTCTCGAAATACAGCCTGCTTTCTGATGACACCTGGATGATCGGCAACAGTCCCAAGTCGGACATCAATCCCGCGCTGGCCGCCGGCCTCAACGCGGTGTTCGTCCCCCACGATCAGACCTGGGTGCTGGAACACGAAGAGGTCAGCGCCGCCGATCCGCCCCGGCAGTTGTTGATTGTGGAAAGATTCTCCGAACTGCAGGCACACTTTTAAAGCCTGTTTCGCCGCTATCTAAAGATATACCTCCGGCCAGCAAAGGTACCGTACTGCAAGAGGCTGACCGCTCAGGGCTGCGCGCTGTTTTCCCGCACCAAACTAACCAACAAGGTCCATGTCTCGCGGTTTCGCTGCATGGTACTCTTTTTCTGCTCTGGTCTTCTGGCCGCAATCTGTGCTTGGCAGTCCAGAAAAACAATTTACGTCGGCTGCTGCGAACGGTTGAAGCGCTCTCTGATCTCGGCCCCGAGATGACGGCGGAGCGCGACTTTCCGCAGACCGCGCGAGCCATGGTCTCGGCCCTGCTCCAGGCCGGGGGCGCGCGCGAGGCTGTGCTTTTCGTGTTCAGTGACAAGCCTTCCCTGCTTACCTCCGTGGCCTCTGAAGGTTTTGCCCTCATGCCCGAGCCTGCCATCATGCCTTTGCTGCCCAAGCACGTGCATGCCCTGGTTTCGGCTCGCGGGCCCATCATCCTGAGTCCCGGCTCTTATGAGACTTTTCTCAGCTCCAACGGAAATGTGGCGCCCGAACTCTTCAAGTGCCTCGCTCCTCTGAAGGTTGGCGCCAAGCTGGTGGGAATCGTCGCGCTGGGCCGCCGCGAGGAAGACGCACTCTTCGATGACGAAGCATTGACCGCCCTCGATCTGCTCTGCCACTACGTTGCGGTCGCAGTGCAGAATCACATGCTGTCGCAGACTCTGGCGCAACGCGTTTCCGAAAATCTGCGCCTGCTGGCCTCTCTCCATGGTTTCTATGACACCGCGCTTGAAGCTTTCGCCACCGCCATCGACGTCAAACATGTAAACATCCACGGACACTCGCTGCGGGTGGGACGCTACGCCGCCGCCATCGGCGAGGCCATGGGCATGGAGCCCACCGACGTTGCCGGTTTGCGCTCCGCCGGCTACCTGCATGACATCGGCAAAGTTGCGGTGGACAAGCGTCTGTTCGGAAAGCCCTCCTCTCTGGATGCGGAAGAATTTCGCGAAATGGCCGACCACACCGTCGTCGGACATCAGATCGTAAGCGGCGTGCAGTTTCCCTGGCCTCGCGTTCCCGAAATCGTGCGCTCCCACCACGAACGCGCCGACGGCTCCGGCTACCCCGACGGCCTGATGATGGAAGACGTCGCTATGCCGGTTCGCATCGTGGGCCTAGCCGACACATTTGATGCTATGACCAGCGAGCGTCCCTACCGCGAGCCGCTCTCGGTCGGCAACACCCTGAGCGAGATTGTGCGCCTTTCTCCGCTGAAGTTCGATCCGGGCGCCGTCCACGGTCTCCTGTTGCAGGTTCGCCGTGATGCCGTCGGCAGCAACCGCACCCTGTTTCTTCCCGACCGCATGGCCGTCAATATCGCCCCCGGCGACATCGATCAATTGGCGGCCACACTGCAACACAAGGTGACGCATGGCCGTTTGTACCTTACCTAGGTCCCCGGGCTTCTGGCGCTGCTTTGTCCTTACTCTTCAGGGTCCTACGTGGCTCAAACCCCCGTGATTTCGCCCTCATTCAGCTCAACCTAAGGTAACCAATGCCTTTCCCCGGCCAGCAACTTTTATCTCTGTTCGGGTTGATAATTAAGGAGCAGTCTTCTGCCCGCCGGATTTGGCATGAGCTTGTCGCGACGACAAATCGCTGTGTTTCCGGCCATCCTGGCACTGGGACTGGCCATATCGCTTCAGTTCGCTGGGGCCAGTAAAGGCAAAAAAGATCCCGCCTCCCGCCCGGCGCAGATGGACGAGCAAAAGCGTGCCATGCACGCGCTCAACCGTCTGGCCTTCGGGCCCCGGACCGGCGACGTCGAACGCGTGACCGCCATGGGGGTCGATAAGTGGATCGATCTGCAGCTTCATCCGGAAAAGATCGACGATCACGCTCTGGAGGCCCGTCTGGCTCCGTTCCGCACGCTTCGCATGGACACGCGCGAGATGGTTGAGAATTTTCCGCCGCCGCAAGTCATCAAGGCCATCGCCGAGGGTAAACAGTCAATGCCTTCGGATCCTGCCCGCCGCGCCATCTACCAGGCACAGCTCGATCGTTATGAAGCCAGGCAGGAGCGCAAGCAGGAAGCGGGAAACACCGATCCTGCCGCCAACGGCGCGTCCGGCAAACCGGCCATGACGGACGGCAATGGTGAAGAGCAGGCCCGCCGCCGCGAGGATCGTCTCTATGCTGATCTCAAAGCGGAAGACCTTCTCGATCTGCCACCCGACCAGCGGATGAAAGCCATTCTCAAAATGTCTCCCGAAGATCAGCGCGCGATCGGGACTTCGCTCAGGGGCGACAAGGGTGACGAGTTCATGGAAGGGATGAAGCCGCAGCAGCGCGAGACCCTCATGGCGCTTAACAACCCTCAGCAGGTGGTGACCAGCGAGCTGGTCCAGAGCAAACTGCTGCGGGCCGCATACAGCGAGCGCCAGTTGCAGGAAGTAATGAACGATTTCTGGTTCAATCACTTCAACGTCTTCATCGGGAAGGGCGCTGACCGGTATCTGCTCACCAGTTACGAGCGCGACGTCATCGCTCCTCATGCCCTGGGAAAATTTGAGGACCTGCTGGTAGCCACGGCGCAGAGTCCAGCCATGCTGTTTTATCTCGACAACTGGCTGAGTGTTGGCCCCAATTCCGATTTCGCGAACGGTATTCCCAAACGCAATCCCAATTACAACTGGCGCAGACCGCCCCGGAACCGGCGTCCCGCGCAGGTGAAGCAGGCCAAGGGAAAACGCAGCGGCTTGAATGAAAACTATGGCCGCGAGCTGATGGAACTGCACACCCTCGGGGTCAATGGCGGCTACACTCAGAAAGACGTCACCGAAGTGGCCCGCGTCCTGACCGGCTGGACCTTGAAACAGCCTCGCCAGGGCGGAGGCTTCATCTTCGAAGAACGCATGCACGAACCGGGCGACAAACAGGTGCTTGGCCACCGCATCAAATCCAGCGGAGAGAAGGAAGGCCGCGAAGTGCTGCACATTCTGGCCCACCAGCCTGCCACAGCCAAATTCATATCCACGAAACTGGCGATGCGCTTCGTTTCGGACAATCCGCCGCCGGCTCTGGTTGACCGCATGGCGCAGACGTTCTTGAGGAGAGACGGCGACATTCGTGAAGTCCTGAAGACCATGTTCCACTCGCCCGAGTTCTGGGCGCCGGATTCCTATCGCGCCAAGGTGAAAAGTCCGCTGGAGTTCGTGATTTCGGCGGTGCGGGCGAGTGACGCTGAAATCGGCGATGCCCTGCCCCTTGCCCGCCAGCTTCAGAATCTCGGCATGCCGCTTTATGGGATGCAACCGCCAACTGGTTATTCCACCAAGGCCGATGCCTGGGTAAACTCCGCCGCGCTCCTGGGGCGCATGAACTTTGCCCTGGCGCTGACTGCGGGAAAACTGAAAGGCGTACAGGTGGATTCCGACCGCATGCTCGGCGCCACCGGTGCAAACGCCGACGCCCAGGCAACTTTGATCGCGCTGGAGAACAGTCTGCTGGCAGGAGATGTGTCCCGGCAAACCCACGACACCATTGCGGCGCAGATGAACGATCCTAAAATCAGCCAGCGCCAGTTGGACGATCCCGCCCGCGCACCGAATTCGAGCGCGATTGCCGGGCTGTTGCTGGGATCGCCCGAGTTTCAGAGAAGATAGGATGTCGTTGGTCGTTGGTCTTTCATGGTTAGCCATCAGCTTCCAGCTCTTGACTTGAGCTAAAAGCTAGGAGCTAGAAGCGTAGGAGCTGTTCGTATGTCCATCACACGGCGGGTATTTCTCAGAAACGGCGCTATGGCTGTCGTCGGGACTGCGGCTCTGCCGCACTTCCTCACCCGTGCTGCCTTCGGTGCCACGGCTCTCGACGCGAAAAATAAACGCCTGGTGGTCATCTTTCAGCGTGGCGCCGCTGACGGTCTCAATATCGTGGTTCCGCACGGCGAACCGGCTTATTACGCGATGCGTCCGTCCATCAACATCCCGCGCAATGCCGTCCTCGATCTGGATGGCTTTTTCGGATTGCATCCTGCCATGTCGTCCTTGCAGCCACTGTGGAGCCAGCGCCATCTGGCGATCGTGCATGCGGCCGGCTCTCCCGACCCCAGCCGCTCCCACTTCGACGCGCAGGATTTCATGGAATCCGGCACGCCCGGAATCAAAGCCACCGAGGATGGCTGGCTGAACCGCGCTTTGCATTCGTTACCCCAACCCGCGGACAAGTCTGCGTTCCGCGCTATTTCGCTGGGGCCGTCTCTGCCGCGAATTCTTGCCGGGCAGGAGCCCGCCGTGGCCGTCAACAACATTAACGACTTCGGCGTGGGAGGCCGCAATGCCAACGCCGCGCCCGCCGCCAACACCTTCGAAGCCATGTATGCCGGCTCTGTGGATTCGGTTCTGCACGGCACCGGGCAGGAGACTTTCGAAGCAGTCAAGATGCTGAAGTCCGCCGATCCTTCGAAGTACAAGCCCGCGCCCGGCGCGGATTATCCTCGCGGACGCTTTGGCGAGAGCCTCAAACAACTGGCCCAGCTGATCAAGGCCAACCTGGGCGTGCAAGTGGCTTTTGCCGATATCGGCGGCTGGGACCATCACGTCAGCGAAGGCAGCACCCAGGGACAGATTGCGAATGTGCTGCGCGAGTTCTCGCAATCTCTCGGCGCTTTCTGGACCGACCTCGGCGACCTCGCCGAAGACACGATCGTGGTCACCATGTCAGAATTCGGACGCACCGCCCGCGAGAACGGCAACCGCGGCACCGATCACGGCCACGCCAACGTGATGTTCGTCATGGGCGGCCCGGTCATGGGTGGAAAAGTCTACGGACGCTGGCCCGGCCTCGACCAGTCACAATTGTACGAAGGAAGGGACCTGGCCTTGACCACGGATTTCCGCCGGGTGCTGGGCGAAGCGGTCCATCGGCATCTGGGGAATCAGGCGCTGAATCAGGTATTCCCGGGATTCGACAACCAGCCGGGGAAATTCCTGAAATACCTGGGATGACAAGAGTCAGGGTTGCTTCGCTGGGCAAGAGGCCTTGGGCTAGAAGGTAAGAAGCTACGCTCATACCTCAATCATCACTTCTCCGCCTTCCACCTTGATTGGATAGACGGCCACCTTCGCGTTCGGATTGCTTCCTGCCTGGCCCGTCTTCGGGTCGTATTCCCAGCCGTGCCACGGACACACAATCTTTCCGCCCTCTACCACGCCTTGGCCCAGCGGCCCGCCCTGATGCAGGCAAACGTTATCCATCGCGGTGATGGTTCCGTTCACGTTGGCCACGCAGATTACTTTGTCACCCAGGGAAAATTCTTTGGCCTCGCTCTGGGGAGGGAGTTCAGACTGAGTCGTGAGTTTTATGAAATTCGTCATGAATTTAGGCTCTCAGCCATCAGCTCTCAGCGTTCAGCCAATCTGTGGAGGAGTGCGCAGATAGCGCTCGCTGATAGCTGACGGCTGAGAGCTGACGACTATTTAGGCTGCAATGTTTGCGCGATCATCACCTGGCGCTTGAAATTCTCCACCATGTTCGGATCCAACCGCACTTCGGTGGGACGCTTGGCCAGCGACATCTGATCGATCTTGTCCTGCAATTTCAACAGCGCATAAAACAGATTTTCGGGCCGCGGAGGGCATCCGATGACATACACATCCGTGGGCACGATCTTGTCCACGCCCTGGAGCACGGCATAAGTATTGAACGGCCCGCCCACCGACGAGCACGCCCCCATCGAAATCACCCACTTGGGGTCGGGCATCTGATCGTAGATGCGCTTCACCACCGGCGCCATCTTCAACGTGACCGTGCCCGCCACGATCATCAGGTCGCTCTGCCGCGGGCTGGGACGGAACACTTCCGAGCCGAATCGGGCAATATCAAAGCGCGCTGTCGAGGACGCAATCATCTCGATGGCGCAGCAGGCCAGGCCGAAGGTCATCGGCCAGACCGCCGACTTGCGCGCCCAGTTGAAGACGTAGTCGACGGTTGTGATCAGAAAATTCTTTTCGAACTTGTTCTGCAGCCAGCCCATGAAGTGTCCTCGATGCCCCTGAATGGCGTCCCTATGCCAATAAATGCGCCCGGCACAGGCCAAGACGACGACAGTTCAGTCTAGGTGCGGGCAAAATGGGTGTCAAATCAGCCCCCCGGATACTGCCTTTCGGGGATAACGCCGGCTCCTGGACCGAAGTGAAACCGCTGCTGAACCACGTTGAGGACTAAGAGTCGTTCTTAAGCAAGGCATCGACGGCTGCTTCAACCTTCTCGAAAGGCTGGTCCGGACCCGGTGCAGGCTGCAGCCGTCCCTGGCGGTCGATCAGAAAAATCGCCGGGTAACGCGCGATGTCCCGATAGAAGCTCGGCACCTGCCCACTATGCGTAAGCAGCGGATAACTCACCGGGACCTGTTGCGCAAATTTCCGTTGCAGATCGGCGTCCTCGTCCGACAACCCGAACACAATGAACCCCTGATCCTTGCGCTCCCGGTATAATCGGTCAAGCTGCGGCATCTCCTCCCGGCAGGGACCGCACCAGGTCGCCCAGATATTCACGAGCACAACCTTGCCCTTCTGATCTTCCAGGCGCCGGGGCTTCCCCAGAAGGTCCTGGGTATCGAAGGGCGGCGCGGCCACATCCCTCATCGCCAGGTTTCGCGTCTGCTTCCAGCGGGTGATGCCGTCGCTTACCGGCTTCCAGGCAAGGCCCAGCGAAAGAACCGCGAGGACGAAACCTGCTCTCCCGGACAGCGAAAGCGTCTGCCGGCGGCGGTCCTTTTCAGCGAGAACCAGGGTGACCAGAAACGGCACCGTCATGGCAAGAGTCGACAAGGAGAGACGAAAGAGCCAATCCTTGTCGCGATCGGCACTGGCCCGCGTCAGCGTTACATAGACGAGCGTATATAGAAACAGGGCTGCCAGCGGCGAGACGATACCGGAGATGAGCACGCGGTAACGGGACAGTTTTGGCATGAAACAGGCAGGACTTCGAAAACGGCACTCAGGGTACAGACGGTCTGGCCCGCTCGCAACACTGGGACATCGCCTGGCCGAAGCTCACGCCACCCTAGAACACATACCTGGGCGGCTTGATGTTCTTGACGCGGAGATAGACCTCCGCCTGCCCGCGGTGGTGCGCAGTGTCAGTAAAGGCCCAGCACAGCACCTCGATCCCCGTGGCCTTCCGTTCTTCCCCGATATCAAACATCTTGTTGAACTGCGCCGGGGTCGTGGCGGCAAGGTCTTTGGCGCACTTGTCGAACGAATCGGTAAGGAACTTGATGGCAGTCTGTTTATCGGTGCCGGAGGGTTGAGCCAGCGCTTCGGTTCCGGCCACGTTGGCGAAGGCTTCCGAGTTGGAAAGCGCGATGTGGATCATGAGCTCGCCGAAACTCATCTCTTCCGGATTCGGTTTGAAATTGTAGCTTTCAGCGGGCATGGCCTCGGCCACCGCCAGAGTGAATTCTTTGCTGATCTGCCAGTGCTTGGCGAAGAGAGACTTGAAATCGGTGTCGGCGGGACCGCTGGCGGCAAAGGCCATGCCGGCCAGAAATAACAGAGCCAGTAAACGCATCAGCACTGCTTTCATTGGATTCTCCTCGAAAGCAGCATACTCGCTTGACCTCGAAAACGAGAAAGGCGTGCGATCCGCGACCGGAACGCACATCCCGGCGAAACAGCCGCACAACGGGCGCGGGTGGTGGTTGATGAAAAACCGCAATCGGACTCATCAACCACGCATTCTGCGGGCTTCGTACGGTAGAGAACTACTGAGTGACCAGTTTCAGAATAATTCCGTTGTAGTCGACTGCGTACACTTCTCCAGCGGCATCCTGGCCGAAGGAAGTCAACATGCGGCCGGTCGAAAGCACATTCGAACGAGTCCATGTATTGGTCGGCCCTTCCGCCAGACTCCATATCTTGCCGGTAAGATCGCCGAAGATGTACTGGTTGGCCAGGCTGGGAATGGCGCTGCCTTTGTAGACATAGCCGCCAATCACTGCGACTCCCTGTCCGTGATCGTATTCTGTAATGGGCAGAATCTTGTTGGTCATGTCGCACGTGCTGCCCGGGGGAAAGCAGTGCATGCCCTCCATGACGTTCCAGCCAAAGTTGCCGCCCTTCTGCATGATGTCCACTTCTTCCCAACTATCCTGTCCCACATCCGCGACAAACATGCGGCTGGTGCCGCGCTCAAACGAAAAGCGCCAGGGATTGCGCAGGCCGTAGGCATAGATTTCGCCCAGCCCGCCGCCGCCCGCAAAAGGATTGTCCGCCGGAATCGCGTACTGGTGCCCGCTCGTAAAAGGAGGATCGACGCCAATCCGCAACATCTTTCCCAGGAAAGTGGACAAATTCTGTCCATTCATCATCGGATCGCCCGCGCTGCCGCCATCCCCCAGGCCGATGTAGAGGAAGCCATCGGGGCCGAACGTCAGCTGGCCTCCTTTGTGGTTGGGAAAAGGCTGGTTCACGATGAGCAGATCGCGTTCGCTGTTGGGATCGGCCGAGTTGGGATCATTGGCGAGAGTCTGGAACTCGGCGATGACCGTCTCCCGGACACCCAGGTCGATGTCGAAGTTCAAGTAAAACTTGCGGTTGGTCGCGTAATTTGGGTGAAATGCAATCCCTAACAGGCCCTGTTCCTGGCCGTCAAAGTTCACCACCCCCTGGAGGTCCAGAAAGTTTCCCGGCAGCAGAGCGCCGTTTTGGATGATGCGGATGGTTCCGCGCTGCTCCACCACGAAGAACCGGTTATCGTTGGGCGGCCTTTCCATTCCCACCGGATTGCTGAGACCGCTCACCACCGTGGTCAGAGCAAAGGTCGGCGCTGGCGGAGGCGGCGGTGGTGGTGGTGGTGGCGGGGGAGGTGGCGGGGGTGGTGGAGGCGGAGTAGGTGTTGGCGTCGGCGTCGGCGTGGGCGTCGGGGTAGTCGTGGATGCCAGACCGCCTCCACAACTCGCCAGGAAAAGCACCAGCAGCAGGAGAAGAGCACTTTGGGGGAACCAGTATTTTCGCGACATTAGAGAAAACCTATCTCAGGCCTGAGAACGGAACCAGCCACGGAAGGACCTGCCGAAACCGGTAATGTCCCAGTCACCAGTTACTGGACCAACGCAGAGGGCCTCGGCCACTTCCGTAACCTGCCGTAGCTCCGCGGATGGGACTGAGCGGGCAGCCGGCCCGTGCCAGCCACTGCTTTTGACTTCCAGGCCGCGCCCGGCCTAACATGCTGACTCACCGATTGGAGGCTCTTCCACTGCTCGGCCAAACCA
>DASZHW010000106.1:0-3897 GCA_035937515.1 Terriglobales bacterium | reverse complement strand
AAAGATATATCCCGCTAGCCACGGTTCTTCCAACTCCCGCCCCAAGGTTCCGCCCGCGCGTTTTGTCACCACACAAAAAGGGACCTCGCCCGCCGATTGCCGCTGGTCAAGCCTCGAACTCCTCAAGAGCCTCCTTGCGCTGTCATCAATCATCTGAAAACGTAGTTTTCTGAACTTGAGACCGGGGGAACGACATCATCTGCGCCGAAGGCGCACAATCATCTGTCCGATCATCCGGTGATCGGTGTAGTGTGACAGAAAGGCGAGAAGCAGAAGGAACCCCGCCGTTTGCGCCGGCAGGGTTCCGGGTGGCGGCCTCCGTAAAGGTCACC
Organism: Terriglobales bacterium; assembly: GCA_035937515.1. Lineage (GTDB taxonomy): Bacteria > Acidobacteriota > Terriglobia > Terriglobales > Acidobacteriaceae > JAIQFF01. Next base: position 3,565 of record DASZHW010000106.1, on the reverse strand, counting down.
AAAGTTTAGCTGGTTTTAACCTGCCACGGAGACCCTGCCGTTGTCTAGTCCCGCCTGCCCACGGGCATGGCGGATCTCAACGAAGTCGTTCTCCTTCACAAAGCTTGTCCGGAATGCGACGCAACCTTCTTCCTCTGCGAGCGTTGCGCCCGCCACCATCGCTATTGCAGTCGACAGTGCAGTCGCCTCGCCCGCCTCCGTCTGCACCGCGAAGCCAACCGCCGTTATCAACAAACCGACCATGGCCGCCAAGACCATCGCGACCGGCAAAGCTCCTACCGCGAGCGCCTCGCCCAAAGGCGCGTGACGGATCAGGATTCCATTTTGGTCACTTGCCCGGCATCATCTTTCTGTGGGCCGGCGGAGGCCAGATCAGCAGAACGTCCCAAGGCTCCGGACAGCGCCGGCGCGGCTTCCCTACCGCCTCGCGTTCCACGAATTCAACCGGAAGTCCGCTGGTGCTGCCGATTCTGTGGCCGCTGGGGCCGCTGGATCAATCCATTTCCCTCGAACCCACGACGAAGAAGGTGAGTTCTATGATCAGTCCTGAAATTCGTGTACGCATTTGCCACCTCTATTATGCCGAGCATTGGAAAATCGGCACCATCGCCACGGACCTGGGCCTGCATCCCGATACCGTAAGCCGCGCCCTCAACGCCAACCATCCAGCCGGTTCACAGCCCTTGCGTCCATCCCTCGTCGACCCTTACATCGCGTTCCTTCGAGAAACCCTGGAGCAGCATCCGCAACTCCGGGCGACACGTGTTTATCAGATGGCTCGCGACCGCGGCTACACCGGCAGCGTCGTCAGTCTACGCCGGGCCGTCGCTCGCCTGCGCCCTCCACGCCGCGAGCCCTTCCTACGTCTGGAGGCTTTTCCCGGCGAGCAGGCACAGGCCGACTGGGCTAGCTTCGGCCACGTGATGGTGGGCCGCGCCCGCCGGGCGTTATCTTGCTTCGTCATCACCCTGTCGTATTCGCGGGCCCTATACCTGGAGTTCTTCTTCGATCAGACCACCGAGAACTTCCTGCGCGGACACGTGCATGCGTTCCACCACTGGAAGGGCCAGCCCCGCGTCATTCTTTACGACAACCTCAAGTCTGCCGTGCTCGAACGGCGCGGCAACCAGGTCCAGTTCAACCCGCAACTACTGGAACTCAGCGCCCATTATCATTTCCAGCCGCGGCCTTGCCAGGTGCGCGCCGGCAATCAGAAAGGCCGTGTGGAACGGGCCATTCGCTATGTGCGGGACTCCTTCTGGGCCGGCAGAACGTTCACGACTCTGGCTGAATGTAATCGCCAGGCTGGGCTGTGGCGCGACCAGATAGCTCATCGACGCCCTTGGCCGGGAGACGACGGCCGCACCGTGGAACAGGTCTTTGCCGAGGAACAACCGCGCCTGTTGTCTTGTCCTCTTCACCCCTTCAACACCGATCGCATCGAAACCGTGCGTTCCCGCAAAACCATCTACGTCCGTTTCGATCTCAACGACTACTCCATTCCGCCAGAAGCGATTGGCCGCCCACTGACCCTGGTAGCTTCCGATACCTCCGTGCGCCTCCTGGATGGCGCCCGGCAGATCGCTTCTCACCCGCGCAGCTACGATCGCAACCAGCCCGTGCTGGACCCGGCTCATCAGGATGCCGTACTCCAGATCAAACGCAAAGCTTTCCACTCCACCCCAGGCGGCCGTTTGGAAATGCTGATACCGGAGACCAAGGATCTGCTTGATCGGGCCTTCGCACTCGGCGAATCCGCTGGAAGCCAGACCGCCCAATTATTGAAACTGCTCGACGAGTACGGCCCCGCCGCCTTGCGCCGAGCCGTCTGCGAAGCTTTGGAGCGGAACACCCCCCGCGCCTCTTCGGTGGCCTTCCTGCTGCGCCGCAAACCCAAAGCACCCCGCCTGGCACTGGATCTCAGCCGGCATCCCGAAGCGCAATCCATTGACGTTCGCCCGCACAATCTGGAGACCTACGATGAGCTCGCCCACTCTCAAGACAACCACGACAACGACGACGACAACGACCCCGAATCCTAGCCTCACCGCCCAACTACAGCAGATCGGTCTGCGAACTCTGCCTACCCAGTTGGACGACTTTCTGGCGCGCGCTGCCAAGGGCCGCTGGTCCGGTCTTCAGATCCTGGAGCAACTGGTTCACGAGGAGATCGCCGAACGTGCCCACCGCAGTCTGGAGCGGCGCCTGCGTTTGAGCGGCATCAAGAGATTCAAACCCATGGCCGACTTCGATTGGACCTGGCCCGCCAAAATCGAACGCGAGGTCATCGAACGCGCCCTGACACTCGACTTCCTGACGGAGCACCGCAACCTTGTCCTGGTGGGCCGGAACGGTTTGGGCAAGACCATGATTGCGCAAAACATCTGTCACGCCGCCGTACTGGCCGGGCACTCCGTTTTGTTCCGCTCGGCGGCCGCCCTGCTGGAAGAACTCCACCGCCAATCGCCGGAGGGCCGCCGCTCCAAGCTCCGCACCTACGCCAACACGGGACTGCTGTGCATCGATGAAGTCGGCTACCTTTCCTTTGACGAGAAAGCCGCCGACTTGCTCTATGAAGTGATCAACCGCCGGTATGAGCGCAAACCGCTGATTGTCACCACCAACCGCCCCTTCAAGGAATGGAATGAGGTCTTTCCCAATGCGACCTGCATCGTCACCTTACTCGACCGTCTGCTGCATCACGCCGACGTGACGGTGATGGAGGGCAACAGCTATCGGGTTCGAGAGAGCGAACAGGAAGCCATTTTGCGGCGGAGGAAGAAATGACTTCCGCTGCGGCTCCTGCCTATGTGGCCGTGGTTCTCATGCTCTACGTCGATCTGCCGGAGACACCGTTGAAGCCCTCCGCTCGCGATCGTTGGCTGGCGGGCAAGCTATACGAGCAAGGCGTTCCGGTCGAACTGGTGGAGTCGGCCCTGCTGCTGGCTTCCCTGCGGCGCCTCTGCCGTCCGACGGATCTTCCACCGCTGCCACCCATTCGGTCATTGGCTTATTTCCAGCCGGTCATCACGGAACTCCAGCAGCAGCCCTTACCCAACGGCTACCTGGACTACCTTCGCTCTAAGTTGCAAAAGGTTGTGGAGTTTCTGCCGACAGAGGTTCAAAAAACTACGGTTTCTGATGATCGCTAACAACGCCGGCTTCAGATCGCCAAATTCAACGATGTCATAGCCAGCGCCAGGGCAAAGGGACGTATTTCCGTCCGCCGTCACCTCTTTCGCCTGGCAGCTGCCGGCAACATCGCGGCGGTCATCTTCTTAGCGAAGAATGTGCTCGGTTACCGCGACGCCGTAAACACTGAGCACACTGGTCTGGCCGGCGGACCCATCCAAATTGCCACTAAGCCTGACCTTTCCCAGTTGACCGATGAAGAGCTCAAACAGTTTCGCGCAATTGCTGACAAGACCCGGTCTCGTGGACGAGATTGACAGCGAACTGGCTGCTCGACGTCTCGGCGAGTTCGTCCGCCAGGCATGGCATGTCGTCGAGCCGTCAACGCCCTTCGTTCCTGGCTGGCATATCGACGCCATCATCGATCACCTCG
>DASZHW010000105.1:0-2259 GCA_035937515.1 Terriglobales bacterium | reverse complement strand
TTTCCGCGTGCGCGGCATCGAGCGCATCGGCCACTTCGATGGCCAGCGAGAGCAGGGTCTCGGTGTCCATGGGCTGGCCGGAGATGCGATGCTTCAGCGTGACCCCGTCCAGAAACTCCATGGCGATAAGCGCCTGGCCGTCCTGCTCGCCAATGTCGTAGATCGTGCAGATGTTGGGGGTGATTCAGGGCGGAAGCAGCCTGGGCTTCGCGTTGGAAACGCGCGAGTGCCTGGGGGTCGCGGGCAACTTCCTGGGGCAGAAACTTGAGGGCTACAAATCGGTGGAGCCGCGTGTCCTCGGCCTTATAGACCACGCCCATGCCGCCGCCCAGCTTCTCAACAATGCGGTAGTGCGAAATGGTCTGCCCGAGCACTGGAAGCGAATCTTACGTGGCTGAAACAGGGCGAGTCAATCATCGGACATCATCGGGCGGGAGTTGCGGGCAAACCTTCCGGGCGGGTGGCCCGCGACCACACTAGACCACACCAAAAGCACAAGATCTTCAGCCGGTTTATCTTTTGCCGGGGTGGAATTCTCCGCGGCTGGAGAACTGGCGGAAGGGCCATTCACCGCTCTTGGCCGCGCTGGGGGCAGGATTCGTTGTACCAGCGGCGGCGGCAATGGCGGCTTCCGGACCCCAATCTGCCGGAGCGGGATGGACACCCCAGACATTGCCGGGTTCATCGAGCGCTATACCTACCATCCACCACTGGCCTCCGGTCCCGAGCGGCACACTGTTGGCGATGCGAGCGGGCACACGCTTGCCGCTGGGCAGTTCGTCCAGGCAGACTGCGAGTCCAGGTTCCAGGGCGCGCGAAAGCCGCACACCGCAGCCCTGCGTATTCAGCACGAGCGTGTGCCCGGACTCGGAGAACGGGGTTGCCGGGTCCAGGCTGGTGACGCGAAGCGGAATCTGGGCGCGGATGCGGGTGCTGCGCCTTCCCGCGTCAATCGATTTTTCCGTGGAGTCCATTGTGAGAGCTTTCCAGTAATTCTACGTTCGTCAGGCGACTGCGGTCGCGTCATCGCGGGCCGCCACGTACACCAAAGTAACTCTGTATTCGTTGGACCGCGGGGCGCAAGCCCCTGGGTGCAACCCTTCTTTCGGCCCTTTCAGAGCTAGTGCATTTTCTACGATTCACCCCGGGCTTGCGCCCAGGCTACAATCTTGCGCTGCTACGCCGCTATGCCCAGATACTAGGACCCTCTTGTTCAAGACGGCCTGGCGCGAGGTCTTGGGTTCACTGAAAGCCGATAGCGGAGAGGGGACGGCTTTGACCCCAAACTTGTTAAGCGGTCAGGGGCTGGATGTGAATGAGAAGACCAGAGGGAATCGGTCGGCCGTGATCTCCGTCCAGGCGAAGCATATTTGCCGACCGGATTCCGGTGCGTTCGAACGACTTCTCGCAGTCGGCTGTCGACGGTCCACGCATGTTCCCCTCCATGTAGGCGAGGCCCGGACAGCGGGTGCAGGTGCCGACATGACTGCAGGTCGCGCAGACCGGCAAATCCTTGGCACGAATGGAACGGACTTCGTTCAGTTCGGACGAGTGGTTCCAGATGTCGAGGAACTTCTGCCGCCGGACGTTGCCGCTGGGGAGGGGAAACTGTACGCAGGGGAAGACGTCTCCGTAAGGAGAGATGTAGGCCAGGGTGTGACCCGCGCTGCAGGGATATCCCTCCATCACGTCTTCGTCAGGGGCCGGCGGCGCGGCGCAAAATTCTTCGACGTTTCCCACCAGACTCTCGTTATGAAATACGCCATTCAATTCCGAGCCCGGAATGCGCAGATTCAAAATCGACGCGTCGCCATCCATTTTCGGGGTGATGGTCGGGTCGAGAGTGTAGAGAACGCCGAGGTCGCGGGCCAGCGCTTGCACTCCGGCGTGGTCGTGCATGTTGGCCGTCAGCAGCACATTGGCGATCGTGACTCGTAGTCCCTGTTGGGTGAGAAAGCGGATGGCCTCAACACTCCGCCGGAGCGATCCAGGAAGCTTGGTGATGGCGTCGTGAACCTCGGGGCGGTGGGAGTAAATGCTGACCTGCACCTGGTCCACGCCCAACTCCAGCATGCGGCGCGCTTCCGCTTTGCCAATCATGACCGCGTTGGTCTTGATTCTCACGTTGAACATCAGGTGGCGCGCGTATTCCAGAAGCTCGAAGAAATCGCGCCGCATCAGCACTTCGCCGCCGCTGAAAGTCAGGAAGAACGTGCCCGCATCCGCCAGTTCTTCGAGCACGCGCTTGATCTCGGCGGT
>DASZHW010000104.1:0-1979 GCA_035937515.1 Terriglobales bacterium | reverse complement strand
GATGATGACCTGGCTCAGCGGAATTCTGCTGCTGTTCCTTCTCTATTATTTTGGCGGAGGACTTATTGACACCGACGTCGCCGACATCTCCCTCGTTCGGGGTATCTCCGTCGGACTCGGGGTGATCGTCTTCGGGTGGCTCATTTATGATCTGGCTGCACGGTCAACGCTGGGTAAGTCCCCAACCGCGTTCGCGATATTTTCACTGCTTATGACTGCCGGCGTCTCGTGGGGCCTGCTACACGTTTTCAGCGGCCGCGCCGCCTATATCCACTTGGGGGCGACGTTCGGCACGATCATGGCGCTTAACGTGTGGGAGCGAATTCTTCCCGCCCAACGCAAGATGATCGCTGCAGCCGCGGCAGGGGCGACATTCGATGTTTCGCTCGGGGCTCAGGCTAAGCTGCGGTCCAAGCACAATACTTTCTTAGCGGTTCCGGTCGTGTTTATCATGCTTAGCAACCATTTCCCCGTGGCCACTTATGGAAACAAATATAGTTGGGAGATCCTGGTCCTGCTCGTTGTCGTCGGTTGGGGGGCAGCGATGGTCATACGCCGGGCATGACAGTCGGCCATGCGAATGCACGGAATCAAGAATCGCGCGGAAGTAGTCGTCAACCGCTGCCAGAAGCTGGCCGGCTTCAGCGAAGACTTAGCCAGCACGCGTCGGACATTTCTCTCTCCGCCCATGCATGATTGTCATCGGGAAATCGCTGGTTGGTTAAGTCCGCTTGGAGTCAAGGTGAGCATCGACGCCGCGGGCAACTTGCGCGGAGTGTATCCCGCTGTGGAACGTAACGCGCCAAAACTTCTCATCGGTTCGCACCTGGATACGGTCCCAAACGCAGGAGCCTACGATGGCATTCTCGGCGTGGTCCTGGCTGTTGCATTACTCGAGGCTTTGGGTCAACGCCGGTTTCCTTTTGCAATTGAAGTCGTCGGCTTTTCTGAGGAGGAGGGAGTTCGGTTCGGCGCACCTTTCATCGGCAGTCGCGCGCTCATCGGCAGGCTCGACGATGAACTCCTGAGCCGCTGCGATGCGCAGGGAATCTCCGTGCGCAAGGCGATCGAGAACTTTGGCCTGAAACCTGGCAAAATTTCTCAGGCTGTCTTGAGAGCCGATACCCTTGCCTACATGGAGTTTCACATCGAGCAGGGTCCAGTTTTGGAAAAACTGGGGCGACCGCTCGGAGTAATCGACACTATCACCGGCCAGAGCCGGCTGGAATTTACATTCGTTGGTCGAGCCAACCACGCAGGTACAACTCCGATGGATGTCCGTTACGATGCTATAGCCGCTGCGGCCGAATGGATCACGGCGGTGGAGCGGTTGGCTCGAGATACTTCTGGACTGGTCGCGACCGTGGGCAGAATAAACGCGAAGCCAGGCGCAACGAACGTCATTGCAGGAGAGGCTCGCCTGAGTCTCGATGTGCGTCATGGGTCGGATGAGGCTCGAACGGGCGCAGTGGATAACCTCATTTGTCTGGCGGAACAAATTGCGAAGCGGCGTGGATTGTCCGTGAGTGACAATACTCTGTTAAATCAACAGGCCGTGCGGATGGATCCTATTCTCATGAACGAGATCGAAGAGGCGATCCGGAAGACTGGATGCGAGCCGCACCACATGGTAAGTGGCGCTGGACACGATGCCATGATTCTGGCTGAGAAAGTTCCCACCGGCATGATCTTTCTGCGAACGCCCGGCGGGATCAGTCACGACCCAGCAGAATCCGTTGAAGTAGAAGATGTGGCGAAGGCGATCGAGTGCGGTTTGCATCTGCTCGATCAGATCGCTTCCTCGAAGGCATAGCAAAAAAGGAAGTGCCGTGCATAATCTTGGCCAGACCCGCAGTTCGCAACAACCCAATCATCTGGTGTTGACGGCCGATACTTTCGTACGCACCACCCTACCTGGCATGAAGGCTTGTTCAGCCATTGTGCATGCGGGTCCGGCGTTAGGCGCGAGATTCACCGAG
>DASZHW010000103.1:0-1692 GCA_035937515.1 Terriglobales bacterium | reverse complement strand
TTCCTGGCGTGCTGCTCTCCGGCATGTGCGTTCCGGATTTGAAAGGAAGCCAGGGCACATTCTGTTTCTGCACTACGCGGGCGAGCGGCGGCGAATTTCGCGAGGGCGGTGTCCGTATTCCTATCGAACGCAATGGCACTGACTTTCATTCCTACATTCCCGGCCCGGAGAGTCCTCTGGGCAGCGGTAGCGAGCTGCGGGCCGATTTCAAACTCCGTGCTGATGTGAAACGCGGCCACGCCCGGATTGAAATCGACTCCGAGACGTTCACCATCAGAGTGGGCGAGTATTCGGAATGGATTCCAGTGAAATTCAAAGCCGGCATGGGATTCACGGCCCGCGGCATCTGCCGCTTCTATCTGAAAGAAATATCGCCTGAGGTTGAAGTGTACGTGACCCCGGTGAACATTGACCCCGGACGTCCCGATCTGCCGATCTCTCATCCTGTGACCTATTCCATTTATCTGGCAAAGCTCTTCGGCCCCTATGCCACGTTGGGCTTGGCGGAAGATACCTGGGCGCTCAACGAAGAAGTGCTCGACGATCAGGCATTTCTGGCGCAGTGCTACGGCAATCATGAAGACCGCGAGCGCATGTTCTTCGACGCGCTGGAAAAAACTCCGCAGGGTCTGTGCGCCTGTGTGTTCGATACCACCGACCGGGTGCAGCACATGTTCTGGCGCTATCTGGACAAAGACCATCCAGCAGTTCGAGACGTACCGCAAGACCAGAAGCCGCGGGTAATTCAGGACCTCTACGACCGCATGGACAGCCTGATCGGACGGGTCATCCAGCAGATTGACGATCAAACCCTGCTGCTGGTGATTTCCGACCACGGCTTCAAATCATTCAACCGCTGCACGAACCTGAATGCGTGGCTGCATCAGAACGGCTACCTGGTATTGAAAGAGGGGAAGAGCGAAAGTGGAGACTGGTTCGAAGACGTCGACTGGTCGCGCACTCGCGCCTACACCATGGGCCTGAACGGGCTTTATATGAATGTAAAAGGCCGCGAGCGAGAAGGTATTGTCGAAGCCGGCGCTGAATCCGAAACTCTAAAAGAAGAACTGCGCAGCAAGCTCGACGGGCTGGTGGATCCGGCATCGGGAAAAGTCGGCATTACTGGAATGTTCGACTGTGATGCGCTTTACGCCGGTCCGTATGTCGACAACGCTCCCGACCTGATTGTCGGCTACGGTGAAGGTTTCCGCGCCTCCTGGGATTCGGTCATGGGCAAAGTAACCACAGCAATTTTTGAGGACAATCTCAAAGCCTGGAGCGGCGATCATTGTGTCGACCCGCGGCTCGTCCCGGGCGTGCTGTTTTCAAATCGCAAGATTGCGATCGAGAAGCCCGCGATTGTGGATGTAGCACCTACGGTGATGAAGCTCTTTGGTTTGGAGCTGCCTTCTTACTTTGATGGGAAGCCTTGGGCGGTGGCGGCCGCCGGAAAATAGCCCCCCCCCAAAGAAGGGATGCGATCTCTCGCCTCCCTTCGCGGGCGAGTCGCCCGTGAACCCACAATCCCCAATCACCCTACTGAAGCAGCGTCCCCCCGTTCACTGGCTCTTCTCCCGGCGCAAGGACCACTGCCGCCGCCACGCGGTCACCTGGTTCCAGATGCAGTAAGCGCACGCCTTGCGCGGCGCGGCCGGATTCGCGGATAGTGGTCGAATCCATGCGGATGATTTT
>DASZHW010000102.1:0-51323 GCA_035937515.1 Terriglobales bacterium | reverse complement strand
GCCGAGTGGTTGGCCCAGATCGTGGAACCAGGAGTTCGGGTTCGAGCCGAGCATTCATACCAGCAACTCGATCGTCTGCAACCCCTGCGCCTGCAAGCGCGACGCGAACTCCTGCGGGAGAGTTACCAGCATCCTGCAGTGGCATTCCCTCCGCCTGCAACCTGGCGATCAAGGCGCCGGCGGGAGCGTTCGCCACCGGAAGGCCCGTGCTCCCTTCGGCGGAGCCGCTCACTCCCTCGGGATCGCAGCTGTTTGCGCCCGATGAGGCGCCGGTCGTGACTGCCAAAAGCTCTCCCGCCTGCAGATCGACGCCGGTATCGGTCCAGGGCTGCGCGGCACCGAGATGCTGAAGGAGTAGTCCCTGGGCGCGGCAGCTTCCGACCGTCCTCTGGCAGAGTGGGCTGCTGCCACCACGAAAAGCGTGGCTGCGGGAACTACGAGTGAAGAGAATCTCATTCTCGCCTCCAGGAAGGGTGTCGCCGGTTTCGGTGACCGGTGAATGTAGGCCGTCCATTATCACCCAGGACGGTGAATAAGAACTACCCGCGGGAATGTAGCGAGCTGTGCAGCAAGAATAAACAATGCCCCAGCGCAGTTCTCCGCGCTGAGGCATGATTTTGAACGGCAGAAGCCAGTTACCGGGCCAGGGCTGGTTCCAGTTGACCGGACTTCAAACTCTCGTAGCGTTTGTTGATCTCTTCCCAGTTCACCACGTTCCACCACGCCGCCAGGTACTCGGGACGGCGATTGTTGTACTTGAGGTAGTAGGCATGCTCCCACACGTCGTTACCGAAAATGGGAAACAGGCCCTGGGAGATGGGATTGTCCTGGTTGGGCGTGCTCAGAATCTGAACCTCGCCACCCTTCTTGCCGGCGAGCCAAACCCAGCCGCTGCCGAATTGCTTGACTCCGGCGTCGTTGAATTTGGTCTGAAAATCCTTGAAGTTGCCGAAGGCCTTCTTGATCGCATCCCCGATGGCGCCGCTGGGATCGCCGCCGCCTTTGGGCTTCATGATTTTCCAGAACATGCTGTGATTGACGTGTCCACCGCCGTTGTTGCGCACCGCGCCGCGAATGTCCTCGGGGACGGCGTTCAGGTCACGGATCAGATCCTCGGCGCTCTTGGACTGCAGGTTGGGATATTTCTCCAGAGCAGCGTTCAGATTCTTGACGTAAGCCGCGTGATGCATGTCATGGTGCAGCTTCATGGTGGCGGCATCGATGGTAGGTTCAAGGGCGGAATAGTCGTACGGGAGCGGGGGTAGTTCAAATGCCATGTTTCCTCCTCTATAAGGGTCTCAGATGATGTTACCGCGCTTTGCGATTCAGCGGGGAAATCTGTTGTCCGCCGCCCGGGAAGAAAGACCGAGGACTGAAAGCAGAAGACCAGAGACGTGGATGGCGGCGGCGAGAAACGGGTTGCTTGTGGAAAAAACAGGCGTCGCCTGAGCGACGGAGCCGTTACTGGCTCAGGATGCTCCGCAATTGCTGAGGATCGGTGGCGTAGCTTAGCACCGTCTCCAGGTCCACAACGCCGGCCCGAACCAGCTTGGCGATCTCTCCGTCGAAGTGCTGCATGCCCTCCGACTCGCCGCTCTTGATGGCCTCCAGCAGCGCGTCGCCGGAGGGGTCCTGCGCCTGCAAACATTGAACCGTGCGCGGCGTGTTCTTGAAAACTTCAAGGATGGCCACCCGCCCGCCGTCCCGGCGGGGAATGAGTCGCTGTGAAATTACGTAGCGCAGGGTTTTGGCCAGACGGCCGCGCAACGAATACTGTTCGTTGGCCGGAAAGGCTGCCTCAATGCGCTCCAGAGTTTTCAACGCATTGGGGGCGTTCAGAGCCGAAAGTACCAAATGGCCGGTTTCGGCTGCTTCCAGCAGCATCTCCATGGTCTCGCGGTCCCGCAACTCTCCCACCAGGATCACCTTCGGCGACTGCCGTAACGCGGCCCGCAGCCCCATAGCGAAGGTCGGGGTGTCGCTGTGCAACTCCCGCTGATGGATCGTGGCCTTCTGGTGGTTGTGCAGAAACTCGATGGGATCTTCGATAGTGATGATGTGACAGGTGTGCTGCTGGTTGATGCGGTCCAGAATCGCGGCCAGGGTGGAGGACTTGCCCGACCCTCGCGCTCCCGTGACCAGCACGATGCCATCCCGCAGCCCCGCGATTTCTCCGAGTTGTGGTGGCAACCCGAGAGTGGAGAACTCCGGCATGCTTCCGATCACCCGCATGACCACGGCACAACTGCCCCGCTGGATGAAAACATTGACTCGAAACCGCGCCACTCCGGGCAGACCAAACGAGATATCGCAGGACCCCTGTTCCCGCAGGGTGCTGATGGCCTGTTTGTTGTTGCCGATCAGATCAGACGCAATTCGCCGGGTGTGGTCCGCGTTGAGCAGGCTCAGCCCCGGGGCCTCGACCGGAATCAGTTGCCCATGGACTTCCACCTGAGGTGGCCGGCCGGGCGAGAAGATCAGGTCGCTGACATTCGTGGTCGCGCCCAGCATGGCAGCCAGCAATGCATGCGTGGCCGCCGCGCCCGTGGCCGATGCCGACTGGAACGTCACCTGAAGCGGAGCTGTGCCTGGTGCTGCCATTTTCTCCCCAGCGAAGGGCCAAACCTGAAATGCCTGAAATGGACGGAGAAGACCTGCTGCCGCGGCCGTGGTTTCGCAGTTTCTGTCTGTCTCAGTTCAACTCTAGCGAAAATCCATGGCGAGGTACCACGAAGAACGTCAAGGGCGTAGACCTTAGTAATGTCCGTTGGTGGGGAGCTACCGGCGCTTCCAGGCAGGCCCAAAACAAAAAAGGCGGCCCTTTCGGACCGCCCTCATGCGTCTTGCGATGGCGTGTTATTTCTTCGGGGCAGGTTTCTTGGCTTTCGAGCCATAGCTGGTCTCGATGGTGCCGCCGATGTACTGGATCATGCCTTTGGCGCCTTCGGCGAAGGGGCCGTTGGGCTGAAGTTCGAGGTATTTGTTCAGCGCGTCCTCGGTTCCCGGAGCCGGAATGACCTTGCCGGTCTTGGGATCCGTGGTGGCTTTGTTGATCAGGTTGACGCCTTTTTGATAGTAAGCTTCCGCCTTGTTGGGATCGGCGGCGATGGATTTGTCGAAGGCGGCATTGGCCTGGTCCACCCGGCCATTGTTGGTCAGCACGGCTCCCTGGTTGTAGTAGTACTGTGCGGCGCCGGGAGGATTCACCTGAGCCGCCAGGTCATAAGACTTGACCGAGTCGTCCACCTGCCCGGTCTTGGATTCCGCCTGCGCCAGATTGTTGTAGTAGGCACCCAGGGTCTTCGCATCTTCGGGCTTCTGGCTGGTTTCCATGGTCTTCTTTTTGAGATCGATGGCTTTCTGGTAATCCTCGACCGCCGCGCCGAAACGCTTGGCTTTCTCGGTGGTGTCGGTTAGCTTGGGCGCGGAACTGAGATTGGCGTCACCCAGCCGGGCCCAGAGCAAGTCTCGGGTGGCATCAATCTGGGTGGCTTCGTTGAGGGTTTTCACGGCGGTTTCGAAATCGCCGGACTGTATTGCAGTGTTGGCGGCCAATAACTTCTCGTTCAGTGTCTTAACCGTGCCCGCTTCCTTGGCCTGCTTGGCCTGGGCCTCCTGCATGGCTTTCAGTTGTTCGGCGCTGATGCCCTTCTGCTGGGCGGCTTCCGCCTGCGACTTCTTCAAATCGAAGTCGAGCGATGCTTCGTCCGCTCCAACCGGAAAATTGCTTACCTGATCGAGTTGCTTGCCGTCCTGAGTCAAGGTGATCCTGTACTTGCCGGGCTCGATGCCCAGCGAAAAATACTCTCCTTTGTTGTTGGTCTTGAGGGTGTAATGCCGTCCGTTGTCGGTATTGAACCATTCCAGGGTGGCGCCGACAACCGGCTTGCCTTCCATGTCCTTGCACACTCCCTTCACCGTTCCCGTGGCTTGGGCGAACCCTGGAGGAACACACAGCGCCGCCACCAGCATGACCAGCACTACCATCAGCAAACATTGCTTCATGTTTTTGGCCTCCCGGCAAAGAAAACCAGTTTCGAAAGTCATAGCCTGCTAAACTTGCCCGGCCAACGCCGCGTAGGGGATGGGGTCTGCCCTTCCCGCTTCCCGGAATGCCCGCAGGCGAAGCACGCAACTATCGCACACACCGCAGGCGCTGTCCTCACGGCTGTAGCACGACCACGTTAAATCGAAGGGCGCGCCCAATTCAAGACCCAGCCCGACAATTTCCCTCTTGCGCAGGTGGATCAGCGGCGTGACGATTTCGATCCGCCCTTCTTTCGTCCCCGCCTTGACGACCGCGTTAAAGGCTTGATAATACGCCGGCCGGCAATCCGGATATCCCGAACTATCCTGTTCCACCGCACCGATGAACACTTTGCCCGCGCCCAGCACTTCGGCCCAGCTTACCGCCACCGCCAGAAAGTGCGCGTTGCGGAAGGGTACGTAGGTGACCGGGATATCCTTCCCGACGGAATGCGATTCCGGCACGGCAATGCCGGGGTCAGTCAACGCCGAGCCCCCAATCGCCGCCAGCGCTTCGTTCCGTACCAGCAGCCGGTCATGAATTCCGAGGCGTTCGCAAATGGCGAAAAAAGCCCGCCGCTCGCGCTCCTCGGTGCGCTGCCCGTAACTGATGTGCACGGCCGCGGCATCACAGTCCCGCGCAGCCAGAGCGGCACAGACGCAGGAATCCATCCCGCCGCTCAGGAGCACAATCGCGCGCTGTCTGTCTTGCGCCATTGCTTAGATGTAATTCCCACTCCCAGCGCTGTCTGGGCAAGCCACTGAAACCAAAATCTAAAATCTGCAATCGCCTAGACTCCCTTCATCGCCGGGTCCCAGATGAACTTGTGAATTTGCATCCCCAACCTCGCCGCAACTCCATCCGCCAGCATCCACTCCGCCAGTTCACGCGGATCAAGCCGGCACGAGTTGGTGTCGCGCGCGCCGCTCGCGTCCTTGCTGAAAGCGGGGGAAAACAATACCGCATTTACCCGATCGGAGAGACCGTAGCGAGCCAGGAAATCACGGGCAAACTCATAGTCGACGCGATCACTCAGGACAAATTTGACTTCGTCCTGCGAGCTCAGCGTTTCCAGATTCTCCATGTGAAAGGTCCCGGGTTCGCCCGAGTTCGGACACTTTACATCCACAATCTTGATGACGCCACGAGGTACGCGCTCGAGCGGACGCTCACCGCTGGTCTCGAGCAGCAAGGTGTAGCCGGCATCCAGCAGTCGCTGCATCAGCGGGACTAGTTCGCGCTCCTGCAGCATGGGTTCGCCCCCTGTGATCTCCACCAGCCCGCCCTCGGGACTCAACTGCTCCACCTCTTCCACCACTTCCTCGATCGTGCGCCGCTGGCCGCCGGTGAAAGTGTACTCGCTGTCGCACCAGGAACAGCGCAGGTTGCAGCCGGTGAGCCGCACGAACACGCAGGGCAGCCCGGCGTGAGTGGATTCGCCCTGGATCGACTTGTAGATCTCGGTAATCTGCATAAGGCACAGCCGCTAGCTTCTAGCTTCTCGCGAAACGGTCGACGAATCGACGGACCGCTATAGCGCAACGTCGCTGAGGAGCCCGGAGGTCCCCAGGACTAGAACTACTCCGAATACGTTGCCGTGGTGGTGTCGGTTTCAAACACGGTGACATTCTTTACCCGCACCCGGCCCTGGGTTACCCGCTCCAGATTCACATTGGTCTCGTCGTAAAAATACTTGGCCAGATTCTCGGCAGAGGGATTCAGCACTTTGAAGGGCTCCAGGTCGTTGATCATCTGATGATCCAGGCGATCGATGACCGGCTTCAACGCTTCCCGCAGCTCCCGGAAATCAAGCAGAAGCCCCGCCTTATCCAGTTCTTTGCCCGCCAGGGTCACGCGCACCTTGTAGTTGTGCCCGTGCGGATTCTCGCACTTACCCTTGTAGTTGCGCAGGTAGTGTCCGGCGGCAAACGAATCTTCGACGGTAACCTCGAACATGGGCCCCTCTGGGCGGAGCCGGTACCTACAGGCCCGGCCGAACCCTATCGCCCAACTGGCTATTCTACCGCTATGGCAGGGTTGACGGGGCGGTCACGCCAGGGCCCGGAAAAGCGCGATCGGACCCAGGATTCCCACCGCGATTCCATACCCGAGATCTGCCCAGATGATGCGAGCGTAGTTAAGAACGTACAAGATACCGATGAGAGGAAGGCTGAGGACGGGCAGCAGGTTCCCGTGTTTGGCCCTCTCGGGCGCCAGTTCCCAGATGTTGGAGAGGTCTTCCTTGGAGGGGAAAGCGTGGGCATCTCGGAGTAGCTGCCGGCGGCATGGTGCATCAGGCGGGCGGCTTCCTCCTCTTTACCAGGCTGTCCGGCGAGATCAATCGCCTGCTGCGTTTCCTTGAGCGCGCTGACCGCGCGCTCGAATATGCGATCCACTTCCTGATATTCGGGAGTGACCTCGAACTGCCCGCTGTTATGGGCGCGCATGGCCTTGTCCGCCGCCCCGGGATCGCCACTGAGCAGGGAAGCCTTGGCAAACAGAAGCACCGCCTTGTCGGAATTCGGCGCAATCTCCACGGTCTGCTGCAAATGGGCTGTGGCTTCGCTATAGTGCGCCTGTTCGACTAACTTTTCCCCGACATACATCTCCCGCCCCGCATGGAAATATTTTCGTCCGTGAATCAGAGCCACCACGAGCAGCATGAGCAGGAATGCCAAACTTAGCTTGAGCCACTGCGGATACGGTCTTTCGTAGAACTGCTTTCGGCACTCGGCACAGAAGGGAAGCTTTCCGGTCAGCGGAAATTCGCTGTTGCCGTTGTCGGCTTTGCAACGGGCGCAAATGGTGGGATCAATGGCTGCAGAGGGCGGCTCTAATCCGCGGAACTTGCCCGTGCCCGGTTCTGCCAGCTTGGTAGTGCAGGCATCGCAAAAGACTTTATCGCTCTGGCGGAAATAGATCTGCAGCGGCCCCTTGAGGCCGCATTCCGAGCACATCCCCTGACGCATGGTTGCGAATTATGACCCTGGATTTGGGTTTTGTGAATTGACTAAGTCTGGACTCGCGCCCTCAGCCGAGTCCGAAGAACTCTTCCACCTGCTTAATGTCCGTCGTCCTCCGATAAGGCGGCAGGCTCTCCACGAAGACCCGCCCGTATTGCTTCTTGAGGATGCGGTTGTCCAGCAGCACCAGCAATCCACGATCATGCAACGACCGGATCAGACGCCCGAAACCCTGTTTCAGCGTAATTACCGCCGAGGGCACCTGGTACTGGAAGAAGGCGTTCCCGCCCTCGGCGTCAATCGCCTTTATCCGCGCCGCCACCACCGGATCGCTGGGCACCGCAAAGGGCAGGCGGTCGATGATCACGCAACTGAGCTGTTCGCCCTGCACGTCCACGCCCTGCCAGAAAGAAGACGTTGCGAACAGCACTGCGTGAGGCGTGAGCCGGAACTCCTCCAGCAGTGCGGTCTTGGGTGCATCACCTTGTAGCAACATCGGATATTCCAGTTCCCCCAGCAGCCGCTGGTGCACGTCATTCATCTGCGCGTAGCTGGTGAACAGCACGAAGGCTCGGCCCCGCGTGACCTCGAGCACCCGCCGGATGCGGTCGGCCGCTTTCGCAGTGAACTGCGGAGTGCGGGGATCGGGCAAGTCCGGAGGCACATAGAAGAGCGCCTGACTCTCATAGTCAAAATGCGACGGCAGGACGGTTTCCCGGGCGTGCTCCAGTCCGAGACGCTGCCGCATATACTCGAAGCCGCCGCCCGCCGCCAGCGTCGCGGATGTCAACACCGCGGTTTCGAGTTTGTCGAACAAGCAAGCCTTCAGAATAGGAGACACGTCGATGGGAGTGGCCTGCAGAAACACGTTCAGTTTGTCCCGGCCCCCGCGCCTGCGCTCGATCCAGAACACGGTGTTGCGGTCCTCGGATTCCAGCAGAAACCCCATCTGCACCTGCAGTTCCTGTACCCGCCGGGCAAAGTTGAAGACCTCCTCAGGCTTCGACGACAGGCCTTCCAGCTCTGCCCCCAGCCTGCTCAGCGACTGCTGCAGGCCCAGAAACTCGTCTCCGTTTTCCTCCAGGAACTCGCGCCGGTTCTCGAAGGCGAAGCGGCCATCGCCTTGCGGCAACAGGGCAAAGAAGAACAGCGCCCGCTCGCGGATGCTCTTCACCGCCCCTGAGATCGAAACCGAAAGCAGATGGTTGCGCTGCAGTGAAGCCTCTACGTCGCGGCACAACTCCTCAAATCGCCCGTTGCTCACCGCAACCCCGAAGTAGCTCCCGGCCACGCTTTCCAGTTCATGGGCTTCGTCGAAAATCACCGCGCCAACCTCGGGCAGGATTCCGGCGTCGGGGGCGTATTCGGCCTGCTGTTTAATGGCCAGGTCGGCGAAGAACAAATGGTGATTGACGATGATGATGTCGCTCTCCATCGCCCGGCGATGCATTTCGGTGATAAAACAGCGATCCCAGGCGCTGCATTTCTGCCCCAGGCAGGTGTCGGAACGGGCGTCGAGCTTGTGCCAGAGCGCGCTGGCCTCGGGAAGCGATGCCAGTTCGGCCCGGTCCCCGCTCTGCGTGGCCTTTTCCCAGGTCGCGATGGCGCGGTAGTGCTCGATCTCCTCCAGTCCGCTGAGCACCGGCTGGTCGGTCAGGTCATAGAGCTTCTTGCGGCACAGATAGTTATTACGCCCCTTCATGTAGCAGACCTTGAGCTTGCCTTCGCCGTTGGGGAAAAGCGCCTGCTCGAGAAAAGGGATATCCTTGTGGAAGAGCTGCTCCTGCAGATTCTTGGTGCCGGTAGAAATAATAACGCGCTTGCCGGAACGAATGACCGGCAGCAGATAGGCCAGCGTCTTGCCCGTACCGGTGCCGGCTTCGACGATCAGGTGACGCCTCTCTTCCAGCGCCTGCTCAACCGCTTGCGCCATCTGTAGCTGTCCCCGGCGGAACTCGTAGGCAGGATGAGTGCGCGATAGCACGCCACCGGGCGCGAAGAACTGGTAGAGAGAAGCGTCGCGGTTCCTGGTGTCGGCGACGGACTGGGAGGCGGGAGGCACAGAGTCACTATAATAACGTTACCATCCATGTGTGTGGGGCGGGCGCCCTCGCCCGCCGTTTTTGCCTTGAGATTTTGGTTTTGGGATCTTGTGGTTGTGGTGTTTAGTTCAGAAGTCAACAGCGGCGGGCGCGGGCACCCGCCCCACACTCGATATCTTTTATGACCCATCCAACCTTGAACTCACCGTCGGCTGAAGCCGCGACCGGCATGCCCACGGTCGCGATCGTGGGCCGCCCCAATGTAGGCAAGTCCACCCTGTTCAATCGTCTGGTGGGATCGCGTCGCGCCATTGTCGGCGACGAACCCGGCATCACGCGCGACCGTCTCTACGGCGAAGCGGAATGGCGCGGGCGGCGCCTGCGCGTCGTGGATACCGGCGGCATTCTCCCCGAAGATAAAGACTTCATTCCGGCGGAAATTTTCCGGCAGGCGAAAGTCGCGCTCCAGGAGGCCGACGCCGTCATCATGGTGGTGGACGGTCGCACCGAGATGGCGTCCCCGGATATTGAGCTGGCCCGCCAGTTGATCCGCTCGGGCAAGCCGCTGTTTCTCGCGGTAAATAAGGTTGACACCGAGAAGCAGCAGAGCCTCACGGACGAGTTTCATCGTCTCGGAATCCGCAAGCTTTTCCCCATTTCCGCCGAGAATGCCCGCGGCTTGGATGACCTGCTGGATGCCGTTCTTGAAATCCTGCCTGCGCCAACCCAACTCACCATGGAGAACGCGGAAGACACGGAGGAATCGCCGGAAGAAGCATCCGAATCTCTCGAGACTCAATCTTACGAAACCAAGGTTGCGATTATCGGCCATCCTAACGTCGGTAAATCCACTTTGCTCAATCGGCTTACCGGCGCTGAGCGATCGATCGTCTCCCCCATCCCCGGCACCACACGCGATGCGGTCGACGAGATCGTCGAGCGCGAAGGCCGCCGCTTCCGCTTCATCGACACCGCCGGAATTCGCCGCAAGGGCAAGACCCACCTGATGGCAGAGAAACTTTCCGTCGTAATGGCGCGCAAGCACCTGGAAGCCGCTGACATCGCTCTGTTGGTGATCGACGCCACCGACGGCGTCAGCCAGCTCGATGCTGCGATCGCCGGATACGCCCACGAGAGCGGCCGCTCCATGATCATCATTGTGAACAAGTGGGACCTGGTCATCAGCGGCAAGGAACGGACCGGACGCCAGACGAAATCCTCTCGCATGCAGGAAAACAAGCGCCCCGCCGATCGCATCGCCTATGAAGAAAGAGTCCGCTACGCGTTGAAGTTTCTCAGCTACGCGCCCATCTTGTTCGTCTCTGCCTCAACCGGGAAGGGCACCGACAAAATCTTTCCCTTGCTGGAAGAAGTCGCTACCGAGCGCCGCAAGCGCATCGGGACCGGCGAAATGAACCGCTTTCTCAAACACGTCGACTTCGAACGCGCCTCAGTCCCCGCCCGCCAGCAGGTCAGGATTTACTACATGACGCAGGCCGCGGTGGCTCCGCCGACGTTCGTTATTTTTACCGACCGCAAAGTAAAACTGCACTTCGCCTATCAACGCTTCCTGGAAAACCAGATTCGCCGGGCCTTCGGATTCGTGGGTACGCCGATCTGGATCAAGAACCGGGCCCGCGACTGAAAACTCATTCGGAGCTTTGCGACGCGGTCAGCAATCCCACTCGCTGAACGCCTGCGTTGTGCGCTTCGGCAATGACCTGGGCCACGTATTCAAAGTCGAGAGCGTCGTCTCCTTTGACATAGGCGACCTTTTCGGCGCGGCGAAGAAAAATACGCGCCAGTTGTGGTTGCAGATCGTCCCAGGGAACGCTGTCGTTGTTGATCTTGAGCGTGGGAGTCTGATCGTGCGCGCTCCAGGTCACCTGAATCACAATGGTGCGCTCGTTCTCATGCGGTTGTTTTCCCTCGGCCGGTTGAGGAAGCTGCGCCTCGACCATGTACTCCTTCGACATGGCCACAATCACCATAAATACAATGATCAACACCAGCAGAATGTCGATGAGCGGCGTGACATTGATCTCAGGTCTGGACGGACCACCGCCTGCCATGGAGAACGCCATTGCAATTGCTCCTCTCAGGCACGCGCGTGTCTGAGAGGATTAGACACACAGGGATCTGGTGGGGTTCCCACCGGCGTCTCGATGCGTTTTTCGATTGAGGCCGCTCGCGCTCGACTATCCAATTGGTTCAGGCATCGGCGGCAAGGGCGGCGCTTCCGGCGGAGGCGGGGGAATCACGACTGGCGGCGCAGGATGCAGCAGTGCGTCCAGGGCGGGATATCGCGCCGCGAAGAAATGGATGGAATACGCGGGGAAAAACACGATGGCGGGCACCGAGACCAGAGAGAGCACATACAGAATGAACAGAATTGCGCAAGTCCCCACCACGACGGCCAGCGTGATGGTATAGACATTCCAGGTCAGCCCGGCGGTAGCCCCCGTGATCACCGCGATCGCGCCCAGTCCGCCCACCGGGATTGCAATCAGCACAATCACGATTGCGGAGACAATTCCCAGAATCACGGCCGCCGCCAGCGCCATGACAACCTTCATTCCGATGTAGCCGGCGTAGCCTCCCTTTTCCTGTTTCAGCTGAGGCCAGAGCCGCCGCCAACCTTCGATGGCGCTGATCTCCTCCAGGGCCATTTGCGGCACCACAAAATCCTTGGTCATCACGTGCACCACCATCTGCACCAGCACGAAGGCCAGCAGCACAAAGAAAAGGAACATGCCGCCCAGGATCAAAGGAATCATGTGTTCTTTCGGGTGCCTCAACCAGCCCACCAGGAAAGCGAAAGCGGCAGGGATTCCCACCAGAATGGTGAAGCTCACGCCCACCGCCAGAAAAAGCAGAATCTGCCAGAGAAAATATCGCCGGCCAGGTCCCTGGCGGCGGCTCCAGCTTTCGCGGATGCGGCATTCTTTTGCCACAACGCTGTCAAACAGAACGAAGCGCATCACACTGTTCAGGTATAGGAACAAAAACATCAGCACGATGCCTGCCACCACCAGCACTGCGATCAGTGACACATACAACATGGGATCGGAAGCGGACAAGCCGGTATCGAGCAGATGTTGCGAGCTGTTCGGGCGCGTGGGCATCTGGAAGCTGCCTGGATTGCAGCCCCCGCCTCCCGAGCTGAGTTCACCGGCCAGCATGCCCACCAGCGCCAGTTTGGCCCATTGGCTGCTTCGGAAGGGATGCAGCAGTTGCTGCTTGGCGTGCTGAAAAGCCGGAGTGATCGCATCCACGGCGGAAATCGGCAAGGCACACCTCAAAAGATGACGGTTCGCAGCAAGGTACTGCGAAGCGGGAGCCGGGTCAATTGGATTCTTTGGAAAGAAGAGAGATTGCAGATCTCAGATTGTAGATTTCAGATTGAAAGCCAACTTTTTACGGCGAAAGTCTCAAATCGAAGGATGTTCAATCTGAAATCTAACATCTGCAATCTCGCTATTCGTACCGCAGCGCTTCCACCGGGTCCAGTTTCGATGCCCGCAACGCCGGTACCAGGCCGCTGACCACTCCCACCGCCAGCAGCACAAAAGTGGAGAGCATCACGGTGGCCAGCGAAATTCGCAGATGGATGTCGGCTTTACCCGAATCGTCTTCAAACAGCGGTCCCATGAGGGGAAGCGTACCTACTGCGGCCGCCACTCCGTAGGAAAGCACTACACCCGCGGCTCCTCCCATCAGCATGATGAGCAGGGTCTCGGCCAGGAACTGGAGTTTGATCTGCCACTTCTTTGCCCCCAGCGCGCGCCGCAGGCCGATCTCGCGGATACGCTCATCCACCGACACCAACATGATGTTCATCACTCCCACCCCGCCGATGCCCAGCGTGAGGGTTCCGATGAAAGTGAGCAGCACCTGCAGGCCGATGGTGAGAGCATCGATCACTGGACGAAACTCGTCGCGTCCGAACATTTGAAAAGCTTTCGGGTCGGTCGGGGAAAACTGCTGCCGGGTTGCAATCGCAGCCAGCACCTGGGCCGAGGCTCGTTTTTCAAACTGAGGTGCGATGGGTTCAAACAGCAGCACCGCGGCATATTTCGTGTTCCACACGTCACCGGCCGCGCTGTAAGGAATCCAGGCGGAATCGTCGTCGCTGGAGAAATAGTTGCTCAGTTGGATCTTGCGCGCCATCACTCCGATCACGGTGAAGTGGACACCGCCAATCTGCACTGTCTCCCCCACCGCGGGCCGTCCGCTGAACAACTGTTCCCGCACCCGCCCGCCCAGAAAGACGACGCGCCGCCGCTCCATTTCGTCTGCGGGATTAATCCAGCGGCCTTCGGCGGGCACTTCGTTCCGCATTTCGCCGTACTCGGGACACACTCCCCGCACCGCCGCCGTCCCCACCAACCGCTCACCATAGCTGATGCCTGGGCGATTCACGGTTTCCAGGCAGACATGCTTCACCAGGGGAGCAGTTTCCCGGACCATATCCAGGTCAGCCTGCTCCAGAACCACCTTCTTGCCGGCCCTTTGTCCACCGGGTTGCTCGCTGGTTTGCTGCGGCCAGCAGATGACCACGCTCTTGCCGAATGCGTCGAAGCCGGTGACCAGGATGTGACGGAAACTGCTCCCATAAGCGATCAGCAAAGTGACTGTGGCAATGCCCCACACAATGCCCAGCATGGTCAGCAGGCTGCGCGTGTAGTTCCGCCTCAGCGCCACCCAGGCTTCGCGAATGACTTCAGTCAGCATTATGGAAACCCAGCGCTACCCGTGTGGGGACGGGTCTAAGACCCGGACCCACTCAACCTACCCTCCTGCCTCGTACCGCAGGGCTTCGATGGGATCGATCGACGCCGCTTTCCGCGCCGGATATAAAGCGGAACCGACTGCAATCACTCCCAGCAGGGCACATGCCACCAGCCCCGACTGCCAGGTCGAGATCAAACCGGCGAAGAACGCGGGCATGGGGAGCAGGTTTACCAGGGCGCAGATGCCATAAGCGACTCCCATTCCCGAACCGCCGCTCACAATTGCGATCAACAGCGCCTCGATAAAGAATTGTTTGAGGATGGTGCTGGCTGGAGCGCCCAGCGCCTTGCGCACGCCAATTTCTCGCGTCCTTTCCCGCACCGCCACCATCATCACGTTCATGACGCCCAATCCGCCCAGAAAAAGAGTGACGATGCCGACGGCTCCCAGGAAATATTTCATTCCATCGGTCATCTGGCGAAAAGCTTTGGCCTCCTGCACCGTGTCCCAGATGGGGATCGCTTCCTTGTCGCGCGGATCGAAATTGTGCAGGTGGCCCAGCACCACCTGGATTTCGTGCTTACAGGCCTCGTGCTGGTCTACCGACCGCGGTGTCACCAGCAACTGATCGAAGGTGGTGGACGTGCCGGGAGGTTTATCGGGGAAATCCCGCCGCATGGCGGAGAAGGGAATGAAAATCTTACTGGCATCCCAGCCGTCGTAGCTGGAGTCCTGCTTTTTTTGCGCCATCACGCCGATCACGGTGTAGGGGAACGCGTTCAAGTAGACCGTTTCTCCGATCGGATTTCGCCCGGGGAAGAGCTGCTTTCCCGCGTCATTGCCCAGGAACGCGACACGTCTGGCTTCCTTGAGGTCGTCCCAGTTGTAAAAGCGGCCGTCGCCGACGTCGAGGCTGCGGATATAGCCGAACGGGGGATGGGAGCCGCTTACGTTAAAAGCGGCATTGTTGTAACTGCTGTGGGCACGGACCGTCTCTTGCTCCAGTTCCGGAATCGCGTATTCGCAGTCCGGCGATCCCGCCTGCACCGCGGGAACATCGTCATCCTCCCAGTGCACCTCGCGCCCGGCGCGCGCCCCGCCGGCCTGCATGCTGGTGCGGCCATGAAAGACGATGAGGATGTCTTTGCCCAGTGTCCGTGTCTGCTCTTCTTGTCCCTTTCGCAGGCCCTCGCCCGCGGCCACCATCAGAACGATGGAAACAATCCCCCAGGCGATGCCAAACATGGTCAGGAAAGTGCGTAGTTTGTGCGCCCACAGGGTCCGCATCACGTCGCCAATGAGGTCGCGCAGAATCATGCAGTTTGGACGCGCAGGCCACCCGAACGTAAGCCGGGGCCCTGACTTCCTATACGGATCGGAAGCTGGTTTTGTTCAGGGAAAGCGTGCGGCGGGTGTTCCCGCCCGCTGCCTGTGAGGTTCGTCTCTGGTTTGGAATGGGTAGTGAACTGCTTACCGCAGCCTCGAATTTGGGGTACAGCTTAGGTCGAGATCGGCAGGCGAGGGGCCCGCCCCACACTTTTCGACTCCAGCCAGGCATCGAGGTCCCGCAGGGCCAGGGCGCATTGCTGCCGGTGCCGTTCCTGGCGGTCACGAACTTTGTCTTTCAGGGACGGTAAAAGGTCGAACGTTATGTTCGCCGGCTGAAAGCTCCTGGCATCGGCATGAGTGACATAGTGGACCAGCGAACCGAGACCGGTTTGACGCGGGGGGACGGTCGGCGCCATGCCCCCAGCCAGCGTCGCCGCGTGAACTCCAGCCATCAGGCCGGTTGCGATGGATTCGACATATCCCTCCACTCCGCAGATCTGGCCGGCAAAGAGCAGAGAGGGATGGCTTCTCATCTGCAGCGATTCGGATAACAATGCCGGCCCGTTGATGTATGTGTTGCGGTGAATCTGTCCATAGCGCAGGAACCGGGCATTCTCCAGCCCCGGGATGAGCCGCAGCACGCGGGCCTGATCGCCAAACTTGAGGTGATTCTGGAAGCCCACAAGATTGTAGGAGTCGGCGCGCAGGTTCTCCTGCCGCAACTGCACCACGGCATAGGGAATTCTTCCGGTGCGCGGGTCTTTCAGGCCCACTGGCTTCATCGGACCGAAGCGCAGCGTGTCGCGGCCGCGGCGGGCGATTTCTTCAATGGGCAGGCAGCCCTCGAAGTAGTTCAGTTTCTCCCAATCCCGCGGCTCGACCGGTTGCCCGGCAATCAGCGCATCACAAAAACGGTCGTACTCTTCCCTGGACATGGGGCAATTGATGTAATCGGCCGTCCCTTTGTCATAGCGCGCGGCCAAATACACTCTGGACATGTCGATCGAATCGGCTTCAACGATCGGGCTGATCGAATCGAAGAAATACAGGTGTGTGGAACCGCTCAGCCGTGCGATCTCCTCGGACAAAGCGTCGGAAGTCAGCGGCCCGGTGGCGATTATCGTGATCTGACTCTCATCGATTCGCGTGACTTCCTGGCGGCGAACCGTGATCAACGGTTCCTGTGAAATCACTTCGGTGACCTTGGCCGCGAACGTCGCGCGATCGACCGCCAATGCATGTCCGGCGGGAACGGCACACTCGCGCGCGATCTCCAGCAGCAGCGATCCCGCCCGCTGCATTTCCTCTTTCAACAGCCAGGGCGCCGTGTTCTCACTGTCGGATTTCAGAGAGTTTGAGCAGACCAGTTCGGCAAAATCCGCGGTTTGATGTGCAGGCGTGGAGCGTGTGGGACGCATCTCCCAGAGCTCGACGCCAATGCCTCGCCGCGCGCACTGCCAGGCTGCCTCCGATCCTGCCAGGCCGGCGCCGATGATCACCACCCGGGCGCGGTCCATCATCGCCGGCTCCCGGCCAGCCGTTCCAGGGCTTCGCCCTCCAGGCTTGCGGCCTTCCACTCATCCAGCATCTCCGCCCCGAGCTTGCGATAGAAGTCGAGCATCTGCGGGTCCCTCAGGCGATAGGGGTTCTATTATACGGACCCTGATCTGCCGTATCGGAGGACTCCACAACGCGAATCTCCCTCACCGAACTGCGTCGTGAACCTCACCAACCGGCCACGATTCCCTGAGTCCGGCAGAGCCGCAAGCGAATCTTATCTGCGTAGTTCGCAGACTTCAGACTCGCTCAAGGAACCGACTCGAATGCCTAGCATGTACGAAGGAATACAAAAAATGTTGCGTGGGGATGTGCCGCCTCCGCCCATCGGCCGTCTGCTCGGCTTCCGCCTGGTCTCTGCGCAACCCGGCGAGGCGGTGATGGAACTGGTTGCCGGGCCACAACACGCCAACCCGATGGGTACTCTGCACGGTGGCGTCCTTTGCGATATCGCCGACGGAGCCATGGGCATCGCTTACGCCTGCACCCTGGAAGAAGACGAATCCTTCACCACACTGGAACTTAAAATCAACTTTCTTCGCCCGGTCTGGAATGCCCGGCTGCGGGCCCTCGGCCGCGTCGTCAAGAAGGGTGCGACCGTGGGGATGGCCGAATGCGACGTGCTCGACGAAGAAGAAAGATTGGTGGCGAAAGCGACCTGTACTTGTATGACTCTGCGGGGGAAGCAAGCGCGGGGCCGCTAGGCCCGGCCAGCTTCCTTCACAAGATTACTCTTGCATCTCCCACTCTTTTGGTCACGTGTTCCCGGTCCAGATACTCGAGCAGCGGGATGGCGTACTTGCGGCTGACTCCGGTGAGATCCTTGAAGCGGGCCACATCCATGTTCGGCGATTTCGCTTTTTCCTCTGCCATGCGCAGGCGCAAATCGCGCAGCGCCTGGCTATGAAAAACCAGCTCCTCGGAGAGCTTCACCAGGACTTTCTCGCGCAGCAGCAGAGTGACGATTTTCTGGGCGCGGGGCGGGTCCACCGGCAGTCCGGCCAGCACGTCCTTCAGCGCGGGGACCCTCAATCCCGCCGACACAAACGCGTTTTCGATGATCTGCTTGGACTCTGCTTCCTCATCCTTCATCACTACGCCCTGGCCGGGACGCCGCACCAGTTCACCGGCCAGCTCAATGCTTTTGTTCTGCACCGCCTCTGCGAGCAACCAGTTGAAAACTTCGGGTGCGATGTCGGGCAGGCGTCCTCGAAGTTCCTCTTTGCTCATGCCGGCAACCAGTGGATTTTGCTGGTGGAAGGCGCTCAACACCGATACCAGGGATTTTTGGGCCAGGTCTAATTCACTGCGAGCAACCAGGTTTTGGTTGACGTTCGCAATCTCTGCAATCTTTGAGGCCAGCGACTCGATCTCCTGCCGCCGCCAGCCGGTGCGCGCCACTGCCTCGGCGACCGCCAAACCTTGCGCGCCGTGTGCGGTCACTCGCGCCCGCAAAACGGCGGTCTTGGACTCGTCCTGCAACGTGCGCAGGAAATCCGCGTGGGCCGGGTTCTTCACCTTCAGCGGAGGGAGGTTGTCCAGTACGACCCCGCCGCCGATGGTCACGACCGGCGAGAACTGACGCAAGATAAAGCGGTCTCCCGGCAGCAGCAGCATGGGTTCGGCCAGGCGCAACTGCGCGAATGCGTTCCCTCCCGGCGACACCTGTTTGCCGCCGTAAAGCACAACCGTGGCAATCGCCTCGGCCGTGTACGCATGCAGGTGCACCCGGGCGCGATCTGTCAGCGGCCTGGCCGAAGCCAGCAGCCCCAGCGACACGTCGATGCGGGAAGTGCCCTGAAAAGTTGCGGGCGGCGCCAGGACCATTCCGCGCGCCAGTTCCTGTTTGGTCGCCCCCGCGAGGTTTAATGCAGTGCGTTCTCCCGCCACCGCCTGCCCGGCCGGTTGCCCATGCACTTGCACTCCGCGTACTCGGGCTTGCTGCCCTCCGGGCAAGACCTCCATTTCATCTTCACTGCGCACCGTGCCGGAAACCAGTGTCCCCGTGACCACTGTGCCGAAACCTTTCATGGTGAACACGCGGTCGATGGGCAGGCGAGCCAGCGCGGATGGGTCTCTGGCGGGGACCTCGCCGGCAACTTTTACCAGCGCCTGCCGCAGGTCGTCGAGACCCGCGCCCGTCTGCGAACTGACTGCGACCAGCGGGGAACGGGCCGGATCGAGAAATGAATGCCGCAGAAACTCTGACACCTCGAGCCGCACCACATCCAGAGTCTCGCGGTCCACCAGGTCGGACTTGGTCAGCACGGTGATGCCATGGCGGACAGAAAGCAGGCGGCAGATATCGAAGTGCTCGCGAGTCTGGGGCTTGATGGATTCATCGGCAGCAATGACCAGCAGAACCAGATCGATTCCCCCCACTCCCGCCAGCATGTTGCGGACAAACCGTTCGTGTCCGGGCACATCGACAAAGCCCAGCCGCAAACTCTCACCGCTGGGGAGAGGAAGTTCCAGGTGCGCAAAGCCGATATCAATGGTGATGCCGCGGCGCTTCTCTTCTTCCAGACGGTCGGCGTCAATGCCGGTCAAGGCCTTGACCAGAGCGGTCTTGCCGTGGTCGATATGCCCAGCGGTGCCGACGATGACGGATTTCATTCAGCCTGATGATACAGGCCGGAGGCCCGTCCGGCATCGCTCAGCCGACGTGACGTCGGACGGAAGGCGTGAATCAGCTTTCCACTGCCCGCTCCAGATGCGACAATAGAACTTCCCCTATGACCACTTCTCCGACCCTGGGACTGACTCCCGAACTGATCCGGGAACACGGGCTCACGTCCGAAGAATTCGCAAAGATCAAGCAACTCCTGGGCGGGCGCGAACCCACCCTCACCGAACTAGGCATCTTCAGCGTAATGTGGAGCGAACACTGCTCCTACAAGTCATCGCGAGTGCACTTGAAACGCCTGCCGACACGCAGCCGCCGGGTGGTGCAGGGCCCGGGAGAAAACGCGGGCATCATCGACATCGGTGATGGCTGGGCTTGCGCGTTCAAGATCGAGTCTCACAATCACCCTTCTTTCATTGAGCCGTTTCAGGGCGCGGCCACGGGTGTGGGCGGAATTCTGCGCGATATTTTCACCATGGGCGCGCGCCCCGTAGTGGTGATGGACTCGCTGCGTTTCGGCCCAATCACCGCTCATGTGGAGCCGGGTCAAAGACCCGGCTCCGCACAATCCGCGCACGACATCCACAAAAATCATTCGGTGATCGAGGGCGTGGTCAGCGGCATCGCTTCCTACGGCAACTGTTTTGGCGTGCCCAATCTTGGTGGCGAAACCAAGTTCGAGCCCTGCTATTCGGGCAATCCCTTGGTAAATGCTTTCGCTCTGGGATTGGT
Organism: Terriglobales bacterium; assembly: GCA_035937515.1. Classification (GTDB taxonomy): domain Bacteria; phylum Acidobacteriota; class Terriglobia; order Terriglobales; family Acidobacteriaceae; genus JAIQFF01. Next base: position 31,313 of record DASZHW010000102.1, on the reverse strand, counting down.
CCGGCGCGCCCAGATTTTCTACGCCAAGGCGGCGGGCGAAGGCAACCCTGTGATTTACGTTGGGGCCAAGACCGGCCGCGACGGCATTCATGGCGCAACCATGGCCAGCGAAGAATTCAGCGAGGCCTCCGAGGCCAAGCGCCCGAATGTGCAGGTCGGCGATCCGTTCCTGGAGAAGCTGCTGCTGGAAGCCTGTTTGGAAGCCATGCAGACCGGCGCCATCGTCGGCATTCAGGACATGGGCGCCGCCGGGCTTACCTGCTCCACTTGCGAAATGGGGGCTCGCGGCCGCGTGGGCACAGAAATCGAACTCGATCTCGTGCCCCAGCGTGAAACCGGCATGACTCCCTATGAAATCATGCTCAGCGAATCGCAGGAGCGCATGTTGCTGGTGGCACAAAAGGGTCGGAAGCAGGAAGTCTTTCGCGTCTTTGAAAAATGGGGGCTGGATGCGGTGGAAATCGGCCGGGTCACCTCGGATAACCAGATGCGCGTCCTCGAGCACGGCCAGGTGGTGGCGGAAATCCCGAACCAGGCGCTTACCGACGACGCACCCGTTTACAGCCGGCCGCTCGAACGCTGGGAGCCGCCCGTGCCGCGCGAGATGCCGGAGCACATCAAATTGGCCGAGGCTTCTGATCTCACTGCCCGTCTGACGCGACTCCTGGCCAGCCCTAACATCTGTGGCAAGCGCTGGATCTGGCAGCAATATGATCACATGGTCCAGACCAACACCGTGGAAGGACCGGGCGCCGGCGATGCCGGAGTGATTCGCATCAAGAATTCCGAGCCGGGAAGCTCGCCGCGCGGGTTGGCCATGGCGCTCGACGGCAACGGGCGCTGGTGCTACCTCGATCCCCGGCTGGGCGCGATGCACGCCGTGGCCGAAGCCGCGCGTAACGTGGCCTGCACCGGTGCGACTCCGATCGGCGGCACCAACTGCCTGAACTTCGGCAATCCCGAGAAGCCGCGCATCATGTGGCAGTTCTCTCAGGTGGTTGACGGGATCACCAAAGCCTGCGAGGAGCTGGGAATCCCCATTACCGGCGGAAATGTCAGTTTCTATAACGAAACCCTGGGTGAAGGAATCTATCCTACGCCGGTGCTGGGCATCGTCGGCGTCCTGGAAGATGTACACCAAGCCGTTCGCCCGGACTTCCGCGAGCCGGGGCAAACCATCGTCCTGCTGCGCGCTTCGGAGCCGGGCGATGCGACCGACGCTGAGTCTGAATTTGGCTCGTCGGAATATGCCAAGGAAATTCTAGGCGCGGTCTGGGGTTATCCTCCTGAGTTGGAACTGGGGAAGGAAGCCGCGCTGCAGAAGGCCCTGGTCGAGATGGCTCAAGCCGGATTGCTGGACTCGGCCCACGACTGCTCAGACGGTGGGATTGCGGTGACTCTGAGCGAGTCGGCGTTCGCTAAAGGGGTTGGAATGCGAGTGGACCTCGCCTCCCACAACCTGCCGCCGGAATTTGTTCTGTTCGGGGAAGACGCCAGCCGGGTTGTTGTCTCCTGCGACCGCGACAACTTCAGCGCGATCCAGCGGGTGGCGGTAAAATATGGCATTGAGGCAGACTTGATCGGGGAAACCGCTCCCGAGCGGATGGAAGTCAGGCTTGACGGCCGGGTGGTGGTGTCGGCACCTGTTTCTGAGCTGCGTGCTGCCTATGAAGGCGCGCTGGAGAGCGCGTTACGGGCGGAACCGGAAGCGGTGGCGGCAGATTGAGTGGGCGAGCTTGGCTCGGCCGGCCAGGCAGACATCTGCTCCCACGTGGGCTGTGAGGGATTTGGCTGAAAGCTGAAAGCTGGGGGCTGATAGCTACATGCGTTCCGACAAATTCCATGACGAGTGCGGAGTGGTGGCGATCTACGCTCACCCTGAGGCGGAGAAGCTCGCCTATCTTGGCCTGCACGCTCTGCAACACCGCGGTCAGGAGTCGGCGGGCATCGTCAGTTCCAATGGCCTGGTCTTGCGCGCCCACCGCGCCATGGGACTGGTGGCCGATATCTTTACCGAGGAGGTGTTATCTCCGCTCCACGGTCTGCTGGCCATCGGGCACACCCGTTATTCCACCGCCGGTGATTCTGTCCTGTTCAACGCGCAGCCCATCATGGTGCAATCCAACAAGGGCACGATCGCGGTTGCCCACAACGGCAACCTGGTCAATGCTCACGACGTGCGTCATCGCCTCGAGGCCCAGGGATCGATCTTTCAGACCAACAGCGACACCGAGGTCATCGTCCATCTCATCGCCTTGTCCAAAGAACACACCTTGCCGGAAGCCATGGCCGATGCCCTGCGCCGGGTGGAAGGCGCATTTTCCCTGGTCATGCTCAGTGCCGACCGGATCTTCGCCGCCCGCGATCCGCGCGGTTTTCGACCGCTGGCCATGGGCAGAATCGCCCCCCTGGAAGGCCAGAAGCAGGACACCATCGTGTTCGCCTCTGAGACCTGCGCTTTCGATCTGATCGGCGCCAAATACGAACGCGAGGTCAAGCCCGGGGAACTGGTCATCGTGGGGCCAGAGGGCATCAGTTCGCGTTTCTATTCTCCGACCCTGCCGCAGTCGAGTTGCATTTTCGAGCACGTGTATTTCTCCCGTCCGGACAGCATGGTCTTCGGACGTGCGGTGCAGGTCAGCCGCGAAGGACTCGGCCGGCAACTGGCGCGGGAAGCCCCGGCTGAAGCAGATATCGTCGTACCCGTGCCCGACTCGGGCGTAACCGCTGCGGTCGGCTATGCCGCCGAGAGCGGCCTCCCCTTCCGCTTCGGCCTCATCCGCAACCATTACGTGGGACGGACCTTCATCGAGCCGCGCCAGAGTGTGCGCGACTTTGGTGTCAAGCTGAAGCTGAACCCGGTCCGCACCCTGCTCGAAGGCAAGCGCGTCGTGCTCATTGACGACTCCATCGTGCGGGGCACCACCAGCCGCAAGATCGTGCGTATGATCCGCAACGCGGGCGCCCGGGAAGTGCACATGCGCATTTCCTGCCCGCCCACGATTTCACCTTGTTTCTACGGTGTGGATACGCCTTCCAAGAAAGAATTGATCGCCGCCAACAAGTCCGTGGATGAGATTCGCGACTTCATCGGCGCCGATTCCCTGGCCTATCTCTCGCTGGAAGGAATGAAGACGGCCTGCGCCGACGGCGAAAAGACTACCTACTGCACCGCTTGCTATACCGGAAAGTATCCCACCCAGTGGGTGGACGTGGATGAAATCCAACCCGCCACCATCAGCGAACCGTAAGCCGATAAGAACTCAGAGTTGAAACTTCAATTTTTCCCTGCCGTCCTGGACGGCCGCGTTGACTTTCCCCAATCGGGATCGTCAAATCCTGAGCTCTCTCGCTGATGTCATTCTGTGATAATTTTGTGCGTCGTCGTGTTTCGGGAAGCACAATGCCAACTTGTAGAACGTCACTCATCGCGATTACATCGGGCTTACTGTTTCTATTGACGTTGGCTCTGCCTTCCCACACGGCCGCGCAGAGCGCCGCTGGAACCCTGCTGGGTACGGTCCAGGATGTCAGCGGCGGCCGCGTCCCCTCGGCTGCGATTGTGGTTCGAGCGGCTGAATCTTCGACTCTCGAGCGCAAAGCCACGACCAACAGCCGCGGAGAATTTCGCCTCGACAACCTTTTGCCCGGCGCTTATCTCGTCACTGTGAATGCCCCAAGCTTTTCGGAGGCTCGCGCCGGCGTGACCGTGGTCATCGGTTCAGCGCGCGAGATCGCGGTCACCATGAAACCGGCGGCGGTGCAGCAAACGGTGAAGGTGCAGGGGCAATCTTCTTCCATCACTACGCAACCGATCGACGTAACCAGCGCCGTGCACCAGGGCGCGGTCATGCGGCAGGATCTTGAGACCACCCCGCTCGCTCACCGCAGCTTCGCAAACATCGCCTACCTCGTCCCGGGGACGGAACCGGTCGAGCCCTCAGACCCCACCAAAGCACGAATCACCGCAGTGTCGTTCGGCGGCAGCTCAGGACTGAATGTCGCGCTTTCAGTGGATGGCGGAGATAATTCGGATGACTACATCGGCGGCTTCCTGCAAAATTTCTCACCCGATGTGATTCAGGAATTTGCCGTCCGGACCTCCCAGCAAGACGCGGATACAGGACGTACGACGGTCGGTTCGGTAGTGATCACCACGCGGCATGGGACAGATCAGTGGCACGGCGACCTGGCTTTCTACGGGCGCAGTGCAGCGTTGAATGCGCGTCTTCCGATCGACAATCCGCCACCGCAACCTAAGCAGCCGTTTTCCCGGCAAAACTACGTGGCAACGCTCGGCGGGCCCGTCAAGCAAGGCAAGTTGTGGTTCTTTTCTTCATTTGAAGGAGTCCATGAAGACGCCAGCATCAACTACAGCCCCACCAGCCTGACCCAGTTCAGCGCGCTGGCAGCGCTGGCTGGGCAAGGGCTGATTCCGGGCGTGAGTTCGATTGACGTACCCAATAACGTCCCGGTCCCGTTCCATGATTATCTGGGCACAACCCGCCTCGACTGGTTGCAGTCGGCGAATTCACAGTGGTTTCTTCGCGCCGCCATCGACAACTACACCACCCACAACGACCTTGTGCAGCAGGCTACGCTGCCCTCGACGGGAGCGACCTCGCATTCCAACTATTTGAGCCTGGTCATCAATAACCAGTACATTTTCAGTCCCACCTGGCTGGGATCGTTCACCTTCAACGCCAGCGGCCTGCATCACACCGAGCAGGCCAACTCGAACCTGGGCTTCGCGCTGGCTTTTCCGTTCAGCGCCACCTTCAGCACCATTTCCGGCTTCGAGACCTTTGGTGACCAGCAGTTCGTCACCCCGATCACAGCCTTTCCTGTCCTGCGCAACCAGGAGAAATATCAGTTCCGTTACGACGTCACCCACGCCAGCGGGCGGCATGCCCCGCGTGTCGGCATAGACTTTATTCACGAGCCGGTTCTGAGCGGAGCGCTCCCGGGCGCGGCGGAGAATCTGACCCAATTTGTTCTGGATCCGGCGGATTATTTGGGAAACCCGCAACAGTTTTCCGAGGATTTGGTTTGCGGTCCGACATCCACGCCGGATACGACCTGTACCGACACGCCCGCCGGTGACGGCACGTTTTCCCAAAATGTGCAGCGTCTTGGGTTCTACGGTCAGGATTCCTGGCGGGTTACCGATCACTTTACAGTCAATTACGGCCTGCGGTATGACACGACCTTTGGACTCTTCACTGCCTCGGGGCGGAGCCAGGCTGACAATCCCGCGTTGCTGACTCTCAAAGCGCTGAACCTACCTCTGATTACCAGCGCGCCGCATGACTATCGCGGAGCCGTTGCTCCCCGCCTGGGCCTTGCTTATTCGCCGGGGCAAAGCGGAAATACGGTGATCCGCGCCGGCATCGGACTGTACTACGACGACCTGGCGCAGAATGGCTGGGTAACCGCGTTTCAAGCTGTGAACGCGCCGCCGCAAACTTGCGTCGCGCCCACCGACCCAGGGTGCATTCCTGCCGGTGACCCGGGAGCTCTTATTGATCCGCACTACAAGACCCCTTATGCGCTCCATGCCAGCGCCGGCATCCAGCATGCCTTCGGTCCTAAATGGACCCTGAGCGCCGACTGGACCCACGAGCAGGGCGTGCACGCCTACCGCCACTATTCCTACGTGGCCGGCTTCACCCTCCCCGCCGACGCTCCCAATCTCGAAGTCTTCCGGTCGGACAACCGCTCCAGCTATGACGGCCTGTCGATCCATCTGCAGGGCAACGTCTCGCGCCGCTTCAACCTGATCGCGAACTACACGCTGTCCAGTGCAAAAACCTGGGGCTGCGTGATTGGTGAACTCTTCGACTACGTGAATGGAGTTTGCAACCCGCTGAATCCTTTCGGCAAGGGCGACTATGGCCCGTCGGGCGAAGACGTTCGCCACCGCTTTGTTCTGGCGGGCACGCTCCACCTTCCCGGGGGCATCGAGCTGACGACTCTGACCCAGGCCGAAAGCGCCCGCCCCTTTACGCTCACCACACCGGTTGACGTGAACGGCCTGGGCGATCCGTTGAACGATCGTGCCGTGGTCAACGGAGTTCAAGCCAGCCTCGACCAGTTCCGGGGAACTCCTTACATCCAGGTAGACCTGCGAATCAGCCGACCCTTTACCATTCACGACCGTTGGTCGATAAGGCCCTTCGTCGAATTCTTCAATCTGTTCAACCGCAACAATCCAGGGAACAATTTCGTGGCCGACCTGTCGGCCCTGCCGACACCGGTCAACGATCTCAGCAACGCCACGGCATTCTGCCTGGACGCAGCCTGCTCAAAGACGCAACCCATCACCAGTCTCAACCAGTTGCGTGTCCCGGCGGGCGCATTGGGAGATTTCTTTGGACCCGGCACGACGGTAGGCATTCCCTTCGCCGCGCAGTTCGGAGTGCGGGTGCAATTCTAGCCGAATCCCCCAAAGAACTGTCATCCCGACCGGAGCGCAGCGCAGCGAGCCAAGTGGAGGGACCTGCTGCTGTCACCGAGATTCGTTCGCCTGTCCGGACGGGTGTTCCGGCCTAGTCGGTTCGTGCTGAGACCACCCGTGGAATCCCCTGCAGATCATTGGTTCCCTGCACATCATTCCAGCCAGCCAGCAGGCGCCGTGCCTCGTCAGCAATCGTGCCGCTGATTTCCATCACCAGCCAGCCTCCGGGCTTAAGCGCATCGCGGGCTTGCGGGATCAGGCGCGAAATAACTTCAAGACCGGTAGGGCCAGCAAACACTGCCTGGCGCGGCTCAAATTTGCGCACTCCGAGCTGGACTTCTTCGGATTCCCCAACGTAGGGCGGATTGGAAATTACGAAATCGAATGTGTTGGAGTCGAACCCACTCAGGAGGTCGGTTTCATGGAACAGAACCCGGCCTTCGAGTTGATGCCGGGCGGCATTGGCGCGGGCGAGTTCAAGGGCCGCGGATGAAATATCGGTCGCGTGGATCTCTGCCTGCGGCAACTCTTTCGCCAGGGCCAGAGCAATGCAACCCGAGCCGGTGCCCACATCGACAATTCGCAAGACCCGTGTGGGGCGGGCGCCCCCGCCCGCCGCCTTTAGCTTAAGCACGGTTTCGATCACATGTTCGGTCTCCGGCCGGGGAATGAGCACAGCCGGAGAAACGATAAAATCCATGCCCCAGAATTCCTGATGTCCGGTGATGTATTGCGCGGGCACGCCCCTGGCTCGCTCGGTCAGGGCCTGGTCATAGCGGCCCTGTTCGTCCGCGGAAAGTTTGCGCTCGGGATGGGCGTGGAGATACGCACGGTCGCATTCCAGGGTGAACATGAGCAGTAACTCGGCATTCATGCGGGGAGAGGGAACGTGAGCGCCGGTGAGGCGGGAGATGGCGGCCGTCAGAGCTTCGTGGAGTGTCACCAATGCTTGCGTCAAATCACGCCGGTTGCTTCCGCCTTCAGTTTTTCCGATTGATAGTGGGTTACCAGCGCGTCGATCAAGGGCTGAAGTTTGCCGTCCATGACCTGCTCCAACTGATGGATCGTCAACCCGATGCGATGGTCCGTCACCCGGTTCTGCGGGAAATTGTAGGTCCGGATTTTCTCGCTGCGGTCGCCTGATCCCACCATCGCTTTCCGTTCCCTGGCCAGCGCGTCCTGCTGCTTCTGCATCTCCACCTCGTAAAGCCGCGAGCGCAATACCCGCATGGCCTTTTCGCGGTTCTTGATCTGCGACTTCTCGTCCTGGCAGCTCACCACGGTGTTGGTGGGAATGTGAGTGATCCGCACCGCCGAATACGTCGTGTTGACCGACTGCCCGCCCGGTCCAGACGAGCAGAAAGTGTCGATGCGCAAATCCTTGGCCTCAATCTTGACGTCCACATCCTCCGCTTCGGGAAGCACGGCGACGGTGACTGCGGAAGTATGCACCCGCCCTTGCTGCTCGGTCGCGGGCACTCGCTGCACGCGATGCACGCCGCTCTCATATTTCAACCGCGAGTAGACGCGCTGGCCCTCGATGATGGCGATTACTTCCTTCAATCCCCCCACCGAGGAGTCGGAAGTCGACAGCACCTCCACCTTCCACCCCTGCGTCTCCGCGTAACGCGTGTACATCCGGAACATCTCGGCGGCGAAAAGCGTGGCCTCGTCTCCACCCGTGCCGGCGCGGATTTCCAGAATCACGTCTTTTTCGTCGTTGGGGTCCTTGGGCAAAAGCAGAACTTTTAGTTCTTCCTCTACAGACCTGACGCGTCCCTCCAGCTTGTCGAGTTCTTCCTGGGCATAGGCGCGCATCTCGGCATCTTTTTCGTCCGCGAGCACGGCTTTACTCTCCGCGATGCCCTGCTTGAGGTCCTTGTACTCGCGATACTTCTCGACGATGGGCGAGATTTCGCTGTGCGCCTTGGCCGTCTTCTGGTATCTGGCCGAGTCGCCGGCGATGTCAGGCGAAGCCAGCGCCTGCGTCAGTTCGTCGTAACGCGCTTCGATTTGTTCAAGTCGTTCAAACATAAAATCGGTCGTTGGCCCGTGAGGGCGAAGGCTCGCGATCTCAATTCTAATCCTGGGGAGAAGTTGGAGAGAGTGTTCGCGGCGGACCGCTAAGCAATCACTAGTTCGCCGCCACGCTGCTTTTCCAGTTCCATGGCGTGGTTCAGCGCGATGATAGCGCACTCCGCCTGATCGTCCGACGGAGGCTGCGTAGTGATGCGTTGCAGCCACAGGCCCGGAGCCGTCATCAGCGCAAAGAGCGAACCGCGATGCCTGGCGGCGAAGCGGATGATCTCATACGAAAGTCCCGCAATCACCGGCAGCAGCGCAATGCGAATTCCGAGCCGCCCCCAGAACGTAGTTACGGGAACCAGCGTGTACACCACAATGGAGATAATCATCACCGTCATCAGGAAGCTGGTGCCGCAACGAGGGTGGTAGGTCGAATACTTCTGCACCGCCGCGGTCTCGAGCGGGTCGCCATTCTCGAACGCATATACCGTCTTATGTTCCGCCCCGTGATACTCATAAACCCGGTGGATGTCACTCCACAGCGAGACTCCCCAGATGAACAGCAGGAACAGTGCAATCCGAATGATGCCGTCCACCAGGTTGAAAATAATCTGCTCTCCGAACAGCGGATTCACCCGCTTCAGTTCGGTGGCGGCCAGCAGTGGCACAACCTTGTACATGAGAATGAAAAAGCCAACCGAGATCAGGATATTCACGGCCGCCATCCAGCCATTGATCTCCAGCTTCTTCTTGTCCGCCGCCGGCTCCGGCCGCATCTCATCCAGCGCCACGTTGGCGGAGAACTTCAGTGCCCGGAACCCAAGCGTCATCGCTTGACCGAGCGTGACTACGCCCCGAATTACCGGCCAGGCCATCCATTTGCGTTTTTCCGAAAGCCGCTCCAGCGCTTCACTGTGGACCGACACTTCTCCGGAAGGCTTTCGGCAGGCGATGGCCCAGGCGTGCGGAGATCGCATCATCACGCCCTCGAGCACGGCTTGGCCGCCGACCAGCGTTTCCTCCCCGCCCTCGAGCGCGGGTAACAGTTGCACCGCCACCAGGAAACGCCACCAGTTTCGCAAAAAACGCATGATTGTTAGATGCCCTTCCAGTGAGCTAGGCTCACACCACAAGGGTAACACAGGCGGTCTCGTTCAGGATGACGCCTGGGCCATGTAAGTGACTAAAGAGACTGGGGTTAGAGAGATCGCGCCTACATAGGAACATGATCAAGTTCGCCGAAGCCGCCGAACGGATCGCCGCCACCACCAGGAAACTCGAAAAGGTCGCGATCGTGTCTGCTTACCTCAATTCGCGCCCGGTGGAGGAAGCGGCCGTCTCCGCTGTGTTTCTTTCCGGTCGCCCCTTTCCCGTCTGGGAAGAGACTACTTTGCAAGTGGGCGGGAGGTCGCTATGGCGCATTGTCGCCGACCTCTCTGGCAAAACCGAAGCCCAACTTACCGAGGCTTACCGCCGGCACGGAGACCTGGGCGCCGTCGCCGGCGAGGTTCTTCCGTCTTCAGGCGACTCATCGCTGAGCGTACTCGAAGTTGAGCGCAGTTTTCGACGCATCGCCGCCGCGCGCGGCCCGGAGCCTAAAGCCGCGCTCACTCGCGAGCTTCTTTCCCGGGCCTCGCCGCTCGAAGCCAAGTACATCGTGAAAATCATTACCGGCGATCTGCGGATCGGCCTGAAAGAAAGCCTGGTGGAGGAAGCGATTGCCAAGGCCTACGGTGGAACGCTAAGCGAAGTGCAGCGGGTAAACATGTTGCTGGGCGATATAGGTGAGACGCTGAAACTGGCGGCAACCGGCAAACTGGCAGAAGCGAAGATGCGGTTGTTTCATCCCTTGGGTTTCATGCTGGCCAGCCCGGCAGGGTCGGCCGGGGACGCGCTCAGCTATTTCCAGAACGCGCTCGTGGAAGACAAGTACGATGGCATTCGTGCCCAGACCCATTGTGCCGGTGGTGAGGTGCGCATTTTTTCTCGCACCCGGGACGAGATCACCGGATCCTTTCCAGAATTGCCTGACGCCCTGGCCGGCTTGCCTGACGATGTGATTCTCGACGGCGAGATCGTAGCCTGGAACTATGCGCCTGGCGAATCGGGCGCAATGGGCCGCGCTCTCCCTTTTTCCGTGCTGCAGCAACGACTGGGAAGGAAGAAGGTCAACGACAAATTGATGCAGCAGGTGCCCGTTGCCTATCTGGTCTTTGATGTGCTTTACGCTAGAGGAGAGTTGCTCATCGATCGTTCGCTGCGGGAACGGGAGCGGTTTCTCGATGCCTTGCTGGCCGCTCCGCGGAGATCGGCAAGCTCGCAAAATAGTTCAGCGCGAATCCAAGTGACTCTTGCATTCACCGATGATCACAACCAGTCGCCTGCCCGCGTCATTCGCGCCCCGGTGTTCCAGGCTGCGACTCCCCAGGAGCTGGACACGCTGTTCGAGGCAGCCCAGGCGCGTGGCAACGAAGGCCTGATGATCAAGGATCCAGAATCCGTGTACACGCCCGGCCGGCGCGGGAAGGCGTGGCTGAAGCTTAAGCGCGAACTGGCGACGCTGGATGTGGTGGTCACGGCGGTCGAGTACGGCCACGGTAAGCGCATCGGAGTTTTGAGCGACTACACTTTTGCCGTGCGCAAGGGTGACGAGTTGGTCAACATCGGCAAGGCGTATTCCGGATTGACCGATGCCGAGATCGCGCAAATGAGCCGGTGGTTCCTCGACCATGTCGTCGAAGATCAGGGTTTCCGCCTGGTCGTGGAGCCCAGGATTGTGCTTGAAGTCGCCTTCAACAACATGATGCAGTCGGACCGGCACGAGAGCGGGTACGCGCTGCGCTTCCCCAGAATCGTGCGCTTGCGTCCCGACAAGCTGCCGGTAGAGGCGGACACGATTGACCGAGCCAGGGAGATTTACGAGAAGCAGCAGAACTGACTCCTGCCCGCTCCGTCCACTGTGCTCTCAGGCCTTTTTTGCGTCACAAAAAATGACAAGAGCCAGGCGCCTGGCTCTTGCCGTCACCGCTACTCTGTCGACTGCAACTCCGCTCAATTGCTTCCCGACGCGGCCAGGGTGCCCTGGTCTTTTACCTTGGCCGTCCGCGTCAGTTCACGAGGTAGGGGCAATGTGTAGATTCCGCTCTCCGTCGCCACTTCGGTCAGGTAGTACACGTCTCCCACCCGGGTCAGCTCTACATGGAGCTGGTCCGGGAAGGACGCGTCGTGGGTGGCGGGAATCAGGAACGCCGATGCCCCGGGCTCCTCGCCGCGAAGAACCAGCGCCTGCTCCGTTTCCGGGAAGCCCTGATACACCTTGTAGGTCCCCGCGGGAAGCGCTTTGCCGCCGGCTATGAAATCCTGCGTGATATGGACCACGACACCGCCGGTCTGCGCCTGGGCTCCTGCCGCCAGAGCGAACAGACTGGTGAGCGTGATAAGTGTGCCCAACAGATACGTCTTCATGATGTCTCCTTATGTCTTGCACTGTAGTTGTTGCGCTATGTCAATCCTGCAGCCCTTCCGTTCAATCACCAGACGGAAATCTGCCCTTCGGCAGGCTGGCTTCAGGTGCCGTTGGTCGCGCCTGCTCATGATTCAGGCCCGACCTGTTCGTGAAGACTGTCTTCAGTGCGTTTGAAGAGTTGGACGCAGCGCAGAAGGAATTCGGTGCTCTGGGGATGTCAATTGTTGGTAAAAAACTGTCCGCAACTTGTGAAGAAAAGTTGGAGGGAATACTGATTCAGTCAGTGTCTGTGTTTTTCTGAGCCCGTCGATTCATTCACCGGAATCACACAGCCATGCGCCACTTCGCAGACCACGTTTTCGAACTGGATGGTGGTATGGGCAATGTGAAATTCGTGCTGCAGGCACTCCTTCAAGTCGCGCAGAATGCGCTCGCTTACCGAGGGCGGGATGTCGGCGATGGAAATGTGGCAGGAAAGCGCCCGCGTCTCCGATCCGATGTTCCAGACATGCAGGTCGTGAACATCGTTGACGCCATCAATCTGCCGCATCGCCGCCTCGACTTCCTCCAGCTTGATGCCGCGAGGCGTGCCTTCCAGCAGAATGTTGAGGGTCTCACGCACGATGCCAAATCCCGACCACAGGATCAACACGCCGATGCCAACCGAAAGCGCCGAATCGATCCAGTACCGGCCGGTGGCCATGATGGCCCAGCCGCCGGCGATGACCGCGCCGGTGGAGAGCGTGTCGCCGATCTCATGCAGAAAAGCGCTGCGGATGTTGACGTCCCGTCCGGCCCGGTAGAGCATGAGCGCGATCACGCCATTCATCACCACACCCGCCGCGGCCACGCCGATCATGACTCCGGCGTGCACGTGCTCCGGGTTTTGCAGTCTGCGGAAGGCTTCATAGAAGATGAAGAACGCGACCACCACCAGGGACACTGCGTTCACCAGCGCGGCCAGCACTCCCGCGCGATGATACCCGTAAGTCTTCGTGGAACTGGGCGGACGGGAATGCACGTAGACCGCGGCCAGAGAAAGCAGCAGGGCGAAAAAGTCCGAGAGATTGTGTCCGGCTTCAGAGAGCAGCGCCAGCGAATGGGCGCGGATGCCGGCCACAACCAGCAGAACAATGTAGGCCAGCGTCACCACCAGCGACACCCGCAGGATCCGCGAGGTCCGGTCGTCTCCGGGGCTGGCATGCACGTGCATGTGTCAAGTTTACGACCCCAAGTGGAAGGCTTCAAGGCACCCGGGTAATGCAGGTCCCAGAGCGCAATCCATACACTACAATGCTTGGTCACGCCGGGCCCGGGAGGGCCCCCATGGGATGCAGACCGCGGAGGTGGTCATCATCGGCGGAGGGATTGTGGGCTCCAGCATTGCCTATCACCTGACCACCGCCGGCTGCGCGGACGTTCTGGTCATCGAGCGGGAATCAGCTCAGGGCAAGGGCTCCACGGGCAAGAGCATGGGCGGAGTGCGCGCCCAGTTCTCCACTCCGGTGAACATTCAGATGTCGCTCTACTCCATCCCTTTTTACGCCTCGTTCGATGAGTGCCTGGGCCATCCGGCCGGATACCGGCCACAGGGATACTTGTTCTGCGCGACCCATGAAAAGCACCTGGCTTACCTCCGCGCAAATTATGAAAAGCAGGTAGCCATGGGATTGAAGGATGTGCGGCTGATTTCAGCAGACGAAATCCGGGCCATGTTTCCTCAGCTTCGCTCCGATGACATTGTGGGCGGCAGTTTCTGCTCGACCGACGGTTTCGTGGATCCCTACAGCGCCATGATTGGCTTCATGACCTGGGCCGCTGACCACGGCGCCCGTTTGTGGAAGAACACTCCGGTCACCGGCTTGCAGATCGACCATCGCGGCATCGCTGCCGTTGAAACCCCAAAAGGCAATGTGGCCACCAGGAAGGTCGTGAACTGTGCCGGAGCCTGGGCGCGGGAGGTTGCGCACATGGCGGGCTTCGACTTGCCTGTGGAACCGCTGCGGCGCATGCTGGTTCCCACCGAGCCTTTCGATCAATTTCCTCACACCGCTCCCATGATCATTGACATGTCGAATGGCTTTCACTTCCGGCCCGAGGGCCGGGGATTTCTGCTGGCCTGGAACGATCCGGAAGAAACGCCGGGCTACAAGACCGATTTCGATCCAGCCTTCATTGAGAAGATTCTGACCCGTGCCGCGGACCGGGTGCCGCGGTTTGAAAATCTAGCGGTGAATCCCAAACGGGCCTGGGCTGGATTGTATGAGATGACTCCCGATCATCACCCCATCCTGGGCCCCGCCCCGGAAGTTCCGGGGTTCTTCCTGGCCAACGGCTTTAGCGGGCACGGTGTGATGCACGCCCCGGCCACCGGGAAAATTCTGGCGGATCTGACCCTGATTGGAAGCACCAGCTTGATCGACGCATCGCTACTGGCGCCGTCGAGATTTGCCGAAGGACGAATGATCGAAGAGACGGCTGTGCTTTAAGCGCAACATGAGTCTTCGCGAACAAAACTTCTGGTTGACCACGGCGGCCATTCCGCAGACCGATCGGGCGCAGCCATTGCCGGAGAAGGCGGACATGGCCGTCATCGGCGCGGGCTTCACCGGGCTTTCGGCGGCGCGGACCCTGGCTCGTCGCGGTGCCAGTGTCGTGCTGCTCGAAGCCGAAACCATCGGCTGGGGCGCCAGCTCGCGCAACGGCGGCATGGTCCTCACCGGGCTCAAGTTGGGAGTGAACAAGCTGATGGCGAATTACGGCCGCGAGCGCACCCAGCGCATGTACGCCGCATCCCTGGCCTCGATCGACTGTGTCGAGCAGTTGATTGAGGAAGAAAAGATTGACTGCGATTTTTCCCGTAGCGGGCACCTCGAAGTGGCCTGCAAGCAGAAACATTTCGACGACTACGCCCGCCAGGCAGAAGTGATCGCGCGCGAATTCAGCCATTCATTGCGGATCGTGCCTCGTTACGAATTAGAGACCGAAATCGGATCGACGATTTATTACGGCGGCATGGTGGATGAAGTCAGCGCCGGTCTTAATCCTGCAAGTTACGTCGCTGGGTTGGCGCAGGCAGCACTCCGAGCCGGCGTCACCGTCTGCGAACAAACGCGAGTGCAGAGGATCGAGCGCGAAACTCGTGCCGGAGAAAAGGGATGGAGCCTCAGCACGTCACGCGGGAAAATCTGGGCGCGCGACGTGTTCGCAGGCACCAGCGGCTATACCGGAACCGCAACGCCGGCGCTGCGCAGGAAGATCATTCCCATCGGATCCTACATCATCACCACGGAAGTTCTGCCCGAGGCGCTGGCCCGCCAGCTCAGCCCGCGCAACCGCATGATCTACGACTCCAAGAATTATTTGTACTACTACCGCCTCACTCCCGACCGGCGTCTGCTGTTCGGCGGGCGGGCGGCGTTTTTCCCCGAGACTGAAAATTCCATCCGCAAGAGCGCCGGAATTCTGCGGCAGGGCATGATCGACGTTTATCCGCAGTTGCGCGACGTCAAAGTGGATTATGTCTGGGGTGGAACCCTCGACTTCGCCTTTGACATCATGCCGCACGCGGGCCAGATGGACGGAATTTACTACGCCGTTGGATATGCGGGCCACGGCGTCGCCATGGCCACCTGGCAGGGGCAGAAGATGGCCGAGATGATGGCGGGCGACCAGACCGATAATCCTTTCGTAGGAATACCGTTCCCTGGCGCCCCTCTCGGCCTGTACAACGGCGCGCCCTGGTTTCTGCCGTTTGCCGGGGCCTGGTACAAGTTTCTGGATTGGGTGAGCTGACTGGGAGTCGCCGTTAGGGCCCGCGCGCCTGGTCGATGATTTATGATGGCTGACTCTGGAGGAACCCATGGCTGATGAATGTACCCACCTCGATCAAATCAAAATCACACAAACCGAGACACGGGTCTGTGAGGACTGCGTGAAAATGGGCGACACATGGGTCCATCTTCGTCTGTGCCTCATCTGCGGTCGCGTGGGCTGCTGCGACTCATCTAAGAACAGACATGCCACCAAGCATTTTCACGAGACCAAGCATCCCTTGGTCCGCTCGATCGAGCCGGAGGAAACCTGGATGTGGTGCTACGTGGACCAGGTCGAACCCGGCGAACTGGTGGCCTGAATCAGTAGTAGACGTTGAGTGCTGTGATAGCCCGGAATATCGCGCGGGCGGGAGTGTGAGTGCTATGAAATGGACGATTATTTCTCTCTTTCTGATTGCTGCCACATCGGCAGTTGGGCAAAATGCTCAGCCCGCAAACCCGCACGCCGGAGACGAGCAGGCGATCATCAGGCTGCGCGACGCATTGCTGAAGGCGCACGACGCTGGGGACGTCAAGACTCTCGATCAGATCGAAGACGATGACTTCACCCTGGCGGGCGACTTTGGCGAACTTTCCAAGCAGCAGCATCTGGACAACGACCGCCATCGGGAAAAGGCGGAAGGGGTCACGCGCATCATCGACCACCAGCACTTCCGATTCTATGGCGATGCCGCGCTGCTGACAGAGATCGACCACCCTCAGGGTGACGGCAAGGTTGATTATCTGACCACCATGCTCTGGGTTCGGCGTGGCGGCACCTGGAAGATCACGCACATGCACTTCTCGAAGCTGGCGGAGAAGCCTTAAGGCAGGATCCTGTCCGGTCATTCCGAACCGCTTAATCCCGCGAGGTTCTCACCGGCCGACAAACTCTCTCACCGTATCTAAGAACTTCCCCGGCTGGTCTACGAATGTCATGTGCCCGCTCTTGGGCAGGATCTCCAATTTCGACCCGGCGATCCGGGCGTGCATTTCCTCGGACATCTTGGGATCGCTCTCATCGTGGTCCCCGGCGATAATCAGCGTCGGCACGGTGATCTGGGAGAGCTTGTCCACGTACTCGACTTCGGCGAGATTGCCGTCCACGATGTACTCGCCGTGGGAGCCCCACATTTCGCGATACACGTCCCAGGCGAAGCCGGTGGTACTCGAAGCGTCATAGTTGGGGTCCGGATGGTTCTGATAAAGATAAGGGAAGTAGCCGATACCCCACGCCAGCTTGGCGTATTCCTCGGTATAACGGCCATGCTCCCACGGGCCGCCTTGTCCGAACAGGCCGGCGGCCTCCAGCGCTTCGAGACGCTCGCGGTCTTTCGCGGGCATTTCGGATTTCATTTTCGCCAGCGCGACATTGAGTTCTTTGGTGCTGGAAAAAGTGCTGGCCAGAATCAGGTGGGAAAGATTCTGCTGGTATTTGAACCCGTAGGCCTGGGCCAGCACGCCGCCGAAGGAGTGTCCCATCAGGCTGATCTTGCCCAGCCCGAGCGTCTGGCGGACGGTTTCGATGTCCTCGACCATGTTGGCCACGGTGTACTGGCTGGTGTCTTCCAGTTTGGACGATTTGCCCGAGCCGCGCTCATCAATGAAGATCAGCCGGTTGGTGCGCATCAGTGGCAGCAAGTATGGGAGGAAATAATCATGCGACGCCGCCGGCCCGCCGTGCACGATCATCAGGGGTGCGCCCCTCCCGACCGACATGTAGTAGATCAGTACACCGTGGCTGTCGACGAATCCTTCTTGCTTGGGAAAGAGGTTCGGAGTTGCCGCGTTTTGCGCGGAAGAAAGACAGACGGAAAGAACGATCAGCAGGGAAAGAAAGATACAGTTTCGCATGGGGGGAAATGCTAGCAGATTCGCCGTCAGGCGGGCTGACGGGTTGTCTTTCTCAATGCCCAATACACCGCCGGCCCAGCCAGCAGCGCGACCGGCCCCCAGATCAGGCCGAAACGATCGCTTCCCAGCAGGGCCACGGCGCTCATGATGATCACAGCGATCACTGAGTACATCAACCCTGTGCGTCCTCCGGGAATCACGAACGGCCGGGCCATGTCCGGCTTCTTGCGGCGCAATTGCCAGGCAGCCAGCACGGTCATGACTGTGGTGGCCACGCGCAGCCAGTTGTAGATCGCGATCAGCTGCAACAGGGAATGCACCGCCAGCAAGGCATACACCACCGAGGATGCGATGATGGCGATCCACGGTGTCCCGTAGCGCGGGTGAACTCCGCTGAGCGCGTTGGGCAGGTATCCATCCTCGGCCATGGCGAACGGCATGCGCGTGGAGGCAAGAATCGTCGCGTTGAGCAGGGAAACATAGGTGACCATGGCGGCTACCGTCATCCACGCGCCCAGCCAGGGGCCGCCGATGAGTTGCGCGGCGGTGGAAAAATATCCGGTGTGCCAGTCGGCCCAGTTGCCCAACGCCGCCAGCGAAGCCAGCGTCGGCAGAAAATAAGCTGCGATCGACATGGGCACCACCAGTGCCAAAGCGATGGGATAGCTGCGCCGGGGATTCTCCACTTCTTCCGCCACCGTGGAGCACTGCTCGTATCCGGAATAGAGCCACAAGCCGATTGCCAGGCCCACCCCGAACACGTTGAACAACGGCTGGTGCGGAGGCACGACCGGAACAAATGGATTGTGATGCCACTTTGCGAGTCCAATGACCACCAGCACCAGCACCGGCAGCAGGATGAACAGTTCCAGAGCCGTGGCAAACTTCCCCACCAGTTGAATCCCACGCACGTTGATGTACGTGATGACCGCGACCATGGCCCAGGAAACAAGATAGTGTTTCCATCCCGTGAGCCCGGGAAAATAGAAGCTCAGGTAGTCGGCGAACTGCACCGCGTACACGCTGCCCAGCAGAAAAGATGCCGACCAGTTCCACCATCCCGCGAGGAATCCCCAGAAATCTCCAAATCCAGCGCGAACCCAGCGGTAGAAACCGCCCTCGACCGGCATGGCGGTGGTGAGTTCGGCCGAAACCAGCGAAACCGGAATACACCAGAAGAAGGGAATCACCAGCAGATAGATCAAGCTCATGCCCGGTCCGGATTTCGTGATCATGTCCTCAAGGCCGAAGGGGCCGCCCGTGCAGTACGAGAACATCACCCAAACGAAATAAAACAGGCCGGCTTTGCGCATCGCGGACTTACTGGCGGTGGACACGGGCTTGGATTATACGGAGGGAGGCAAAGGCTTGGAAGTCTGGAGGAACGCGGATTCAGGCGCTACCTCAAAAATTTCCCCTGCTCCAGTTCGGTAAACGCCTGCCGCAGCTGCTCCTGCGTGTTCATCACGATCGGGCCATACCACGCCACCGGCTCCTTCAGGGGCTGGCCCGAGACCAGCAGAAATCGGATCCCTTCATCTCCGGCTTGCACCGTCACTTCATCTCCGCGATCAAACAGCACCAGCGATCGATTGTCCGCCTCTACCGGAGGCGCCGTGTCCGACCATTTCACGGATTCCGTTGGCACCGCCAGTGGCCCGGACGCATTACAGAACTTTCCCGCGCCGGCGAACACGTAGGCGAAGGCCTGGCGCTTGGTCTCCACCGGCAGCGTCTTCCTTCTGCCCGGTGAAACCGACACATCGAGATAGATCGGGTCGGCGGCGATTCCATCCACCGGGCCCGTCTTTCCCCAGAAGCTTCCGCATACCACGCGCACATGCGTGCCATCGTCATCCTTTACCTCGGGGATGTCGGCTGCCTTCACTTCCTGATAACGCGGTGCGGTCATCTTCAGCGACGCAGGCAGGTTGGCCCACAACTGAAACCCGTGCATCCGGCCCGCCGGATCGCCTTTCGGCATCTCCTGATGAATAATTCCGCTTCCTGCAGTCATCCATTGCACGTCGCCGGCCGCGATGGCGCCCCGGTTCCCCATGCTGTCCCCGTGTTCCACCGTCCCGGCCAGGACGTAAGTGATGGTCTCGATGCCGCGGTGAGGGTGCCAGGGGAAGCCCGCCAGGTAATCCTCGGGTACATCATTGCGGAAGTCGTCCAACAGGAGGAACGGGTCGAACTCCGAGGTGTTGCCGAAGCCAAAGGCGCGGCGCAGATGTACGCCCGCGCCTTCCAGGGTTGGCTTGGACCTGACCAGACGCTTTACGGGTCGGATAGACAAATTGCCCTCCAGAAACGGGATTCTACGCTGACACTGTAGCGACGATCAGAGCTCTGCCGCAATTCACCGGACGAGATTCAGGAATCGTTGTCATTCACCTACGCGCTCTTTTTGCTTCTCTTCTTGTGGGTCGTGCCGATGGCGAGGTTGTCAACACCTTGCCGGTCCTCGAGGTCGGCAAGCAGACCGGCGTCGCTCAGATCGAGGGGGTGGGAATGCTTCCAATCGTGGCGCACGACTTGGTGCAGCCGTTCCACAACTTCGTCATCCCGAACCTCGATCGCGAGCTCGCGGCGGCTGTCAAAGCTCCCGGGAGCGAGGTTGATGGATCCCACGATCGCGCGCACGCCGTCCGCCAGCAGCATCTTGCCGTGAAGCTTCAGATGCTTCATTTTGCGGACCTTGATGCCAACATCATCCATGATGCGCAGACCGCCCACGCCCTCGATCAGCTTTTCCTTCTTGAGCGTGTGTGGAGCGCGGGACATGATATGCACTTTCACTCCGCGCATCTTAGCCCGCACCAGGTGCTCAATGATGAGGGGATCCTGGTAGCGCTCATTTTGCAGAAATAATGACTGCTTGGCCCCGTCAATGAATGCGGCGATGCGGTCGCGGCCATTTCCCTTGCACCAGATCAAGTGAGAATCCTGGCTCGATTTGAAATCCTTGCGGCTCCAGTCGGCTTCGAAGCACTCGATGATTTCGTTGACCTCGCGGGCGTGGAAGGTGACCACGGCGTAGTCCCTGGTTTCAGTCAGGTTCTTGGTTTGCCAGTTGAGCGACTTCACGAACCCCTGGTTGTCATCGACCACCATCGACTTCTCATGGGTTACGTCGTATGCGGGGTTGCTGTCGAGCACGTCGACACCGCCGGCAGCCGGCGTATTCCGGGATTGTTCGTTGTCTTCCTCGCCGCTGCGGCGGGCGGGATTCAGCATGACCCGCACATTTACGCCGCGGGCCCGGGCGGCCAGCACAGCCTTGTGCAGTTGCGGGTCCGAGAACACGAACATCTTCACCCGGAGGGATTTCGACGCCCCGTTGATGGCATCCAGAATCGGCCGTGCGGAGTCATCGGGCAGCACGATTAGCGAGCGTGACACATAACCTCCAGGTCATCAGAACTGTCTTGTTACAGACGTAAGCCGCAGCCCAACCAATGCTCAAGACTCGGCTTTTGCGGATGCGGTGTCAAACTGGGCGCTGCAAAGAGCGGCATAGATTCCTCCCAGGGCGAGCAACTGCTGGTGACCGCCCTGCTCGGCGACCACGCCCCCATCGAGAACGATGATCTTGCTGGGATCGTGGATCGTGCTTAAGCGGTCGCGATGCTGATCACGGTGCGCCCTTTCATCAATCGTTCCAGAGCCTCAATGACCAGCTTTTCGGACTCGGTGTCGAGGGCCGCAGTCGGTTCATCGAGGATCAAAATTGGATTGTCACGAACCAGGGCGCGGGCAATCCCGATGCGCTGCCGCTGACCTCCGGATAGCGTGTCCCCGCGTTCGCCAATCATGGTGTCGTTACCGTGAGGCATGCGCGCAATGAACTCATCGGCATTCGCGAGTTTCGCGGCCTCGATGATTTGCTTCCTGGGTCGCTCCTTCGCGGCCATAAGCGATATTGTCGCGCACGGTTCCCCGGAACAGCACGGTCTCCTGCAGCACGTATCCGATCTGGCTGCGCAGCCATTGTAGCTTGTAATCGCGAACGTCCACGCCGTCGATCTCCACCGTGCCGGAGGTGGTGTCGTAGAAACGCGGAATCAGGCTGATGATGGTTGACTTGCCGCCACCGGTGGGGCCGAGGCCGGTTCCAGAACCCTGGGAGTTCATTTCGTCCCAACATCGAAAATCACTCTTACTCCCGGCGGAACTGCCTCCGTCCACAATTCGTATCTTTAATCTATGAAAAAGCAACTTGCACTCGGCGCCGTTGGTGCGATCCTCATTGCTCTTGCAGCATTCTTTCTTGGCTTGAGGATGAACTTTCATCCGGAGAACCAGAAGCCAGGTAAATTCCCGGAGCAGTTGGTCTACGTTCGCTCCGCAGACGATGTTGTCGGGGGCGGTGTTCTCTTTACTTCTACCAGCTCGCCATCGAATCCTCTGGCGATCATCTGGGTGCACGGTTGGGGAGCGAATTTCTATACTCCGAGCTACGTTGGAATCGGGCGGGAGCTGGCGGCGCGAGGGTTTCCAACCATCTCGGTCAACACGCGCATGCACGACATAGGGAACGTTGAGAAATACACACTCCTCGGGAAGCGAGTGCGGGGCGGCGGGTACTGGGGCATTACCAGCGAGGACGCGCGAGATATCGTCGCTTGGATTGATTACGCTCAGCAGTTGGGATACAGCCGGGTCGTCCTGGTGGGCCACAGCGCCGGCTGGGCCAGTGTCGCCCGTTATCAGGCCGATTCGCAGGACCGCCGCGTCGCCGGGTTAGTCTTTGGTTCCCCGGGCGTAGGATACTCGCCCCAACCAGACGACCCGCAACTGCTTGCCCAAGCGAAGAAGCTCGTGGACGAAGGCGCCGGTGAGGACCTGATCCGGCTGCCCCACCGTTCTACGCCTTCGTTTGTCAGTGCTGCGACAGAGCTTGACATCGCCAACACACCGCGTCAGTACAAGGACTTCTTTGGAACCCAGACTCCGGATGCTGCCATCACCAGAGTCACGTGTCCGGTACTGGCTTTCTTCGGATCGAAGGATGACATCGGAGGCGAAAAGGACCTCGCACTGCTCACATCTTCGGTTCGGCGGCTAACCCATGGTCCAGCCAGGGTAGATACCGCCATGATCGCAAATGGTAACCACGAGTACGTGGGAGAAGAGGCGCAGGTTGCCCAGGTCATCACGCGGTGGATTGAAACAGAAGTGGAGGGCCACTGAGTTGCTGCCCACGCCCGCGTCGTTTAAAAACGCCGACGCAGGAGAGGATGCCGCTGATCTATTTATGAGACCAGTTGTAGACACTTTGCCGAACCCTCGAGGGGAGAGTGATGTCTGCTCTGCCTGATGCACATCATAAGGAGCTATCGAGTTGAATCGTACCGTCAGCGAAAACAAACTTCTCCGATGGGGCGTGCTTGGCCGTGTCGTGCTCTTCCTCCTGGGTTGTGCCTTCGTGTTAGCGGCAACGGCCCCGTTGACGCACAAGCTTCCTGAACTGTGGCCGAATCTCGTATTAGGCGCGGTCGCGAGCCTGGGGGCGTTCGCTCTGACGGTTCTATTCGTGCGCTGGGAAGGACTCCGACTGGAAGATGTGGGGGCCGCGCCCGCCCGCTGGAGCTTGCCGCGTTTTGCTTTTGGGTTTCTCGTCGGACTGGTTCTGGTAGCGCTGTCCGCGTCAATTTCAGCAGCCACCGGGCATATGCGATGGGCCCGCACACCGGGAGTCGGTTTTTCTGACGCGACGATCACATTCTTCACTTACATCGCGTTGTCGTGCAGGGAAGAATTGGGTTTCCGTGGTTATCCGCTGCGACGATTGGAACAGTTCTTTGGCCTTTGGGGCGCGCAGATTATCGTAGCTCTTGTTTTCGCCGCGGAACACATGGCCGCGGGTTGGCCCTGCCATGTCGGGGAATCAACCTGTCGAACGTCTTTCCTGCGACGAACTCCATGGCCATGAAGTCGATCCCGTTGGCCGTATCGATGTCGTAGATCGTAATGATGTTGGGATGATTCAGTGCTGAGGCGGCCTTGGCCTCCTGGACGAAGCGCCGCTTGCGGTCGGTGTCGGCGACTTTCTCGGCGGGCAGCACCTTGACCGCCACCACTCGGTCGAGGTGGGTGTCGAAGGCCTTGTGGACCACCCCCATGCCGCCTTCACCAAGCTTCTCCAGAATTTCGTAATGTGAGATGGTGCGCCTGCTCATGCCGGCTCCACCTCCAACAAGTGAGGAAAGAATAATACATCAGTTCTACTGCGTGGGGTCTGGCGATATTCAAAACTCTATTGGACGGACCGAGAAAGAGAAAGGGCCGGCTCTTTTCGAACTGGCACCGAGACTGAGATCTGCCGTGCGGCTTAACGCTCGCGGTGATCCTTGCGCAGATCCCTTTTGTCGTGATTGATGTCGCGCTGGTCCTTGTTGCGGTCTTTGCGGTCATACCTCACATCACGCCGGTCGTGATTAATGTCGCGCTGATCGTGATTGCGATCCACGCGGTCATTCCTGGCGTTTATTCTTTAGCCGCTTCAGTTTGGCCCACCGTGCACGTTGCGCAGCAGCTATCTTGCTAGCAGATCAATTCGATTCGGGATGACTGCGACGACGGTCACAGACAGGACGCTTGCCTTTCCTTAGTCGCTCGGCGTACCGCTCGGCTTTCGATTCGTCGTATTCGTTGCAGAAAGCGTGACCGAGTTCATGGGTAACGGCAAAGTCGAGAAACTGATCAAATGGAATTTTCCATTTGCGCAGGATTTCGGGCCAGCGTACTGCATCGGGCGCAAATAATACCTCTTCCAAGAATGTCTTGCGTTGCTCCGGCAGGCTGAAAGCGGGACTATCGGGATCCAGGTGGACGCGCAGGAGAATCGCCTTCCAATCCCTGGAAGGCACAAGAACCCAAGTCCACTCGCCTAATTCTTCAACGTGATAGTGATCCAAAACTGGTTGCAATAGCGCCACTTCCCTTTGGCACTCCAAGGGTATGTAGTCGACGGTGCAATGGAATTCCTGCCCTGCCACCCTATTCGTTCTCAGTCGGAAGGTCGGAAGCGAGTACTCGGATTCTGCTACGGCTGAACTGGCGATTAACAACCAAGCTGATAGTAGAAGATAGGCCCAGACGTTTTTCAACGGTGCTCACCTCACCCGCAGCTGCGGTGAGGCCGACACTGCAGCCGGGTGAGGAGCGCCTCAATAGACCGGGGCTAACATGAATCTAAAATCTCGACCACGGATTAAGCTCTGTGAATTCAATGATCTACAGCCGGGGATGTCGACAGACTGGAGCCTGAAAATGTGGTAGACTACCGCCGCTTCTTGGAAGAAGCGAGCGGTGTCGTCGTCTTCGCAGTCTCGTCCCCTCTACTGCTTCAGCCTCTTTGAGGTAGACCCCGGCTCCGGCGAACTGCGCAGGAATGGAGTCCGACTCAAGGTCCAGGACCAACCTTTCCACATCCTGGTGAAGCTTCTCGAGCATGCGGGCGAACTAGTCACTCGGGAGGAATTGCGTTCAACCCTTTGGCCCGCAGACACATTCGTTGATTTTGATAACGGTCTGAATATGGCCATGAACCGGTTGCGTGAAGTGCTGGGAGATGTTCCGGAGCGCCCTACGTTTATCGAAACAGTTCCGCGGCATGGCTACCGGTTCATTGCTCCCGTGGAGAAGCTGAGTTCAGGGGCGCCCTCAGAACGTGCTGACGTTTCAAAGCGGCGCCTGGGAAGACTCACGGCGAAAGCACGGTGGATATCAGTTGGAGCCACGTTGTTAGCCCTGCTCTCCGGGATTGGAATCTGGCGGTTTTCGCGAAACCGTGTAGAAGCGCCGCTGCCCCCAATTGAGGTCGTGCCCTTGGTCGGCCTGCCTGGTTTTGAGGATTCGCCGGCTTTTTCGCCCGACGGCAATCAGGTCGCCTTTGCCCTCCATGGCAAGGAGAATTCCGGGATTTACACGACGGTGGTCGGGGGCGAGATGTCGCTGCGCCTGACTAGCAATTCTCACGACTGCTGTCCAAGGTGGTCACCGGATGGCCGACAGGTCGCTTTTCCCCGCTTCACTGACGAGGGAGTTGCTATTTACGTAATTCCAGCTTTTGGCGGTACTGAGCACCGGTTATACTCAGGGCCCGTCAGTGTTTTTCCTCATTCCTTGGATTGGTCGCCGGATGGCAAAGTTCTGGCCTTTTCGGAGAGCCAGGCGGACAAAACCCACACCTGGATTGCGTTGCTTTCGCTCGTCGATTCCACCACACGACGGCTTACGTCACCGTCAGGTCAGGACCTCGATTTTGGTCCTGCTTTCTCGCCCGATGGCTCGACCGTGGCTTTCGTCCGAGGGATTGTTGCGGGTGTTGTGGAGGACCTCTATGTTGTGCCTGCCGCGGGTGGCGCACCCAAACGGCTGACCTTTGATAATTGCTTCATATTAGGAATCACTTGGACTCCGGACGGTCGCGATATCGTGTTCTCTTCCATGCGTGAAGGTCTCGCCAGTCTGTGGCGCATGTCCGCTTCCGGAGGTACACCACGGCCGGTTGCAGGTGTCGGTGTGGGCGCGGTGCTCCCTTCCATTTCTTCTAAAGGTAATCAGCTCGTTTATCAGCAGGTGGTAAGCAATGACAACATCTGGCGGGTGGATCTGAGGGGCGAAAAACATCGTCAAGGCCCGGCCGCGGTTGTCATATCGGAGAAAGGGGGGAAAGGGCGTCCGCACTTTTCTCCCGACGGGAAAAGGATTGCGTTCGAATCGGACCGCTTGGGGTATCCGGAAATTTGGGCTTGCGATAGCGACGGGTCCAATTGTGGGCAGCTGACTTCATTGCGCGGTACGGCTGGAGCCGCACGTTGGTCGCCCGACGGCCACTATATCGCCTTCGAGTTTCGTCCCAAAGAACACAGCGAAGTATATCTTCTCGAGGTGGGTGGAGGCAGGCCGCGGCTGTTGGCCACGTTACCAGGAGCGGATAACGGAGGGCCCAATTGGTCGCGAGATGGAAAGTGGATTTATTTCTACTCTGACCGAGGTGGCGGGCCATTTCAATTATGGAAGATACAACTCAACGGAGGACCCCCTGTCCAGGTAACCAAGAACGGCGGCGTTTTTGCCGCGGAGTCAGCCGATGGCCGCTTTCTTTATTACTCGAAGTCTGACGTGCCAGGCATATGGAAGATGCCACTAAGCGGTGGCGAAGAAATCCGCGTTTTGGATCAACCTGCAGGTGACGATTGGTACAACTGGGCGCTCGCCCGGAACGGGATTTACTTCCTCGATTCGAGTATCCGGACCAATGCAACCGTGAAGTTTTTTGACTTTGCAACAGGCAAAAAGATTTCCATCTCCACCTCCGACAAGCCACCCAGTCCCGGGCTGGCCTTATCTCCCGACGGCAGATCAATTCTCTACGTTCAAAACGAGTTGGCGGAGTCTAGCATCATGCTGGTGAAGAACTTTCAGTAACTCAGTCAGATTTTAGGGGAATTACTTCGCTGTCAAACAGAAAAAGAAAGCCCGTCATTCAAACGAGGCTTTGCCGCAAAGACGCACATGCGTGCGTTTTTTTCCAAGAACCCACCTCAAAAATCCACCTTTGACTGACGATGTTTGAAACGACTTCGCTGGAAGGCGGTTCAGCCTCACACTGAACCCTTTATGAACTTATATATAGTAGTAACAATCGATGCAGATGAGAGTCGACGTACGTGTGGAGAAGTGCGCGGAAGCACACGGAGACCTTTCCTACTGTATGACACCCGCTACATAGGCAAGCACTTCCTCTTTTTTGTCAAAGACCGCCCACGCCAGAAGTCGATGCAGACCGTCGAGATGCTTTAGACCGCCATTCTTAAACTTCAGGAAAACATGATTCTGAGAGAAATCGAGGGCCTTGTGGAAATGTATATTCTCCCAGCAGAGTCCGGTCTCACGCGTCAGCTCTCTGACCCTTCCTGCTGCGACCGAAACAGTTAATCCGGGCTTCGGAATAAGCTCATCCGGATTTTCAGCCGGGTGCCTGTGAGTGGGAAGCATGATGTTCAGAGTGTCTTCTCTCGAAAGGGTCGCGAGAGTCCACCTGCCGCCAACCTCTTTATCCGCTGTTCTCAATTGATCGGCGGTATACACGAAACTTGCCGACCCGAGGTTTTTGCGGTCATGGCAACTGAGAACTTCCTCGAAAGTGGCTTCTTTCAAAACTCTCATGCTCAAAAGAACTTCCCGTTCCGCAGCCCACGTCTAGGAGCCGCGCACCCCTTCGGAGATGGGAGAGAAACTCATTCAGAAATGGTCGGTCCGGATTTCCGAACTCGTAATGATCCGCGTAAAGTTCTGCCAGAGCGTCATACGCCTCGATTACCTGCTCGGCCGCCGATCCGCCAGTGGCGGACCTAGCGACTCGGCTCCGCGGATGACGTCCTTCGATTTTCATATCAACGCAGTTCGCGGCTCTAAGCGTGCAGTGCTGTAGTGTAACCAGAAAACGCTCTTGTTTCCGCGCATACCTTCTTCTTAAGTTGTGATCGACAAAGATTTGACAATCAAATGACATCCCGTTTGGATCCCGTCATTAGTCGCTCCGTCTAACCCCACATACGTTGTGAAAAGCATCTGACAACGGAATCAGGAGTCGCTTGCGGACCAAGCTTCACAAGCGCAGTTATCAATAGTGAACTCCGTTTCAACAAGGAGAAATCATGAAGTCGTAATCGACCGTTGTACTGATTCGCCCAAGCTCGTGAAAGGCTGGGAAACGGCTTTGACGGCAAGAACCGGATAGCGGAACACAGTTCTTTAGTCGCAGACTCGGTTCCTGACATTCGTTAAATCTGCGGAGAGCAAAGCTGCACAAACAATGGGAGGATGTTATGAAGGACCTGCTCGGACAAATTCTCACTTCACTGCTGCTGGGTGTCTTGTCTCTTGGGCCTGCGGCCCGGGCGCAAAGCATCGAGCGCGTCATCAAGGCAAACATTCCTTTTGAATTCAGCGTGGACGGCAAGACCTTTCCCGCCGGGAAATACCGACTGGTGAGCGTCTCGCCTGAAGTGTTGCAGTTGCGCGATGCCGAAGGCCGCTTTCTCACGGGGGTACTGACGAATTCGGTGGAAACGCTGGATGCGCCGGGAAATCCGAAACTGCGGTTTTACGGCGAGGATGGCCGCTACGTGCTAACCGAAGTCTGGCCCGCGGACGGCTCCATCGGCCAGCAACTGCATCTGCCGAAAACACTGGCAACGGCGGGGAGGCGGAAGTCCGGACACACCCAAAGCGTTGCCGCGGATAACTCGCGGGTAGTCGATTCGACGAATCCCGGGGAGGATGGCAATGAACACAGGCGTAAACGGCAGTAACGAATATTCGCAAGCGGCTGACCCTCACGTGCAGGAGGTCATCCGCTCCGCCGAACGAGAACTGCACGAACTGCTCGAGCGGCGGGCAGAACTGATGAAGCGAATCGGGACTATCAAGCAGACTCTGGCCGGGTTGGCAGATATTTTCGGCGAGGCCGTTCTCGGCGACCATTTGCTCACCCTTCTCGAGCGCAAGTCCGCCAGCCGACAGCCGGGTTTCACGCGAGCATGTCGCACAGTCCTGATGGAAGCGGACAAGCCGATGGGCGCCCGGTTTGCCTGTCAGGCGTTGCAGCAGAAATTTCCGGAACTGCTGGAACGCCACAAGGACCCGATTGCCTCAGTGACCATTGTGCTGAATCGGCTCGTAGATTACGCCGAGGCGCGCTGCTCGCTGGACATTGATGGGCACAGGGTATGGCAATGGATTGCGGAACGACAGAACCGCCCTGATTTGCCGATTGGAGTAGAGAACAAGTTTCCCCCGCAGCCGCAAATGGGGAACCAACAATAGGAACTTGGCGGGGCGGGCAAAGCCGAAGCGGTTTATTCCCGCCCCATTCCGTCTCGCATGTCGGACTTTTCAATCAGTTTGCTTCTTTTAGAGCGCCATCGTCACCAGTTTGTCGCAGCTGCAATTCCGAGAGTTTATCCAATCGAGCAACGCGACGCTTAGTGGACACCAAGCGGGTAGGTAGCATCGGTACTTACCACCAAACGCTTGCCGCCCCAGTGCACTGAGCTGGAAGACGCCAGCCTCCGGGTAAGTTTCGCCAGAGAATGATTCCAAAGCTCCGAGACGCGATTTAACACACGTGTTGCCCTGCCTAAGAATCTTCCCGGTCCTCCAAGGAGTGTTTAATCGGGAGTCCTTCACAGGCTAGTTTGATAAGCTCGCGTTGCCGATCACTGACAATCAAGAACTCAAAGCCACAATAATATCCGCGTCGATGGCAAACACGAGCGCGCAATTCCAGGAATGGCGATGAGGAAGATATGGAGAATTGCAGGACAACAAATTCGCCTTGGCTCAGCTCTCCGGAGACCGTGGCTCCCATACCGCTCTCATTTACGTCCGCTATCCTTCCCCAGAAGTCGAGCTTTTCCCCAGCACGGTGGACTGTGATATTGACTCGCCCATCGAAGGAATATCGGTGACTCTGGCGACTCGGGGTGCTCATCTGTGGGGCGATTATATCGCTGTCCGACGTTCTGATTGCTCATTGATCTCGTGACTGCCAATTGGCAGACGGATCGCCGGCAGTGGGTCGGCGAGCAGGGTGATGGTTAGGGAAGCAGCGCTCGTGGCCCCTGATTTCCTTCGATATGAATGGGCGTGTTCCAGTCATAGAAAACGTATTCAGCCTTTTCGTACTTAATACGCCTGGGAAGATGATCATAAAGGCCGATACAGATTTGCGCTTCATCAAGGGGCTGAGCTGGAGCAAAACGGCCAGGAATTGTGCGAACTGTCGTCCATTCCTGGCACTTCAGCCCATGGACTGTGTCAACCCCTCCCTTGACAATTTTGGTGTGCTCAATTAGGTGTTCATAGTTCGGAAGCGGGTAAAGATAGTCGCCTTGTCGGAGTTTTTCGCATGCCCCAGTCACCGTTGCGGCATATTCTGATTTCCACTCAGACGGTTTGTCTGAGGATCGAGAGTAATGTTGGCGTCCGATTTCGACGGATTCAAACGTCTGGTCAGTAGCCTCGCCATCATTGGACTGCGATATAACGTGGCGTAGCCAGTGTCCACGATCAGGGCACACAATTTCAGCTTGCTCGTTATCCTGCGATCCGACTCGCGCCTCTTGGCGCCAACTCGTCACAAGCCGCAAAGCCTGCTGAGACTCCTTAAATTCGCGCTCTCCGTCTCCAACCCGAAGCACCCACCAAAATGTGAGAGCGACCAACACCACGAATAGAATTCGATAGATCACAAAAGTATCACCGAGCTGTACCCTTTCATGGCTCGCGTTCCGAGGATTCTGACACCTCCAGTGAAAGTTGAGAACTGAAGGACGCTGATGTTCAAAACTTCACTCCGATGATGGTGTTTGATTCCTTGGTAGCTGCTTCGTAGTGCCAGCCTTTGACTGCTTTCAGCGCAGACTCCGCCAATACGGGGTGGCCTCCGACATATTCCAACCGGCGTACCGTACCGTCCGGACTGATCCAAATTTTGAGTTTGACCGTGCCATGAAGATTCATCTTTTTCGCCAGTTCTGGATAATCCGGCTCCTCACGGTGAGTCACCTTGCGCTCCGTCTGTGCGGTTGCGCTGACCCCGCCCGTGAGAAGCACCATGCACAACAAAATGTGTTTCACTCTCGTCATCCTCGTGTCCGCATAGCAAAGCTGATGC
>DASZHW010000101.1:0-1655 GCA_035937515.1 Terriglobales bacterium | reverse complement strand
GCGTCACCGCGGAATTTTCCGGCGGGAAACTCTACGCCATTCTCGGCGATAACGGCGCGGGCAAAACTACATTGCTGCGCACCCTGGCAGGCCTCAGCCAGCCGTCCAGCGGCGACGTCGCGATCCTCGGGGCTAAGAAGTTTCACGACATCTGCCAGCAGGTGGGCTACATGGCGCATCCCTCTCTTCTTTATGACGAGATGAGCGGGATGGAGAACCTGCAATACTTTGCCCGGCTGTATGGAATCACCGGCGGCACGCGCTGCGCGGAGGTCATCCGCTCAGTCGGCCTTGATCCCGATCTCGTCCGCCCCGTCGGCCTGTATTCGCAAGGTATGCGACAGCGGATGTCGTTGGCGCGGGCTTTACTGAACGACCCCAAAATCCTCTTGCTCGATGAGCCCTTCTCGAATGTGGACGTTCGTTCCGCGACAGAGATGGTTCAGTTGCTGGTCCGTACGCGCGACCGAGGCACAACGGTCTTCGTCGTCACTCACCAGGCCTCGTTGCTCGAGAGCGCGGCCGACGAGTTCATCTGGATGGAATTCGGCCAGATTGTCGAGCGCACGCGAGAGTTGAAGCGGCCGGAGATTGCAAGAGGAAGCCCGGGGAGAAGCTCAATATGACCGCGCCCACCGGCATCACCCGCGCCACGCTGCTCAAAGATCTGCGCCTGGAGTGGCGGTCGAAAGACGCCATCAACTCCATGCTGTTTTTTTCTCTGCTGGTGGTGGTCGTGTTCAGTTTTTCGTTTGATCCGACCGCCGAAGAGTCGCGCCAGATCGCGGGCGGCCTGATCTGGGTGGCGTTCCTGTTCGCGGCGGTGGTGGCGCTCAACCAGACCTGGGCGCGAGAGATTCGCAATCAGGTGCTCGACGCCTACAGAGTATCGCCCGCTTCCGCCCATTCCCTGTTCGTGGCCAAGGTGTTCGGCAATTTTATTTTTGTGACCGTGCTGGAAGCGCTCATGACTCCCCTGTTCATCGTCTTTTACCGCTTGCGTGCGCAGGGACCGGTATGGCAATTACTACTGATCGCGGTTCTCGGGACCTGGGCCCTGGTGGTGAACGGCACCTTCTTCGCCGCGATATCCCTACGCACGCGCAGCCGTGAAATCATGCTGCCGCTGCTCTTGTTCCCCATCTCGATACCGGCGATCCTCGCCATGGTGCAATCCACCACGGCCATACTGGACGGCGAAAGCGCGCACTTCTATATCGTGTTGCTTGCGACCTATGATCTGGTGTTTACTACGGTGTGCCTGCTTCTGTTTGAAACCGTCCTGAATGCAGAATGAATGAACAAATTGAGTCATTGAATCATTGAGGCATTGAGCCATTGGATTTAACGGCCGGGATTTTCAATGATTCAATGACTAAATGATTCAATGACTGAATGAAACGTGCCTTCCCCATCCTCGGTGTCCTTACCGCGGTCCTGTTGAGCTATGCGCTTTACGAGGCGCTGGTCGCTGCTCCCACCGAGCAGACTATGGGCGATGTGCAGCGTATTTTCTACTATCACGTGCCTTCGGCCTGGACTGCGTTCACTCTGTTCCTCATTAATTTTGTAGCATCGATTTTGTATCTGGTTCGGCGGAACCCGGAGGCCGACATCGTCGCGCTGGTCAGTGCTGAAGTTGGCGTCGTCTTCTG
>DASZHW010000100.1:0-1582 GCA_035937515.1 Terriglobales bacterium | reverse complement strand
AGACAGAGAAAGTCGAAAAGTGAAATCAGAAAGACTCAGAAAAGCGCGGGACCACCTGGACGCAGCCATTTCGGAACTGGAAGGGGCGCACGCGACGTGGTCGGAATGCGTCACGAGCCTGCACATGGCCGAGATCGCCCTACGCAAGGCTCAGCGGCAGATGAGGCAAAGCTACAGCGCAGTCGTGGAGGTTCTGAACGGGGACGGCTAGTGCTTCATTGAGATGATGGCAATGATCGGGCCGGCTAGGGCCGCTAGTAGCATGAACCCGGCCACGATCCAGGCTATGACCTGTCCCTGGCCCATCCGCCTAGCATCTCCGCCTATCTCCTTTGCCCCTAGCGCGGCGATCTGGAGTGTCAATTTGGCTGTAGCCTCGGCCTGCTGCGCGGTCACCTTCGTGACCATCTCACTCGTCGAACTGGACTGCTGCGTAATGGCGGCGGACATCGCCCGCATGAAATCTGCGAGCGCCGGGTCGGCAACGCTGCTCTTGCCGGCCTGAGTGAATGCCCCCGCTTCGAGCTTGCTGACGCGCGTGTCGAATGTTGCCTGAATCTGGACCAACTGAGTGCTGACAAGAGTCGAGGTCGTCCGCACGCTCTCCGCCAGCATGTCGCGGATGGTGTTCTGGAACTCCTGCCGCGTCTGGGCGAGCTGGTCTATTCGGCGCGTCTCGGCCGCACGCATTTCCGTCTGGTGCCGGCTCTCGGCTTCCCTTGCGAAGGTTTGGAGTCGCGTCTCGGCTTCACGGGCGAAGTTCTGGAGTTTCTCATAAGACATTAACTGCGCATCGAGGAATCGCTGGTCGGCGCTCCGCATGTCCGCGGACGCCTGCTTGTTGGCCTTGACCAAGTCCTCGACATTTTTCGTCGGATCAATAACTTGAGCGCCGCGAGCATCCACGCCTATGCCCGGCTGATATTTATCTGTCGTGTTCGCCATCTTCGTCCTCGTCCGGCTGGGCGGGTGGCACCTTCTCAGCCGCTCCGGCCATCACGTTTTCTCCCGCGACTGCATCTCCCGAACGTAGGCCATTACCGCGTTCACGGTTGCCGCCCATGCGATCGACCAGCGCAGCGTGACATTGGGGTCGTTCCCCGCCGCTTCCTGGAAAGCTGCGAGTACGGCCTGCCACGCCTTGATGTCAGGTGCGTCATCCAGGGGAGAATCCCCCACTCAAACATGCGCGCCAATCCAGAAGACGAGCCAGAACGCGAGCATGATGGCGGCGACAATGGCTAGCGCTACCCAAACCCGGTGCATGGCTGCCTGCCAGGACCACGGCGGTTCACGTCGAAACAGGTTCTGGTAGTCGCGGCGCCTCATCGGCCTTTCCCCATAAACCAACAGGCCATCCATCCGATCCAGAAAGAGAGCACCGGAACAAGGCCGACCGCCACACCGAGGATAAACTCTTTGTGCTCTATCATCTATGCGACGCCGGGAAACTCGGGAGACTAAGGCCGCTACCGAAGAAACAGCTCAGGAGCGCGAACAGGAAATAAACACCCGCGCAAGCAATCACGATCCACAGGATGATGTTGATGACAGACCCGATTGGTTCGGGGAACGCAAAGAA
>DASZHW010000099.1:0-2501 GCA_035937515.1 Terriglobales bacterium | reverse complement strand
GTCTCCGTCCGCGGGCGTGATGCGCACGTAGTAGCCCTCGACGCCAAGCTGCCGGGCGAGATCGCTGTTCACGGCGTAGGTCCAGCGTTCGATGTTGTCGTTCCATGTGTCGGCCATCTGGCGCAGAAATTCGGCGGGTTGAGGCTGGCCCATCATTTCCGCGAGATCGGCGGCAGCCAGCAAGGCCGCGACTTCGGCTGCCAGCGTGAACGGTGAGTAGCCGCCGTCCTCTTCCCAGCGATCCTGCTGGGTGACCGGGCCGTTCGCGACAATGAATGCCGCTGCTTTGCGAACCATCGGCCACCAGCGATCGCTTTCCCCAAAGCAGCGGGGCGATTCGCGGCGCAGCAGATCGACCAGGAGAATCGGAAAGGCGGTTTCATCCATCTGCGAGCCGCTCCAGTAGGGACGACCATCCAACCACATGTTCTGCGCCCAGTAACCGGCGGCCTCCTGGGTGGCTTCAAGATAATGCAACACGCGGAGAGCGTCGTCGTGGGCGCCCGCTGCCAGCAATCCGCCGGCACTCTCGACCAGATCGCGGGGCCAGATAAGGTGATAACCGCCGAGATCCTCGTCGCCCTTGTTGAAGCCCCAGGGAATGGAGAGGCTGGCGATGATGCCGCCGAGGAAGTCCTTGGACTCGTGGCTACGTACAACCGCCACGCTGGCCCGGTACAAATCTTTTTCCCGCGGCTTCTCGTCGAGCTGCTTCAGTGTCCGCTGCCAGTTCTGCCAGTGCTGGACGTAATCTTTGCGGGTGGTCGCATAAGAAGTGAGCAGGGAAGAAAGGGCTTGCTGCCCGGCTTCCGCCCAGATTCCTCCAAAGCCGAGGGCGAGGATGAACTCGCCTTCGCAGGCGGCCAGGCCAATTTCAGCGGTCAGCGCGATGTTTCCGTTTTCCGCGCGGTCGTACTCCCACGTCATCTGAAAGTGCTCTGCAAGATCCTGCCAGCTGTCGGAAACGCCGACAAATCCGACGGAACGTCTTAACAACGGCGCGGAGCTCGCCAAGGCAAGCGCACAGGATTCGCGCTCGGCAAAGAGCATCGGTGTCCCCTTGTAATCGCCCACCCAACCGGTATTTCCATATCCCATATTCCCCAGGTGCGACGCCAAGAGGGCGTAGACGCGGTAGTCGCCGAGATTCCCCTGGAGCGGCACAAATCGGATTTTCTGCAATACCACGTTTCGCCAGGGATCAGTCAGCACTTCCTTTTCGATCCGGTATCGGCCCGTCTCGCATGTGTTCGTCAGCTGGTAGGCAGGCACCCCTGGTTCGATCGGAAGGTTCTGGAAGGTACAGTGGCGTTTCTCTTCCGAGAAGTACTCGCGACCGTCGGTGACAATCAGACCGAAGTCGCGGGTGCAGGCTTGGTCCACGCGGGGAAAATAGATCTCATTGAGAATGCCGTGGCTGAGCGTGAACCAAAGTCTGCTCTGGAGGGTCAGCGCAGTGCCAACGCCGGTTTTGGCGCTCGAAGTCCAGCGGGGTTCGATTCCGGGCCAGCCCGGCGCATTACGAAGATTATCGCTCAAAGGGTCACCGTCCAGCAGTTTGCCAGAAGATGGAGATTTGTGCGCGGCTTTCGCCGATCATGTGGAACGACGCATCTAACTGAACACATGTCAGGATTCCTCATTACGGTTCTACGTCGCCTGAGAGCTCACGCCAGAGATGCACAGGTCGCAGTCTTAGTTACAGCCGCTCTCATGCTGCTGACGGTTCCGCAGGCTTTTGCCGATTTGCCCTCGGCCGGGCTTGATCATGGATTCCGGCGGCTCTACGATCTGGATTTTGTCGGCGGGCAAAGTGAATTCGAGTCGTGGGAAAAACTGAACCCTGAAAATCCCATGGGGCCGGCGAGCGAGGCGGCTGGTATCTTGTTCTCTGAATTCAACCGGCTGGGCGTCCTGGAGGCCCAGTTCTATGAAGACGACTCGGCCTTCGGCGCGCGCAAGAAGTATCGGGCGGACCCGAGCGAACGCGCACGTTTCGAGCAGCAGCTCCGCCGCGCAGAAGACCTGGCAAAGTCCAGGCTGAGCCGCGACCCTCGTGACCGCGATGCGCTTCTGGCGATGACGTTTGCCGCCGGTCTGCGGTCGGACTTTGCAGCGCTCATCGAAAAGCGCAATTTGGCGTCGCTTCATTACACCAAGGAGGCAACGGCATGGGCGCAGCAACTGCTCGCCGTAGATCCCAATTGCTACGACGCTCACCTGGCGGAGGGCGTCAGCCGTTACATCATTGGATCGATGGCCGCTCCGATGCGCTGGTTGGTACGCCTCGGGGGCGTTACGGGCGACAAAGCTGGCGGCATTGCCGAACTCCAGAAGACCGCAGCGCAAGGCCATCTGCTTGCCCCATTCGCGCGCATCCTGCTGGCCATCGCCTACGTCCGCGAGAAAGACGTGCCGCGCGCTCGCGAGCTCATGGTGGGGCTGCAACGGGACTTTCCGAATAACGCGCTTTTTGGCCGGGAACTGGCGCGACTGGACAA
>DASZHW010000098.1:0-1596 GCA_035937515.1 Terriglobales bacterium | reverse complement strand
GACAAGTCCTATGAAAAACCTGCTGTTCCTTAGTCTGGCCTGCAGTTTGCTGCTTTCACCCAAGTCCGTTGGCGCAGACGCCGCTCTAACGGCCGACTCGAGAAAGGTCTCGTCGGTCGAGTATCTCTATGCTGATGTCAGCGACGCCAACACTGTCCTGGCCACCATCGATTCCGGCCTGCTCAGTCGCTACCAGGGTAGAGACCGCGCTGCCTGGGAGCAGCTTTACAGTAAGAAGCGCGCCAAACTGGTCAAGGAACTGGAGAAGTTGCCCGCCTCCGGACTCTCCGGCGGGGACACCAGAGCCATCGCCGCCATGCGCAAGCAGATGAAGGCCTTCACCGGGGGCGGAGCGCTTTTCAGCCCAGCGGCAAAGTGCCAGGATGCGGTCCGCAAAGACATTGCATATCCGGACCTCAAATCTGCGCTGGTCGCCTGTTTCGTCGAGATCGGCAACAGCCTCACCTTTGAGGGCGGCACGATCAATCGGGTTTCTGCCCTCGACTTGCTGCATGAAGCATCCGATCCTGGCCGCCGCAAGGCGGTTTTCTTAGCGTTTGTTCCGTTGTGGCAGGCCATCAACGGCAACAACGAGCCCGACAGCCCCTACCGTCGCATGATCGCCGGGGCTGCCGCTGAAGCGGCCAGGAACGGCTCGGAAATTGACAACGCCGCCCGCGACGTCGGCATCGATCCCCCGGCGGTGGAACTGTGGCTGGTGCAGATGCTCGATGCCTGGCGCGAATCGAGCGACGATGTCATGGCTGAGCCCTGGGACTTCCGTTTCCAGGCAGGAGAGGCCGATCGCTTGCTCGGGACATACATCCCGCGGGAAGCGCTGCAGCCGATCAACCACCGTTACTACCGCGATCTGGGCGCTGACCTGGAGCAAATGGGGACGCTTTACGATCTTGCGCCCCGGCCGGAAAAGGCGGCACTGGCTTACACGGAGTTTGTCACCCACGGACGCTTGGTGAACGGAGCTTGGAGACCCACGGTCGCGCGCGTGTCGGCCCCGTACGAGCGCGGCGGCCTGTTCGTATTAAATGAGCTGGTACACGAAAACGGCCACGTAGTAAATATCACCGCGATTCGTAATCGTCCCGCCTTCGTGGACTGGCCGAGCGATCTTTTCGCCGAGGCTTTCGCCGATGTCCCCGCCTGGAGCACCTATGAACCCGTGTGGCAGCGCCGCTACCTGGGCCATGAAGCTCCGGAGCAACTTTCGCTGCGGGCTTTATATTCCGCTGTCATACTCGACGTAGCGTGGTCTCTGTTTGAATTGCGGATGTTTCGCGCTCCTACGAGCGACCCCAACTCGCTTTGGACCGAAATCACGAGCCACTATTTGCATATCGTGCCGCATCCCGAGTTTTCCTGGTGGGCAGTGCGCGTGCAGTTGGCCGACCTCCCGGGCTACATGGTGAACTACGGTTTCGGGGCCATCCTCACCGCTGAGATGCGGGAGCACATCACAGAAACCCTGGGCGCTTTCGATACGGGAGATTCCCGTTGGTATACGTGGCTCTCCGAACACTTGCTGCGCTATGGCTCGGAGCGTGACACTCGCACGTTGATGCAGGATTTCCTAGGCCG
>DASZHW010000097.1:0-1701 GCA_035937515.1 Terriglobales bacterium | reverse complement strand
AAAATGGCGTCATGCGTGAGATTGAGCAGGTGTGCCTGCTCGCGCACGGCAGCTTCGGCTCGCTGCTCGGCACGCAGGCGTACGGCGCGAATGCTTTCGGCGTTCTGCAGAGCGACCGAACGCGGCAGGCTATCGTCGTTGTCCCGCGTCACGATGAGCCACCTCAGATCAGATTCTCGGCCAGTGCTGTACTTACTCGGGCGCAAATTTTTCGCGAAGGCGGTATCGCAGATCGTGGAGGTGTCGTCGCTGAAAGGCCGGGACCGCCGGCTACCAGAGTGGCACCTTCCTCGATGCCCTTCCGATGAACTTCTGGATCTTGTCCCACTGGATGCGCGACAACACCGGACCCGATGATGGTGCGTTCGGCGCGGGGATCGCCGGCCTTGGTCTTGTCTGCCGCGCCCTTGGCGATCGCTGCGACTTCCTTCAACAGCGGCACGAACGGTGCGTTGCACGATTGGCCGGAGTTATCCTTAGGTCACCCTCCGCTCTCAAGTAAATAAATCCGAGCAACTCCACGATAAGAGCCGCAAATAAGCCGGCCACTAAGAAGGTCCAGCGCAGCGTGGTTGAACGCGTGAACTCAGCTAGTTGCATTTGTTTATTTGTTCAATTTGCTTGGTCAGGTGCCGCCCCTGCTTAACGGGCTGCGGAATCCCGAAGCAGGATACCTGCCTCGATGGCGCGCTGGATCCCTGCGTCGGCGACGCCCAGTTCGCCGCAACACCGCCACATTGTCCTCGCCCCGGAATCTGGGCGGCGACGCCGTGGCAGCGCGGGAAACGGTCACCGGGCGCAGGCGCCAGTCGGTTTCATACGCCTTGTGTGCCGTCGCCAAGGCAACCTCTAGATCATCGCCGGATATTGCTTCGAAGGTTTGAACCAGTTCGCCAGTGGCCGGATTGACGGTTCGAAAAAACATTCTGCTCTCCGTTCCACAGTGACCGCCGCGATTATCATCTTGTTACTGTCAGCGGTCTCTTACTGCCAGCGGTCTCGACTCAAACTTCTGAGATTTTAATTCGCTGCCGTCGAGTCGAGCGATAGAGTAGCGCTGGCAGAGCGTATTGTACGGCTTTGCGGTCGATTGGCATTTTACGCCACTACCGCAGGGCCGTTCCATGATTTGCCGTCGAAGCGATCAGCCGCCGCCTCCTCGCTTACTTGGGGCTTATGTTGTCGGAAGGCTGATCGACTGCGGCGAGGCAGACAAGACCTGTCCCTGTCGGAAACCTAATCCGGCTGGCAAGTGAGGCCGAATCGCGCAATGTTTCTGGCCTATGAGAGAAGCTTGCAGCCTGGTCTGGTCGGTGCTGGTGCTGTTGTTCCAGTCGCGGGCCTCGTTGGAAGCTGAGATCCTGATCCTTCGTCATCAGCTTGACATCCAGCGACGGCACCTGCCAAAGAGGCTGACTTTCAGTGCCATGGATCGCCTGATCTTTGTTGGGCTGTCCCGTTTGGCGCCAAATACCCTCAATGCGCTAACGATTGTGAAGCCGGAGACTGTCGTCCGTTGGCATCGTGCCGGGTTCAGATCGTACTGGCGCTGGAAATCATGACCTCGTTCCGGCCGACCGACGGTTGCGGTCGAAATACGACGGCTGATCCGCGAGATGAGCGTTGCCAATCCACTGTGGGGAGCGCCTCGGATCCAGGGCGAGTTGCTTAAGCTCGGCATTGAGATCGGCCAGACCAGCG
>DASZHW010000096.1:0-1522 GCA_035937515.1 Terriglobales bacterium | reverse complement strand
ATTCTGGCTTCCGGTCGCCGGCGCGCTTTCCGATAGGATCGGGCGCAGACCCTTACTCCTGGTCTTCACAATTCTGATGTTGGTCACCGCTTATCCCGCGATGCTATGGCTCGTACATGAGCCTTCGTTCGCCAGGCTGCTCGCCGTCGAACTGTGGCTGTCGTTCATTTTCGGCAGCTACAACGGTGCGATGGTCGTCTTTCTTACAGAGATCATGCCAATCGACGTGAGAACCTCCGGTTTCTCGCTTGCCTACAGCTTGGCAACCGCCATCTTCGGTGGTTTTACGCCAGCGATCAGCACCTATTTGATTCATCTCACCGGGAATCGTGCCGTTCCAGGACTGTGGCTCTCGTTGGCAGCTGCGTTCGGATTTGTGGCTGCGCTCCTGGCCAAGCCGCAAGCTTCTTCGGCTGAAGCGCTCCATGGACCGACGCTTGGTTCGATTTCGGTGCAGGCGAATTGAGACGACGAACAAAAAGCTGGGCTGGGCCAGACAAGGCGGACAAATGGTCTTGAAAAATGCACCCAATGACGATGCCAAGCAGAGGAGCGCCGTCTCGTCTCTTACGCGCCGGGACCTTTTCGAGATCGCTGGACTGGCTATGGTAGCTGCAGCGTTCCCCAGCGAGGCAGCTTTCGGCTCAACGTCATCAGCTCGCCCAAGCTCACAACCAGGCGTGAGCCCCATCATGGAAACCCTCAGCGCGTACATGAGTGAGGCTGCCCGTCGCGCCCTGCCTGAGGAAGTGGCTGAAAGAACGAAACAACACATACTCGATACTTTCGCTGCGATGATTTCAGGTTCCGAATTGCCGCCGGGCCGAGCCGCACTTCAGTTTGCTCGCGCCTACGGAGGCAAGGAGGTCGCCACCGTTGTGGCCTCCAATTTCTTGTGCGGCCCCATCGAAGCGGCACTTACTAACGGCGTGCTCGCCCATGCCGACGAGACCGATGATTCTCACTCTCACTCGCAATCCCATCCGGGCTGTGCCGTGGTTCCTGCCACCCTTGCAGCCGGCGAACGCTTCGGGATCAGCGGAGCGCATTTCCTGCGCGCCGTCACTCTTGGTTACGATATCGGGCCCCGCTTCACAATTACCCTAGGTGGTCAGCGCTTTGAGGCCGAGAGCCACTGGAGCACGCACAGCATCTCTCCTCTCTTTGGCGCGGCGGCAGCAGCGAGTTGCGCGGCCGGCTTGAACGCCCAGCAGATGCGGTGGATGCTGGGTTATACCGCGCATCAATCCTCCGGCTTGGGGGCGTGGAATCGCGACACCGAACATGTTCAGAAAGCCTTCCACTTTGGCGGCATGACAGCGCGCAGCGGGGTCACGTCCGCATTGCTTGTTCAGGCCGGCTGGACCGGTGTCGACGACATCCTCTCCGGGAAGGACAATTTTTTTGCTGCCTACAATCCGCATGCGGATCCCGCCGGTCTGATCGACAACCTCGGTGAGCGCTACGAAGTAACCCGCACAAACATCAAGAAATGGCCCGTCGGTTCGCCCATCCAAGCCGC
>DASZHW010000095.1:0-5884 GCA_035937515.1 Terriglobales bacterium | reverse complement strand
AAGGCGCGGAAAGGGCGCGCTACTGAGCGTTCCGGGATCTGGCGGGCACATGGCCGCACAATGCCGGAATACTCCTTACCTTCCGTGAGCTTTCGGCAAACCTGTGTAGGGCGGTTCCGTGGCCGTGGGCTGGCGAGATAGGCGGGGCCTGGGGTCCAGTGCTGACGGAGGGGGCGGGACTACTCGGAACCAGCATGCAGGTAATCGCTGGCTGGTTTGACGCGGATGAACAGCACGTCCCAGTCGATATGCTTACCGGAAGCTGTGGGGCGTCCGCCCGGGAAGGTCTGGTCGAGTAGTATCAGATCGGTCATCTCATCGACCTTCGTCAAAAGCCAGTTGGGAAGAGGGCGACTGCTGCGGCCGGCAACTTGCCAGCTCAGCAACTGGACGGAACCGTTGAGGATCCCGTGGTCGTGCGGTTCCACTAAGCGATCCTTGCCATGATAGGCAAACCGAATCATACGTGTATTTTCAATGGCCGTCCAGAGCAGCGGATGGGGTTGCAGCAGCATTCATTTTCATTTTGCCTCAGGTCCGGATGCCGCTGGAAAACCGGAGCGGCCTATTCCTCAGAGAAATAGGTCAGCCCAG
Organism: Terriglobales bacterium; assembly: GCA_035937515.1. Taxonomy (GTDB): domain Bacteria; phylum Acidobacteriota; class Terriglobia; order Terriglobales; family Acidobacteriaceae; genus JAIQFF01. The sequence continues at coordinate 5,290 of DASZHW010000095.1, read as the reverse complement.
AATCCGGCGAACCGAGGTGCGGCCGATCTGTAGGCGGCGGGCGATTTCTGACTTACTGACACCGGCGCGGTGGAGTTTCCGGATCTCAGGGGCTTGGAGGCCGGCCGTCATCGGCCGACCCAGTCGCTTGCCGCTTTGGCGGGCGTGGGCCAGTCCAGCCCGAGTTCGCTCACCCAGGATCTCCCGTTCGAATGCGGCGAAGACGGCCAGCAGCCCCGCCATCGCTCGACCCGCAGGCGTGGTCAGGTCCAGTGCCTCGGTCAGCGACACGAAGCCTACGCCGAGATGCTCCAGTTCCTGCAGGGTTGCCAGCAGATCCGTCACCGACCGGCCCCAGCGGTCCAACCGCCAGACCAGCACCAGGTCGATTTCCCGGCGACGGGCGGCCTCCAGTACTTTCTCGCGGGCTTCTCGCCGCGACGCTCCGGAGTTCGCCTCGCGGACTTGCAGGGCAATCGTCCAGCCCCGTCGGGCAGCATACTCCCGCATGGCGCGACATTGCATGGACAGCGTCTGCTGATCGTTCGTGGAAACGCGGGCGTACAGGCCGGCGCGGAACATTTTCGCCGGCTTCCGTGCCTGGCCGAAAACGTTATGCGATTTTGCCTTTGGAAGTGCCCGTTTGGCGGCCATTTCGAAGCGTCACCCAAGCATGGCCGACGACGATCCTTTTCGGCCAGGCAGAACTTATCATATATACTACGCAGCGGCGGGTGTTGCGAGCCGAGCCAGGGTGTCGCGATAGTTCCAGGGCATCCACTCCGATGGATGTCGCTTTAAGTCCTCGGCGTGCCTCTGCAACTCGTTCAGATAGTCGAACGGATTGACGCCGTTCAGCTCGCAGGTGTGGATCAGGCTCATGAACAGATCGCCCATCTCCGCGCCTTTCCGGGTCTTGTAAAACAGAGAGTTCTTGCGATGCAGAATGGCCTTCTTCAGCGCTCGCTCGACCAGATTGTTATCGATGGGGGCCCCCGCCGCTCGCAAAAAGAGCGTGAGTTTTTCCCAGTGCTTGAGCAGATAGGAGATCGCCTGGCCCAGGCCGGAGTTCGGTTCCACTTTCCTTTCGTCGAACTGGACATGGCACCAGGTATGCAGCTTTTCCATCACCGGCCCGCTATGCTCCTGGTGGAAGCGCAGGCGTTCCTCCGGCGACATGCCCTGTTCCCGTGCCACCTCATCATAGCCGTAGACCTCGCCCAGAGTCTCCAACACGAACTGACATGGTTCCGGAAAACTCACCGTCACCTTCACAAAGTTTCGCCGGTTGTGCGCATTACAGTTGGCCACCAGCGTCTCGACGAGTTTGGGCACGTTCCGCGAAAGGGCATCACACATTTGAATGGGGGGCGGCAGGCCTGGAGACCGCTGTTTCAGCACCTCGGCCAGATTCTCGCCGGCGTGCTTGCACCCGGTGAAGAACAGCGCGATCCGGCGCCCTTGGAAGATCCATACCAGCCCGCTGGTGAATACCCCGGTTCGCTCCGGGGAAATGTCCGCATCCCGGTCCAGCGACAGCACGCGCATGGAGGTATCGTCGTTGTGCACCACTTCCCCTTGGGCGGCCTGGCGTTTGAGTTCATCCAGGGCCGGTTGGAGCGGGACCGCGGTTTCCGCCACGACCTCGCACTGCGTGGCCACCGGCAGTGGAATGCCCAGACTCCGCTCCAGCCCTCGCAGCCGGTACCAGGGGACTCCACTCCCGTAGCGGAGCAGGGCGATCATGCTGGCCGCCGATTCGTCATATTTCTTCTCGCCCGCCTCTGGCGGAGCTTCGGCCGTGTACACGTTCCCGCACAGATGACATCGCAGCTTTTCCAACTCATAGAGGGTCGCGGCCAGCGGCGCCTGCCCCCTCACGCGCACCAATACGCCGGGATCGTGCTGCAAGTAGACTTTGCCACCGCACTGCGCATCCGGGCATGGATCTCCTGCCTTTAACGACGCGTGCGGCACTCGCACCCTGGTCGCTCCACGGTACGCTGCCGCGCCATTGCGCCCGTGCCCGGCAGAAGCGCCCTTCGATTTCTTCGAGGCGCTTTCTGTAGCCGGCTTCTTCTCACCCGCGTCGATACCTGCCTGCTTCAGCACCTTGTCGGTTTTCTCGGTGCTGGCAGGACACAACAACTCGCGCAGCGCCGCCAGGGTCGTTTCCTTCTTCTCCAGCAATTCGGTCACATAGCCCAGCGTACGGATCGCGGCTTTCAGCTTGTGATAGCCTTCCTCCCGCAACGGTTCCTGCCTGGCCTGCTCCAGCAACGCCTCCAACTCCTCGCAGGAAACGTCGATTCGCGGGGCGTTCCCTGGGTCGGATGACTTCATGCTCCCACCTTCTGCAAGAACTCGCGAAACCGCCGGTGCAGCGGATAGCCGAGCACCTCTTTAATGGACCGGTTCGGCCGGTTCGTCCGATCGTCTTTGCCACGCCCCGTCGTTGTTCCCAGCATCACCCAGTTCGCCGCCCGGTAACAGGTTCCGCGAAACCGTTCCGGATCCACGAAGGTCTCCAGAAAATAGATGGGGTGCCCGTAGAGCTGTTCCCAATCCTGCGATAGCAGGCGCGCCATCCGGCCGAGAAGGTACGAGGCCAAGTGAGGAACCCTTACCCATGGCAGAATCAGAAAGCGCGTATTGTAAGCAAGGAAGCGGATGTTACGCCGTCGCGCTTCGGCACTCCATCCTATATATCGGTCCCGGCTGCCCAGGTGGCGCGGCGCCGAACTCCACGCCAGGCACGCGATCGGTCGGCCTTGCGCCCACACCAGATACTTCAGGTGTTCGCCCACCGGTTGCTCGTAACCCAGATAGTGATGGTGCTCGATCAGGCCATTGAATAGCGGCTCTTGGGCCGTGCGCCGGACCTGGGTGAGTTCGATTGGCCCGAGTTGACCGAGCGAGCCGCTGACCGGTGCCCTGTCGATCACCGGAGGCTGCGGCCGCTGGCGTCGCACAAACGGGTTCAGCGAGGTTTGCCGAACTGCGGGAAGCTCGATTTCGCCGGCTCGGTGGAGCATCAGGAGAAGCCCGCGACAAATCATGTCGCACAGCGCGCCGTTGGCTTGTTTCCAGTGCCACGCCTCGCACAAGATTGCCGATAATCTGCGCCGGCTCGCGCCAGGATGTGCGGCGATGAACGAGCGAATAAATAGGATGTCTTCTGCCGTGACGGCTCTGCCCCGGTATCTCCACTCGGCTGGCATCTGGGATCAGTTTGCCAAAATCGAAACCGGAACGCAAGTACTTTTTTAAGAATTCACGCGCCGCCATACGGGCGCGGCATCGGTCTCCGGATTGCCGGCCGCCAGGAGCAACTGCGCCTGATGTGCTCGCAGTGTTTTCGCCGGTTCCGCGCCGGTTGGCCACCACTTGAAGCGGCCTTTCGACAATCGCTTCGTGGCAAGCCAGAATCCCTGCTCGTCGTACGCCAATATCCGGATCGACTTTCCACTTCGGTTACGGAAGATAAACAGGCAGCCGGAAAACGGATCGGCAGCCAGTTTCTCGCGGCAAAGCTGCGCAATGGAGTCAATGCCCTTCCTGCCGTCAATCGACTCGATCGCAACCAGGATACGCATCTGCGGGGTGATCTGGATCAGGACACGGCCTCCCACAACGCCCGACCCCAGTCGGCAAGATCCGATGCGGAAGTACCCTTTAACTGGATTCGTACCGTGCCACGTCGCCCTTCCAGTTCAATCGTGCATTCCGGAACAGAGATCGCCCGAGGAGTCAGTAGTTCCACGAACGCTGGGGATCGCTTTCCAGACCTTGCTTTCGCTCCCATCAGCCGTTTCAGTTTGCCTCCATCGAGGTGGAGTTCGGCCGCGGTGCGGTTGATACCATCTTTGCGGGCCAGTTCGGCGGCCGCCGACCACAACGCGTCGGGTATACGGCTCCTTCCCTGCCGGTTCTGTCTCCACTCCTCGAAGCTCGCACGTACCTCGTCCATTGTGAAAGCCCGGCTCTTGCTGCCCATTGCCATCCTCCTCACAGTTTAACCAGCGGAAAAGACGACGTTACCAGTTATGCCCAGAGGAATTCATGCAGCCTTACCGAAAGCTCACGAGGGAGACCCAGAGGTTCGACCAGTCACAGGAGGACGCCGTACGTACGGAGATCAGGCGTCTGCTGGAAAGCCCTGCTTTTCGCACGAGCAAGCGATGTAGGGAGTTTCTCGAATACATCGTCGAGCACACGATGAATGGTTCGAGCGGCGATCTCAAGGAGCGCTCGCTCGGCGTGGCACTTTTCCAGCTTCCACAGGACTTTGATACCGGGCAGCACACGATCGTGCGTGTGACCGCCAACGAAGTACGCAAGAAGCTGGCTCAGCACTACCTCGCTAAGAACGGTTCTAGTCATGCGGTCCGAATCGACCTGCTGCCAGGGTCCTATTCGGTCGAGTTCAGGTGGGAGACCCCGCCCGTAGAGGCAGTCCCTGTCGCAATAACAGCCGCCGATGCGCAAGGCGAGGAGGGAACGGCCAGCGAGACGGCAGCCGCCGGGGCGCAAGCTACACAGTCGGCCGCCGAGCCGAGAGCGGTTGGCACGTACGTTGCGCCCGGAAATGGGATCGTACCCGTAGAGACCCACTGGCCAGCACGCCCGAACTGGCTCAGGCCGGTGATGCTTGCAGGCGCCGCCGTCCTGGTGATCGCTGGCGCCTTATTCGTGTGGCGGTGGCAGGCGGTGAAACCCACTTCCGTCATTGCAAAATCCACGCCCGTTTCCAACGTGCTTCCAACAGGTGCGCCGATCACCGACGGCCTTCGGATGATTGCGGGCTCCGCCAATCCCTACACTGACCGTAGCGGGCAGAAATGGGGTCCCGATCGATTCTATTCCGGCGGGAATGTTATCGTCCGTTCGTCCGAGAGGATTTTTCGGACGCTCGACCCTGATATTTACCGGCACCTCCGGAGCGGCGATTTTCAGTACGACATCCCGCTGGCGCCAGGCAGCTACGAATTGCACCTTCATTTTGCCGAGACGGGTTTAGGAGACTTCATCAGCGCCGAATCCAGCGGCGAGGGTCAGCGTCTGTTTCGTGTTTATGCCAATGGAAATCGGATCCTTGGCGGATTCGATGTAGTGGCTGACGCCGACGGCTCCAACGTCGCGGATGAGCGCGTGTTCCGAAATATTTCACCTGCCGACGATGGTTTCCTGCATCTGAGCTTTGCTTCCCTGAGAAGCACGGCCATGCTCAGTGGAATTGAAGTTCTGCCTGTCAACGCAGGAAGAGTCAAACCGGTGCGAATTCGAGCTGGAGGGGCCTCATCGTGGCAGG
>DASZHW010000094.1:0-21312 GCA_035937515.1 Terriglobales bacterium | reverse complement strand
AACGCTCCCAGGCACGGATGTCCTCGAAACGCTCCTCCCAGATATTCTCGGTGGTCAAAGCCGGGGGTATTCTTTCGTTCGCCAGCAGCTCCGGATGGACCCGCACCACCAGCACTTCTTCGTAATAGGACCGGTTGAAGATGCCAATGCGGCCACGCTCCGGGAGGCATTTGATGGTCCTCCACAAGTAGTCGTGATCCAGTTCTTCGGGGGAAGGAGTCTTGAAGGAATAGACCTGGCAACCCTGTGGATTCACGCCGGACATCACATGCTTGATCACCCCGTCTTTGCCGGCGGCATCCATAGCCTGAAAGATCAGAAGCACGCCCCACCGGTTCTGGGCGTAGAGCATATCCTGCAGCTCCGCCATTCGCGCCACGCCCTTCTGGAGCAGGTCGACGGCATGTCCCTTGGAGCGGAGCTTGGCAGTATCAGCGGGATCGTAGTCTTTAAGGCGGAACTTCTTGCCTTTTTCCACGCGGTAGGGTTTGGAGAATTTGCTGGCCCAGCTCATTCGAGGCCTCCTGGCCACGAGATTTTAGCAACTATGAAGTATGAAATCGGAAGGTCATTTTTTGACTAACCTCCTCAGTGTTTGCACGTTTCTGCGGTCGTCTCCAGGGTGCGCGTGCCCGTACCGGCAACCGCAGTAGATCCTGTTCGCGAGCCATCAGGTCAGGCTTGAGATGAGTATAACCAGCGGAAAGAGCATCTGCGGGCACGCGCGGGCAACCCTGTGAAAATCAACCCTTGGTTGCCGCGAGCCGTCCCCAAACGATAGACTTGAGAGCTTCGAGGTGGGTTCATGCTGGTTGTCATGAAGGCGCAGGCTACGGATGAGCAGGTCCGCGCCGTCTGCCAGAAAATCGAAGAAATGGGATACCGCGGTCACCCCATGCCGGGGGCGCAGCGAACCGCGATTGGCATTACCGGAAATCAGGGCGAAATCGAACCCGGCACGCTGGACGAGATGCCGGGCGTCCAGGAGTTGATTCGCGTCAGCAAGCCCTACAAACTGGTCAGCCGCGACGTGAAGTCGGAGAACACGGTGATCGGCTTCCCCGACACCGACGCCAGTTTCGGCGGCGCGGGATTGGCCGTCATTGCCGGGCCCTGCGCCATCGAGAGCCGGGAACAAACCATGGCGGTGGCCGAACATGTCTGCCGCGCCGGGGCGCAGTTTTTCCGCGGAGGCGCCTACAAGCCTCGCACGTCGCCCTATTCGTTTCAGGGCCTAGGTGAGGAAGGCCTCCGAATCATGGCCGAGGTCCGGGAACGATTCGGCATGAAGATTGTCACCGAGGCCATTGATAACGAATCGCTGGAATTGGTAGAGAAGTACGCTGACGTCATCCAGATCGGCGCTCGCAACATGCAGAATTTCTCTTTGCTGAAACGGGCGGGACGGGCGCGGAAGCCGGTCTTGCTCAAGCGCGGCATGTCGGCCACGCTGGAAGAGTTCCTGATGGCGGCCGAGTACGTGATGAGCGAGGGCAACTACCGGGTCATCCTCTGCGAGCGCGGGGTGCGGACCTTCGCCGACCACACTCGCAACACGCTCGACCTCAGCCTGGTGCCTGCCGTGCACCGGTTAAGTCACTTGCCCATTGTGGTCGATCCCAGTCACGGTACGGGCAAACGGGACAAGGTCACGCCACTGTCGCGCGCGGCGGTCGCGGTGGGGGCGGACGGTCTGATCGTTGAAGTCCATCACGAACCGGACCGGGCGCTGTCAGACGGCATGCAGTCGCTTTATCCCGAGCAGTTTGACGAACTGATGGCACAAGTGCGGCAGATCGCGCCCGTTGTAGGCAGGACTGTGCCCGCGATCGGAACGAATGGGCGGGTCGCGGAAACCCCGGCGGTCCGGCAAGGGCTCGGATCCTCCATCAGTTCAGTAGCTTGAGCTTGAGAAAACTTCTTCTCCTCGTTGTCATACTTCCTATCGTCGCCGCCGTTGGGTGGTGGTATTTCCACGAGCAGCAACTGCCCAGTTATAGTCCTGGTTATCGCGAGTACGCCTACGTCACCAACGGCAAAAGCAATACGGTGTCGGTGATCGACCTGCGCACCTTTCAGCCGGCAAAGACGATTCGAGTGGGCAGCGAACCGACGGGAATCACCGCCAATGGCCAGAAGAACGAAGTTTACGTCGTAAATACCCAATCCAACAACATCAGCGTGATTGACGCGGAGCGCAATGAACTGGTCGCGACCATCGGGGTGCACGGCGGCCCGTATTTCATTGATGTGGCGCCCGACGGCAAACGGGCCTACGTGGCAAATTCAAAATCGGCGAATGTTTCCGTGATCGATCTGGAGAGGCGGCAGGTGCTGGGCAACGTCCGGGTGGGCGCTTCACCTGGTCTGGCGCGGGTTTCGCCCGATGGAGCGACGGTCGTCGTCAGCAACCGAGGCGACAACACGGTCTCGCTGATGGACGCGACCCAGCTCAAGGTGCGAAGCACCGTCTCCGTCTGCCAGCAGCCTGAAGATATTGCCATTCTTCCGGACAACAGCAAAGCGTTCATCTCCTGTCCCGGTTCGGCACAAGTGGCGTCCCTCGATCTGAAAACTGACAAACTGCTGGCTCTGCTCGATGTGGGAAAAACGCCGGTAAACCTTGCGCTGAAGCCCGATGGCGGCGAACTTGTGGCCGCCAATTTCGATTCCAACAACATTTCCATTATTGAGACCTCGACCAATGAAGTGGGGGGCAGCTACCTGATTGGCACGCACCCTGCGCGCAGCCTTGTCACGGGCGACAATTCGCGGCTTTATGTGAGCAATTTTGGATCGGACACGGTGGCGGTCTATGACATCGACATGGGCAAATTGATCGCATCGCTCCCCGTGGGCAGTCATCCCGACGGACTGGCGCTCTCCCGCAGTGAGAACTATTTGCTGGTGCTCGACTCGCAATCGGGCGACGTGACGGTCATTCAAAAACGCTCGCCGACCCGGCTGGAGCCAACGGAATACTCTCTGCTCACCATGATCCCGGTGGGAGTGCAACCCAATAACATCGTGGTGAAATCGTTTGTACTGGCCAAGCCGGTGCCGTGAGCCACCAGGTCAACCCCCGACCTCCCAGGCTTTCGAGCGCTCCTGGTAGTGCTCGCCCCGCCGGCTTCCTGGATTTTTGTCAACGATAGCGGCCGCGGTTAGCCCTGTGCGCCGCAGCACTTCTTGTACTTCTTTCCCGAGCCGCAGGGACAGGGGTCGTTGCGGCCAATTTTCGCGGCACCGCGCACGACTTGTTGCACCGATTGCATATCGCCGGATCCAGCCATCCGTGCCTGGTCCAACTCGCGCTTCTTTTTGCGCTGAAAGGCCTCTTCGATTTCGTCTACCGATGTGGCAACCGTTCGCGGTGGCCGGCGGCCATTGCCATCGGTTCCCGCGCCGGGTCTGGTTGCCGGCACACCAGCTTCCGGGCCGAGACCGCCCTGCGACCCGGTAGCGCCACCCTCGAGGGGTCGCTCCAGAATCTGCATCAGGTAGAGATAACGAACCGTCTCCTCCTGGAAACGCCGCATCATGGCTTCGAACATGTCGAAGGATTCACGCTTGTACTCCACCAGCGGGTCGTGCTGTCCATAGCCACGTAGCCCGATGCCTTCCTTCAGGTGATCCATGTCCCGAAGGTGGTCCTTCCACTGGGAATCCATCACGCTCAGCATGATCATGCGCTCGTGATAGCGCATGGCGTCGGGGCCGATCAGCTGTTCCTTCGCGTCGTATCGTTCCTTCAGCTTGGCGAAGATGGCATCGCCGAGTTCCTGCCGGCTCATGGACTCGGGCTGGATTCCCTCCGCCAGAATATCCACCCCAAAGCGAGTGAAGATCGCGTCTTTGAGCCCTTTCGTGTCCCAATCGGCAGGGTGGGCTTTCACCGGACAGAACTGGTCCATCACGTCGCTTAGAATTCCGGACACGTAGTCTTCGAGGATGAGCACCTTCTGCTCCACACCCTCAAGCAACTGGCGGCGCAGGCCGTAGACCGCCTCGCGCTGCTTGTTCATGACGTCGTCGTACTCGAGCAGGTGCTTGCGGGCCTCGAAGTTCTGGGCTTCCACCGCCTTTTGCGCGGTCTCGATGCGGCGCGTGATCAGGCGGGATTCGATGGGAATGCCCTCTTCCATGCCCAGCCGCTGCAGCAGGTTGGACACCCACTCTTTGGCGAAGATGCGCATCAGGTCATCTTCGAGCGACAGATAGAACCGCGAGGAACCGGGATCGCCCTGACGGCCGGCGCGTCCGCGAAGCTGGTTATCAATGCGCCGGGCCTCGTGCCGTTCGGTGCCGAAGATGTGCAGTCCGCCGACCGCCGTCACCTCGTCATGCTCTTTGTCAGTCTGCGCCTTGTAGCGATTGAAGACCTCGGTCCACTGGTCGGTGGGGACCACGTATTCGTTCCCCGCGTAGTACCAGACCGTGCTCCTGGTTTCGTCGACATCCACCTCGATCTTGCCTTGGGCGGCGCGCAACGGTTGGGCGATTCCCTTCTTCACGCACTCCTGCTTGGCCATGAATTCAGGATTGCCGCCCAGCAGGATATCGGTTCCGCGTCCGGCCATGTTGGTGGCGATGGTCACCATGCCCTTGCGCCCCGCCTGAGCCACGATCTCGGCTTCGCGCTCGTGATACTTGGCATTGAGCACGACGTGTCTGATGTTTTTCTTCTTCAGTAGTTCCGAGAGGCGCTCCGACTTCTCGATCGACGTGGTTCCGACCAGCACGGGCTGCGCACTGGTATGAAGTTTCTGAATTTCGTCGGACGCCGCGTAGTACTTCTCTTTCTCCGTGCGATAGACGACATCCGGATTCTCGATCCGAAGCAATGGTTTGTTGGTGGGTATCACCATCACTTCCAGCCGGTAGATCTTGTCGAACTCGGCCGCTTCAGTTTCCGCCGTCCCGGTCATGCCGGCCAGCTTCCTGTACATGCGGAAGTAATTCTGGAAGGTAATCGTGGCCAGGGTCTGGTTCTCGCGCTCGATCTTGACGTTTTCCTTGGCTTCCACCGCCTGGTGCAGGCCATCGGACCAGCGGCGGCCGGGCATGAGGCGCCCGGTGAATTCGTCGACGATGATGACTTCGCCATCTTTCACCACATACTCGACATCGCGGCGATAGAGCGCATGCGCCTTGACCGCTGTGTCGACGTGATGCTTCAGGTCCCAATTTTCAGGATCGGCAATATTGCCGATGCCCAGAAGCTGCTCAACCTTTTCCCAGCCCACATCCGTGACCGTGATGCTTTTGTGTTTCTCATCCACCACATAGTCGCCGGTAAGCTCTTTCGGCTCTCCGGGCGCGGTGTCGATTTCTTCGCCCTTCTCCAGCTTGGGGATAATGCGGTTGACGCGGGCGTATTTGTCGGTGGATTCCTCGCTGGCTCCGGAGATGATGAGCGGTGTGCGGGCCTCGTCGATCAGGATGGAGTCGACTTCATCCACGATGGCGAAATTGTGCTTGCGCTGAACGCAATCACGCAGGTCGAACTTCATGTTGTCGCGCAGATAGTCGAAGCCAAACTCGTTGTTGGTACCGTAGGTGACATCGGAGGCGTAAGCGTCACGGCGCTGCTCGTCATCTAGATCGTGCACGATGACGCCCACGGACAGGCCGAGAAAGCGATAGAGCTTGCCCATCCACTCGGAGTCGCGCTTGGCCAGGTAGTCGTTGACCGTGACCACGTGCACGCCACGTCCGCTTAGAGCGTTCAGGTAAACCGGCAGGGTCGCGACCAGAGTTTTTCCTTCACCGGTCTTCATTTCCGCGATCTTGCCGTGGTGCAGCACCATGCCGCCGATCAACTGCACATCGAAGTGGCGCATGTTGAGGACCCGCCGGCCAGCTTCGCGGACCACGGCGAACGCCTCCGCCAGAATCTCATCCAGCGCTTCCTTGATTGCGCTGGAGCGCTCGTCCTCGAGTTGCTTCAGGCGGTCCGGCTCGGCATCAGGCTCATCGGGAAACTTGGCCAGGCGCTCCTGGATCCGTTTCCGGAACTCCTCAGTCTTGGCGCGCAGTTGGTCGTCCGAGAGCTGCCGCATCTGCGGTTCAAGCGCATTGATGGCCTCTACTTGCGGCATCAGACGCTTGAGCTCGCGATCGTTCTTGGTCCCGAAGACCTTGCCTAACAGAGTGTTAATCAAATCGAAATACCTTCTTGGAGAGGCGGCACGGCCCCTGATTGAAAGCCTAGCATATTAGATGCGAGGACAGCGCGTAAGTCGCCGGGGGGGAATCATAAGGCGCAGAGCACTTTGGGAACGGAGAGTCCGACCGTAGCGCCACCGTCCCGGCGGCTGTGGCGGCGGGCAAGATGCCGGCGCTACGCTAACCTAATCTCATGTAATATTTTCCGCGAACCAATGCCTACTTTTTACGACCGTTTCGTGGAGTGTGCCGAACACTGGCCGCAAAACGTCGCGCTTGAGATCCAGCGCCGTGACCGGGTCGAGAGCTATACCTACGCCGAGGTGCGGCACATGGCGGAGTCGGTCGGTGCCTGGCTGGAGAAGAATCAAGCTCCGACCGACGCCGGGATCGCCATTCTGGCCGACAACCATCCCCGCTGGGTAACGTCTTTTCTGGGCGTGGTTGCAGCAGGCCGCACTGCCGTGCCCCTGGACACCGCCCTGCACGCAGATCAGATCACGACCCTCCTGAAGGATAGTGGCAGCTCTCTGCTGTTCTGCGACGGCAAGCATCTGGTGACTGCGCGGGAGGCCGTTTCATCCCTGCCCATCAAGTTGGTGCTGACCAACCCAGCCGATCTGAAGGACGGAAAGGATGCCTCAGGCCAAGCCGGCCTGCTCGCTAACCTAGACGGAATCTTCGCTTCGGGTCCCGGCGGATTTACTCCCGCGGCAAGCCCAGCCGACAGTGTCGCTTCCCTGCTATACACCTCCGGCACTACTTCCGATCCCAAAGGCGTCATGCTGACCCACGCCAATCTGATGGGCGAAGTTGAATCTGTCTTCAAGTGGGCAAGGGTGGGTCCTGAAGATGCGGTGCTGGGAGTGTTGCCGCTGTTTCACGTGCTTTCCCAGATGGCCAATCTCCTGCTCCCATTGGTGAAGGGAGCGCGCGTCGTGTATCTCGAGACCTTGAACACGACCGAGCTCTTGCGCGCTCTGCAAGAGCGGAAAATCACCATCTTTGCCGTGGTGCCGCAATTCTTCTACCTGATCCATGACCGCATCTTCAAAGAAGTAGCCAAGAAAGGGAAGCTGGCAGGATGGGCGCTGAGTGCCTTGATGAAGCTCAACCGGGGTCTGCGGGCCCTGGGATTCAACGTGGGCCGGATTTTCTTCGGCAAACTCCACCGCACCTTCGGCGACCGCATGCGCTATCTGATCACCGGGGGTTCACGCTTCGATCCGCAGATCGGACACGACTTCCACGCGCTCGGCATCGACGTCCTGCAGGCCTACGGTTTGACCGAGACCACCGGCGCGGCCTTCGCCGCGCTTCCTCAGCACAACGTGATTGGTTCGGTCGGTCCGCCCCTGCCGGGAGTCGAAGGAAGGATCGTGGATCCGCAGCCGGCAAAAGATGGCGGTCCGGCGATGGGCGAGATTGCTATCCGGGGCGCCATAGTGATGAAGGGTTACTGGAAGCGGCCAGACGCAACCGCTGCCGTCCTCAAAGATGGCTGGCTCTATACCGGCGACCTTGGGCATTTCGATTCCGGCGGCAATCTGTTTATTACCGGCCGCCAGAAGGAAGTTATTGTTCTGAGCAACGGCAAGAACGTGTATCCGGAGGAAATTGAGTCCTACTATCTCAAGTCTCCTTACATTAAGGAAATCGGTGTGATGGCGCTGGAGAGCGAACCTGGGAATCCCTCCTCCGATCGCTTGTACGCCGTGGTGGTGCCGGATTTCGATCTGCTGAAAGAGCGCAAGATCGTGAACGCGAGGGAAGTGATTCGATTTGATATTGAGAGCATCTCGGCGAAACTTCCCTCCACCAAGCGCATTGGCGGCTACGAGATCTGGCAGGAAGCTTTGCCGCGCACCACCACGCGCAAGCTCAAGCGTTTCGAACTGGAAAAGCGGGTGCGCGCAAATCAGAAAAAAGGCCAACCAGATTCCGAAGTTAGCGCCCAGGCAACGCTGAGCGCCGAAGACGCCAAGTGGCTGGAACCGCCGGAAGTGCAGCGGGCGCTGAAGATCATCCGCGAGTCAATAAAGACTGCGCCGGAAGTGATTCGCCCCGCCGATAACCTGGAGCTTGATCTCGGCCTTGATTCCATGCAGCGAATTGAATTGCTGGTGGCACTTGAAAATGAACTGGGCGGCGACGTGGAAGAATCAAGTCTGGCCGAGATTTACACGGTGCACGATCTGGTGGACGCAGTCCGCGCCAGTGCGGCCGAAGGCAAGAGCATTTCCGGTTCCCGGGAACAGGCGGGCGGGTGGCAATCCGTTCTGGAGGAAGACCCCACCGACCCGGATGTCCTGGCTCTGGCCCAACCCAGGCCGCTGGCAGAACATTCTTGGTACGGGCTGAGTCGCCTGCTGCAGATCTTCTCTTATGACCGTTTTCGCTTGCGTGTGACCGGCTTGGAAAAACTTCCGGCGCGCGGTCCCTACATTATTTCGTCGAACCACCAGAGCTTTCTCGACCCTCTGATCCTGGGGTCGGTCCTGCCCTGGCCAGTGTTCCGCAATACGTTTGCCGTGGGCACCAGCGAGATTTTCGGTTCCGGCCTTATGCGCCGGTTGGCGCGCTGGCTGCGCGTGATCGTGGTCGATCCGGATGCGAACCTCGTCCCTGCGATGCGCGCCGGCGCCTTCGGATTGCGCCACGGCCGCATTCTCATTCTTTACCCTGAAGGTGAGCGCAGCATCGACGGCACGCCCAAAACCTTCAAGAAAGGCGCGGCCATTCTTTCTTTTCATCTGCAGGTGCCGATTGTTCCGGTGGCGATCGAGGGCTTTCATGAAGCCTGGCCCCGCGGCAAGCCCTTTCAGAAATTTGCCCCGCTGAGGATTCAATTCGGCGATCCCATCAATCCTCCGCCGGAAGCCGCAGCTTCAGAAACGGCCTACGAAAAGCTCACCGCAGAGTTGAAGGCCCGGGTGGTGGAGATGTGGAAGGGATTGCGGAAACCGCATGACGTTGAGGCGTCCCGCACAACTGAGCACAGACAATGATCACTGCTGGAGAACTTGCCCGCGCGGCCTGCTAGACGCGCGCGGCCTGTGCTTTTTCCCCGAAGGCTTTCAGGAAAGCATCCACAATCATGGAATCGTAGTTGCCGCCCGATTCCTGCGCGATCTTTTCCGTGGCCTGGGCCGTGGTGATCTTTCCGGCACCGCTGCCGTTCAGCCGGGACTCGAATTTCTCCGCCAGATTCAGAATCTGCACTTCGACGATCGAATCGGCAGGACTGGATTCGGTCTCGTTGAGCCGTTGCGCCGCCACCAGGATGGGAATCGCGCGGCGCAGCGAGCCTCCCATGACCTCAGCCTTGGTGGAAGCCTGATCGCCGGTCTTGCGCATGCCGTTCTCCAGTTCTTCCTCGGAAAGATTGGCTGCCTTGTAAAGAATTTCATGGCTGATGCCGATCTCGTCCACGTTTCGCAGCAGGGCCGCGGTGCGAAGATCTTCGGTGCTTCCCGTATCCAGGCCCAGGGCTTCAGCGATCTTGGTGGCATGCGAGCAAATGCGGAATGAATCTGCCTCGCTGTTTTTCTGGTTGATCAGAAACTGTTGCAGGATCACCAGCATGCCGTCGTATCCGTCTCTCAGTTCCTGCAGGTTTCTTTGGTTCCGCTCGTAGAGCGTGCCCATGGCGTAGGCCGCCACCACCAGAACGCCACCCCAGACTGTAATGTCAAACCAGCGGCTATCGAATGGCAACGATTCCACACGGCGATTGAATATTCCGGGATTGATGTGCGCCAACAAGACCACCAGACACACGCTGGCGCAAGCCGTCAGCGTGGCGTGACGTCGCCCAAAATAGTAGGCCGAATAAAGAGTGGGCAGGAAATAGAACACCAGGGCCATGGCCTGGGAAGCCACGAGGAAATGAATCATCGCGGCAATCACGACCAGGATCAGTAACAACACGAGCTCTTTTTTTGTCTTCCGCACCGTTCTTCCGATTCGTCAGGCTGGCGCCGCCGCGGTCCGTTGGTCTCGCTGCGCTCAGGCGGAGGGCGGCCAGTCTGCCTATGGTGGAACAAAGAGGAGGCAGTTCCAAATTACTGAGGTAATTGACCTTCCCCGACAAGGCTGGATTTTGACTACTTGGCCCGCGGATGAGTCTGGTCATAGACCCGGAGGACCTGTTTCATGGAGAGCTGAGTGTAGCGCTGGGTGGTGGACAAACGCTCGTGGCCCAGCATTTCCTGAATGGCGCGCAGATCAGCCCCTTCCTCCAGCATGTGAGTGCCGAAGGCGTGGCGCAAGGTGTGGGGATGGACATCAGGGGACAATCCCTTGGCCACCGCGATTTTCTTGATGATCCGTCCCACACTGCGAGAGGTGAGCCGGCCACCGCGCCGGTTTATGAGCAGTGCTGATGCTTGTTTCTTGCATTCAGCCAACATTCGCTGTCGCGCTGGCAGGTAGGCCGTCAGGGAGGTTTTCACCGAGTTGCCGAAGGGGACATAGCGTTCTTTCTTCCCTTTGCCCCGTATCAGGACGGCTTCCGCGGTCAGGCGGATATCGTCCAGATTGATCCCGATCAACTCGGAATTGCGGATGCCGCAGCCGTAAAGCAGCTCGAACATCAAGCGGTCCCGTTCCGGGAAAGCTGCCACTTCGGGCATTTCTCCGTCGAGGACGCTGTTCATTTCTTCGATCGTCGGAACTCGCGGAAGCTTCTGGGGAAGTTTCGGGGTCGAAACCAGGGCGGCAGGGTTCTGCTCCACGATGCCTTCCTGGGCGAGCCAGCGATAGAGCGACCGCACCGCCGCGAGCGCTCGCGCCACGGACGTCTTGCCCAGGCCTTTTTCGTAGAGCTGTGAGAGAAAACTACGAATGGTAACGTGGTCGATATCCCGCCAGCCCAGCGAGCCGGCGAAGGCAGCGAATTCATCGAGATCGCCACGGTAAGCCTTGATCGTGTGCACCGAGGCATTGCGCTGGCGCAAGGCGCGGAGGAATTGATCGACAGCCTTGGCCACCGTCGTGCGTGCCTGTCTGGCTTCAGCCATGGATTGCCTTATCGCGCCTTAGCCCGCGGATGATGCTTTTGATACACGCTTTTCAAGCGGTCCAGGGCCAGGTGCGTGTACACCTGAGTCGTGGAAATGTCTGCGTGGCCGAGGATGGTCTGCACTGTACGCAAGTCGGCGCCGTTCTCCACCATATGCGTAGCGCAGGTGTGCCGCAGCATGTGCGGGCTCGCCTTGCGGCCCTCTCCGGCGGAAGCGGCCCGCACCAACTGCCAGACTCGCTGGCGGGTCAATTTCCGGGCGCCGCGTCCCAGGAACAGAAGCGGCGAGGTCTTCCCTTTCGCAAGAGTGGGGCGCGAGTCTTTCATGTACGCGCTGAGCGCGTCCTGCGCGGCCCTTCCCAGAGGCACGATCCGCTCTTTGTCTCCTTTGCCTTGCACCAGCACGTACCCCAGCTCGAGTTTCAGATCTTCCAGCTTGACTCCGATGATCTCGGAGACACGCAGCGCCGCCGCGTAAAAGACCTCGATCAAGGCGCGATCGCGCGCCGCCATGGCCTCGGCTTCTTTGCGCGTTGAAGCTGTAAGCGGATGCCGCAGCATCGCCTCCATCTCATCGCGGCCCAGCGCTTTGGGCAAGACCTTCCACTGCTTTGGCGAATCGATATTCAGGGTGGGATCCTGCTCCACCATCTTGTCGAGCAGGAGATAGCGGTACAAATGGCGCAAGGTCGAGAGCTTTCGCCCCACGGAGCGGCCGTCCACAGAATTGGCAAATAACTGTTGGATAAATCCGCGCACATGATCACGCCGGGCGTTCAGCAGGGTGCGCTTGTGCTTTTGCAGGAAACCGGTGAATTGCGCAATGTCCGAGGTATAGGCAGAGACGGTGAGTGGCGCCAGCCCTTTTTCGATCTTCAGATAATCGAGAAATCGCCGCACCACGGGCAAGTTTGCATCGGAAGGCACGAGACTGAGTATGCGCATTATCGGACTCTGGGGGAAGTGACGAGCAATGTGCGTGAAGACCTGTAACCACAGAGGACACAGGGATCACGGAAGAAATCATCTGCTAAAAATCGTCGCAGCCTCTCTGTCCTCCGTCGCTATTGAATTTCTTTCAAAACCTCGACTGCATAAAGCGCACCTTCGGGCGTCTCTTCGTGTTTGAAATACGCGAACACGTCGCGCGCCTGGCCCAGATGCTCGCGTAGTCGGTCCACCATGGCTCGGCGTTCCTCGGATGTATAACTGGGTTTGCGGTACCGGTAGTAGGCAAAATCTGCGGTCACGATGTCGGGCGTGGTCCGCTCTTCGCTTTCAGCGACGCACAGGGCGCGGTTGCTGTTCTTCAGTAGACTGAAGATCTCATCCGTGAACCACGAGGGATGGCGGAATTCAAACGCCGCCCGCATGCCACGCGGCAGGGAGCGAAGAAATTCCCCCAGCAAGGCCGCGTCTGCCTTCAGGTTGGGAGGTAGCTGGAACAAGACCGCACCCAGCTTCCCGGCCTGGGCCAGCGGCTCGATGGTGCTGAGAAAGCGCGGGACAAAGTCAGCCGTCCCTTTAAGACGCTTGATGTGAGTGATGACCTGGTGCGCCTTCACACCGAAGCGGAAACCGGCTGGACTTTCCGCGATCCACTTCTGAATCGTGGTCTCCTTCACCAGTTGGCGGAATGTGAAGTTGACCTCGACCGTGTTGAGCCGGGTGGCATAGTGCTGCAAAAAGTTCTTCTGCGGCAGCTGGGCAGGATAGAAATCTGGCTTCCAGCTGGGATACGCCCATCCTGAAGTGCCGACGTAGAGTTGTGCCATGTGCGTCCTTCTCGCGACAGCAGATTCCTCGGCCCCGGAACCGGATCGGATTGAAATATTAGAGTGAGCGCGACTACGTCTCGCGGCGCTTCTTACGTTTCGCTAACTGCTTATCGAGAGATTTGGTGGCCCTTTTCCGGCTGCCTGGCTGGGGTTCGGCCTGAGCCGAAATTTCCAGTCCCTCACTTCGTGCGGCCGCCTTCTTCGGCTCCACTCCGGCTGGCTCGGGCAATTTCTGCTTCAGCTTCAGGACCGGTTCGAAAAGATCTCCCATCTTCTCCACCCGCTTTAGGACTTCGCCGGCTTCAAACACCAGCAGATTTGCGTCTTTCTTTTTCAGCAGATGCTCCACTTCCTCCCATTTCACTGGCGTCGACACCGTGGGATGTTCGCGCGCCCGCAGCGAGTAGACCGCGATTGTGGTCTTGTGCTGATCGTTTTGGCTCCAGTCCACGAACACCTTGCCTTTGCGCAACTCCTTCTTCATATCGGAAACCACGAGCTCGCGATGCTGATCTTCCAGCAGCCGGGCAAGTGCCTGCGCAAATGGTTTGGTGGCTTCATAGCTGGTGGGACCATTCAGCGGCACGTAAATCTGCAGCCCCTTCGAACCGGATGTTTTGGGAAAACTCTGCAGGCGGAAGTGCTCAAAAATCTCCCGCAACCACATCCCTACCTGGGCGCACTGCACGATGTTCGCCGGCGGCCCGGGATCGAGATCAAATACCAGCATGGTGGGAGAATCGATGGCCTTGGCCAAGGAAAGCGAGGGGTGGAGTTCGATGGCAGCCAGGTTCGCCATCCAGACCACGGTGGGCAGATCGTCCGCCAGAATGTACTGGATCGTGCGGCGGTTGTGTTCACTCCAGATGGGAGCGGTCTTGATCCAGTCGGGCCGGTGCGCGGTCGCGTTCTTCTCAAAAAAATATTCGCTGTCCACGCCGTTGGGATAGCGTTTGAGGGTCAATGGCCGTCCCGCAAGATGAGGCACAAGAACCGGGGCGATGCGGGCGTAGTAGTCGATCACCTGCCCCTTGGTAAAGCCGGTCGCGGGATACAGAACCTTGTCCAGGTTTGACAGCTTCAGTTGCCGGCCCTCGATATCCACTACGGGAGTGCTGCTCACGCCGCCTCGCTTCGTTTCAGGAACGATCACCTTCAGGAACGACCGCCGTTTAGTATAGTGGCGCCGCCCGGATTGCGGGCATCTCGGTTTTTGATGCCAGTTTGGGCATTCGTTGGGGCCTGCTTGGGCGGACCAGGTTGGGCAGATCAGGTTTGACAACCTCCCTTCCTCCCACGTAATTTCAAACTTCCGCCCTAGATGCCCGTCTAACCCCCAGTGGAGGCCGCGATGAAATACGGCGTACTCAGATTTCTGGCCATTCTTGTGGCGATTTCCGGATTCGCCACGGCCCAGGACCTCGCCTCTTTCGAGAAGAGAATTACGCTCAAGAAGCTGGCCAATGGCTTAACGGTCATCATTTGTGAGCGCCCGGAAGCACCCGTCTTCTCTTTTTCCACGCTGGTGGACGCGGGTTCGGTGCAGGATCCCATGGGCAAGACCGGCTTGGCCCACATGTTCGAACACATGGCCTTCAAGGGCACGGACAAGATTGGCACCACTGACTACGCCGCCGAAAAGGTCGCGCTGGCGAAGGTTGAAACCGCATACGCCGCCTATATCGAAGAGCGCGATAAACGAACTGGCCGCGACGAGCAGAAGCTCAAGGATCTGCAAAAGGCCTGGCAGGACGCAATTGCGGAAGCGCAAAAGTATGTCAAGCCCAACCAGTTCTCCCAGATTCTGGAAAGCAACGGTGCCAAGGGCATGAACGCAGGTACCAGCGAAGACCAGACCGAGTACCACTACTCGCTGACCGAAAACCGCCTCGAACTGTGGGCCTATCTGGAATCAGAACGCTTCATGCACCCGGTGATGCGCGAATTTTACAAAGAGCGCAACGTGGTGATCGAAGAGCGTCGCATGAGGACCGACAGCAGCCCCTTCGGGAGGCTGTTCGAGCAGTTCACCACGTCCGCCTTCCAGGCGCATCCCTACCACCGCCCCACCATCGGTTGGATTTCGGACCTGAACTCATTTTCCGCCACTGACGCGCAGGCCTTCTTCGACGAATACTACATCCCATCGAACATGGTGGTGGCTGTGGTGGGCGACGTCCACGCCGCAACCGCCATGCCCATCCTCGAGAAATATTTTGCCCGGATTCCGTCGCGGGAAAAGCCTGACGAGCGGACCACCACCGAACCGCCGCAGAACGCGGAGCGCCGGGTGGTCCTGTACGACCGGTCGCAGCCGATTTACCTCGAGGGCTATCATCGCCCGGACTATCGCGATAAGGACGACAACGTTTACGACGCCATCGCCGACCTGATGTCCGAAGGCCGCACTTCGCGTCTCTACCGGGCCCTGGTTCGCGACAAGAAGATTGCTTCCGAAGCCGCAGGTTTCACTGGGCTGCCCGGTGTCAAATATCCCCACCTGTTTGCCTTTATCGCGGTTCCTCTCCCGGGCCACAAGCCCGCCGAGATGGGAGATGCGATTCATGTGGAAATCGAGCGCCTGAAAAATGAAGACATCAGCGACGAAGAACTGAAGATGATCCGCACGCGGGCCAAAGCTAACCTGTTACGCGGCTTGGACAGCAATGAAGGCCTGGCCCTCCAGCTGGCTTTGTATCAAACCCGTTACGCCGATTGGCGTGAACTCTTTCACCAGGTGGAGAATCTCGACAAAGTGAGCAAAGCGGACATTCGGCGGGTCGCCAACCAGACGTTCGTACCCACGAATCGGACCGTCGGTATCATCGAAACCGCGGGTCCGCCCGCGGCCGCCAGTCAAAATGGAGGTGGGCAATGAGAAGGCTCGCGCTGCTGTTGCTCATTCTCGGATTGGTCCTCGGCTCGGGCTTACCGGCGCCGCCAGCGGTTGCTCAGGCCGCTTCCTGGGAACAGGTCCCGATTCCACCGCTGCCCGCTTTTCACCCGCAGGAACCAAAGCGGATTGAACTTCCCAACGGCATGGTGATCTTCCTGCAAGAGGACCACGAACTGCCTCTCATTGATGGTGTGGCCCGCATCCGGGGTGGCTCCCGCTCCGAGCCGGCGACCAAGGTGGGTTTGGTGGACTTGTACGGAGAGGTCTGGCGAACTGGCGGAACCAAGGCGCAGAGCGGCGACCAGTTCGATGACTATCTCGAAATCCGGGCGGCCAAGGTCGAAACCGACGGCAACACGGACTCCACGTCCATCTCCTGGTCGTGTCTCAAGGCGGACTTCGACGACGTATTCAAGATCGTCGGTGACCTGCTGCGCGAGCCCGAATTCCGCGCCGACAAGCTCGACATCGCTCAGAGGGAGTATTTCGACGTGATCTCGCGCCGCAACGATGAGCTCAGCGAGATCGCCGGCCGCGAGGCGAATAAGCTGGCCTACGGAGCCCAGAACCCCTACGCGCGAGTCGCCGAGTACAAGACTGTCGCAGCCGTGACCCGGGAAGATCTGGTCGCCTGGCATGGGGCACATGTTTCCCCCAACAACATCATTCTGGGAATCGTGGGCGATTTCGACACAGCGGCAGTGGAAGCCAAGCTTCGGGCCGCGTTTGGTTCGTGGGCCAAGGGGCCGGCTTCGAAAAAGGAAGAGATCGAGTTCCAGCCCGCCAAGCCTGGCTACTACCTGATCCCCAAGGAAGACGTAAATCAAAGCTCGATCAACATGGTCGAACTGGGCACGCGCCGCGACAATCCCGACTACTACGCCATTCGGGTTTTCAATGAGGCCTTTGGCGGGGGATTCTCCGCTCGCCTGATCCAGAGCATTCGAACCGCCAAGGGTCTGGCGTACTCGGTCGGCGGCGGGATCGGAACTGCGTTCGATCATCCCGGAATCGTGCGCCTGGCCATGGGAACCAAGAGCGGCAGCACCATCGAAGCGATTCAGGCACTCTACGAGCAGATTGATGAGCTCACCAAGAATCCCATTTCCGAAGCCGAGATCAAGCGCGCCAAGGATGCCATCCTGAATGGGTTCGTGTTCAATCTGGATTCTCCCGACAAGATTTTGCGCGAACGCATGGCCTATGAGTTTTATGGCTACCCCGCTGACTATCTGGAGCGCTTCCGTGCCGGTGTGGAGAAAGTGACGCCGGCAGATGTGGCCCGCGTGTCCACCAAGTATCTGCACAAGGACAAGCTGGCAGTGCTGGTAGTCGGAAACGCCACCGAGTTTGACAAGCCTCTGTCGTCGCTCGGTCCCGTGAGCAATATCGATATCGCCATCCCACCGCCTCCGGGCGAGCCCGGGCCACCCGCTAAACCGGGGCAGTAAGAGAGTATTCGTACGGCGCGCCCACGTGCCTCCGCCAAAAGAGGGCGCCTCGGATGACAAGGCAAGCTGCATCACTACCGCTTTCCCCTTGACAGCGGGTCCATTCGGATTTTATTCTTTAGGCGAATAAAAAGCGAATCTTCTGATGTCCAGCCTGCCCTTATTGCCCGTCCCCGAATCGAAACTGGTCGGCATTGCCCGTCTGGCGGCCGAGGGAGAATCGCTGCGCCAGGGACACGCAGTCGAGTACTTCACCTTGCCCGTGCGATCCCTGCTCAACCGCTGCACCGGTGTGCGCATGCCCTTCACCTGGACCATCAATCCCTATCGCGGTTGCGAGTTTGCCTGCAAATACTGTTATGCCCGCTACACTCACGAATTCATGGAAATGCGCGATGGGGTGGACTTCGAGCAAAAAATTTACGTCAAGCAGCATGCCGCCGACCTGCTGCGGCAGGAGCTGCGGCGGGTAAAGGAAGGGGAGCAGATCGCGATCGGGACCGCCACCGATCCTTATCAGCCTGCGGAGCGCCGCTTTGAGGTCACCCGCACCATTTTGGAAGAGTTGGGCCGGCATCAGGGACTCGACCTTGGCATTGTCACCAAGGGCAACCTGATTCTTCGCGACCTGGATCTGCTCGATCAGATTGGACGAAAGAACCGGCTGATGGTGAATGTGACGATTACGACTTTGAATGTAGACCTGGCGCGCATTCTTGAGCCGCGCGCGCCACGGCCCGATCTGAGGATGGAAACCGTGCGCAAGCTGAACCAGGCCGGGATCCGAGCGGGGGTGAGTTGTGCGCCCGTGCTTCCCGGCATCACCGACTCCATGCGCAATCTGGAAGCGTTAGTTCGCGCCACCGCGGAAGCGGGCGGCAAACATATCTTTGCCAACCCGTTGTTTCTGAAACCGTGCTCGGCCGCGGTCTTTCTTCCCTTCCTGGAAAAAGAATTCCCTCAACTGGCGGCCGACTACCAGCGGCGTTACAAAGACCGCGCTTTCTTACCCAAGAGCTACGCGAAACGAATATCGCAACTGATGACGCGGCTGCGGCAGAAATACGGCATGCGCGGCGACGACCGTGGAGTTCGCCAGGTCTCCGCCATGGCGCCGCTGCAATCGCAGCTAAAGCTTTTCTGAGACGTTCACTGCCGCCCCCACGTACTTGTCATCCCGAGCAGAGCCGAACGATCGCTTGCGAATCGTTCGGCGCAGTCGAGGGACCTGCTGTTGTCTGCGGCGCCGCGGAGGCTGCGTTTTCCTACCGGCTCACAAACCCCGCGGGCGAGGGCGCCCGCGCCACACCTGCGCACCTCGACTATAATCCGTGCTGGACCATGCCATCGTCCACGTCATCGCCTGCGGAACCCTCGCATCCCCGCCTGAGGACGCAACTAAAGCAGTTCTGGCAGCGTGTGACTGAGGGACTTGAGCTCAACCAGCTCTGGACGCAGTTCCACACCGACGCGCGCGCCAGTTACCGGCTCTACCAGCGCGACTACGGGGCGCGGGCGCGGCAGGACACGCAGCCGCGCGGTTTCTTGCACACCGCGCAGGAATTTCTCTGGGCCGTCCTGGAAAAACTGAGTCCAGCCCGGCGAGTACTGATGCTGTTGGGCATCGTGCTCCTGATTTTTCCCGGCGGAAGTTGCAACCACGAGGGGAAATCGGGAGCGGTGGAAGTGGTTGAATTTAACTTTCACTTCTACGCCGGGATGGTGCTGTTCATCCTGCTGATGCTGGAAATCTCAGACCGGGTAGTGATGAAGCGCGACCTCGAAATCGCGCGCGATATCCAGAGTTGGCTGTTACCATCGGCCCCGCCCCAGGTGCCGGGACTGGCGATCGCCTTCGCTACCCGGCCGGCGAACACCGTGGCCGGAGACTACTACGACGTTTTTGCCCGCCCGGCGACCGTTTCGGGCGAAGCCCGTTTCCTTCTGGCCGTGGCCGACGTCGCGGGCAAGAGCATCCCGGCGGCCCTTCTGATGGCCACGTTCCAGGCCAGTCTCAAAACCCTCTCCAATGTTCCGTGCTCGCTGGCCGAACTGACTGTGGGAATGAACCAGTACGCGTGCGGCAACAGCCAGGGCGGGCTGCGCTTCACCACCGCATTCCTGGCGGAGTATGATCCTGTCAACCGCACGCTCGCCTATATTAATGCCGGACACAACGCCCCCATTCTCAGGCGCAGCGCGGGGGGCGTGGAACGATTGATTGTAGGAGGACTACCACTGGGAATCCGTGCCGAGGCCAGGTACGAGTCCGGCACTGCGGTGCTGCAGCCGGGCGATTGGCTGGTAATCTTCACTGATGGTCTGGTGGAAGCCATGAATCAGCGCGACGAGGAGTATGGTGAAGAGCGGCTGCTGCAGGTGTTAAATGCGGGCGCGAACACTGCACCTGACGAAATGCTGGGCCGCATGATGCGCGATGTGGATGCTTTCGTGGGAGCCACTCCGCAACATGACGACATTACATGCCTGCTGGTAAAGGTGGTTTGAGCTGAAACCAGCTCTCATGGAAACCGAATGTCTGAGCCACGGCGGCACAACAAAGGCCCAGCTTCACTCTATTTGGGGCCTTGAGAATCGCTGGTTGAGCAATCCAGACACTGGCAAAAATCGACATTCTGGGCCTAGCCCACTGACGAAATTTGTCGAAGTCTAAGAGTTGGGACCACGTGTGGATTTGTCCGAAATGAGCCTTTGGATTGAGATTGTTTTGTATCACAATGAAACGAGGTGGGTTATCAGAAGTTATCGACAGGAAGGCAGAGCCCACCCATAATGGAAGCCAACCTGCCTTGATAGCTGGTACCGGGGGCATAGGAACCAACCAATTAAAAAGGGGCGAGGAACACGAAATGCGGAAACAAAAAGGTTTTTCGTTGATCGAACTGCTGATTGTGGTGGCGATTATTTTAATTATCGCAGCCATTGCGATCCCGAACTTGTTACGGGCGCGCATCGCCGCCAATGAGTCGTCAGCTGTGAGTTCTGTCCGTACTGTCAACACTGCCGAGGTCACCTATCAGATGGCTTATCCGACAGTGGGCTACTCTGCTCTTCTGGTCAATTTGGGACCGGGCGCGGGCGTCTACACGTGTCCGGCCGGTGGACCGAAGTCAGCCGCCGCCTGTCTGATTGATGGAGTCCTCGCCAACAATGGCAATCCCGCGGGTAACGGCAAGAGCGGCTACAGCTTTGCCGCAGTGGGTGTTAAGGGTGCAGTGGGAACGCTATTGCTGACCTACCAGGTGGGAACCGCGCCGCTCAACTTCAACCAGACCGGCGTGCGACGTTTCTGCTCTGCGGAAGATGGTGTGATCCGGTTCGATCCCAATACCGGTGGCTCGACCACCGTGGACACCGGAACTGGAAGCTGCGCGGCTGCTCCTTACGTGGTCATGCAGTAAGAGTCTCCGCCGGCGCTCGTAGCGAGTTTGCAGATCAAAGGCATCGGAGAAATCCGATGCCTTTTTGTTTGATCGCAGATCCCCCGGTCGGCGGAAAGTGCTTCGGCTCATCGCTCATCCTCAGGCCCTGGCTTCGGGTCAAAGCAGATTCTCAAGGCTCAGCGGCGTATTGCAAACTGACACAAGTTGTCAGTTCCGCGACAAAATCTGCCACTCAACCGGCTTGCGGTGCTCCTGAACCGACCCGGGACGGTATTCATAAATGATGTTCCTCCGGTTGAAAACAAAGAGGATTCGAGGCAGATCGGCAGTCATGGCGTGTGTGATTTCAGGTCTTGGCTGCAAAAATGCGAATAGTCAAGGCAAGCGGGTCGAAGAGACCATATTCGATACACGGAGAGAGGAAAATAAAGAGATGCGGAAACAGAAGGGTTTTTCATTAATTGAGTTGCTGATCGTGGTGGCGATCATTCTTATCATTGCCGCGATCGCGATTCCGAACCTGTTGAGGGCACGCATTGCGGCCAATGAATCGTCCGCAGTGAGCTCCATTCGTACCGTCAACACGGCGGAA
>DASZHW010000093.1:0-3213 GCA_035937515.1 Terriglobales bacterium | reverse complement strand
GTGTGGTCCACAAAAACCGACTGTGCAGATGAGCGTCTATAAGTCGGCTCCTGGGAACTCCGCATCTGCTATTGCGGACGGATGACGAGCTATGGGGAAGTTATTCTGGACAGAAGTCGGCTTCGAGGAAATCGCCATCGATCTCCTCCAAGTCCGTTTCTGGACCGTTCCCGGCTTGCCGGCAATGCATCCGGAATCGTTGCGATCTCCGGCAGCGTGCTGCACAGGCTATAATTACGCCCATCGGATGGCCCTCACCTCTGGCACCAAACTTGGTCCCTACGAAATCCAGTCCCCGCTGGGTGCGGGCGGCATGGGCGAGGTGTATCGGGCCAAGGACACCCGGCTCGACCGTGCCGTTGCCATCAAGGTTCTGCCTTCGCATCTTTCCTCTGACCCGGAACTGAAGCAACGCATGGAGCGCGAAGCCAAAGCGATTTCCGCGCTGCAACATGCGAATATCTGCACGCTGCACGACATCGGCACGCAGGACGGCACCGATTTCCTGGTGATGGAATATCTCGAAGGCCAGACTCTGGCCGATCGCCTGGGGAAAGGTGCGTTGCCTCTTGAGCAGGTCCTGAAGATTGGCACGGAAGTCGCGCAAGCCCTGGAGAAGGCGCATCAACACGGCATTATCCATCGCGATCTGAAACCGGCGAACATCATGCTGACCAAAGCCGGCGCCAAGCTGATGGACTTCGGGCTGGCAAAGCCGAAGGTTTCGATCGCGTCGCCCGCCATCGGCCCGTTCACTCCGTCCACGCCGACCATGAATCTGGCTTCGCTCACCTCGGCGGCGTCGCCGCTCACGCAGAAGGGTTCGATCGTCGGGACTTTTCAATACCTGGCGCCGGAGGTTTTGCAGGGAGCGGAGGCCGACGCGCGCAGCGACCTGTTCAGCTTCGGATGCGTTCTCTACGAAATGGTCACCGGACGCCGCGCGTTCGAAGGCAAATCGCAACTCAGCGTCTTCACCGCCATTCTGGAAAAAGATCCCGAGCCGGTCACGGCCACGCAGCCGCTCGCGCCGCCCATGCTCGCTCACGTAGTCAGCGCGTGCCTCGCCAAAGATCCCGCGGACAGAATCCAATCCGCGCACGACGTGGCTATGGATCTGCGCTGGGTCCCTTCGATCGCTCCCCCACCGGCAGATCCAGAATCTTCCCCAGCGCCCGCAGCCAACCGAGTTCGCTGGTTTGCCGCCGTCGCGGCCGCAGTTGTTTTGGGAACGCTTGCCGGATTTTTTCTGCACCGGCCCTCCGCGTCAGCTCCCAGCATTCGCACCGTCATCAATCCCCCGCCGGGCGCGCACTTCCGCCTGACCGACGATGCCGCCGGCCCCCCGGTGCTTTCCCCCGACGGCGCTTATCTCGCCTTCACCGCTACTGGGAGCGATGGCAAGACTTCCATCTGGGTCCGCCCCATGAATGCCGCCGAGGCCCACGCGCTCCCCGACACCAACGACGCGATCTTTCCTTTCTGGTCTCCGGACAGCCGCTCGATCGGGTTCTTCGCCAACAACAAATTGAAGACGATCGAGATCGAGGGCGGCGTGGCGCAGGTCGTGTGTGATGTCCCGCTGGGACGCGGCGGCGCCTGGGGAAGCGGTGGTGTGATCGTGTTCTCTGCGTCTCCGGTTTCCGCTTTGTCGCAGGTGAGCGCCAGCGGCGGCGCCCCCACCTCACTCACAAAATTAGACGTCTCCCAGCACACCTCCCACCGCTGGCCGTTCTTTCTGCCCGACGGCAAGCATTTCCTTTACTTCGCCATGCATCACGACCCCTCGAAGTCGTCAAACAACGCCATCTACTATGCATCGCTGGATGGCCGCGAGACTCGCCTGCTGGTTCGCGCCCAAACCAACGCCATTTATGCCGCCGGGTTTCTCCTGTTCGGCCGTGGTGACCAACTGGTGGCGCAACCCTTCGACCCCGCCAACGGCAAATTGAGCGGCCAGTTGCAAACTGTTTCTACCGGCGTGTTGAACGACGTAACCACCTGGCACCTGGGCGCCACGGCCAGCAACGGCGGAGTGCTGGCGTTCGGCAACGGTACTTCGGGCAATGTTCAATTGGTCTGGATGGACCGCACTGGAAGGCAGACCGGTGTCGCCGCCGAGAATCTGCAAAACCTGCAGTTCGCCCGCCTGTCGCCGCAGGGCGATCGCATCGCGCTGATGCTGGATTCCGGCATCAATGACATCTGGTCTCTCGATCTGGCGCGCGGCGTCCGCACCCGGCTGACTTTTGGCCCGGTAGCGAACACCTATCCTGTCTGGTCGCCCGATGGCAAGTGGATCGCCTATGGCTCGACGCGGCCGGGGAGTAGCGGCATCTTCCGCAAGCTCGCCGACGGAAGCGGAGCCGAAGAGGCGCTCATCTCGAATCCGGATCCTACAGGGTTCATTCCCAGTGACTGGTCACGCGATGGCAAAACCCTGTTCTATTCGACTGGCCTTTCCACCGGGGATCAGATCATCTGGGCCCTGCCGTTGAATGGAGAGCGAAAACCCCAGCAGGTCGTAGCGCACGGAACCAACGGAGCCCTATCGCCCAACGGCCGCTGGCTCGCCTACACCGCGTTCTCAGGGCCGGCGGAAGTTTATGTGGTGGGCTACGGCGGCAGCCAGGGCAAGTGGCAGGTCTCGCCCAATGGTGGGCAGGTGCCGCAATGGAGCAAAGACGGAAAAGAGCTGTACTACTTTGACGGTGCGCAATCCATCTCCGCCGTCCCAGTGAAGGACTTGGGCAACACGCTCGAATTTGGCGCCGCCCAAACCCTCGTCAGCCAGTGGACGATTCTAACCCTGCCCTTTTACAGCGTCACCCCCGATGGCAAGAAACTCCTGATGGAGCGGGTTTCGCAGCAGGTCAGCCAACCGGTCACGGTGGTTACCAACTTTACCGCCGGATTGAAGAAGTAGCAGACTTCGATTGCGTCCGGGGGCGGGCAAACCGGAAGTTACGCACGACGACAGACTCTCAAACAGACGTTAGCCCGAAGTCGGCATCCGGGAAGTCACCTCAGAAGTCTGCCGGTCTCCGACTGACCGACAGTCAGCCGACTCGTTCTATCACCATCGCCCATACTACCGGATGAACTCCTGCACACAAATGGCACACAGAGTTGTCCCACAATGCCCAGTTTCGGACCGGGAACATTCCCTTCACTTCCCACACAAGCCTGTTTCTGGCCAACCAATAAACATTG
>DASZHW010000092.1:0-2450 GCA_035937515.1 Terriglobales bacterium | reverse complement strand
CGCGAGAATAGCGAAATGGACGAGTGGGTGGATTTCAGTGCGGTGAAGGGAGCCGTCAGCCTGGAGGCGGTGCTGCGCCATTATGAAGTGGCGGGCTTACGCCGGCACCGGGATCAACTGGAGGGCTGCTGTCCGATCCACGGCGGAAAGCGTGACGATTCCTTTCGGGCCAACCTCAGCAAGAATGTGTTTCACTGTTTCGCCTGCCAGGCCCATGGCAATGTTTTGGATTTGGTTGCCGCCATGGAGAAGTGCTCCATTAGGGAAGCGGCGTGTAGATTGCAGCAGTGGTTTGGCATCGCGGTGTCGGGCCTGTCGGCGCGCCACGGAGCGGGGGGCGCGGGGAAGACGGAACTGGTTCGGGAAAAAGAAGGGTGCAATCCTCCACTGCATTTCGCACTGACAGGGGTGGATCACGCGCATCCCTACTTGCAGCAACGCGGCATCGATCGCGCCACCGCGGAGGAGTTCGGTATGGGGTTCTACGGCGGACCGGGTTTGATGAGCGGACGGATCGTCATCCCGATCCGCAATGCAAGCGGTGAGATCGTCGCCTATGTGGGCCGTGCGCTGGACAGCAGGTCGCCGAAGTACAAATTGCCGGCGGGATTTCGGAAGGCATGGGAACTGTTCAACATCCAGCGTGCGGTGGCCACCAGCAGGCAAACGGTGATCGTAGTGGAAGGCTATTTTGATTGCGTGCGAGTCCACCAAGCGGGGTTTCCATTCGTGGTGGCTTTGATGGGATCGTCTCTTTCGGCGAGTCAGGAGAGAGTTCTGGCAGAACGGTTCGAGCAAGTGTTTCTAATGCTGGATGGGGATGCCGCCGGGTGCGCCGCGAGTGGAGTGATCAGCACCAGGTTGTCCAGGAAATGTTCCGTGGCTCAGGTCAAGGTGCCGGAAGGCGCGCAGCCGGATCAACTGTCGCCCACGGTCATCCGGGATTTGATCCTCGATGCGACACGCCCGAGGGTCGACTCTCCTGCGGCAAAGAACGAATAAAACGAATAGCTGGTCCCCGCTTTGGGTTAATCTGCAGTTGTCTAGAAAACAGAGACCAAAGGGAGAACCAGCCATTCAACTACAGGTTAAGACCATCTTGAATCATGTGCAACGATTCGTCGGGTTCGTATACCAGGCGGTAGGGATGCATTGTCTGGAGGGGGAAGCGACTTGGATCGAGATCACCGTAGAGCCGCATGCCGGCATACCCAGGCGCTGTTCGCGTTGTCAGAAACCGGCGCCGGGCTATGACTGCTTGCCGCAGCGGCGCTGGCTGTTCGTGCCTCTGTGGGGCATCGCCACCTACTTCTGCTACGCGCCACGGCGAGTGGAGTGTGCCGAGCATGGGATCGTAGTCGAGCACATTCCGTGGAGCGACGGTAAGCGTCCGGTGACCTGCGCGATGATGGCCTTCCTGGCGCGGTGGGCGCGGCGGATGAGTTGGCGGGAAACCGCGCGCGTATTTCTGACCAGTTGGGAAGCGGTCTACCGGTCGGTGGAATGGTTTGTCGAGTGGGGCTTGGCGAACCGCCAACTGCATGGGATCGAATCCATCGGCGTAGACGAGATTCATTGGGGACACGGTTTGAAGGCAGACAACTTTCTAACCATCATCTACCAGATCGACGCCGGGTGCCGGCGTTTGCTGTGGGTGGGCAAGCGGCGCTCCCAAGCCACGTTGCGTCGAGGTCTGAAAGCACTGGGGCCGGAAGTGGTCAAAGGGCTGCGTTTTGTGTGTAGCGATATGTGGAAGCCCTACCTCAAGGTTCTCGCGGTCCAAGCGGGTCAGGCTTTGCACGTGCTGGATCGATTCCATATCACCAGCCATTTGAATCAGGCAGTGGATCAGGTGCGTCGGGCCGAGAGCACACGCCTGCGGACGAAGAGCAAGAAAGCGGCCCAGAGGCTTAAGCATATGCGCTGGCCCCTGTTACGCCGCGGCAGTCGCGTACGCGGACGAGCCCGGCAAAAGCTCAACGCCCTGGTGGCCAGCAAGCTGGCCACCGCACGGGCCTGGGAGTTGAAGGAGGCCTTCTCCTCTTTCTGGAAGTACAAATCCGTGATCTGGGCCGCCGGCTTTCTCGACTATTGGTGCTTCCGTGCCATGCGCAGCCGCCTCGAACCGATGAAAAAGGTGGCGCGCATGCTGCGCACCCACGAGGAACTGATTCTGAATTGGTTTCGAGCAAAAGGAGAAATCTCCAACGGCGCTGTAGAGGGCCTCAACAACAAAATCCGAGTGGTTACCAGACGATCCTACGGCTTTCGTACCTTCAAAGCCATGGAAATCGCTCTCTATCACAACTTGGGACGACTACCTGAACCGGAATCTACCCACAGATTCTGCTAGGCCAGCAAAGTTAAATGGTTCGGCCTCCAGGACCGCATAAGTGTTGCCCGAGAACCGCAGCCCGTCTACACTCCCA
The DNA here is from genome assembly GCA_035937515.1 of Terriglobales bacterium. Classification (GTDB taxonomy): domain Bacteria; phylum Acidobacteriota; class Terriglobia; order Terriglobales; family Acidobacteriaceae; genus JAIQFF01. The sequence continues at coordinate 21 of DASZHW010000092.1, read as the reverse complement.
CTGACGTAAAATGCTACCCAT
>DASZHW010000091.1:0-2967 GCA_035937515.1 Terriglobales bacterium | reverse complement strand
TCCCCAGCTCTGCTGGATCGTCGACAACATGGAATAGTGATTAAACGCAGTGCCCGAACTACGCGCGAAACGCAGGAAGCTCGAAATCACCAGGGCCACCACGTGCCCGCCGCCCGGGTTCGCGTCGCAGCATCCGCTGGTGTCGCCGAACCCGAAGGGCCCGCTTCCTGTGAAATCGCTCTCATCCCACATAATGAAAATCACGGAGTTCCCGGTCCACGCCTTCGACGTCATGATCGCATTGACGGTGTTCAGCAGGAACGTGTCCCCAGTCGCGATCAGCGCGGGGACGTGAGAGAAGTCGCAGGGATCTGGCGGGGTCACGCCTCCTCGGCCGTGCATGTCGTGGCATTGATCCGGGCTGATCCAGACGTAATTAGGCACGGTGTTGTTGGCGAGATCGGTGGCCAACTTGGTGAAGTCGACGATTTTCGCCACCCGCGTGGGATTGGTCTGCACGTCTTTGTAGGTTATGAACGGGTTGTGCTTGCGCTCGTAGAGCTGGGTTCCGCAGGAGTGGTCGAGCGGCGTCGTGCACATCGAATACGACTGCATGTACGCCTTCCACGTCTTCCCTCTCGCTTCGAGCTGGTCGACGACATTGGGCACGTCGATGGTGATGTCGTTGTCATCGACCACGCCGTTGAGCGCGCCTGAAGTCGCGCCGATGTAGTTGGGCTGGCTGGGATGGGCGACGCCAAAGTAATTGGTCGCCAGCCCGGTCGTGGCCGCCGCGAAGTTGATGAAGGGGGCGTTCGGGTTCCCGATCAGGGTGTCGTAGCCCGTGTTCTCCATCATGATGATGAACACGTGATCGAAGCCGCGGCCATCGTCGCCGCCTTGCGCCCACAAAGGAGCGGCTAAAAGTGTGAGTGTAAGTAAAGCCAATCCGCAAATCTTGATGTTGCGGTGCTGAATCGTTCGAGAGACGGTTTCGAGATTCATGCCATTCTCCTGGAAGTTTTTTGTACTGGAACTGAGGATTCCCGCGCTCCAAGCCGGATCTCGGCCCATGTTCAAGAAAAAGAGTGACGCGATTCTAGACCGAAGCGGCCGAGTGTCAAGCGGCATTTTCGGCCAAACCGCCCAAGGGACGGGGAATTTCGACGACCGGGGCATCGTTCAGCCGGCCGAATCGGTCGAAGGCGATGTCTCGAAAAGATTAGGCGGATTTACGCGATGGCCAGCGGGGACAAGATTGTCGCGCTTCCGTCCAAAGTCGATGCGCTATTTCTCCGCGTGCTGCTCGGCGAAAGGTCCCAACAGCGGCAACTCGAACCATTCCCCTTGTAGGGCCTTGATAGACAGCAGCAGCCAGGTAAAAAACAATGCCAGGCCAATGAGCGTCCCGGTCAACAGCCAGCCAAAGAGCCAGCCAAACATCGAAGCCAAAAGCCCCAGTAACACGAACACGATGACCGCAGCCCAGAACAAGATGCTCTGAAAGGCGTGGAAGCGAACAAATTTGCGCTGCTGAAATTGCTTCAGGAAAATGAAAACGAGCGCCGGAAGAAACGTAAGATAGGCGAGCGCACCGAACCAGCGGTCATTCCAATCCACCGGCGGCGGCTCCGGAATGGACACAGCTTCGGAAGCCTCCTCTTCGATGTCCGGTTCTTCGGGCGTAAAGAAATTCCCTTCGCGCACCGGCCGCCCGCACGACGGACAGAACTCCGAGATGTCAGGCATGGTAGCGCCGCAGTATCCGCAGGAAATTGGCATAGGCGTATAGAAGTAACATCCAAATCTTAAACCAACCAGATTACAGACGTTACCGGAACCATTGACGGGCGCTGTTGCAGCTCATGAATTCCATTTGCCCGCGTCAGTCCTGCCTAACTCCGCCCCTCAACTAAGCCGGTGCAAGATAGCAAATGCCGCGGCAGCCATCAGCGCGGAGGCTGGAATGGTGAGGACCCATGCCCAGACGATCCGTCCTGCAATCCCCCAGCGCACAGCGGACAAGCGATGGACCGCGCCGACTCCCACGATGGCGCCCGTGATGGTGTGGGTGGTACTGACCGGGATCCCGGCGAGAGCGGTCGTGAAGAGAGTCAGCGCTCCCGCCGTTTCGGCGCAAAAACCTCCCACGGGTTTGAGCTTGGTGATCCGTTGGCCCATCGTTTTCACAATCCGCCAGCCACCCATGTAGGTTCCCAGAGCGATGGCCGCATGCGCCGCGAGAATGATGGGCCAGTGCAGATGTCCCCAGCTTGCCAGCATGTCCGATTTGCTCATGAAGCCACCGGTGTAGAGGGCGCCGGCGATAATTCCCATGGTTTTCTGGGCGTCGTTGGCGCCGTGTCCCAGGCTATACGCAGCCGCTGACAGCAATTGCAGCCTGCGAAATAAGCGGTCCACGGGCTGAGGGGCCGAGCGGCGGAATATCCAGTAGACCGACAGCATGAAAAGAAAGCCCAAAACGAGTCCGATTACAGGCGCGACCACGATGAAAATCAGCGTCTTGTACCACCCCTGCGGAATGATGACGGAAAAAATCGAGTGCACATGATCCTGCAGCACAGCTCTCGCCATGGCAGCACCTGCGTATCCGCCGATGAGCGCGTGGGAAGAAGACGTGGGTAAGCCCCACCACCACGTGAAGAGATCCCAAACAATGGCACCAAAAAGTCCAGCGAGCACGACATACTGGTCGACGTACTCGAGCCGGATCATGCCGCTGCCAATGGTTTTCGCCACCGCGGTTCCAAGGAAAAAAGCAGCCAGGAAATTAAAGGTTGCCGCCCACAACACCGCCAGCCTGGGAGAAAGAACGCGAGTAGACACAACCGTCGCAATGCTGTTCGCCGAATCGTGAAACCCGTTCACGAAGTCGAAGATCAGCGCGACCAGAATTGTTATGAGGACAAGTACGACATCGGCATGCACCAGAGAGCGAGCCTCCCGGTTCTTCCCTAGCTTGGCTGCGGACTAGGCGCTTTTCAGAACGATGGCTTCGAGTACGTT
>DASZHW010000090.1:0-1652 GCA_035937515.1 Terriglobales bacterium | reverse complement strand
CCGCTAATCCAGGCAGCTACCGGATCGCATCACTTGTTGGAGGCAACGAGGCGAGCGGCATGTGGGCGGATCTAGAGGTCACCGCGGGCGGCAATCCGGCGATTGCCGCTCCATTCAACTGAGCCCGGCACAGTGTGGGGTGGCTTAGGCAATCCTGGAAGTCCAGGAGTTCGGTTCGTTCTCGATCAGCAGCGACCGGTCACGGTATGCCGTTCTCGGCCGCTGGCGTTTCAGAAACCGTTTGTGGTTTTGGCTGTCACGACCGCACGAATTGGCGGGGATGGATGACCGATTGTGATGATCGTCACAGTCGGCATGCAGCCTGCTTCCTAGCCTTGACCCGCATTCTCAAACACCAAGGAGGGCGGCGCATGAAACGGCTCAGAAAGCACGTGTTTCGCTTGCTGGCAACTCTTGTGGCTACGTCTATCGGGGGAGCCTTGCTACCAGCTGCCCCTGTCCAAGCTGCGGGTGCGGCCGTGACGGTCTTCACCGGCGGCTTGAACAATCCTCGCGGTCTCGCGTTCGACGAAGCGGGGAACCTGTATGTCGCCGAGGGCGGTGCAGGCGGTGCTACAAGGACCCAAACTTCCGACTGCCAACAGGTCGCTTTCCCCATCGGCCCATATTCCGGTGGCTTCAACGCGAGCATTTCAAAGTTCACTCGCGCCGGGGTACGTACCGTCATCGCATCGGGTCTTCCATCGAGCCAGACCGGCTCAGTCGCAGGCAGCCTCGTGAGCGGCGTGGCCGACGTTGTCGTCATAGACGACAGCGAGCTTCTAGCCATGACCGCCGGTGCCGGGTGCTCACATGGTCTGAAAGGCACATCCAACTCGATCCTCAGGGTTCACCACGATGGCACAACGACGATGGTCGCCAACCTGTCCGCCTTCCTCGCGACGCACCCGGTCGCGAACCCAGACAACAATCCTGTCAGCGGCGATTTCGAGCCCGATGGGACCTGGTTCAGCATGGTCTCGATGAACGATGCTCTGTACGCGGTGGAGCCGAACCACCAGGAGCTCGATCGGATAAGTAGCACCGGTGTCATTAGCCGCGTCGTCGACTTTTCGACCTTCTTTCCCGGCAACACCGACTGGCGCGGACCGACGGCGTTGGCACGTCGGGGTGATTCTCTCTACGTCGGAACTCTGACCCCGTTTCCGATCGTGCCCGGTAAGGCCCAGGTTCTCAAGGTGAACCCGAATACTGGCGCCTTTTCGGTCTTTGCGGGCGGACTTACGACCGTCGTGGGCCTGGCATTCGATGAGGACGGCGCAATGTATGTCCTGGAAAGCAATGCGGCCGCTGGGTTCCCGGGTCCGGGCAACGGACGCGTGATCAAGATCAGGGACGGCGAACGCACGACGATAGCGAGCGGCCTCAATGTGCCGACGGCGATGGCGTTCGGGCCGGATGGGAAGCTCTACGTGTCGGTAAACGGATTCGGCGCGCCGCCTGGTTTTGGTCAGATACTTCGGATTGATCTGAACAGCGAGGAGTAACCCCCCACGTTGACTCTCGGTAGGGCCCGCTCGAACAAGGGGAGCGAGCCCTACCGCGTCGGCGCATCATTTTCTTGTGCCGGTTGATCCCTGCGCCGAGCTGGCCACTACATCCCTGTTCAAAGGAGCGGCCCCTAGCGACTT
>DASZHW010000089.1:0-1615 GCA_035937515.1 Terriglobales bacterium | reverse complement strand
CTCAGCGCGCCGCGCCCGTGACTTGAATTCCTTGCTGAAGATCGCCACCGGGATCGGTGGCATTCGCGACCAGGAATCGCTGCAATGGCAGCTCCTGGGTTTCATATTCGACGTTGTCCCGGCCGAGCGCGGCGCCGTTCTCCTCTGCGACCACCCGGACGAGTTTACTTCTACCGCCGCCTGGGACCGGGTGCGCGGACCCGGCCATCCGGTTCGGGTCAGCCGTACCGTGGTGCAGCGTGCTCTGAAAGAACGCATAGGTCTGGCGGTGAGTGATGTCATGGGGAACGAAGCTCTCCGCCAGGTCAAGACCTTGTTTGAATTGAAAGTGCGGTCGTTACTCTGTGTTCCGCTCGCGGTTGCCGGCAGAGTGCTGGGCGCCATCTATCTGGACAGCACCAGCCCGACGGTGCAGTTCGACGCCGACCACTTACAGGTGATGACCGCAGTTGCCGGCATCGCCAGCCTGGCCTTTGACAACGTGCGTCACTGGGAAAGTTTGCGGCAGGAGAACCAGGAGTTGCGTGCTGAAATCGAGTTCGAACACAATATGGTGGGCGGGAGTCCCGCCATGCGCAAAGTGTTCGATTTCATTCGCCGGGTCGCGCCCACCGAATCTACGGTCCTTGTCCAGGGCGAGAGCGGGACGGGAAAAGAGCTAGTGGCCCACGCCCTCCATCGCAACAGCCCACGTGCGGACCGGCCTTTCGTAGCCATCAACTGCGCCGCTATCGCCGAAACCCTGTTGGAGAGCGAGCTGTTTGGCCACGAAAAGGGCGCCTTCACTGGCGCCGCCGCGCAGAAAAAAGGCAAGGCGGAGGTGGCCGAAGGTGGAACGCTGTTTCTGGATGAGATCGGTGAACTCGCACCCGGCTTGCAGGCCAAGCTGCTGCGCGTCCTGCAGGAGCGGGAGTTCGAACGCCTAGGCGGCACCCGACCCATCAAACTGAACATCCGCCTGGTTGCCGCCACCAACCGAAGCTTGCCTGACGCGGTGAAGGCCGGCACCTTCCGCAACGACCTGTACTACCGCCTGAACGTGGTCACGCTCAACATGCCGCCCTTACGCGACCGGCGCGAGGATATCTCAGTCCTGGCCGAGCATTTTGCAGCCAAAGCCAGCCGCAAATGCGGCATGCGGCTGAAGCCGCTTTCATCGGAAGCCCTGGGGTGTCTGATGCACTACGACTGGCCAGGCAACGTTCGTGAACTGGAGAATGCCCTGGAACGGGCGCTGGTTTTGGGTTCCACCGATTCCATCCTCCCGGATGACTTACCGGAAGCCGTCCTCGAAGCCGGTTCTACCACCACGGCGTCCACCGACAAATACCACGGCAGTATCAAAGAGACCAAGAAGCAACTGATCCTCCAAGCCCTGCACCAGGCCAATGGCAGTTACATGGAAGCCGCAAAAGCTCTGGGGATGCACCCGAACTCCCTGCTGCGGCTAGTCCGAAATCTGGATTTGAAAGCGGTGAAAGCAGGTATGCAGGCGCCGGACGCGGAGTGAGAAATGCAGTACTTCAAATTCGAAATGGTGCGCTCAACAGCCGAGCCGGAAACATGACCACAGCCCAAACCAACGCCAGCGCGCCGTGGACCGCAATCCCAACCA
>DASZHW010000088.1:0-1784 GCA_035937515.1 Terriglobales bacterium | reverse complement strand
TCTGGCCTGGCTTGACATCAGCGGCGACATAAATGAGCTGGCTGCCGGTCATCGTGACGAGCGGCAGAGCAGCCGCATCAGCAAGGTTCATGCCCTTGGGAACCCTGGCGAGAAGCCCGGCTTGCACGGCGCAGAGTTCCGCGTACGTATGGTAGGCCCAGGCAAGAACCTGGTCTCCCACGGAAAAGCCCTCGGCCCCGCTCCCAAGCTTTTCGACCGTTCCCGAGAAGTCCCAGCCGAGGACGCCCGGAAATTGGATCGGCCGCCACGCTTTCGTTTCACCGGATCGCTCGAGCGCATCTACCGGGTTGACTCCTGCCGCAGCCACGCGGACCAGCACTTCGCCCGACTGGAGAACCGGATCGGGATAGTCCTCGTATCTAAGGACCTCAGGTCCGCCATATTCGTGAATGACAGCAGCCTTCATCAGTGTGCACCGGCTCTTAAGCGACCCGTCCGACCACCAATATATTTCACAACGGCGGCACCCACTAGTGCCGCAAGCCGGAATTCATCCTTCCAAAATTGGAACGATGATCCGCTACCACGCCATCCGCGTCAAAAATGCAGCGGGTTGAAATTCGTGGCCACGTCGAAGTAGTCCACGCCTTCATGACGTTTCAAGGCCCGCACCAGCGGCAGCGTCAATGGAAGCGCTGTGATCTCCCAAACCACCATGATCGCCCATCCCGTAAACGCGACCTCGACCATCTGCCGTGGCGGCATTCGTCCCGAAAAAGCCACCGCCACAAACGTGGAACTGTCGATGAACTGTCCCACCAGGGTCGACAGCACGAACCGCAAGAACATGAATCCTCCCTGGGTTCGCACCTTGCACTTCGCCAGCACATACGAATTGGTGAACTCACCGACGAAGTAGGCGGTCAATGATGCAGCGACGATCCGTGGGACCGTTCCGAGGATCACATCGTAAGCCCCTTGATGCGTCCACAGGGAGTCGGCAGGCAGCGCGCCGCAGACTTCTATCATGATCACGAACAGCACCAGCGAGCCGAGGCCCGTCCAAATGACCTTTCGGGATTCTGCGTAGCCGTAGACCTCTGTCAGAACATCGCCGAAAAGCGCGACAAACGGGAACATGATCAGCCCGCCTGTGAAGGGCAGCGGACCCACTCGGATTACCTTGCAGTTCAGGACATTTGAGATCAGAAGCGTCGCCGTAAACAGGCCGGTCAGCACCGGCAGGAAGGCGAAAGGCGTCTTTTTCGAAGACGCGATAGGCATAGAGTTCGTGACCATTCAGTTATCCTCGTGCGGTCTGACACACGGACCGAAATGAATCCCTACGCGGGGAGAGACGGGAACAGAGCGGGCGCCATCTTGGCGGCGAAATCTTTAAAGACGCGAACGGGCCGGGGAACGAAACGATTGCCAAGATGACAGAGAGACAGGTGGAATATCGTAAAGCGCCATCTCGCCATAACCTCGACCAGCCGTCCCGAACGCAGAAGTTCCGGCTGGACGATAGGCGGAAGATCGCCGATGCCAGCGCCCGCGAGCAGCGCCGTTGCCAGCCCGTCATACTCGTTGATCGCGAGATACGGTTTGAACGTAACCGATGCTTTGTCCTTTCCGTTCGCGTGAGTGAACTTCCAGGTGTTCTCGGGCCGCCAGAAGGAGAAGGCGAGCAGCCGGTGCTCAAGCAGTTCCTGCGGCGTTTTCGGCGGTTTGTGCTTCTGTAAATACTCCGGGCTCGCAACGAGCTGATGGCGGTAGGTCAGGATACGGCGCGCCACCAGGGACGAATCTTCCAGTTCGCCCAC
>DASZHW010000087.1:0-3902 GCA_035937515.1 Terriglobales bacterium | reverse complement strand
TCCGGTGACGTCGCATAGCAAGTGGGCGGCGGACATCGAAGAGACCCAGGGTCACAAGGTGAATTATCCGATGATTGGAGATCCGACGCTGGAGATCGCCAAGCTTTACAACATGCTGCCTGCGGAGAGCGGCTCGACGTCTGAGGGTCGTACGGCGGCCAATAATGCCACGGTGCGTACGGTATTCATTATCGGACCAGATAAAAAGATCAAATTGATGCTCAGCTATCCGATGAGTACCGGGCGCAACTTTGACGAAGTGCTGCGCGTGCTTGACTCCATGCAGCTCACCGCCAAGCACAAAGTGGCTACGCCGGTGAATTGGAAAGACGGCGACGACGTGATCATTCTCCCGTCAGTTTCCGACGAAGAAGCCAAGCAGAAGTATCCCGGCGGCTGGAAGGCACCCCGGCCTTATCTACGCATTGTTCCTCAACCGAAGTAACTCAGGGAAAGTTCCTCCACGGAGACAACAGGCCGCGCCAGAGGGGTGAAGCACGACCTTCCAGCAGTTCTATCTGCCCGGCGCCGGCATCGCGGCGTGAGAGGCGGCGAAGTTGCCTGTTCGCGAGGCACCAGTTTAGACCCCTGCCACGATTCGCATGAAGTAGGTCGAATACCGCCCCCCAATCGGATGGGCGGGAATATCTGGTACAGTGCTGCGGCGCGAGTCGATTAGGGCCTTGGCCAGACGTCAAGATATTGAGCAGGGCTTGATCGGCTTTCACGAACTGCCAGCACCCGGGCTTGCAACCTAATTGGCGACTGGAGCGTAGCCTAGTAGGAAATCCTCGCTACTTTGGTCACTTGGGGCCACATTGGCCATATCCGGGTATATGGCGCAAATTCTTCGGCTTGTGTAAGTTTTTCATGCTCCGCTGCGTACTAGTCTATGGATGCGCCGAGACCAGATCGGATGAGCGCGCCGGGGAAGACGGAACCGACGGAGGCCATCGCACGGGCGCGGGCAGGGGATGCTGACGCCTGGGGCGACCTGTACCGGGATTTCGCACCCGCCATTTTCCGCTTTTGCCGGAGGGCGCTGCCTACCCGGGAAGACGCGGAAGACGCCACCATGGAAATCTTCATGAAGCTGCGAGACAAACTAGCGCAATACGACGAGACCCGTTCCTTCAGCGCTTGGCTGTACAAGGTTGCTGCCAATCATTGTTGGGACCTGCTGCGGCGTCGCAAGATCCGTCAGGACAAAGAGACCGACGACGTGGCGGATGTGCCTTTGGAGCATCCGGACCCCAATCAACTGGATCGAATGATCGAACAGAGCACCAACGATCAGGTACGCAGGGCGTTGAGCAAGTTGGGGGCGAGGGCACGCATGGCGCTGGTGATGCGCTACTACTCGGACATGAGCTACGACGAAATTGCCGATGCGTTGGGTGTGCGGCGCGCCTTTGTGGGCGTGGTGCTGCTGCGCGCGCGGCATGAACTGCGGCAGGCGCTGGGCGAAACCGGAGCGATGGCCGCGGGAGGAGCTTTGTGAGCGATATGAACAAGCCGCTGGATGATCCGGCGTCGGACGATCAGCCGACCAATCATCTTGACGAAATGATCTGCCTGCTCTATATCGAGCGGCAACTGGACCGCGCGCGAGCGCAAGAGGTTTCGGCGCACACGCAGGATTGCAATCAATGCCAGACGCTGTTGCGCGCGATGGAGCGCGAATCGCGGCTGCTGACGCGGGCTATGCTGGAGGAAGATGAGGCGCTGCCGGCCAGGATGCTGCAATTTCAGGAGCGGGCGCGCCGGTCGATGCAATGGATCTGGGGAGTGGCGTTCGGCTTGGCCGCAACGGGCGTCTATGCGCTGTACGTGGATTACATCGTGCCATGGGAAGACCAGCTAGCGCAGGCGGGATTTGGAAGCACGAGCATGCTGAACCTGCTGATTTTTCAAGGCGTGTTTTGGAAAGGGTGGCAATCGGTGATCACTCTGCTGGAGGTGGTGGCGATGCTCACACTCGGTGGTTTTGGTCTGGCGTTCTTCCGGCGGCGGCTGCGGCGCGGGTCGGCGGCGATGGCGCTGGTGCTGACCGGGTTCTGCGCGGTGGGAGCGTTGCTAGTATCACCTTCGGCCTCGGCGGAGGACATTCGTCGAGGAGACACGACCGAAGTGCCCTCCGGGGAAACGATCAAAGGCGACATTTTCATCTTCAGCCACCACGCGCGGATTGATGGCACCGTGGAAGGCGATGTGTATCTCTTCACTCAGGACGCCAACGTGGGTGGGCACGTTAAAGGAGACATCATCGCCTTCGCACAATCGTTGCGTGTGACCGGTGATGTGGATGGAAACGTCCGATCATTCACGAATAATTTGACGATCACCGGGAATGTCACGCGTAACGTGCTGGCGTTCCAGGAGATTATCAATCTCGATCCTTCGGGGAAGGTTGGCGGGAGCCTGACGGCGTTTGCGCAGAGCTTGAATATAGACGGGCAGGTGGGACGCAACCTGATGTTCTTCGCGCAGCACGGCACCATATCGGGGACTATTGAGGGCGGGATCGATGGCAGGGGCGAAGGAATGCGAATTAATGGGTCAGCGAAGATCAGCGGGCCAGTTCATTTCGAAGGCGACAATGCCCCGGATGTGGCCTCGAGTGCCAAGCTGGAGTCGCCGGTTGCTTTCCGCAAGTTGGAACACAAGCCGAAGTACGTAGAAGGCAGTTACTACGTCTGGCAGGTGATTTGGACGGCGGCATTCGTGCTCTTTGGGTTGGTGTTGTTCCAGGTGATGCCCGAATTTTCCAAAGAGGCGACGGACCATGTGGAACACTACGGGGCGGCGTTTGGGCTGGGAGTGTTGGTATTTTTCGGCGTGCCGATCGCGGCGTTAATCGCTTGCGCCACCGTCGTGGGATTGTTTATCGGAATTTCGACGTTCTTCTTGTGGTATGCGACGTTGTATTACGCCCAAGTCATTGTAGGAACCCTGGTAGGGCAATGGTTGTTGGGGCGCACCAGGGAGACTTGGCCGCTGATTGGGCGGATGGCGGTGGGCATCGTGATCGTGCGGGCGTGTACGGGCGTGCCGCATATCGGAGGATGGCTAAAGTTTGGCGTGATCCTGTGGGGCACCGGCGCGATCTCGCTGGCGCTGTATAGGCGATTCCAGCCAGCCATTTCGGCGGGCATGCCGGGAGCACCTGTAGTGTCCACCCCGCTCCCGCACAATACCACCCTTGGCGGCGTCCTCCCGGCGTGATGCCGGGGTGAAATAGTTCCTAAGTGATATCCTGCAATCTCCGCGACCCCGCGCAAACCACTCTAGGGCCGCGCTTTAGCTCTGAGTGAGCGCCCAGCGACGCCGCATCCGACGCGATACCAGGTAGGCCCTTGGTGCACGCCTAGGCACTCCAAATGGAAACGGGCCGGTCGTTTCCCGTTTCAATTAATCCAGTTCAGCCACGTTAGGTTACCGTCAGCGTGACGGTTGTCTGATGCGTCAGCGTGCCCGCCGTCCCGGTAATGGTGAGCGTGTAGACGCCTGCAGGGGTGCCACTGTTGCGGGGCAAGCCACTGCACCCTCCAAGGGAAGCCACGGCGAGCAGCGCGAACATCCAAGCGAGCTTTTGATCAGTCCGGCGGCGTGCCAACCATGCCGCCACCAGTAGCAAGCCCAAGAGGATAGGCCAGAGGGCGACTGGGAAGCGTCGTCCTGGCTGGTGCCGGAACACGGGCGGTGCGACGATTGCTCTCGCTGTGGTCGCCACGGTAGCAGTCGAAGTGGCACCGCTCGGCGTAGGCGTCACGGTAGACGGCGTCAGCTTACAGCTGGCACCCAGCGGAGCGCCAGCGCAGGTCAATGCCACGGGCGTGGTGAAGCCACCGAGTCCGGTAACCGTTACGGTGATGCTGGTACTGCCGCCAGCGGCGACGGTG
>DASZHW010000086.1:0-3353 GCA_035937515.1 Terriglobales bacterium | reverse complement strand
GCTACGATCACGCTGGCCGGTGATACCTGGGGCATGGCGGTCTCAGGGGCGACCGCCGCAACCGTAACAGCTCCTACGCGCATTCCGGCATCCTGCAGAGCCAAGGTCGCGCCGCCCAGGGGCTGGCCTACAAAATTGGGCATAATGAAAGCTTGAGGTTGCGGAGGACCAGTTACCAGTAGGCTGATCTTGGGCGCCGAAACACCGCTGGCGTTCGGTGGCGGGGCCTGGGACACTACTTGATCGCCCGGAGCGCCGGGTAACTGCAGCTCCGCGATAGCACCCACGTCCAGCCCGTGCCTTCGAATGTTTATGTCGGCTGCGCGCTCGCTCTGGCCCAACACGTTCGGAATCTCCACCCGTTGCGGTCCCAGACTTTGCGCCAGACGAATCTGCCAGCCTCGCCGCACCTGCGTGCCCGCCGGCGGTAGCTGCGACAAGATTCTTCCTTCCGGCACGTTGGGGCTGTAATACTGCTGTTCCACTTCGACTTGCAGTTCGCTCTGCTCAGCAATCCTCTGGGCCTCGGTGGGAGTCTTGCCCACTAGATCGGGCACAGCGACTTCGCGTCCGTGGATAGCCAGACGCATCGTTGTGAGCGCCGAAACCAGCGCCACCACCAGCAGAATCAGCGCCAGCAGAACCAGGCGAAAGAAGGCCTTCATGACGAGGAGATTATAATCGAGTTCTAAGGAAGGGCATGGCTTCAGCCGTGCCGTCAGATCCGCAAATGACGCGGGCTTTAGCCTATGTCAGAGTGTCTCCGGACTTCCAGCAAAATACCCTTTAGTGCGCCTCATCCTCCGCTGGCGCCGTATCCGGCGTATCGATCTTTTGCGCTACGGCATTCGGCGGCAACTCTGGGAGTGGCTGGAATGCGCCCGGATCCTTTCCCGCCAAGGCGACCTTCATAAAGTCCATCCAGATGGGCAAGGCCGCGTGGCCGCCGGTTTCCTTGGCACCCAGTGATTTTTTCTCGTCGTATCCCATCCAGACTCCACAAGTCAGCGTAGGCGAGAAGCCCACAAACCAGGCATCGGTGAAGTCGTTGGTCGTGCCGGTTTTTCCTCCCAGTGGATATTTCATGGCGGCGGCCGCGATCGCCGTTCCATGGAGCACCACTTCCTGCAGCATCGAAGTCATGATACGGGCCGTTCGAGCGCTAATCGCATCTTTCACATCGGGGAAATCCTCTTCCAGCACGCGTCCTTGATAGTCGGTGACCTTGGTGATGTATCGAGGCGTAATGCGTACTCCGTCATTGGGAAAGACGCTGAAAGCGGAGGTTTGCTCCAGCGGTGTGACCTCCGCCGCGCCCAGGGCCACTGGCAAGTAAGGTCGCAAGTTCGACGTAATTCCAAAACGATGGGCATAGTCGATGACGGTCTTGATCCCGAGACTGTCCGCCAGCTTCAGTGCGGGGATGTTGCGTGACTGCGCCAGCGCACGCCGCAGGGTGATCGTGCCTTCAAATTTCTCGTCATAATTGTGCGGACTGTAAGGGCCAGAGGCAGTCTGGAACGTTACCGGCGCATCCAGGATGGTGTCATCCGGCTTGGCGCCTTGATCGATGGCGGCGGTGTAGACGTATGGCTTGAAAGACGATCCTACCTGGCGCAACGCTTGTGTGGCCCGATTGAATTTGGACTCATTGAAGTCTCGTCCGCCCACCATCGCCTTGATGCCACCACTAGGGTTGTCAATCGCGACCAACGCCCCTTGCGCGCCAGAGTCCCGCTCCAGGCTGACCCGCGCCTTGCCATCCGGCGCGAGCGCGAGGATCTTCACATAGACGTTGTCGCCGGTTCTGAGAATTTCGTGGAGCTTACGGTGTGTCCACGCCGCATCAGCCGGCGCGAGGGACGAGGTGTGGCTGCCAAACTTGATCGTCGCGGAACCCGATGAAACCGCTGTCACTAAAGCATGCTCGTAGCCGTTCACCTCGGGTTCGTCATCCCAATCGGGGTGATGGTAGTTGGCGAGCGTCACCTCTTTGGTCAATACATTCTCGAGCCTGCCTTTCCAGCCATGGCGGCGCTCATAGCTGGCCAGGCCATCGAGCACGGACTGGTTCGCGGCGCGTTGCAGGTCCATGTCGAGCGAGGTGTAGACCCGCAAACCACCCTGATGGACTTGATCGCTTCCATATTTGGTTTCCAGGTAACGCCGGATTTCCTCGACAAAATAGGGCGCCGGCGGATTGGGATCACGCTGCAGCTTTAGCTCGACTGGCCGATTGCGGGCAGCGCTGGCTTGTTCTGCGGTAAGCTTTCCATCTTCAAGCATCGAATTGATGACCAGATTGCGGCGCTTCAGCGCGCGGTCCGGATGAATGATTGGAGAGTAATAGGTGGGCGATTTGGGCAAACCGGCTAGCAGCGCGGCTTCGGCGAGAGCCAGCTGCTTGGCGGGCCTGCTGAAGTAAAACTCCGATGCCGCTTCGAATCCGTACACTCCGTGACCCAGATAGATCTGATTGGCGTAGAGGGTGAATATCTGAGGCTTGGTGAAGCGGCGCTCGATCTGCACGGCGAGCAGCGCCTCCTGGATTTTGCGATGAAATGAGCGGTCGGGCGACAAAAACAGATTGCGCGCAAGTTGCATGGTGAGCGTGGACCCACCCTGCACCCTTCCCGCCGATTCGATGTCGCGGTAAGCCGCGCCTGCGATGCGCCAGAGATTAATGCCCGAGTGACGATAGAAGTCCTTGTCTTCGATCGAAATCAGAGCTTCTCGCAGGACCTGAGGATAGTCTTCGTAGGCAGCAACAACCCGGCGCTGTAGCGCGAAGGAGCCGATGATGCGTCCGTGGTCATCATAAAGTTCCGTGATGGCGCTGGGGCGATAGTGTTCCAGTTCCTGCACCTGAGGCAGGTCGGTGGAGTAAACCAGCAGAAGTCCTGCAAGCGCACCCACCAGGGCGGAAGCCAGCACCAGCAACCCGATGAGCACACGGCCGACCAGCTTCCGGTTGGTGGTTTCCACCGGCGCATGTTCCTGAAAAAGATATCCCATAGGAAATTGTCTTTAGCATAGCAGTAGAGGTTTCGAGTCGCGCCGCCGTATTGCCCCCGCGGACGGTTTCCTCCGCAAGGGGCGAAACCTGGCGGGTCCAAAAACAAGAATCGCGCGTCCGAAGACGCGCGATCAAGACCGATAAGAATTAAGATAACCGACTAACTGGGCCGGCTTTTCAGCACTTGAATAGCTTTGCGCAGCTGGTCATCCTGCTGCGGAGGCTGCTTCTTCGTATCATCCGGCGGAGCTGCCTCTTGATCGTCATCAGGAAGTGCCGCCCCATCATCGGCGTCGGCCGCCAGAATATTTGGAGTCACCGCTGTGTCCTGAATCGC
>DASZHW010000085.1:0-19264 GCA_035937515.1 Terriglobales bacterium | reverse complement strand
AGATTGCGGGAGTCAGATCCGGGTTCCAGCTTCACCGAAATTTCCTGCGCCAGGCCCTGTCCCGGTTTGAGCGCGCCGATCCTGGTGAGACTTCTGACCACGGAGGCGTGCGCCAGCTTGTGTCCGGCGTTCTCGCCCGCCGATACCTGCGACTCCGCCCGGTTCAGAGCAATCGCAACATACACATCGGCCTGCCCCGCAGCGGAAAGGCCTTGCAGCGAGCCGGTCTCCAGATGAGCGTGCACCGAATTTGACGCGTCCACCGAGATCAGGGACAAATGGATGGGAATCTTCGGAGAGCCCAATGCCTTCGCGAACGCCTTGTCGGCCAACCCGAAATCGCTGCCTACAAACTGGCTCGTCCCATCAACGACCATTTGGGGAGTATAAACATCACCCAGGCCGAAGCGTCGGGCATAGGCGCTTTGCCGCTCACTGTAGAAGTGGGAAGAATACGGATCTTTCCAGCCAATGTGGTTCCAGTAGTCGACGTGTTCACTGAGCACGATCATTTCTGCGCCGGGGACGGACTGACCATCCAGTGTCATCAGGAACCTGTCGGCTGGTGGGCAACTGGAGCATCCCTCCGAGGTAAACAGCTCCACCAGCACCGGAGTACGGGCTTCGGAGCCCTGAATCGCTCTCGATCCCTGCGTCAGCGCCAGAGCGGCTATCGAAATCACGGCCACCAGGGAAAGAATCAGGATTTTCATCGGCGTTGCGGCCCTCTTATACCCTTGAGTGGATGTCCCGGCGGCCTGAAAGTTACGTCAATCTCTTCCAAGGCAGGAATGTGCTTCCTCTCAAAGACTTAGTCCCCCGGCAGAGAGCCAAATGGGGGGCGTCGAGGCTGATACAGGCGGCTCAATATTTTGTCACACTTCCTAAAATATTTGCCTCGCCCGTTCGTCTACAGGGGTAGATGGACGAGGCGCTGAGAAAACAGTGGACGATGGCGGAGCAGGACCAGCGGCTGTCTGAAACGATCGATCGCGAGCGGAACCGGCTGCGCAATTTCATCCGCAGGCGCGTGACCGACCAGGGGGACGCGGAAGACGTCCTGCAAGACGTCTTTTCCGAACTCGTGGAAGCGTACCGATTGATGAGGCCAGTCGAGCAGGTGACTGCGTGGCTTTTTCGGGTAGCCCGCAATCGCATCACCGACCTCTTTCGCGCAAAGGGACGCGAGGCGTTGCGGAATGAGCCTGCCGCGATCACGGAGGAGGGCGAGTTACTGCAGTGGGAAGACCTTCTCCCCTCGCCCGACGCGGGGCCGGATGCCGTCTATGCGCGAAATGTGCTGCTGGAAGAACTGGATGCCGCGCTCGACGAGTTGCCGGACGAGCAGCGCGAAGTATTCATCGCGCACGAAATGCTCGGATACAGCTTCAAAGAACTTGCGGCCCAGACCGGAGTCAGCGTGAACACGTTGCTCTCGCGCAAGCACTACGCCGTTCAGTATCTGCGCCGGCGACTCCAGGCCGTCTACGACGAATTTACGAAAGGGTGAAACATGAAGCGACATTGGCCCGTGATTTTAGTTAAGGTTGCGCTTTTTCTGATCATCGCTGTGGCTGGATTCGGGCAGGCCGTCCTGCACCTGTGGAACTGGCTGATGCCCAGCTTGTTTGGGCTGCACTCGATCACTTTCTGGCAGGCTGTGGGCCTGCTGGCACTGAGCTGGGTCCTTTTCGGCGGGTGGCGCGGGTTCCACGGCCGGCCTGGCCGCTCCATGCACTGGCGGCACCGCATGATGGAGCGCTGGGAAGAAATGACCCCCGAGGAACGCGACAAGTTTCGGCAAGGCGTTCGCGGCCGCTGTGGTTCGTTTGGAACGCCCCCGGCGGATCCGAAGGCCCGTGCATGAGAAAGAACCTCGACCCGGGCGACGTTGGATTTCGCTTGATACTTCGCTTTTTATTCGCCTATAATACCGGACTCCAGGAGAATTGAACCATGTTGACCGTAACCGTACAGGACTTGGATGAGGTGGTGGTTCTGCAATGTGCCGGCAGAATTGTGAGCGGCGATGAGACCGCATTATTGTGTTCGGCGGCCCGGCTGTCGGGGCGGAATGTCATACTTGATCTCACCCGGGTTGATGCCATCGACGCGGCGGGAATTGGCCTCCTGGTCTCACTCCAGGCTGCCGGAATTTACCTCAAGCTGATGAATCCCACGGCGACCGTGCGCGAGATCTTGCGGCTTACGCAGCTGGAGTCCATCTTCGAGATCTGCGAATCTCAAGCGGCAGACACAGCCTTGCAGCCGGGTCTGAATGACGACCGGTCGGAGAGCGTGTGGCTGACCGGAGCGGTCAAGACCTGAATGGGTCCGCAGGACTTCTAGGCCGAGAGCGCCGCTAACGACTCTGCCAGCAGAAGGCTGCCCCGAGCGATGTCGTCAGGAGAAGCATACTCATCGGGACGATGGCTGTATCCGTTGCGGCAGGGAATAAACACCATCGCGGTGGGAACGATGCGCGACATGAACAGAGAGTCATGATACGCGCGGCTGATCATGGGAAGAAAATCCCACTGTCGTCTTCTGCAGCATTGGGAAAGAACCCCTACGACTTCTGGCGCGCAATCGGCCGGTGCATCGGCGTTCAGAAGCTCGGTACGGATTGAAACCTGTCGTCTTGCAGTTATCTCGCGCGCTGCGTTCTCCATCGCCTGCATCACCTCGTCACGACGGCCAAGATCGGTATCACGAATATCCGCGCTCAGGCGAACCCGGCTGGGGATGCTGTTGACCGCACCCGGAAAAACCTCACAAATGCCGACCGTGGCCACGGTATCGACCGCTCCGCTGCTCCGAGCCGCGGCCTCGATGGCGAGGATCAACTCGGCCGCCGCGCAGAGCGCGTCGCGGCGATCCGGCATCAGCACTCCGCCGGCGTGTCCGCCCGCTCCTTCGATCACGATCCGCAGGCTTGCCGGGGCCGCAATCTTGGTTACAATTCCCAGAGGAATCTGTTGGCGCTCCAGCAGCGGACCCTGTTCGATGTGCAATTCGACAAATGCGGTGTAATAGTTTCGCGGCAATCTCACTTCTTCGAGTTGCCCTCGCATTCCTGCCCCCTGGCGAACCTCGTCGATCGATTTGCCATCCCCGTCGGTCAATTTTTTCGCGCCGTCGAGAGACAGGCTGGCGGAGAGTAAGCGGCTGCCCAGACAGCCGATTCCAAAGCGCGTCGGTTCTTCCGAGGTGAAGACCAGCAACTCGATCGAGCGGCGGGGTTGGAATCCGGCGCGCCTCAAGGCCCGGATCGCCTCAAGTCCTCCTAGGACTCCGACCACGCCGTCGTACTTGCCGGCATTGGGAATAGCATCGATGTGTGACCCGGTGCCGACCGCCGGCTCGGCCGGGGCGGAACCCGTCCAGCGCGCAAATGCGTTGCCGATGGCGTCCTGCCGCACCGCCAGTCCGGCTTCCTGGCAGCGCGCCCGGAGCCATGCGCGAGCCTTAATATCAGTTGGAGTAAACGCGACTCTGGTTACGGCTGGAGGTTCCGCGTCAGAAATCGACGCCAGGGCTTCGATTTCGGAAACCAGGCGCTCCCGGTCAATCTCCAGATTCATGGTTGCGTTCCGGTGAGCGGATGCCGGTTCCAATCCTTGTAGATGAGATATTTCGCGGGTACCTTGCCCAGCGCTCCAAACCATTGCGGGCACCACGGCGCCATCCAGATGAAATCGCCGGCTGTAACCGGATACCACGATTCGCCCAGCCGGTAAATTCCGCCGCCTTCCAGCATGATGAGCCCGTGTTCCATCACGTGCATTTCGACCATGCTGAGCGAGGCTCCAGGCTGGTAGGTCATCGTGTTCACCGCGAAATCAAAGTTCACCGCCTCCGGAAGGAGGCACTTAACCTGCAGGTCAGCATCGTCGTTAAGGGCGTGCGAAGCCACATCGTCCTCGCTGGAAATGAGAACCGTTGGCGCTTTGACTGAGGCCAGCTCCTGGTATGGCTTCTCAATCACGGCGACCCGGCTGGCCTTGGCGGCGACGACTCGATGCTGCAATCCTTGAGGCAGGTAGGCATAACCGCGGGCACTCAGTTCGCGCGGCCGCCCTTCCGCTTCCACCTTGACTGCGCCATCCACCACAAAAATGAAACGTTGCGCTGTGGAACTGCCCAGTTCTCCTCCGGCTTCAAACTCCGCCGAGTATTGCGTAAATCCCACGCTGAGCGCAGGGCTCACGTGCACAATGGCCGAACCGTTCTTCAGACCCGGAAGCGCAGTACGAACGAAAGTATCAGGGGTTTGCAGCAGATGGTTCCGTTGGTGAGAACTTCGCGTCTGACCCAGATTATCCACGGGACGTCCTTCCTTTAGGTAGAGCGGAGGAAGCCAATTGATCGAGCAGCAGCAATCCACATTGAATTGCTTTGGCGACGTCCTCGATCTCGACGGATTCGTCGGGATGGTGGCTGATCCCCCCCGGAGTTCGCAGGAAGATCATGGCGGCAGGGACCTTTTCCGCCAGGATCATGGCATCATGGCCGGCACCGCTCACCATGCGCTGCGGTTCAGATCCGGTCTTTCGGATGGCCGCTTCGATTTCGTTTACCAGAAATGGGTTCATGGCTATAGCCGGCTGGCTCAGAAGAGTTTTCCAGTGTACGGAAAGCCCGCGCCGCTTCGCAATCTCTTCCGCCCGGCGAATGAGATATTCCACAGCCTTGGTTCGTGCCTCGTCCGACCCATGACGCACGTCGAGACTTATTCGAGCTTCGCCGGCAATGACGTTGGTCGCGCCCGGTGTTGCCTCGACCCTGCCCACGGTTGCAACCAGATTGGCGACGTTCTGCGCATGCCGTTCCACCCCTGTGATCCACTCCGCAGCCGCGGCGATCGCATCAAAACGAAGCTGCATCGGAGTTGTGCCCGCGTGGCTAGCCCGGCCGACGAACCTCAATTCCAGCCGGCTCTGCCCGGCGATGGCTTCCACCACCCCAAGCGACCGCCCCATTTTTTCCAGCACCGGTCCCTGCTCGATGTGAAACTCCAGGTAGCCGAGAGTGTCGTCTTTCAGGGCGGCTTCAGGAATCTCCCGGGGATTCAGGCCGAAGTTTTCGATCGCCTTGCGAAGAGAAACTCCCTGTGCATCGTCCAGCTTCAGGAGTTCCGGGTCGAGTTTGCCGATCAGCGCGCGGCTGCCGATGAAGGGTGTGCCGTAGCGAACTCCCTCCTCTTCGGAGAAGCCGACCACTTCAATTCCGAAGGGGAGCCTCCGTCCGTCCAAAGCTTCGAGCAATGCGACCGCAACCACCACTCCCAGAACGCCGTCGAAGGCCCCGGCGTTCGGGACCGTATCCAGATGCGAACCCACCAGCAGCCGTGGCGCTTTCGATTCCGCCGCAGGATAGAATCCCCGCAAGTTCCCGGCAGCGTCGATTTTCACCGTGGCCCCCAGCGGCTCCATCCACCGGGTGATTTCCAGATGGCAATCACGCATGGGCCCCGAAAGAAACGTTCGCCGCGTACTGCCCTCGTCTTCGCTGAAGCTAGCGAGCCGGCGGCATCTGGCGATGACTTCTTTTGCTCGTTTTGTGTTTTCACCCGCTGTCGGCAAATGAGTTTTACTCTCGCGTTTCACGCCTGGCGTATCAGCCTGGCTGCTGCCCACCCCGTGACAACGAGAGCAACCAGAATCTCCCAACCATGAGTGTTCCCGTAAGTCGCGACGGGAAAATGATTGCTGAGCATGATGAACACCACCGGAACCGCCATGAACGTGTTGTGCTTGGAGCGCAGCTTGGCCTGGGCGCTGAGCGATGCATCGAACTCGGAACCTGCGGCCGCGGCAGTGATCAGTTGGCGCTGGGCGGGAAGAATCCGGAGCCAGACATTCGCGGTCATGATGGTCCCGAACAGCGCTCCGACATGGATGTATGCGGCGCGACCGCTGAAGACGTGCATCAATCCCCATGAAACGGCGCCCGTCATCACCAGGGCGAATACGGCAAATGCCACTTCCGACCTGCCCAGATTCGACCGGACTGCTACATCGTAGATGAGCCATCCCCCGATCAGCACGCCAAGTCCGATGGCGATTCCTCGCGCCTGAGAGATATCCGCAACGTCGGTGTCAATCAGTCCCCCGCTGAGGTAGTACACAAGAAAAAGGAGAATCATTCCACTCAGCCAGGTCATGGCGGCCTCCCAGCGGAACCAATGGACTTGCCCTGGTTGGACCCGCAGAGACTTTTGCTTCTCCACGGTGTAGAAACCCCCGCTGTGGACCATCCACACCGATGCCGCTTTGTCCCGATCGGCCTGCTTCTCGAGTTTCCCGAACTGCCCGTCGAGCCAGGTGAAATAGTATGTTTGGCCGACCCACATGATTCCGGCGAAGACATGAAACCAGCGCACGACCAGGTTGAGCCATTCCCGGATTGAAGAGGAGATCACCCTGTCGGCTCCTTATCTGCTTCTCACCCCGGCCGTCCTGATCTCAACTTCCCCGGTAGGTTGTGTAACTGTTGGGGCTCAGCAGTAGTGGAATGTGAAAATGCGATTCGCCCTCACGCACCTGAAATGTGATCTCAACCAGCGGGTACAACCCATCGACTTTCAGCGTCGCGAAATAACTTGCCGTGTCGAACACTAACCGGTAAAGCCCGGGCGAAAGAACTTCATCCTCTGGCAGCAATTGACCGCACCGGCCGTCAGTATCTGTGCGCGCCGCCGACAACCGGCTCCACTTGCCCGACGCCCCTTGCCGCTCCAGTCGCACCGGCACGTCTTTTGCCGGCGCCCCGCGAGCGGTATCCAAAACGTGAGTTGAGATACGTTTCATAAGAAGCAACTGAGAACTGACAACGAGCCACAAAGAACTGACTCTTACACGGTACAAACAAAGTCTTGGCAGTTCACGCGGACAGCCATTTTTCGAGCCGAAGCCGCGTGATTTGGCGCTGTTGCTCCGCCGCTTCACGAAGTTCGGTTGCGCAGTCATTCTTCATCCGGCGCCGCAGGATCTCCAGAATTTCCGGAGATGACTTGCCCGTGGCGCACACAATGAAGATATGGTTGAACTGCCGCTCATAGTCCCGATTTGCTGCCGCCAGCGCGGCCCTGACTGCGTCACCTGCAGCTCCGGCCTCGCGCTGCTCCTGCGCCGACCAGGCCGCAGACTGCGCTCCGGAAGATTGCGCTGCGCCGGATTCGCCGATGCGCGGATGGCTGCGAAATGCCTCCATCCACTCTGATTCTGCGAGGCCCCGCCAGATCTCGTCGGAAGCAGCCAGCAGAGATGCCTGGTCTGCCATCGGCCTTCGTCTCACCATCCCATCGGCCCAGGCCCGGGAGCCGCAGCATGGCAGAATCTCCTTGAACGCAGCCTCGGCCGGGAGATGATTCCAGCGGGCCAGCACATCGCTCCCGGATTTTGGCCGCCCCGCCAGTTCTCCGAAGAATTCCGCGATGAGATTTCCTACAATCGCACTCCGATAGCTCGCCGTGGATCGAATATCATCGATCGGCCTGATGTCAGCCGCCGCTGCCTCCCGGGCCAGAATCAACAGTGATGGATCGATCGTTTTTCCCGTTATGACTCGTTCTGTCTCAGTCAGGCGGACTGGTACCGGGGCGACGCTTCCAACCGCGATGCGGACGTCGTCGGCCAGACCCCCGCTGGTCCGCCCCAATGCCGCCATGCACACTTTGGAAATTGCCTGCGCGTTGCGCGCTCCAACTTTGCGGCTGTAGGACAAGTAATTTGCAAACCGCCGGGGAAGGCAAACCGCGCGGATCAACTCATCCGGCGCCAGCTTCATCTTCTTGTAGCCCGTGTGAAAGTCGCGGTAAGGCAACCGGCGCTGGCCACGGACCGACACCAGAATGAGATCCGCGTCGTACACCAGCAAGGCGGGTAGCGAATCAGCCGCCGGGGATGCGTTCGCAATGTTGCCTCCGAGTGTTCCCCGATTCTGATTCGCGATTCCGCCGGTCCAGCCCGCGGCCCTGGCCAGAAGTGGAAACTCGCGTTCTGCGATCGCATGTTGGCGCAAATCGGTGTAGGTGCATCCCGCCCCAATGCGAATTTCATCGGGAAGTACTTCCACGCTCCGCAACTCCGGAAGATTCCAGATGCTGACCAGCCTCCGCGCCGCCAGTTTTCCTGATGCGTACTGGACCATCACGTCGGTTCCCCCGGCGATGGGGAGCCAGGCGCCCGGTTCGTCCGCCAGCAGCGACAGGGCAGCCTGCAAGCTGGCCGGCGCCACAAGCTGATGTTCGGACGGGTTGGATCTCATGTCGTGGCCCTGCGACGCGCCGCTTCCGCCACCGCCTCGAAGATCTGCATGTAGCCGGTGCAGCGGCAAAGATTCCCGGAAAGCCCTTCGCGAATGTCTTCCATCGTAGGCTCGGGTTTCTTATGCAACAGGTGAGATGCCGCGAGAATCATTCCCGGCGTACAAATGCCGCACTGCGCGCCTCCGTATTGGAGAAACGCCTCCTGCAGCACATCCAGATGCGCGCCCACGGCCAGTCCCTCGATGGTAACAATGTTCGCACCTCTGGCCTGCAGGACGGGCACCAGGCAGCTATTCACCAGTTCGCCGTCCATCAGTACGGAGCACGAGCCGCACTCCCCTTCCCCACATCCTTCCTTGGCGCCGGTCAAACTGAGTTCGTGACGCAATACATCCAGCAACCTCTCCATCGGATAGACATGCACCGTGGTCCGCTTGCCGTTGATCTTGAATGAGACGTCGCATCTCTCGACATCCACGGAGGGCGAGGTCATTGCGATCCACCCGCGGAATCAGGATTGCTCTTGTTGTGGGATCTTGCCGACAGCGCAGCGAAGATATCCTCCGGAAGCAGCGGAATCGAGTTGAAGCCAACTTTGAGCGCGTCTTCCACCGCATTGACGATGGCGGGGGCGGGACCATCCATCGGAAGCTCGCCGATACCCTTGGCCCCAAACGCTCCGTGAATGTTGCCGCCTTCCTCGAAGAACACGCGGATGGGAGGCAGGTCGGCGGAAGTGGGCATGATGTAGTTGGTCATCTGGCTGTTCTGCATGCGCCCATTTTGCCAAACCACTTTCTCATACAGCGTATATCCGATCCCCTGTGCCACGCCACCCGCGATTTGCCCGCGAGCCAGGACTGGATGCAGCACGTTGCCCACTTCCTGCAGGGCGACGAAATCGTCAACCGTCACACTGTATGTGGCCAGATCCACCGTCACTTCGGCCACATAGACCGCCCAGGCAAATGCAGCATAAGCTTCGCCGCGATACTTTTCGTCGTCCCAGAAAACATCGCCCGGCGGTTCGTAGTTGGCCCATGACCGGAATCGTCCCCGCGCCGCGACATAGTTGCGGCATGCCACGCCAAACTCTTCGGGCGAGTAGGGATTGCCGAGCATACCGCTGGCCATCAGTGTCTGCTTGATTCCAAGAGCTGCGGACTGCACCAGCTTTCCTACCACCATGGCTGTGCGGGATGCGACCGTGGGACCGCTGTTCGGAACCTCCTGAGTATCCGGCTGCGCCATCGCCACGTCGGCATACGGTAGCCCCAGCGTCTCAGCAGCGATCTGGGAAAGAATGGTGTTGGTTCCCTGGCCAAACTCGGTGCTGGATACAAGCACGCGCACCGTGCCGTCGGCGCAGCCCTCCACCCCAACCACCGAACTCAGGTTGCGTTCGCCCGATCCTGTGAATCCCGCGCCGTGCAGGAAAGTTGCAAAGCCCATCCCTTTCCTGAACATTCCTCCTGCGTTCTCCTTGGCGAAGCGCTCACGCTTCGCCCGGTAGTCAGAAAGTGCAAGCGCCCGGTCGAGCAACTTGTGTAGATCAATCGGCTCGCGCACGATTTGTTCCGTAGTCGTCGCCTGGCCCGGTTTCAAGAAATTCCGGCGCCGGACTTCGACGGGTGAAAGGCCTACCGCCTGAGCGATGCGATCCATGTGACGCTCGAGTGCAAACAGGCTCTGCGGCGCTCCAAAGCCGCGGAACGCCCCGTGAGGTGGCGCATTGGTGGCTACCGCCCTGGCCCGTATGCGAACGTGGGGCCAGTAGTAAGGACCGCCGGCATGAATCGCGCCCCGCGAAAGCACCACCGATGAAAGCGTTGCGTAGGCCCCGCCGTCGATGGTGAAATCAATTTCGCCGCCGAGGATTTTTCCCTCCTTACTGACGGCGGTACGGTGGCGCGTCCGCGAAGGGTGGCGCTTGGTCGTGGCGGCCATGTCTTCCATGCGGTCGTAAATAATTTTCACCGGCCGTCCGGATTTGATGGCCAGCAGCGCCGCGTGCCCCGCGATCATCGATGGATATTCTTCCTTGCCCCCAAAGGCACCTCCTGTCTCCATCTGCACGACACGCACTTTGTCAGCCGGCAAGTTGCACAGCTTCATCAGCGCCTTATGCACGTAGTACGGGCACTGCAGCGAGCCCCATACGGTGACGCCGTGCTCAGTATCGTAAGCCGCGATCATCCCGTTGTTTTCGATGTAGAGTTGCTCCTGCGCCCCGGTCCGGTATTCGCCCGCGATGATATAATCGGCCGCTTCCCAAACCCCATCGACGTCACCTTTCTCTATCAGATAACGTTTGAAGACGTTGTCCGCCCTCCAAATAACATGGGAGCATTGCTCGCTCTCTTCCATGCTGAACAGCGCAGGAAGGGGATCGTATTCGACCGAGATAGCTTCAACCGCTTTGGATAGCACGTGCCGATCGGGGTGGGCCAGCAACAAAATCGGTTCTTCGGGATGGTTGACCATCCCATCGGCCAGGCAAGGCTGATCATCCTCGATCAGCGTGACCACGTTTTTCCCTGGTATGTCTTTCGCTGAGACAACCACAAACTCGTTCCAGGGAATCCCCTGCCCGAAGGTGATCTTCTGTATCCGTCCGCGTGGGATTCGGCTGCGTACGGTCGCCCCGTAAAGCATTCCCGGCAGCGTCATGTCGTCCACGTACTGCGCCCGTCCCGTAACCTTTTCAACGCCTTCTTTGCGCGGGACTGAAACGCCGACGATGTGATCTACCTTCATACAAATCTCACCAGTTTCCGGAAACTCACCGGATAAGTATGCCTCATCGTCGTCTAAGGCCGGCACTCCCGGCCGATCGGCTCGCCGGGAAACTTGCCCTCGGCAAATACAGGCTGGCCCCTCAGATATGTAGCCTTCACGACCCCGCGGAGTTTTTCTCCCAGGTAAGGAGAAATCGGGTGGCGGTGAAAGAGGTTGTGCTCTGTGACCACGAACTCTCGCTCCGGCTCGAATATTACGAAATCCGCGTCGGCACCCGGAGCAATTTGCCCCTTATACTCGTGGCATCCTGCCAGGCGCGCCGGCCCCTCCGCCATCCAGCGCGCAATATGTGTCAGCGCGAATCCACGCCCGCTGGCCTCCGTCCACATCACCGAAAGCGCAAGGGAAAGACTTGAAATCCCGCCCCAGGCGGTTCTGAAGCTGCCTTCCTCGAGCCGCTTCATGGCCGGTGGGCACGGAGAGTGGTCTGTGGCCACCAGGTCGATGATTCCTTCCCTGAGTCCCTGCCACAAGGCCTCCCGGTTTGCGCGGCTCCGAATCGGCGGGGCGCACTTGCACAGGGTCGCACTGTCCGCGATCGTTTCGGCGGTCAGGTGCAGGTAGTGTGGACAGGTCTCCACGCTGATCCGCAACCCGGCCGCGCGCGCTGCGCGTAGTTCTGGCAGAGCCTGGCTGGTCGCGAGGTGGACGATATGGACGCGCAAATCGAATTCACGACACAGCCCCAGCAGCATCCGGATGGCGGATAGCTCGGCCTCCTCCGGTCGTGACTGCAAGTAGGTTTCGTAGCGTCTCCAATCAGCGCCGGCCAGGCGCGTGGTGGCCGCATCTACCGGACCCGGAAGTTCTGCGTGCACCAGAAGGGGCAGAGCAGCACGCGCCAGATGTGGCGCAGCCGCCCTCAACTCATCTTCAGTGACCATGGTGAAACCGTCGATCCCCGGATGAATCAGAAAGCACTTGAATCCAGGCACGCCCGCCGCAGCCAGCGCTGCAATATCTTCCGGGTTGTCTTTGACCACTCCTCCCCACGCCGCCCAATCTACCCGGCACTGGCCACGCGCTGCCCGGCGCTTCGCCTCAAGGGCGGCCACCGTGGTCGTCGCCGGCAGACAGTTCAAGGGCATGTCGACCAGCAAGGTGTAGCCCCCAGCCGCTGCGGCCCGCGTCGCCGTATTGAAGCCTTCCCACTGGGTGCGTCCCGGATCATTGATGTGCACATGAGAATCTACGAGTCCGGGAAGAATCGCAGCATCGCCGAAATCATGAATGTCGGAGTCTCGGATTTCGGGCTGCGCTGCGACCTGGTCGGCGGGTACAACTGCGCGGATCTTTTCCCCCTCCACTACGATTGCGGCGGGCCGGACTCCCTGCGGAGTAACTACCCGCCGGGAGAGAAAGGCGCGCAGACTCATGGGCTCAATCCTCCCTCCCTGGCTTCAATGTCATGATAAAGGCAAAAGCGCTTGGCGCTCGTTTCCTCGGCACGACAGGTCGTCATCAGGAAGACAACCCCGGAAAATACCTGGGTGCTCCGAACTCCGCTTATACTTGCCGAAGAAGTGACAGGAATTCACGCTGGACGCTGCTCGTGCACGATTCTGTGGACAGGCTGCCCAGCAGGCGCAATCAATGAAACCTCAGTTCATGACCCGCGCCATTCAGCTCGCGATTGAAAATGTCCGCTCGGGAAAAGGTGGGCCGTTCGGCGCCGTGGTGGCCAAAGATGGCAGCCTGGTCGCTGAGGGCGTGAACCAGGTAACCCGGAGCAGCGATCCAACCGCGCACGCTGAAGTGCTCGCCATTCGTGCGGCGTGCCAGAAACTCGGCCTCTTTGAACTCAAGGGCTGCGATCTTTATACCTCCTGCGAGCCGTGTCCCATGTGTCTGGGGGCAATCTACTGGGCGCGTGTTTCCCGCGTCTATTTTGGCACTTTGGCAGCGGACGCATCAAAGATTGGATTCGACGATTCCGCGATCTACCATGAAATCGTCCAACCGCATTCGCAACGCAAGATTCCGATGATTCAGATGATGCGGGACGAGGCGCTGGCCCCATTTCGCGCGTGGCAAGAAACGCCGGCCAAGATCCCCTACTGAGACCACTCGAAGTTACACGCACCGGCCCAAGAAATCAGGGACGCATGAGCCGTCCCGAGAGAGCCGCTGGTCAGATTTTTTGCGATCTCCTGCCTGCGATCTAGAATTTTTCCTGGCGAGAAGCCGAAAATGCGCGGGGTCAGGCCGGACGGAACTTTTTCGCCGCCATGATGGTCAGTACGACGAAAATTACCAGAACCGCGACCTGCGCCACCAGAAACGGAGGCTCATTCTGTTTCGGAGCCAGCGCTCTCAGGGCTGCCACTTTCTCGAAGGACTGCACCACCAATACGAAGACATTCAGATAGAGCGCAATCGACGCGGTGACAATGTAGACTCCGCGCCAGGCGCCGGCCAGGCGCAGAGGATAGCGTGCCAAGATCGCGATTGCCAGCACCACCAGCGAGATAATCCCAACCTTGTGGGAGGGCAAAAGGTGATCGAACGGGAAACCGAATCCGGTCACGCTGGTCAGTACGGTGGTGAGCAGAAACAGCGCGGTCCAGCCGTTCAGTCGTTTCGCAGTCAGCAGCCCGTACATCACGATCAATCCCGAGCCAATTCCAACCAGGCTGATCACTACATGCACCAGAGTGAATGTCTCCAGGCTCATGCCTAACATCATGGTCTGCGTCCTTTCAGAATCCTGTCTTGAGCAGTTCCTCTGCGATCCCCGATGGGGGTTCACTCAGAAGTTCCACTCAGGGCTGCGAGTCAGGCGTTCGCTGCGGGCATTCGGCGACCGCCTGGCTCGCTTCGCAACTGCAAGAATATAGTCCAGTTGGGACCGGAGCGGAAGCCCTTCGGCTGAATCCTTGCATTCTCAACGCAGGCACGCAGAAAAGAGCGGTGACACTGTGTTCACTGCGGCCTGGCCGAAGGCCGCTGGCGAAAGCGCTCGCGAAGCAAGGCTGCAAGTTCGCGCAGGAACCTGGTACGGTGCCGATGCCACCGGCCGGGATAAGGAAGCTCAATGCGCCGGCCGTACCAATTCGCCCGCTCTTCTGAACGCCTCACGTTGGCTTCGATGGACCGGACGACCGTGATCACAATCTCAGGTGAAAGCTGTTTCAGCGTCCGGGCTAAATGCGCTTCGCCGCTCAGGCACGCTATTCTGCGCTCTTTCGGGCTTAAGCGGTCTACGGGCCGGCCACACAAGTCAACCAGATAGCAACCCCGCTCCCGGAAAAATGCAAGGAAATCATTCTTCCTGACCTTGGGGAAGACGTGGACAAAAGCGTCACGAACCGCCCGGTACAGTCCCGAGTCCTCCTGATAAAAGAAGCGGCCAGAAGCGGGGGGCGCCTCGCCCACAAACAACAACCGAACACGCGCAGGACGGTAGCGTCGCCGTAACCGCTCTCTTGAAAGCGCAGCCTTACTCCTTGCTGCCACCGACCTCCTCAGGTTTGCTCGTTCAACCGAATTCGCCCTCCCCAAGAACAACTTCCACTTCAATCCGACAAATTGATAGTATCGCAGAGCCAGTTTTCAAGCTGTTTGAATCACGACCCCAGGGAACAAACACTATGCACCGCGCTTTTCTAGTCTGTTTGCTTGAGTTCTGTTCCGCAGCTGGTCTCTTTGCGCAGATGGGAAACATGACCGCTCCGACCTTCACCAAAGATGTGGCCCCCATTCTCCAGAAGAACTGTCAGAGCTGCCATCGTCCCGGGGAGGCCGGCCCCTTCTCCATGCTGACCTATGAGGACACACGACCCTGGGCAGGTGCCATCAGAATGGCGGTACAGCAAAGAGTCATGCCTCCCTGGTTTGCGGATCCACAGTATGGCCATTTTGCAAATGATCGATCGTTATCCCAGAAGGACGTCGATACCATTGTGGCCTGGGTAATCGCGGGCGCTCCGAAGGGCGATCCAAGAGACATGCCTGCGCCGCTGAATTTTGTCGAAGGCTGGGGCATTCCCAAGCCAGACACAGTCTTTCAGTTGCCCAAAGAGTTCGCAGTGCCTGAATCCGGCATGGTCGAATATCAGTACGTCATTGTTCCCACCGGATTCACGGAAGATAAGTGGATTCAGGCGGCCGAGGTGCGGCCGACGGATCGATCGGTCGTCCACCACATCATTGCCTATGTTCGTGAACCGGGATCCAACTACTTCAAAGATCAGAAGCCCGGAGTCTTTTTTGAAGCGGTGCCGTCAAAGACAGACGAGAAAGCAGACACCAGCGCTCTGCCCAGTGATTTCCTGGTGGGCTATGCCCCCGGCCAGCCCGCAGAAATTCTGCCTGCCGGCGAGGCCAAGCTGATCAAGGCAGGTTCCGATATCGTCTTTGAGGTTCATTACACGCCCAATGGCAAAGCCGTGATGGACCGGACCAAGCTCGGCTTGATTTTTGCCAAAGCGAAACCGGCGAAACGGGTCCAGACTCTGTCGGCCAGCAACGGCACTTTCAAAATTCCTCCCCAGGACCCGAATTTTCGCGTGGACGCGTCTTTTGAAATACTCAAAGAAGTGACGCTGGCCTCTCTTCACCCGCACATGCACACCCGCGGCAAGGATTTTGAATATCGCCTGGTCTTTCCCAACGGTCAGACCCGGACCCTCCTGCGCGTGCCTGCCTACAACTGGCACTGGCAGCTTTGGTACAACCTCAAAGAGCCCCTGGTTCTGCCCAAAGGCACCCGCATCGAATGCACTGCGCATTTCGACAACTCGCCCCACAATCCGGAGAATCCGGACCCTACGAAGACTGTGATCTGGGGCCAGCAGAGCTGGGACGAGATGATGGTCGGATTTTTCAACCTGGTCTATGACGCTGGAATGTCGCCCAAAGACCTGCAGCCCGAAAACAAGCAGGCCGCGAACGACAGGGCTCCCGTCGCGAGCAACTGAGTTCCCGAAAACACCGAGAGGCCATGACTGCGCTGGACAAGATCGCACCGAACCGGATCACTCGCAGAACATTCGCCAAAGTCGCGGCCGCTGGACTGATGGCGACTGCCTTGCCGATGCATGCCTCCAGCAAGCTCAGGGTGGGCATCGGCACCTACAGTTATCACAACCTCTCCATGGACGACATGATCGTGCAACTCAATGCCCTGCGCGTTTCCGAGATCGAAATGTCCCGGGGCGAGTTCATGTTGATGAACCATCCCGGCGATGATTTGTTCCATTCGGCCCGGGCTAGACTTGATGCCGCCAGCGTGCGCTGCGTGTCCTACTACAGTGCCACGATCAAAGAGGATCAGGACCTCGAGAACTCGCTGCGTTTTGCGAAAATTCTGGGCGCCCCGAACGTCACCGGCGACGCCACCGGGGGCATTCTCAACCGCATCGATCAGCGTTTTTCACAGGAAGGCATGACCTTCGGGATCCACAATCACTATTTCAAAGGTCAAAAATTCGCTTACGAGAGCCCCGAGGATGTTTTGCGGGCCTTGTCCGGACTCTCGACCACGGTCGGCGCCACCGCGGATGTGGGGCATTTCGCCTCTTGTGGTCATGACACCGTGGACGCCATCCGAAGGCTGGGCAGCCGCTTGAAACTGGTGCATCTGAAAGACGTCGAGGCCTCCGGCGGCGAAGTCAACGTGCTCCTGGGACGAGGCATCTCCCGGATTCCTGATGTGATGGGGGAATTGCATCGTCAGAATTTCGCCGGCCTGGTGGCTGTCGAATACGAGAAAGAGGGTGATGTCGACCGCGACATGAAGGAGGACATGGAATTTGCCCGAAAGCTCGCCTAGCGGATTGGCGAGGATGGCGGCTCAGGTGGCATCGCTGATGGGACAACAATATTAGAAACCCGTGACTTTCGCCTCCGGCCGGCTAAAGAAATCAGCGCGCAGGTGGACGCTGGGCGAGCTTATGTGCCTCGGCCACGATGGCATCAAAGCGAGGATCACCCTGGAGTGATTTCAGATCCTCGTCCGTTTCGATGTGGAGCGCGGTATGCACCGGCATGCCGTGTTCCAGGCACTGCCGCAATATGACCAGGGCTTCCTCTTTGTGACCTGCCAGAGCTTTGATACACGCCAGATTGTAGACACACAACGCGGTCTCAGGGTGGTCAGGTCCGTTGACGCGGCGTTCCAGTTCGATGGTTTCGAGTTGCAGCTTCTCCGCTTCTGCATAGCGATGCTGCTCAGAGATCGCATTAACTAGATTGAGCATGGTGCGCAGAGTTTCGGGATTCTCCGGACCAAGGACCCGGCGCTGTCCCTCGAGTGCCTCGCGCTGGAGCACTTCTGCCTCTGGATAGTGCTCCTGGTCCGACAGATAGTTGCCAAGGTTGCTGATCGCCCCCAGAGTTTCGGGATGCTCGGGACCGTAGACCCGGCGTTCGCTCTCCAGTAACTCCCTCTGAATCTTCTCCGCCTCGGCGGGGCGGCCCTGGTTGGCTAAACACGAGGCCAGGTTGTTCCGCGCGTTCAACGTACCGGGATGGTCGGGGCCAAAGATCCGCTCAGCGATTTCAAGATTCTGACGGAACAACGGCTCCGCCTCTGGGTAGCGAGCCTGCGAATCCAAAACCGAGGCCAGATTGTTCCGGTACCTGAAGACATCCGGGTTGTCGGTGCCAAGCTGCGCTTGAGCGCTTTCTAGAGTTTCCCGGCTGAGCTTTTCCGCCTCAGTCAAGTGTCCCTCGGCCTCCACAATGGCGGCCAGAACACCCATGGTCTTTAATGTCTCCGGATCCTTCGGTCCGAGAGTGCGGCGCATCGAGTCCAGGTCTTGGCGCGCGATTTTGTCGGCGTCGGCGAATTTGCCCTCGCGGCCGAGCACTTGCGCAAGCGAATTCAGTGTTTTCAGCGTCTCCGGATCATCCGGCCCCAGCGAACTGCGTCGAATCTCGGCGGCCTGCTCGAAAAGCGACTGAGCTCGCGAGTAGAGCCCAAGGTTCTGGTAGACGGTGCCCATGACATGCATCATGCTGGCGCGCAGCTCGGGATCCTTGGACAGGCTGGAGCTAACCTGGTTCGACGCCTTATCCAGGATTTCGCGGGCACTGATGGCGTTGCCGCGAGCTCGCTGGGATCGGAAACCTTGAACATTCCGGTCATGAATTCGCTGATGCGGTCGGCCCGGTCACGTTCGCGCGTGATGCGGCGCAGCTGGATCGACTGGGCAATCGCGAATGCCGCCAACAGCACCACCGTCATCGCCGCCACACTGGCAGCGAGCCGATGCCGCAGCAGATACTTGCGCAGGCGATAGCTGGTGCTGGCTGGACGAGCCACAACCGGCTCATTGCGCAGGTAGCGGCCGATGTCCAGGGCAAGCTCGGAGGGTGTGCCATAGCGCCGGGCGCGGTCCTTTTCCAGCGCTTTCATCGTGATCCAATCGAGGTCGCCTCGAAGTTGAGTTACAAGATGGTGCGGCTGGGTGCGGCGGCTCTCGGCCAGCGCACTCCAGGTGCCCGGGCTGGATTTGATTCTGGTGCTGGGTGAGGGCGGCTCTTCCTCTTGCAGTTGCCGGAGAGCTTCGTGCAGCGGCTGCTTCTTCCCCTGGTCCGTGCGCAGAGGCAAAGTGCCGGCCAGCAAAACATACAGGACTACGCCCAGAGAATAGACGTCGGTGCGAGTGTCGATGTCTTCTACCGTGGGATCCGCTTGCTCCGGGCTCATGTAGCCTGGCGTTCCGACAAAACCCTTCATCTGCGTGAGCGTGTCCCCGTCAACGTGAGACGTGACCGTCTTGGCCACCCCAAAATCGATGATGCGAGGCGTAGCCTTGCCATCTACTTCGGTTACCAGAATATTCGCGGGTTTGAGATCGCGGTGAATTACGGCCTTTTGATGAGCGTGCTGCACGCCTTCACACACCTTGATGTACAGCTCGAGCCTTTCCCGGACGGTTAGTTGCTTCTGGTCGCAATAGTCTGTAATCGGAGGGCCGGAAACATACTCCATGACAAAGTAGGGCTGGCCCTCTGGACTGGTGCCGGCGTCAAAGACCTTTGCGATTCCTGGATGGTTCATGATCGCCAGAGATTGGCGTTCGGAGAGAAAGCGCTGGATCAGAATGTCGTCGTAGAATCCGGCACGGATGAGCTTGAGAGCCAGCCGCTGCAGCGGAGCGGTCGGCTCGGCGAGCCAAACCTGCCCCATCCCGCCCTCGCCGATCTTTCGGAGCAGGCGATAGGGGCCGAGCACGCGCTGTTGTG
>DASZHW010000084.1:0-6914 GCA_035937515.1 Terriglobales bacterium | reverse complement strand
AAAGCTTTAGAATGCGGTCGCAATTCGAGCGCACGCGGGAAGGAAAGCCGGGCCACTCAGAGGGGGAAACGCGATCGGCGAAGGCTTCGACATGAAAATAATCCTCGACGTCAACGCTCAGCGCGTCTGGAAAAGCGGCCGACCCGCCTGCGCCTTGCGTCGCCGTCGGGGCCGTTCTTTCGGCAACGGTGTTTCCCAGATCTGTACCCATTGGAATATAGGCTCGCACAACCTCGGTCCGTGCGCAATCATGCAACCGGACAGAATTGCTCACAAGAACGCGGCCCCAGGCACCAAACCAGCCCTCGCCAAATGGACACACCGTGTAACTGTAAGATTCGAATAGCTTAAGAGCGTCTTGCTTGGGGAAGAAGGGGAGCGAGGAGGGCCGTTTTGGAGTCGCAAGGGGCAGCGCAGTGAAAACGTTTACCGACTCTAGGAAAACGTCTTCCGAATTTCCCATTGTCTCAACACCCGAAATGGTTTAATCTCTCACGCAAGCCGAGCAGGCATGATGTTAACTCCCGCATTTTCATTATGCTGAACACGGGCTGGTGTCTTGCGAAGGTGTCGCCTTTGGAAGGGGATGTGCAACGTCTGACAGTGAAATCTGTCCCGGTGCGTCCGGGCGAGGTTCGATGAGCGCAACTGCAATAGAAGCCGTCCAGCAAGCGGGGAGCAAACCCTCTGCATTGATAGTGCGGGACTGGGTGCGCGAGCACCGGCTGGGGCTGCTAATCACCGCCGGGCTCTTCCTGCTGCTCTACGGGTTGAACTTCGTGAAGCTGGCTTCCGACTGGTGGAACGATCCGAATTATTCGCACGGTTTTCTGGTACCGGTGGCGTTCTTCTGGATGGTGTGGCAGAAGCGCGAGGAACTGGGGAATGCCCCGCGAGTACCACAGACATGGGGCCTGGGAGTGGTTATCCTGGGGCTGTTGCAGTTGATTGCAGGGACGTGGGGAGCGGAAAACTTCGTGGCGCACTCCTCGATGCTGGTTGTGCTGACGGGCATGACGCTGTTTCTGTTTGGCGTTCCGGTGATGCGGTTGATTCTGTTTCCGGTCGCGTGGCTTGTGTTCATGATTCCGCTGCCTTCGATAATTTTTTACTCGGTGACGTTTCCGCTGCAGCTGGTTGCTTCGCGGCTGGCGGGCGGAATTCTGGACCTGCTGCGAGTGCCGAACGTGATCGAAGGAAATGTGATCTATCTGGCGAACTTCACTGCAGGAGTGGTGGAAGCGTGCAGCGGCATTCGCTCGCTGATTTCTCTGCTGGCGTTCGCGGTGCTGGCCGGACACTTTCTATCGATGAAGACGTGGGCGCGATGGGCGCTGGCGATTTCAGCGATCCCGATCGCGCTGGGTGTGAATTCCATGCGGGTGGCGATCACGGGGTTGCTGGGGAATTACCTCGGGTCGGAGTGGGCGGAAGGCTTCTTCCATACGTTCTCGGGCTGGCTGCTGTTCGTGGGAGCGTTGGTGGCGATGTTTGGCGTGGCGCAACTTCTTCGCCGGTTGAATGGGGTGGCGCCGACAGGGAGGGCCGCATGAGCGACCGGCTCCGGTTCGGGTGCCTGATGGGCCTGCTGCTGCTGGTGACGGTAGATCTGCGGTGGATGTCCCACGGCAAGCCGATGCCTCCGCGCAACGATTTCGCTTCCTTCCCGGCCCAGATCTCCCTATGGACGGGGAAGGATCTGCCGGACATGAGCGAGGGAGAAAAGAAAGTGCTGGCCGCAGACGACTACGTTTTGCGGGAATACCGGCACGAGGTGACCGGGGCGGACCTGGGATTGTTCATCGCCTATTACAGATCGCAACGGAGCGGGGACGCGCTGCACTCCCCGAAGAATTGCCTGCCCGGGTCGGGCTGGGAGCCGATTACGTCCGACCAAGTACGGATCGCAGATCCCTACATTCCCGCGGGATCATTTTCGGCGAATCATTACGTGATCGCCAAAGACGGAATGGAACAGGAAGTGGTGTACTGGTATCAAGCAGGCGGGCGAGCCTTTGCGAGCGAATACGCAGGCAAGTTCTACCTGGTGTGGGACGGCATCACCAAAGGCCGGACGGACGGAGCGTTGATCCGCATTACCGCGCCCCGCAGCACCACAGGAGATAGCCACACACTCCAGGAAATGCTGACTTTTGCAAGAGACCTGACGCCGGTACTGCCGCAGTTCTTGCCAAATTGAACGCGGAGAGGCAGGGTCTCCAAACGAGGAAGGAAGAAATGAAGAAATCAAGCCAAGCAATGATTCTGGTGGTCGCCCTACTGTGGGGGACCGCCGTTGTAGCCAAGGCCGCATCGCAGGACGGAAGCCACGACGCCGACAAGAAACCGGCAGCGACGAAGGCCCCAGTTGCGAGCGATCCGACCAAAACGCCGGTGAAACCGAAGACGGACGCAGCTCCGGTGCCGCTCGGATACATCATTGGCGAGCAGGACGTACTCGACATTAACGTGTGGCGAGAGAAGGAGATCACGACGACGGTCGTGGTCAGGCCGGATGGAAAGATCACCCTACCGCTGGTGAACGAGATCTACGTGGTGGGAATGACGCCGATGCAGTTACAGCAGGCGCTGACGGAAAAGCTCCAGGCGTTCCTAACGGTGCCGCAGGTGACCGTGATCGTGCGGGAAATCAGCAGCCGCAAGGTGTACCTGATCGGGCAGGTGGGGCACGGAGGGCCGTTCCACATCAACAGCACGACGACGGTCTTCCAGATCATTGCCGAGGCGGGGGGTCTGCGCGATTTTGCCAAGCGCAAGAAGATTTATGTGCTGCGCAATGAAAACGGCAAGGAAACCAAGCTGCCGTTCAACTACAATGCGGTGCTCAAGGGCGACAGCACAAAGGATTTCGTGCTCCATCCGGGTGACACGATCGTAGTCCCATAAGGCGGGGGAGGAAGACCATGTCGAACGAGTCTGGTAGAACGATGAAAGAATTGGCGATTCGCAGCGCGCATTTCGCGGCCTGGGCGGCGGCCCTGCTACTGGTGTTGCCGGGCGCCCTCCGGGCACAGCAGCAGGACCCGACCTCTTCGTCGAGTTCGTCGAGCCAGGAGTCATCCTCGACCTCGACGCAGCAGCCCGACGATCAGACGCCGATGCTGCAGCCGCCTTCGACCTCCGCTCTGGATACGGGGCAGTCGCTGCAGAATACCGGCCGGACCTCGCCGTTGAAGTTCGGGCACCTTTCGCTGCTGTCGTTCAGCGCGCTGTACGATTACGACAGCAACTTCACTTTCTCGCCGACCAACCCGCAACCGGCCGACGCACTGGCGTTGCAAGGTCTGGTTTTCTATACCATCGGGGGGAACCGTACGCGGCTGGACATTCAATGGCGGCCCTTCGTGCTTGTTTCGCAGACGAATTCGAAAGCTGATTTTGCAGGCCAAACAACCGATCTCCACACGTATCGCTACTTGAGCGCCCGCTGGCTGCTCAACTTTGACGACCGCTTCGAGTACGCGCCGGACAACGGACTGCTGGCGAACCCCTCGTTCAATCCCGACTTCACGACGGGCCTCTTCAACCGCGAGCCGTTCCTGGCCAACGGAGAGTCCAACCTCATTAACGGCTCGACGCTTTCCTTGAGCTACCAGATGAACCAGCGGAACACACTGACCTTTCATGGGAATTTTCAATATGTGAATCAGTGGGATAACGGGAACAATCCAAACCCGCCGCCGGCCATCTACGACTATTTGTACAGTTTCGGGACGGGGGTCTCTTGGACGCACAAACTGACGGAGACACGTGAAATCGGGGCGTCCTACACCTACGATCGCCAGTACCTGGCCGACTTCTCGAGCCGTTCGCAATACCACAGCGCCTTTTTCACCTACAGCGACCGGATCCGCCCGACGCTGCTGTTGCGGGTGGCTTTCGGACCTTCGCTGCAGATGAACCAAGGCGCCCAGGGCATCGGGGCCGGCAACACCGTGACGTATGA
This sequence comes from Terriglobales bacterium, assembly GCA_035937515.1. Lineage (GTDB taxonomy): Bacteria > Acidobacteriota > Terriglobia > Terriglobales > Acidobacteriaceae > JAIQFF01. The sequence goes on along the minus strand of DASZHW010000084.1, from coordinate 2,947 downwards.
AGGCTCGGTGGAGGTGATGAAGAGCTTCCGTCGCTCGAACCTGGCATTTTCCTACGGGCGCGGCCACGATTTCCAGGGAGTTATCACCCAGGCAGATCACGACCGGTATGACCTGTCGTATTCGTGGAATATGGGCCGGAACTGGGAGTTTTCGACCGGCGCCGGCTATATCGAGCAGGGCTCCTCGCAAGTCCCGGTGCTGCGTGGCCGGACGTTGTGGGTCAACTCTTCCTATCACGTGAACCGCCAGTGGAGCGTCTTCGCGACATACATGAACTCGGCTGCCAACGGGGGACCCCAACCCTATGGCACGCGCAATCTCATCATGGCTGGGATTCGCTGGTCCTGGCAGGGTGAGCGAGAAACCAACTAACCGCGCAACAACAGCAAGGACGGCCCTCGAATGGTTCGGCTTCTGGGACAATACATCCCTATCAAGACGGTGATCCTTGTGATCACGGAGAGCGGGTTGATCGTCTTCTCCATACTGCTTGCTGCCTGGATCCGTCTGGGGAGCGCGAGCGACGCGGTGTGGTACCTCAGCCGGCCATACACGATTGCCCAGGTTGCGACCGTCCTGCTGATCTGCTGGGTCTGTTTCTACTACAACGAGATGTATGATTTGCAGACAGTGTCGCGCCGCTCGGAGTTGGTGGTGCGGCTGATGCAATCGCTGGGGGCGGCGGCGTTGATTCTGGCGCTGCTCTACTATTTCGTACCGGATATGGCGCTGGGCCGCGGAGTGGCGGTGCTCGCGGCGGTGTTTGTGGGATTGACGCTGCTGGCGTGGAGGCTGGCGGTGGACGCTACCGGCAGCTTCCGTCCGGTGCATCGCGTTCTGATTGCCGGAACCGGTTCGAGCGGGATCCGCCTGGTGCGTGAAATCCTGGAACACCCCGAACTGAATATCAAGGTTCTTGGCTTCCTCGATGAAAAGGGTGAGGGCATCGGCCGGCCGCTCGTCAACCCCGGGGTGGTGGGCGGAGTGAAGGACATTGAGGACTACGTCCAGCGGGAGCGGGTGGACTGGGTGGTGCTGGCGTTCGGGGAGCGGCGCGGTGTAATGCCGACGCGCCAACTGGTGCGCGTGAAGCTTTCGGGCGTGCGCGTGGAAGAGGCGCACACGTTGTATGAAAAGCTGATGGGCAGCGTGATGCTGGAAAGGCTCTCGCCGAGCTGGCTGGTTCTATCGGAAGGCTTTCGAAAAGACGTTCTCCTGATGTCCACGAAACGGCTGATGGACGTTACGATTTCGCTGGTGTCCCTGATTGTTCTCTCGCCGGTGCTGCTGCTGATCAGCCTGGCGATTTACCTGGAATCCGGAAGCCCGGTGCTATTCCGGCAGGAACGCGTGGGAATGAAGGGACGCAATTTCGAGATCCTGAAGTTCCGCTCAATGCGGCAGAATTGCGAGGAGAACGGGCCGGTGTGGGCGGTAAAGGGAGACACGCGGGTGACGGGCCTGGGGCGGTTTCTGCGGCGCTATCGCCTGGATGAGATCCCGCAGCTGGTCAATGTGCTGCGCGGGGACATGAGTTTCGTCGGGCCGCGACCCGAGCGACCGGAATTTGTGCAGATGCTCGGCGAGGCCGTTCCTTTCTATCACGAGCGGCACAGTGTGCGCCCCGGACTGACGGGTTGGGCGCAGATCAAATATCAGTACGGTGCGACGGTGGAAGACGCGAAGATAAAGCTGGAGTATGATCTTTTCTATATCAAGCACCTTTCGATTTTTCTGGACGTGGCGATCATCTTCCGCACTCTCCAGGTAGTACTCTTCGCCCGGGGATCGAGGTAGGAACGGAGGGAGCGCACCATCTCTCTCCTGGAATACCTGTCCCACGACATTGTGGAGAACAAGCACATAGAAATGTGAAAATAGTTTCCCTCAAATGCCATAACGTTTCCGTGAGGAAAGAGGCGTGAAAAGCGGCAGGATTCGCTATCTATAGTATTTATAATAAGTTACGGAAGAAAGAACACCCCCTGGAGAGCGGGGCTTTGGAAAGCTGGTTGCTCTGCATATGTTTGCAGCAAAGAGGCGGAAGTTTCGTTCAATGTATATACATCTGAGGAGGCCGAACGTGGGAAGCAGCAAACAGCAGGGGTCAAAGCTTGGGCGGGGACCGGTGCTTGTTCTCCTGGGCCTGACCGTTCTGGGAACCTGCTTGCTAGGCGGGTGCTCGAGTGCACAGCAGAAGGCGCAACGCCACATGGAGCAAGCTGAGCGTTGGGCCAAGGAAGGCAAGACAAACGAGGCCATCCTCGAATACCGGCGCGCGGAACAAGCGAATCCCAAAGGGGTGGAAGCCCACCTGGCGCTGGCGAAGCTCTACAACACCAAGGGAGATTACGTAAGCGCCTTCAAGGAACTCGTCAACGTCCGGAAGAACCACCCGGATAACCACGAGGCGCACGAGATGATGGCAGAGGTACAGCTGAATGCGCGGCAATTTCAATATGCGAAGGCAACGGCCCAGGAACTCCTGGCCCAAGCGCCGAATGACACGAGGGCGCTGATGGTGCTGGCAGAGAGCACCTTCGCTCTGCGTGATACCGAGACGGCCACGGAGACGGTGGCGCACATCATCGAGATCGAGCGGGGTAACAGCCGCGCGTGGTACTTGCAGGGAATGCTGCAGTTGATGGCGGGAAAGAAAGACGCGGCCGAATTGAGCTTCCAGAACTCGATTGACAACCAGCGAGACTTTATTCCGCCGGTGACGGCGCTAGCGGCGCTGCAGGCACAGCGTGGCGCCATGAAGCAGGCGGAGACGACGATTCAGGCGGCCGTGCTGCGCAACCCGACCAGCGTTGAAGCACACTATCTGATGGCGGGATTCTTGATGCAACAGAACCGCCGCCCGGAAGCGGAAGAGGAATTCCAGAAAATCAAGGCGCTGGGAGAGAGCGACCCGAGCAACCGCGGCGTCCTGGCGCGGTATTA
>DASZHW010000083.1:0-28155 GCA_035937515.1 Terriglobales bacterium | reverse complement strand
GTGAAGCTACGCTATCGCGGACTGAAGAAGAATGCCACCCAACTGTTCGCAGTGTGCGCGCTGCTGAATCTGTACTGGCTGCGGAAAAAACTGCGGCTGCTGGCACCAGCTTAGCCCGGCAGCCAAGATTGCTGATCGCGGGCGAGCCGCCGAAGCGGACCGGCGACGCAGAACAAGCAAATCCGAACGCTTGCTGTGGCATGGCTAAACAGTTACTCCCCAAATCACGGGCTTATTCAGAGTTTCCCTAGCTGTGAGGAGTATCCGCAGAACGATGGGACGTCGTTAGTTACTAGTATCGGCGGCGGATCGGTAGACATCCGGTTGGCTCCAAGTGTTTGCCGCACCCCGGAGTTGTGGTGGGGGCGGCACGGGCCCGACCACAGAACTATACACGTCGGGTCAAGAGCCACTGGTGGCTTCCCGAACCCGAGTTTCAATTTGAAACTTTGCCGGGGTCGAGAGTGTTGGCCGCTCCCGGCTGCTAAAATAGCCACTAGCCTCTATGTTCGAGAATCTTTCAGAAAAACTCCAGCGCGCGTTTAAGACCCTGCGTGGTCAGGCTGTCCTCAATGAAGAAAACATGCAGGAGGCGCTTCGCGAGATTCGGCTGGCGCTGCTCGAGGCCGACGTCAACTTTAAGGTCGTCAAGCAGCTCATCGATCACATTCAGGAAAAGGCGATCGGCCAGCAGGTAGCGACCGCGCTCTCACCCGGCGAACAGGTCATCAAGATTCTCCGTGATGAACTGATCGAGGTCCTGGGACGCGACACCGCCAAGCTCAAGTTCGCCTCGCAACCTCCAACCGTCGTGCTCATGGCTGGCCTGCAGGGATCGGGCAAGACCACCACCTCGGGCAAGTTGGCCAACTGGCTCAAGAACGGCGGGCACCGGCCTCTGCTGGTCTCGGTGGACGTGTACCGTCCCGCTGCCCGCGAGCAGCTCAAGGTTGTCGCCCACGCGATCAAAGCCAATCTTTACGAGGGAGAGGTCGGTGAAGCGAATACGGCAACCGTCGAGCGTCTCGCCAAGGAAGCGCGTCGCGAGGCCATCAACACCGGCTCCGACGTGCTGATCGTGGACACTGCCGGCCGTCTGCACATCGACGATCAACTCATGGATGAAATGCAGTCGCTCAAGCGCCTGCTCAATCCGCAGGAAATTCTGTTTGTGGCCGACGCCATGACCGGGCAGGACGCGGTCAACTCCGCCGACGAGTTCCACAAGAAGCTGGCGCTTACCGGCGTCGTGCTCACCAAGATGGACGGCGACGCCCGCGGCGGTGCGGCGCTTTCCATCCGCCAGGTTACCGGGCAACCGATCAAGTTCATCGGCGTGGGCGAAAAGTACGATGCGCTCGAACCTTTTCATCCCGACCGCATTGTCTCCCGCATTCTGGGCATGGGCGACATTCTCTCACTGATCGAAAAGGCGGAGCAGAGTGTCGACAAGAAAAAGGCCGAGGAGATGGCCAGCCGGGCGCTTTCCGGCGACGGCTTTTCGCTGGAAGATTTTCGCGACCAACTGCGGCAGGTGAAGAAAATGGGCTCGCTCCAGAACTTGATGGGTATGCTGCCCAGCATCGGCCCGTTTGCAGGCCTCCAGAAGCATGCCGACAAGGTGGACGAAAAACAGCTCAACCGGGTAGAGGCCATCATTAATTCGATGACCCAGCATGAACGCTTCCATCACGAGGTCATCAACGGCAGCCGGCGCAAACGCATCGCCCGCGGCTCCGGCACCAGCGTCCAGGAAGTCAATAACCTGCTGCGCCAGTACGCGCAGATGCGAAAAATGTTCAAGCAGATCGGCAAGCCCAGTTTCGCCAGAAAGCTGGCCGGAATGAAGCTGCCGAACAGCTTCTAGCTACTGGCTACTGGCCTTTAGCAGCTGGAAACCGGAAGCTGCCCCTATGAAGTGGCGCTCGCTCGAAGAATCGCTTCCCGGCACTGACGCCCGTTCCCTGCGCGAAATCCTCGCCGAGCGCAAGGCCCTCATCGCAAAATACGTGCCTTCGGAAACGCAGGCCATTCATGCCCGCGCGATCGCGCAACTGAAGGCACAACGTATCGCCGCACGCTCACTTGTCTGCGGCACCCAGGCGCCCGCCTTCGAGCTTGCCGACCACAATGGCAACCGGGTTTCCTCCTCGGATCTTCTCCTCAAGGGGCGCCTTGCAATCTGTTTCTTCCGTGGGCGCTGGTGTCCGTTCTGTGTCGGACAACTGGAAGCGATGAATCTGGTACTTCCGCAGATTGAGCAGGCCGGGGCGTCGCTGGTCGCAATCTCTCCCCAGACCGTACAGCAATCGTTTTTCATGGTCGACCAGCACAAGCTGCGCTTCCCCTTGCTGAGTGACGCCGGAAACAACGTCGCCAGGCAGTTCGGACTCGTCTATCGCGTCCCCGACGAGCAGCAGGCAATCTACCGCCGGGCGTTCGTGAATCTGCCCTTTGCCAACGGCGACGAAAGCTGGGACCTGCCCATTCCCGCGACCTACATCCTTGGCAGCGATGGCACGATTCTTTACGCTTCGGCCAACGAGGACTACACCCAGCGTCCCGAGCCAACGGATATAGCCGGCAACCTCGCGCGCTGACCGCCCTCATCCCGCCGCCAACCGATTTCAATTATGATTGGACATGGGTGACCCGTCCCTTTGGAGTGCCGCCGACCAGCGCAGCCGGCTCGCTGAGCTAACCGCAAGCTCCACGGATCCTGCCAAGGAAGTACCTCTCCGTCGTGATGTGCGGTCGCTGGGCACATTGCTGGGTCGGGTTTTAGTCGAACAGGCCGGGGAAGACCTGCTGCATGCGGTGGAGCTGTTGCGGCGTCTGCTCATTCACCACCGCGAGCATGCGCACGAGCTGAGCTCGCCTTCTGATTTCGACAACTCCAGACTGGCCGAGGCACGCGAGATTGTCTCGCGGCTCAGCGTCCTCGACGCGCAGCGTGTCACCAAGGCTTTCGCCATTTACTTCGAGTTGACCAACCTGGCTGAGACCAATCATCGCAAACGGCGGCGGCGCGCGGCCAAGTTGCATCCCGAGCAGCCTGCGCTGGAAGGTTCATTCCGGGGTACATTGAAACGCATGTGCGCCGCCGGCATCGACGCTACGCAGGCCCTGGAGATTCTGCGCAAGGTCAAAGTCGTGCCCGTTTTCACGGCTCATCCTACCGAGGTCGCGCGGCGCACTGTACTGCTCAAGCGGCGGCGCATTGCTAAACAACTGGAGCGGTTGGACCGGCTGCCCCTTACCGAATCCGATGCGCAAGAGTTCCAGTTGCGGATTGTCGCCGAGGTGACGGCGTTGTGGCAGACCGACGAGATTCGCCTCGAAAAACCGCTGGTCACCGATGAAATCCGCATGGGGCTTGATCACTATCCGATGTCCCTGTTCGCGGCGCTGCCGGGTGTGTACAAGGAACTCGCCGATTCCCTGCTCGAAGTCTACGGATACAGCCTGGATGATCAGGACCTGCCGTCGCTTCTCGCTTTCGGCTCCTGGATTGGCGGCGACCGGGATGGCAACCCGTTCGTGACCCCCGCTTCGACCCGTGAAGCGCTGCAACGTGCGCGAAATACGATTCTCACCCACTACATCGCGGAACTGGAGCGAGTCATCGAGCAGCTCAGCGCTTCCTCGCGCCAGGTAGCAGTTTCCGAGCCGGTGCGAGCCCGCCTCGCCGAATATGCTGTCCAGATAGCAGCGGAAGACTCGCCCCGGGCTCGCATTTCCAGCTCCGAAACCTATCGCCGCTTGCTTTACCTCATGGTGGTCCGGCTTCGCCATACTCGCGACCAGTTCGCTCACGCCGGAGGCTACCGTTCCGCCAGTGAATTCGAGGGCGACCTCTTGCTGATCCGGCAGAGTCTGGCGGAAAACCGGGGCCTGCGTCTGGCTGGAATCCTGATCGATCCTCTACTGCGCAAGGTTCGCACCTTTGGATTTCATCTCTCCACGCTTGATATTCGCCAGCATGCGCACGCACACGCGAAAGCCCTGGCGGAGATCAGATCAGCCCGCGGCTCAGGCCCGGCTCAGGGCCTTTCCGCCGCCACCCAGGATGTTCTCGACACGTTCCGCGAAATCGCGGAATTGAAGAAGACCTATCCCCCGGAAGCAATTCGGTGCTGCGTGATCAGCGGAGCGGAATCCGATGAAGATGTACTGGCGGTCACGCAGCTTGCCGACATGACCGGTGTGCGGCTTGCGGCGGGTGGCGTCGATCCCGGTCTCATGCCCGTTCCCCTGTTTGAATCCATCGAGGCGCTGCGCTCTTCTGCCGCAACCATGCAACGCATCTGGACCGCGCCGGATTACCAGCCCCGGCTCGACTCGTGGGGACGCTGGCAGGAAGTGATGCTGGGCTATTCCGATTCCAACAAAGACGGCGGCATGCTCACCAGTATCTGGGAGTTATACAAAGCGCATCGCGAACTACATTGCGCAGCGCGCAAATGCAACGTGAAGCTCCGCCTCTTTCATGGACGCGGCGGCACCGTCGGCCGTGGCGGAGGCCCCACCCATGCTGCCATTCTGGCCCAGCCGGTCGGAGATTTTTCGGGCGAGATTCGTATCACCGAGCAGGGCGAGGTACTCAACTGGAAGTACGCCGACTCCGCTCTCGCCGAGTGGAATCTTGAAATTATGATCGCCTCCTGTCTCGAAGCGCTCACTCGTACCCGGGGACCGGAGCCGGGAGCCGACCGGCGCTGGGCGCCCGCGATGGAGCAGATGTCTGCCCAGGCCTTCGCCTTCTATCGCCGCCACATCGCTGAAAGTTCCGATGTGATTGAGTATTTCGAGCAAGCGACTCCGGTGAACGAACTGGAGAATGCGCGCATTGGTTCGCGGCCTCCACGCCGCCAGGAAGGCCGCCGTCTCGAAGATCTTCGCGCCATCCCCTGGGTCTTCGGCTGGATGCAGAGCCGCCACGCTGTCCCTGCCTGGTTCGGCGTTGGTCACGCCCTCGAACAATTTGACGCCGCAGACTCGGCTCACGGACCGCTGCTGCGCGAAATGATGAAGAGCTTCCCTCTTTTCTCCGACCTGATTCGCAACGTGGAGCTGGCCATGTCGAAGGCCGACCTGACGATCGCCCGTCTCTACGCCGAACTTGTGCCTGACGCCAGCTTGCGCGAACGGGTTTGGGTGATGCTGGTCGAGGAATTCGAGCGCACGCGCAGGATGATCCTCTCTGTCACCGGACAGAGAGAGTTGCTGGAGCGAAACCCGGTGTTGGCCCGCTCCATTCGGTTGCGCAATCCATATGTTGATCCCATGAGCCTGGTGCAAGTGGAGCTGCTTCGCCGCAAGCGACTGGGGGCGGGTGGGGATGGCATCGACTATGCCCTCGGCGCCACCATCAACGGGATCGCGGCGGGGTTGCATAACACGGGGTAGAGTTGTCGGGATCCCTCACTACGCTGGGGGATTTCGGCAGCGGGCACGGACGCCCGTCTCAACCCCTTAACTTGCTATTCCCGCTAAATTCTGCAAAAATAGTGGTTTGTCTCAGCCTGCCTGAAGCAATTAGGAAAGGAACTAAGCTCTGTGTTGATGATTCGTCTGTCGCGCACGGGTGCGCGCAAACAACCGCATTATCGGGTGGTAGTGATCGAGAAGGAACGCGCGCGCAATGGCCGTCCTGTCGAGGTGGTGGGCATTTACAATCCCCGCACCAGCCCGGCCAGTATTGAGCTCAAGCGCGAGCGCATCGATTATTGGGTCTCCAAGGGCGCCCAGATGTCGGACCGGGTCAGCAAGATCGTGTCCAAGCCAGCTCCCGTCGCTGCGCCGGTTGCCTGATCCTCTCTGAGTGCTTCCCCGGGATTCCCACAGTAATTGGCAGGCCCGCCGAGTAGACGCGCCTGAAAGAGGAACGCATGAGCGAACCGACTGGAGACATGCGGGTCCTGATTGAGCACGTCGCCAAAGCTCTGGTCGATGAGCCGGCGCAGGTCTCGGTCAATCAGGTGGAAGAAGGCCCGGATTCCGTGCTGGAGCTGACCGTCGCGCCGAATGACTTGGGCAAGGTGATCGGCAAGCAGGGACGCACCGCGCGGGCCTTGCGTCTTCTGTTGGGCGCGGCCGGGATGAAGTTTCACAAGCGTTTCACGCTGGAGATTCTGGAATAGCCGACGAGTTCATTACTCTTGCCCGAATTCTCAAGACCCAGGGACGGCGGGGTGAGGTTGCGACCCAGCTGCACACTGATGTCCCAGACCGGTTTCATGCGGGCATGCGTTTGCAGGCCCTGGCGAACGATGGTTCGCGTCGCGAGTTGCAAATTGAGGAAGTCTGGCCGCACAAGGGTTATCTGGTGATGAAGTTTGCGGGGGTGGATTCCATCTCCGCCGCGGAAACTCTGGCCCGCTGTGAGTTGCAGGTTCCGGCGGGCGAGAAATCGAAGCTCGATCCGGGCTGGACCTATGTCAGCGATCTGGTTGGATGCGTGGTCTTCGATGGGGCTCGCGAGATCGGCCGGGTCGAGGACGTTCAGTTTGGAACGGGAGAGGCGCCGCTGCTGATTGTTCGGGGCGGATCGAAGGGAGCCGAATCGAAGGGAGCCGAATCGAAGGAAGAACGATCGAAGGAGTACGAGATCCCCTTCGCCGAGGCCTACCTGAAGAATACGGATCTGGCGCGGAAACGGATCCAAATGTCCCTGCCGGAAGGCATGCTGGAATTGAATGCGCCGCTGACCGCGGAAGAAAAAGAGCAACAGCGCAAAAAGTAAGACGTCATCCTGAGCGGTGACACATGGGTTTTAGGTCTGCGATGAAGATCGATATCTTAACGATCTTTCCCGATTTTTTTCGCGGACCACTGGACTACGGCATCATCCGCCGGGCACGGGAAGCGGAACTGGTGGCGATTGCTGTCCACGATCTGCGGGCCTTTGCGCACGACCGGCACCGTACCGTGGACGACCGCCCATTTGGCGGCGGCGAAGGCATGGTCCTGAAGCCGGAACCGATCTTTGAATGTATTGAAGAGCTGAAGATCCAGTCCCGGCCGGAACGAATTGTCGCTGGGGCAAAGCAAAGTGTCGTACTGCTGTCCGCGCAAGGCCGCCGTTTCGACCAGGGTGTGGCGGAAGAACTCGCGGCACTGGAACAGATTGTTCTCATCTGCGGCCGCTACGAAGGCGTGGATGAGCGCGTCGGACAGCATCTCGCCGATCGCGAGTTGTCAATCGGGGACTACGTGCTGAGCGGCGGCGAACTGGGGGCGGCGGTCATTGTGGACACGGTCACGCGGCTCATTCCGGGAGCGGTCGGGAACGAAGCTTCGACCCGCCAGGAGTCTTTCACGGAGAGCCTGGGAAGGGAAGCTGCCGAAGGCGGTGCCGACTCCACCTGTGGATCGGGTGGATTGCTGGACTATCCGCACTACACGCGCCCGGCGGATTTTCGTGGTTTACAGGTTCCAGAAGTATTGGTTTCGGGCAATCACGAAGAGATTCGTCGCTGGCGCCGGCGCACCGCGCTCGAGAAAACTCTGCGCAACCGGCCCGACTTACTGGACGGCGCCGGGCTGAGCGAGGAAGACAAAGAGTTGCTGGCCCACATCGCGGGCAAGGAAATCTAATTTTGGGAGCGCGACCATGACCAACCTGATCATCGAAAAACTTCTGGCCAAAACCAGGCGCACGGATATTCCTGACTTCGCTCCGGGAGACAGTGTCCGCGTCCACGTGAAGATCAAAGAAGGCGACAAGGAGCGCTTGCAGGCGTTTGAGGGCGTGGTGATCACGAGCAGGCGCGGCCCGCAGGCCAGCTTCACGGTGCGCAAGATCAGCTTTGGTCACGGCGTGGAGCGCATCTTCCCGCTGCATTCCAAGGTGATCGACAAGGTGGAGTTGCTGCGCTCATCCAAAGTCCGCCGCGCCAAGCTGTACTACCTGCGCAGCCTCAAGGGCAAAGCCGCGCGCTTGAAGGATGTGGAGCGGGAGCACCTGGTGGCGGACGTTGCCGCGAAATAGTCGCTGCGGCCTTTGCCAGGCCGCGAAATCTGGACTAGCGGTTTATCTCAAACTGCAGAGTGTCTTCGAAGTGTTTGTCCGCCAGCTTGCGCAGCAGGAACTGCAGAATCTGGCGCTCCCCTTTGCGAATCTCGTGGAATTCAATTCCCAGCCCGCCGTGCGAATCGGCGTGGCGTACCTGCCCCTTTAGCGCCAAAGAATAGTCGCCGATATTTAGCGTGAGTTTCAATTCCGTGCCGGGAAGCACGATCTGCTTGGTCGAAACCAGGCAGCCAATTTCTGACACGTTCTTCAACGCCCCTTTGGCGTGGACCCCCTTCGGGCCTGACTGGGTCAGCTCGGCCGTTCCCTCCAGAATGAAACGCTCACGCCGCCGGCGGCGCTCGTGCGAACCGAACCCGCCCGGTTTCCCGGTTCCTTCCACCACGATCGGGTCATAAACCTCGTGCATATCACGAAGTTCAGCCTCCCACAGCGTCCGGTCGGACTCCACACACTGGATGCCGATCTGGCCGCGCAGTTCGGAGTTCGGCTCGCCTATCCACACCACCCGGCAGAACGCTTTGCTTTTGCCGCGCTCAATGGCGATGATCTCGCCCGTCTCCTTCACGCAGCGTAGTCCGGTGACCCGCGCCCCATGCTCGGAGATATCGTAGGTGCAGGCGATCTCGAGAGCAGGCTTGTGGGCGACATCCCAATACGTGACGCGGATCGGAAGGGCCACCTGGACGCGCTTGCTCTGGCGCTCCGGTACTTGAGAAGAAGCTTCTTGATTCAAAGCTGGTCCGCCTGTGCTGATAACTTCTTGAATCGAAGATCAAAAGTAACAAGCTGGCGACCGACGGTCAATTTACCCCAGTAATAGGACGTTCTGGTTACCTTTGGGCCATTGGAAAATAGGTCGCGTCCTGGCTGACAACGCAGCCACGGTTTTCCACAGTTGCGGGGCGATCCCGTATTGGGCGAAGATGCTCTGTCTCCCTGTACAGTGTCTCCACGGCTCAAGCTCGCGTCCGACAAGCCCCTGTCCGCCTCCGCTGCCAAGCTCCGCTTGCTCAAACGGCTGCGCTGCACGCTCCGGTTCGAAAAGAGGGTTTGGCAAATGGGAGCGCGCCTGGTGGCTGGGGTGGATGAAGTGGGGCGTGGCTCCCTGTTCGGACCCGTGGTCGCGGCCGCCGTCATCCTCGAGCCTTCCTACCGCATTCGAGGCCTGCGCGATTCCAAACTGCTGGAGCCCGAGCGCCGCGAAGTTCTTGCCGAACGGATTCGCGAGCATTGCGTCGCCTGGGCCATTGCCGCCGTCGACGCGGCCCGCATCGACCAGATAAACATTTATCAGGCCTCGCGTCTGGCCATGCGGGACGCGGTGGTGGGTCTGGATCCCGGCCCCGAGCATTTGCTGGTCGATGCCCTGCGTTTGGACTGCGAGCTTCCGCAGCAGCCGATCATTCACGGCGACGCTCTTTCCGCGTCGATCGCCGCCGCATCCATCCTGGCCAAGGTCGAGCGGGACCGCATGATGGTGGAATGGGACCCCGTCTTCCCGGTCTACGGACTGGCCTCGAACAAAGGCTACAGCACGCCCCGGCACCTGGCGGCTTTGCGTGAGCACGGACCGTGTCCGTTGCATCGCCAGTCATTCGCCCCGGTCTGGAATGCGCCCGTGCCGCAGGATGTGTTGGCGTTCATGCTGGAAGGTGACTCGGAAGAAACAGTCCTGGAAACGGGCAAGAGCGCGTAACTGCGCTTCTCGATGCCGGACAGGTGGACGAATCGCGCGCAACTCCATCGCCACCAATCAACGGTACAATCCCATCATGATGCGCATGATGGTCGTAACTGCCCATCCGGATGACGAAGCCAGTAGCTTTGGCGGGTCGCTGTGTCTCTATGGTGAACGCGGCGTGGAGACCTGCATACTCTGCCTGACACCCGGCCAGGCCGCCACCCACCGCGGTGGCGCGAACAATGACCAGGAACTTGGCGCCCTCCGCCGCCGCGAATTTGCCGCAGCCTGCGAGATATTAAAAGTTTCTCGCGGAATGGTGCTGGACTACCCCGACGGCCAGCTTCACCGCCTGGATTTGCAGCGGGTGGTTTCCGATCTCACCCTGCACATACGGGAATTTCGTCCCCAAGTCCTGCTCACGTTTGACCCGGGAGGCGGAATCACCGGCCACACCGACCATTCCATGGCATCGGTCTTCGCCACGCTCGCTTTCCACTGGGCGGGGAGGAACAATCGCTTTCCCGATCAGCTAAGCGACTCTGTCACTCCGCACCGCGCTCAGAAGCTGTACTACGCAGCCGCTGACTTCACTCTGCCTGGGCGGCAACCCGTCACCCTGGCTCCGGTAACCGCAACGATTGACGTAGAAATTTACCTGGAACGCAAGATTGAGGCCTTCCGGGCGCACGTCAGCCAGCAGCCACTGTGGTTGCAGTTCGAAGAGTACGCGCGCAAGCGAGGTCCCCGCGAACTGTTCCACCTGGCGGCGGCGAAAACGGTTCACGGCTCGGAGGAGAACGATTTGTTCTCGGGAGTCTCTGAGAGAGTCACTGAGAACGACCCCTCCCGGCCTTAGCGGATCTCGCTCGCGCAATTTGCGGTCAAAGTCCTTACCGGGGCTTGATGATGTCGCTCAGCAAGTCAGGCTTGTTCTCATCCCGCACCAGATGCGGATACTTCTCGCCGCCGTGATAGTCCAGCTTGAAGATCCTGTAGTAGTCCGTGTTCTCGATCAGCAACTCGAGCGGCGCCGAGGTGTTTTTTCCTTCACGCAACGCATCGCGAAGCACGTCGCTGGTAAATTTCTTGCCGTTGACCGCGATCAGCTTCATTCCCGGGCCGATTCCAGCCTGGGCCGCCGGCATGCCTTCAACCGCATCGGCGATGGATCCGTCCGGTTGCAACCATAGGCCGATCGAGTACGCGGCGTTCACTGTGTTTCTGACGGTCTCGCGGGCCCGTACCAGTTCCGACCGCTCGTCGTTATAGACCAGCTTCCAGCCGCTCCCCTCGATGCCTCCCAGGGGCGCTCCCGGGCCATGGTTCCCAAGTTTCTCGATCCAGAACCCTCGCCAGTCGTATGGCGCAACCTGGTTTAGCGTGCTGACGATGTCCTCAAAAGTATATGTCTTCACCTGCGGAGGGCCGCTCGGCGCTCCGTGGAAAATGTGGCAAAAGTCGTCCAGGGATTTCTGACCGTGAGTTTGCTGCCGGATAATCGTGTCCACCCAGAGCCAGTTCAGTTCATCCTCTTCGTAGTAATCGAGGGGGCGGCGCCATGACTCCCACTGGTGCGGTGCGTCCTGCATCGAGGGAACGCCGTCAGCGGTGTCCTGCAGGTTGCGCCAGACGCGGCCCGGGCGATGGTCGAGAACGGCGGCTGTGTAGGCCAGCGCATCCCGAAATTGCTCGGGGCTTCGCTCTCCGTCTCGTCCGGTGAGGATCTCGCCCAGATACGTGGTCAACCCCTCGTAAACCCAGAGCAAGTCGGTCTGCATGGGTTTTTCGTAATCGGGCGTGGCGAGATCGGCGGGACGGCGATACTTTCCGTTCCACGAATGCATATATTCGTGAGACAACAGGCCCGAACCCACAAGTCGTGCGACCGGATCGACCAGAGCACGCTCGTTAAGACGGCTGTCATTGGATTCATGGTGCTCGAGCCCAAAGTGCGCCACGTGGTCACTCAGACTGAAAAGGAAGTGATAGTCGCGGTAGTGCTGCCCTCCGAACAGCGCAATCGCCTGCGTAACCAGGTTCTTCTGGTGCTCCCAGACTTCGGGGGGAGCATCGAGGGCTGCAGCGCTGTCGGCCGCGATGTCCATCTCCACCGCAGGCGTCTGGCCCGGATTCAGCGGAACCACCTTCAAATACTGTCCCGTAATCACGGGCGCATCCACCAGCATCGTCAGCGATACGGGGGAGAATTTGATCTCGCCTCCCGACTGCGAGGCGATTGGCAGTGAGGTGCCGAGTTTCCATCCTGGCGGCAACTTCAGGCTGGCCTCGTAGGTCAGTTCATCGGACGTCGAGCCCTCGGGATACAGCAGCATGGTGTTCCAGTTGACTACTGCCATGCGGTCGGTGGCGGTGGCGCCCCCGGTATAGATGCCTTCGGGTCCTGCGGGCGAAATGAAGTCGAGCGAAACGTCTACGCTGTTGACCCCGGCAGGCACTTCCACGTGGAAGGTCCAGCCATCCAGCAAGTCACGGCGCCAGGCCAGCGCCTGGCCCCCCGCGCTGAACTTGAGGCCGGCAAGATCCTGGATCGGTCCGGTGGGGCCGTGTTCTCCGGGAATCCATTTCGGATAGTAGAGCGTGACCGTGCCCGGCTTGACCGGAATTGCCATCCGGGCGTGGAAAATCTTGCGCGGCGTGTCGGTTGCATCGACCGAAAGACTGATATGAGGAGCCGGGCCGCCGGCCGCGAATACGGGTGCGACCGAAGCGACAAACAGGCACACATACTTGGACCACTGTCTGGGGAAGATAGTCACGAACACGCTCCTTGTGCCCTGCGGTGTGGTTTTGAGACAGATGAATATAACAGTCACTGTCAATCCGGTCATCTTCAAGTAAACCAGGTGGGGCGGGCGCCCCGCATGGTTCCCGTTCGACCCAATTGCCAAGTGCCAAATATGAGGTGCTCATTTATGATTTCTCTGTGTCCCCACACTCCCATCGCGGCAGATTCATCACCTTCGAAGGGCTTGATGGCTGCGGCAAGAGCACCCAACTTGAGAAACTGGCAGAGGTGTTCCGCACACAAGGCTTATCGGTGGTGGTAACCCGGGAGCCGGGCGGAACCGCAACCGGGGAAAAAATCCGTCGTCTTCTGCTCGATACGGCGACCGTGGACCTTGCGCCCATGGCCGAATTGGCCTTGATGTTTGCTTCGCGGGCTCAACATATTGCGGAGGTGATTCAACCCGCTCTGGCAGAGGGGCGCATCGTGCTCTGCGATCGCTTTACCGATTCCACCGAGGCCTACCAGGGCGGCGGCCGCAGGCTGGGAAGCCAGCCGGTACTCACTCTGCATCACGTTCTGTGCGGAGACCTGCAGCCCGATCTCACCATCCTCATGGATTCGGACGTGGCCGCCAGTGTGAAACGCGCCCGCCGCCGAAACAAAACGCATTCTGCCCGGAATGGGCGTGGCAAGAGCGACGAGAATCGCTTCGAGCAGGAGAGCAGGGCATTTTTCGGACGCGTACGCAGCGCCTACATGGCCATCGCCGCCCGGGAGCCGCTGCGGGTCGTGATTGTCGATGCGCGCGGTCCGGCGCAGGAAACCCACGCCAAGATCACCGAGATTGTCCGGCGCAAGTTGAAGCTGGCGAAGACAGCGTAGGGCAGACTTCAGCTCTCAGCCGTAAGCTTTCAGCTGAGCATTTGGCGATCGGCAATCGGACCGCCCGATTCTGCTAGACTCGGCAAATCTTTTAATGTGCAAGAATTGATGCGGGCGAAGTGCCAAGCGCCTTCTTGGCTGAAAACTGAAAGCTGACAGCTGTGTTTAACGATTTCCATGGTAATTCCGACGTCGTCCGCCGCCTGCGCGAGATGCTGGCGCGCGACCATTTTCCCCAGGCCGTGATCCTGGCTGGCCCCGCCGGCAGCGGAAAATATACGCTGGCCCTCATGTTGGCCCGGGCGATGAATTGCCTGTCTCCCACCACCACCGACGGCCTGCCTGATTTCTGCGGTGCCTGCTCGAACTGCATTCGTATCGCTCAGTCGCAGGATCTGGACGCCCGCTTCGCCGAAGCGGTCGAAGCCCGCGAGAACCTGCGCGAGACCGACAAGAAAGAAACCCGCTTGTTTGTTCAGACCCATCCGGACGTGTTGGTCATTCCGCCTGATCCGCCCCAGATGATGATCAAGGTGGACCAGGTACGTCGTGTGATCGGGACCATTTACTACCGGCCGGGCGAGGCCCGGGAGCGGGTCTACATCTTCACTGAATCTTCCTTCATGAAGGAAGCCGCCAACTCGCTGCTGAAGGTGCTGGAGGAGCCGCCTGAGTTTGCCACCATCTTTCTCCTGACCGAAAACGCGGGGGAATTGCTGCCTACCATCCGATCGCGCTCCATGATCGTGACTCTGGCCTCCTTGTCCACGGATGAGATTGAGCAGGACCTCGCGCGCCATCGTCAGGACTGGACCCCCAAACAGCGAGCGCTTGCGGCCCGCCTTTCGAACGGCGCCGTTGGGGCCGCCCGCAGTTTCGACCTGGCCGGTTACACCGCAGCTCGCACCCAGGCCCTGACGATCCTCAATACCGCTCTGCGCGGAGCCGATCACAGCGAGCTCTTCAAGGTCACTGAGACCTACCGTGCCGGGGCAGAGGGACGCGACAAGACAGAAAAACTTCTGCGAACCATTTATAGCTTGCTGCAGGATCTTGTGTTCCTCAATTCGGACACGCCTGAGCTCGTCCGCAACACTGATATTCAGGCTGAGTTGAAGAGATTGTCCGAAGGCGCGGACTTCGACTGGATCACGCTCGCTGCCGATCAGCTTAACGAAGTCGAGCGGGGAATGCGTCGCAACCTGTTGCGATCGCTGTCCCTGGACGCCTTTGCCACGGCGCTGGAAAGAACCAGTGGTTAGTGATGAGTGGCTGGACTGGTAATCGGGTCGATGCCGGACCGGATGGCACAGGGTGCCAGAGGTTCCATTCACGACCCCCCCGGTCAACGACCATTTAACACTGGCTTTGCGCTTCCTAACTGCTTTCTCCCCTACCACTTGAGCATTGTCAGACCCGCTCCATTGTGCTAGCTTAGGGGCAATTCACGCCTTCAGTACCCACAATCACAGCAGCGTGTGTTGTGGCCCGCAAAAGCGTGTCTAACGGGTGGCGCCATGAAAGATGCGATCGATTCAATCCCAGCCGACCGGTCTGCGGAACCAGAGGGATTTGCCAACCGCAAGCTGATCCGTCCATCATTCAACCGCAACGACCACAATCATGCTCCAGCGCCGACAGGGGAGCGCCGACCCGACCGGCCTGAGCGCAATGATCGCGGCGGGGGTAGAAAGACCACCCCTCCCGAACAGACCAACGCCGAGAACTTCTACTACCAGAAGCAGATGCAGTCCAAAACACCCATGGTGATCGTACTGCGCGACGGCGAAGAAATTCACGGCATGATCGAGTGGTACGACAAGAGTTGCCTGAAGGTCACCCGCAACGCACAGTCCAACCTGCTGATCTACAAGCCTGCCATCAAGTACATGTTTAAAGAGGGGGAGAACAAGAAATAGCTTTCAGGTCTCAGCTCTCAGCTTTCAGCCGTCAGCTCTCAGCGGTTCCATCAGGATGCTTGCCACTACTGACCAAGAAATGGTGCGTTCGCTCACATTCCACGAGTTGCGACGCGAGGGCCGCAGAGATAAAGGATTTACTGAGAGCTGATGGCTGAAAGCTCTTCACAACTTTGGCAGCACAATTCCCTTCTGCGACTGGTACTTGCCTTTACGGTCAGCGTAACTGACCTCACAGACTTCATCTCCCTGGAAGAAAAGGATCTGGCATAACCCCTCATTGGCGTAGATTTTCGCCGGCAACGGTGTAGTGTTGGATATTTCGAGGGTCACAAAGCCTTCCCACTCCGGCTCAAAAGGGGTCACGTTCACAATAATTCCGCAGCGCGCGTAGGTGGATTTGCCTACGCAAATAGTCAGCACGTCGCGGGGAATCTTGAAATATTCGACGGAGCGCGCCAGGGCAAAAGAATTCGGCGGAACGATGGCGCATTCTGAACTTACGGTGACGAACGAACGCTCGTCAAAGTTCTTGGGATCGACCACCGTGCAATTTACATTGGTAAAAATCTTGAATTCGTCGGCCACACGCAAGTCGTAGCCATAGGAAGAGAGCCCATAGGAGATTACGCCCTCCCGCACCTGCTTCTCGGAAAAGGGATTAATCATGTCGTGTTCCTTGGCCATCTTGCGGATCCAGCGGTCACTCTTCAGCATGCGGCTCCTTCGAAAAATTGGGGAATTGGGAAATTTCGTAATTGTGTAATTGGAAAAATCGCCCCTCGGGTCTGGGTTTCAAATTACCAAATTTCCTGATTTCCCAATTACTCAGTGCTGTTAGGGTGGGTGCCGTCATCTTACGGTACATACGCTGTCGTTGACAATCTCCCTTATGTCCCTTAGCATCAAGCACTTGGTGGGTTAGTCTCAGTCCGCCGCCCGGGAGCGCCTCCAGTGATCAAACTCGACATCATCAACGAAGTGGTGAATAAGACCGGCATTACCAAAACCAAGGCCGAGTTGGCCGTGGAAACCGTTTTCGAGAGCATGCGACGATCTCTGGCCAAGGGCGATCGCATTGAATTGCGGGGCTTTGGCGTGTTCAACGTAAGACCGCGCAAGACCGGCATCGGGCGCAACCCGCGCACCGGCGCCGAGGTCTCGATTCCGCCCGGCAAGGCGGTTCGGTTCAAGCCCGGCAAGGAGTTGCAGTCGATCGACTAGGTCTGGAACTGTCCCTGGACGGCACGGCCTGGAGTTCGGCGCCAATCCCTATGACCGGCGACGCTCGTCTCACCACCTGCACCCCGCAGCTAGGCTTTCATGTCTGAGTTCAGTACCCCACTTTCTAACCCGGCGCCAGAATACCTTCCTGCTGAAGCCTATGTGGTGCGGCGCTTCAAGCCGCGGTATGGGCTGCATATTCTGCTCTTTCTGGCCACCGCCTTCACCACACTGGTGGTGGGCGCAAAGATGGAATTCGATTTCCTGCACAATGCGCCCCCCTTCGTTCACGGGGATGAACTCGTGCCTCTTTTTCCCGTCGGCTGGGCACTCCATGAGCCGACTCGGTTACTGCTGGGAATCCCCTTCTCCGCCACGCTTCTGCTGATTCTTCTGGCGCACGAGATGGGACATTACCTGTATTGCCGCTATTACGGCGTGTATGCCACTCTTCCCTTCTTTATCCCGGCCCCCACACTGATTGGCACACTGGGCGCGGTCATTCGAATACGCTCTCCGATCCGGTCGCGCACGGAGCTGTTTGACATCGGGATCGCAGGACCCATTGCTGGGTTTCTGGTCGCGCTCACCGTTCTGGTGATCGCCCTTCCCCATTCCAAATCGTTACCGATGGCGACGGTCGGATCGGATATTGAAATGGGATATCCGCTGATTTTCCGCATAGTCCGGGCTGTGCTTCCTGGCGCCGTTGGCGGTTCGTCCTCTCTGCACGAAATGTATTTTCATCCCACCGCAATTGCCGCCTGGGTTGGGATGTTTGCCACTGCGCTGAATCTTCTGCCCGGAGGTCAGCTGGATGGCGGGCACATCGTTTTCGCGATCAATCCCCGCGCCCACCGTCTGGTGTCCAGGCTGACCATTCTGGCGCTGATCCCGCTGGCATACTATTTCTGGCTGGGCTGGCTGGTGTGGGCGATTCTGTTGCGCCTCAGCGGCATGCGGCATCCGTTAGTGGCGGAGAGGCCGGGCGTAACTGGAGGACGGCGCTGGCTCGCCGCTCTTGCCGTGCTGTTGCTCGTGCTTACCTGGACCCCGGCCCCCTTCGCCCATAGTTCGTTGTCCCAAGTGGTGAAAGAGATACGTAGCGGACAGTAACCTGATGAAGGATTCGTGGTACGGCAACCAGCGCGATCGTGAGGAGTGGGGAGTTTTCGTCGAGATCGCTTGCCGTTTCGCTGCTGTCCGCGCCTAGTCCTCCACTACCCGTGCCGTCATCTCCACCGATGGTTCGCCACCCGCGACTTCCTGGGCCACGATCAGGTGCCGCGCCTCCAACCGGATTTTAGGCAGGTGGAAAAAGAACAGGGTCGCGCCCGCAATACACGCAACTGCCCCGATCAGGACGGTTAGCGGCGCGCCCAGCCGGTCAGCCAACGCGCCTCCGAACAAGGATCCGAAGGGAGCCATCCCCATGAACATCATGGTGTACATCGCCATCACCCGTCCGCGCAGATGATCGGGCACCATGGCTTGTATCAACGTGTTCGAAGATGACATTTGCAGCATCATGCAAAAGCCCACGGGCAGCAACAGGGCGGCGGAAAGCCAGAGGGAGCGGGAAAAGCAAAACAGCACCAGGCTGAGGCCGAACCCGCCGCAGGAGAACGCCACCCAGCGGCCTAGCCCGCGCACTCCGGCCCGCGTCGCCAGAGTGAGCGCTCCTAGCAGCGCTCCCACGCCGGTGGCGCCCATCAGAATTCCCAGGGCGCGTGCTCCACCGTGCAGGACCTTGTCCGCAAACACCGGCATCAGAACCGTGTAAGGCATGGCTACAAGGCTCACCAATCCCAGCAACAACAGCAGCGCCCGAATGGGCGCGGTGTGGCGCGCGAAACGGAAGCCTTCGATCAGGTGGGCCAGAGCCGGGCCTGACGAGGCCCGCCGGGAGGTAGTGACTCGCATCATCAGAAGCCCAATGATGACAGCGATGTAGCTGATGCCATTCGCGAAGAAGCACCAACCTTCGCCGATCTTCGCCACCAGGATTCCGGCGATGGCGGGACCCACAATTCGCGCGCCGTTAAACATGGAGGAGTTCAGCGCGATAGCGTTCATCAGGTCTTCTTTGCCCACCATGTCCACGAGAAAAGACTGCCGCGCCGGTATGTCAAACGCGTTCACTATTCCCAAGAGGGCGGCCAGCACGAAAATGTGAGTCTTGGTGACCGTATTGGTCAACGTCAGCAGGGCAAAGATCAACGCCAGCAGCATGGAAGCAACCTGGGTGGCGATGACCACACGCTGGCGATTGAATCGATCGGCCACAATACCGCCCAGCGGCGCTACCAGAAATACCGGTATCTGGCTCGAGAATCCCACCGCGCCCAGCAACAGCGAAGAACCAGTCAGACGGTAAACCAGCCATGACTGTGCAACGCTTTGCATCCAGGTGCCGATCAGCGAGATGAGTTGTCCGCTGAAGAAGAGCTGGAAGTTACGGTGCCGCAAAGCACGTAAAGTGGCCGGTAGGCGCCCCGTTTTGGGGGAGATTTGGCCGGAGTTCGCCGCTGATTGTCCGCTGATTCGGTCGGAAGTGCCTGAATCGGTCACTTTTAGTCTGCTTTTTTGGATGCTGTGAGGCCAGTCTTCGATGCGGCGTCCGCCTGCGAGGACCAACACCGCAACTGCGACCCGATGCTGCCAACTTCGCGCTTTCGCCCGGCCACAAGCTGGAGTAAAGTACTCGCTGCTTGTTGCCCGGTCACGGGAGGATTGCTCACTGCCTCACTAGTCTAGTATAGAGGCTGTGGCATTGAGGCAGGGCCCGTGGACTTTGGAGTTTGCGGTCACCCTCGGAGACATTCTCTCGAAAGGGCGCTTCCAGTAAGCGGTTCCCCGGTTACGATGCCGGCAGAGGGGAAAACCATGAGCACCGATTCGGTTCACCTTGAGCGCCGCGCGGCGCAGCGCTTCGACTTCCAGCTTCCAGTGGGAATCCGCCTGCCCGGAACGGGCCAGGTGGGTAACGGTTTCACTCAGGATCTGAGCGGGCGTGGCGCGTTCTTCTACACCGACCTGGCGGTGAAGGAAGGCGAAGAGATGGAACTTACTCTGGTCATGCCGTACGAAATCACATTGACTGAGAATATGCGGGTTCGGTGCCGGGCCAAGGTCACTCGGGTGCAGCAGATTGAACGAAAATTTGGAGTGGCCGTCCACCTGGAAGCATACGAATACCTGGCCGAAGCCGCCACCGGGGCGCAAGCCTCCGCCACGTTCCCTCGCGTTTCCGCCGTGCACGCTCCCAATCCAGCAGGCAAGAACCCCGCTCCGCTCGATGCCCCCGTGAACGCCGTCGAGGGGACTGAGGGCGTGCGGTAGCCGGCGCTGACCCCCGGCTTGCCCCGCTCCCGCCGGGTGAGAAATTAAAGCTGGAACCCGGCTTCCCGGGCCCAAAGCGGGCGCGTGCCCGGCAGGAGGGCCGATTTTCACCGGTTTTCCTCCTTCCCAATCTGCCTCATTGTGCTTAGAATATTGAGTTACAGATGAGAGTTGGTTTTGGACTGCTTCCTGTATCGTTTGTCCCCCACTTTTTCACCAACTTGCTAGGAGCGGAAACTTATCCCGGGAAGCAAAGTTCTCTCCCGGGCCGACGAGGACCAGTTACTGAAGTCATTTGGCGCGATCCTTATTTCTCAATAACATGCTGATTTTAGACACCGAGTGAGGCCATGCAGGGGATAGCAGTAACGCTTCTAACCGAAGACCGGGAACGGCTCCCGATTCTAGAACACAGTTTAGAGGGAACCGGGATGGGCCGGAGTGTCTTCAGCCATGCCGGCTTTCCCGCCAGCCCCACCGATTCAATCTTGCGTCAGGTCCAGGACGCCCACGCTGAAATCGTTCTCGTGGATATCGATGCGCGAAATCCCCAGCGGGCAATTGCTGCCATTGAGCTGATTCAGGCCAGCACCAGCAACATTGCGATTTTTGCCCTGGGGGAGATGAATCAGCCGGGCAATATTGTCGCTGCTATGCGCGCTGGAGCAAGCGAGTTTCTGGAACGCAACGCAACTCCCGAAGCCCTGATCGAGGCCTTCACCCGGTTTACCGCATCGCGCGGCAAGACCCGCAGCTCGTCGGGTCGCGCGCGGATTTTCACCATCATGAATTCCAAGGGCGGCTCCGGTGGCACCACCGTGGCGGTCAACACCGCGATCGCGCTCCAGGAAACCCAGGGCGGAGTATTGCTGGTGGATTTCGCCCCCTTGGGACACTGTGCTCTCCACCTCAATGTCCAGCCTCCCTTCGGAGTGGTCGACGCTCTGCAAAATCTGCACCGCCTCGATGCCTCACTGCTGGAAGGTTTGATGACTCCGTGCAAGGCTGGGCTGCAACTGCTGGCCGGCCCGCAGCAGCCGCAGGGCATGGCGCCAAGCATGGCCGAGCTGGCTCGACTGTTCGACCTGCTGGTGGCCCATTTCCGCTATATCGTCGTCGACTGCTCCGGGCGCGTCGATCAGACGGCACGGTTACTTTGCGATCTTTCCAACGCCATTCTGGTGGTCGCCCAGGCAGATGTGGTTTCGCTGTGGAGCGCAGGCCGCATCCGCTCCTTTCTCGAGGAAGGCGCCGCCCGGGAGCGGGTTCGCATCATCCTCAATCGCTACAAGAAGATTCCCGGATTCGACGACGCCGACGTGGAAAAGGCCACTAATTGCAAGCTGCTCTGGAAGATTCCCAATAGCTTCCAATCCATTGCGCCCGCCATCGACAAGGGTGTTCCCGTGGCGCTGCAGGAGAACACCGAGATCGGCCGCTGTTTTCGCGCATTGGCGGCGACCCTGGCACAGGCTTCCCCGGCGGCCGAGGGCTCGCTGGATTTGGCCTACCACGATGGCAAAGCTGATGCGGCCAAGAAGACTGCCGGCCGTCTGGTAATTTCGCCTCTGCGCGCAGGCCAATAGTCAGCAGCGGATCCAGCTTTCTTCCAACCATCCCGGCGCTCACGGCAAGTACTTGTCCATCGCCTTGCCCGGCACTTCGAAAACATAGAGCGAGTGGTCGAGGATCTTTACCCGTTTCTGTTGCAACAACCACCGGTAAGCTTGCGGATCGGCCAAAAACTGCCCTGAAAGATTGGTTGCGCTCACGATCACCGCGCCTGTGACGCGCTCATTTTCCCGGAGCGGCCGTGCCTGAATTCCGTAGAACCGCGGATCAACACTCCCGAAATACGACAGCGCGATCGATATGCCGGGACGGCTGCGTTCATACTTACGCAACGCCAGCAGACCCTGGCCCCAATCGAGGTTGCTGTCCGTCAGCAAGCGGTAGCTTTCCCGTGAGCGCACAAATGGTGTGAAGTAAGACAGATAGCCCGGCGCGTAGCGCAACGCGTCAGCCGCATTCAAAGCGCCCAGCAGGATCAGAAGAGCCACCCCAGGGCGCCTGGGCCAAGCCCATTCCCACACTGCGGCTGCAAACAGAAGGGCGAAAGGATACAGGGGCAAGACGTGTCGCTCTCCGAGGTTCAGGCGGGCAAAAATCGCCATCGCCAGGTAGAGCGCTGGAAATGACGCCAAGATCCACAGATCACCCGGGATCCGCTCCTTTCTTTTTACTCTTCTCAGCGTAATTCCCAAGCCGGCTAGGGACAGGCCCAGCACGATCGTTGGCCACTTCAGCAGGATCACGACCGAGGTGTACAGCTTCCACCCTCCCTGATTCGAGACCTCCCCGAGAAAGAACGCCGGCTGGCCGTGCCGGTTGTGTCGCACCAGTTCGCGGAAACCCTCGACATATTCGCCCGCCGGAACCAGCAGGCTGTAGTTCTTCTGACTGTGCACTGGCTTCACGATGGGCTCGCTCCAGTTGGGAAAGATGGCAGTCAAAATGCCATCGCGGACGCTGAGATGCGAGACGTGAAAGAAGTATCCTGCCCAGACGACGAAAAATGCGAGCAACAGCGCGGCCGCGGTTTTGCCCCAGTTCCACCTCGCGGGCGTCCGGATTATTTTGTCCGGCCCCTGCTTTTCCGAACCCAGGAGAAGCACCCCCAGCAGAGCGAGCGCCAACATGGGCGCGGTAGAGAACTTGGCCAGGAGCATCAAACCCAGAACGCACCCGAATCCGAACGTCCTCTTCCAGGTTGGCTGCCTTCGCCAGCTCACCAGGGCCAATGCCGTGGCAAAAATAAACAGGGTAGCGGCGCCATCGGTGGTTGCGATCGAAAAATGGGCAATCAGAGCGGGTGAGAACGCAAATAAAGCCAGCGCGAAGTTTGCCGCCGCGCGGGAAAACAGCCGCTCCGCGGCTCGCCAGACCAACCCGGCCAACAGCAGGCCGAGCAGAACATTCATGGCGCGTGCCCGCCAGGCAAGCTCCTCTGGATCGGGCGCGATCCGTGTGACCTGAAACGTATCAGGCAGTTGCTGCACATCCACTTGCCACTTCGGATCGAGCAGCGGCAACGTACACCACAAACGAGCCAGAGGAGGGTGATCGTTGTATTGTTCGAACCGCTGGTAGCGCCAGGCGTTGAGTCCTTCGGCGATATGTACAGGTTCGTCGTAGGTGAGCGACTGAGTGCGGATGAACCACGCGCATTGCGCCAGGTAGAGGAGTAGGAGCAGCGCCGGAAGAACCCATCGCGCCCTCTCCGATGGAGGAATTCCCGGCGCGAGCGCAGTCGATACCGGTCGATCGGTTTCCGGCAAAGCCATTCTGGGCCCGCTGTTTTGCGCGGGGCTTCAATTTACTTCAGCGTCGAGGAAAGTTCCACTGCCCGCGCCCGCTGTTAAACTGGACAGTTCAGATTGGATCATCGTGAGCATCGCGAAAGCCGAAAACCCGTCTGCCCCACGGCTTTCGAATTGGGGGTGGGTCTTGCTCCCCATTGGAGTCGGAGCTGGAATCACCACGGGGCTGATTGAAGGCGCCGGCTTGATGCTCTTCCAGCGGCTTAATTGGGCCAGTTGGGGGCGCATGATACATGTCTCCTGGGAGATCCTCTGGATCTCTCCCCTGGTGGATGCCATCTTCTTTTTCTTGCTCGCCCTGCTCGGCGCGCTTGCAGCCCGGCTGTTTCCACACCTCCCCGCATTGCGCGTGTTTCTGTTCTTGCTGATTTTCCTCAGCGTGTACGACTGGCTGACCCTTACCGACCGGCTTTACCATCGCGCCTGCCTGTTACTTGCGCTCGGCGTTGCCGCAGCATTCACTCGCTGGTCTGTGAAGCGGGAAACCTCGGTGCTGGAGTTTTGCAGAAAAGCCACACCGTGGATGGTTGCGGCGTGGGTTCTGGTGTTGGCGGGGATTCAGGGCGTTCCCTGGATGCGTGAACAAGTTGCCGTGTCCCGGCTTCCGCGCGCGACCCCTGGCACGCCCAACGTGCTGGTGATCGTAGTGGACACCTTGCGCGCCGATCATCTCTCTTCCTATGGCTACGCCCGGCCGACCAGCCCGAACTTCGACCGCATTGCGCAGCAGGGCGTCTTATTTGAGAACGCAATTTCGACGACCTCATGGAGCCTGCCCGCGCACGTCTCGCTGCTGACCGGACGCTATCAGTTCGAGCACGGCGTTGGAAATGTGCAACCGGAGCCCTGGTCAGGATGGGGTAGTCAGGGCCTTGGCGGTTTTCCCTCGCTGGGAGAGGCTCTGCAACGGAAGGGATATCGCACCGGCGCGTTCTCGGCCAACCGAACCTACTTTACCGGGAGCCTTGGTTTTGGCCGCGGCTTCCAGCATTTCGAAGACTATTTTCACTCCCCTGCCGACATGTTTGTTCGCACTCTTTTCGGCAGGGAATGCGCGCGGATTTACCTCAACCGCAGTGACAAGAGCAAGATCACGCGAGCTCTCCGTTTCTTGCACGCCTACTCCCTGCTGGAGAAGGACTCCGAGGGAGCAGGAGCTTACGGAGGACCGCAAGCCGTTCGGAAACCGGCCCAGATAGTCAACCAGGAAACCCTGCAGTGGATCGAGCGCGACCGCCGGCGTCCCTTCTTCGCCTTCCTCAATTACTTCGATGTGCACTATCCCTACGGCGGGCCCGCCACCTATGCGAAACCCGCCTGGGACCTGGGGGGGAACATTGAGGAATACGATGCCAGCGTAAAGTACGTCGACGACATGCTGGAAGACCTCTCGCAGGCGCTGGAACAACGCGGTCTGGCGAAAAATACGTTGCTGGTCATCACCTCCGACCATGGAGAGTCACTGGGGCATCATGGACTGACGTACCATGGCGAGGCGCTCTATTGGGGCCTGGTTCACGTGCCGCTGGTGATCTGGTATCCGGGTCACATACCCGCGGGATTGCGCCAGGCAACGCCGGTCACCATTGCGGCCATTCCTGCCACGATCATGGACCTGGCCGCTGGAAGCGGACAGGAAATGTTCGCCGGCCGCTCGCTAAGCGCGCTCTTGAGCCCCAGCGCTCTACACGACTGGCCCGATCCACTGTCCGAGCTGGCACAAAGCGATTTCCTCGATAAGAAGGACATGGCGGCAGCAAAGTTGATCCCCACCGCCACCACGGGCAGCATGCGATCGCTAGTCACGAGGGAATGGCAACTCATCACCCATGAAACCAGGGGGGATCAGCTTTACGATTGGAAGGGCGACCCCGAAGAGTCCAGCAATCTCGTCAATACTCCCGAAGGGCGGACCACAGCCCTCGAGTTGAAATCCCGCATGGCCGACACAATGCAGCCGAAGAAAGGGCTCATCGTAAAATCGGGGGAAACAACTCGCTCATCAAAGTTCCCGGCGCCGGACTGGCGACCAGCGCCGTGACCTCGCTGCTCTTCCTCAGAACACAAACTTCAATGCGAACTGGATCAGCCGCGGCGGCTGGGACGCGAGAATGTGATTGAACGTTGGCGAACTGATGTCGCTGTCAGGCAGACGGAAATTCGTATGGTTGAGGATGTTGAAGAACTCCGCCCGGAATTGAATGTCCTTTGATTCAGCTACTCGAATGTTCTTGAACGCCGAGAAGTCCCAATCCGCATAACCCGGCCCCTGTGCGATGTTGCGGCCTGCCGTGCCGAATTGCTGCACCGGCGAGTTGGGATCCTGAATGAGCCGCTGGAACGCACTGGCATTAAGCCATGCGTTGGGACTCTGCGGTCCGGCATTGGGATTCTGTCCCGGAACCAGATCGGGACGGTTCGCCGAAAACCCGGAGATTTCGGGCGCTCCACCTTGCACCGAAACGTCGTTGGAATCGAACACGGTGAACGGGGTGCCGCTCATCACGGTCGCGATTCCGTTCACCTGCCAGTTCCCAAGGACCTGTTGATACCAGCCGTGAGGCTGTCTCCAGAAAGGGAGGCTCCACTGGTAGCTCAACACCAGTCGGTGACGGGAGTCGAACAGGGAGCGTCCACGCTCCGCAGCCAGGTTGAAAGGGTCCTGCGCCAGATCGTTCTCGCCGGCCACAGGTTTCGATGCCGACCCGGTCATGTTAAAGGAAGACGCGTCATCAATGGTCTTGGAAAAGGTGTAAGAAGCGAGGAAGGACATGCCGTGGCTAAAACGCTTTTTCAGGCTGGCCTCCAGAGCGTTGTACGATGAATTGGCGATGCCCTCGATCAGACCCGTGGAGGAAAGCTTACAACTGCTGGCTGGATCCGCCAACGTGCATCCGGAATAGAGGCGCCGCTGGTCGGCGTTGCTCGACGTGGAAATAGGTGAAGGGGGATTGGTGCTCGAGTCAAAGCCCGGAATGTAGATAGTCGGATTGCCTTCGACGAAGCGCGGCAGCTTGGTTCCTTTTGTCCCCACATACCCGATCTCAAACAGCAGGTCCGAGCCTAAGGACCGTTGAATGTTCAAGTCCCAGTCCTGCGCGTAGGGCAAGGGGAGGTTCGCCGCAACCGTCAAATTGGTCAGCGGAGTTGCAAACTGGCCGCTGGGTGGAGGGTTGCCGTTGAACGGAGGAGCTGAGTAGGGGTTAGCAAAATTGGGCGGAGGATTACTGAGCTGCAGAGTCTGCAGAAAGGGGGGCGCGCTGATCGGTGATTGCAACGGTCCGCCCTGGCCGGTGTAGTAAGGTTCGTAAAAGATTCCGTAGGCGGACGTCACCAGCCACTTGGAACTTCCGGTCGGATCCCAGGCAAAGCCAACGCGGGGCGCAAATCCCTTCTTGAAGGTTGGGATCAGGCCATCGGGAACGCCCTTGTCGCCGGGATAGAGTATGCCCAAGGGCGCGCTCGGAACCACCGTGGACTGCCGGCCTAGAATAAAGAGAGTTTGCCGGTTCTTGATTTCGGTATAAGGCGAGGGCAGTTCATAGCGCAAGCCCAGGTTCACAGTCAGGCGCGATGAGACTTTGTAGGTGTCCTGCACGTACGAGTTGAAGGACTGCCCATTGATGCCGCGGGAAAAATCGCCACGGCCCTGGAGAAAGAAAATCGGCTGGCCAAAGAGGAAGCTGGCGAACGCATCGGGGACCACCGGGAACGGCACGAAAACAAAGAAGCCGTTGGTGGCGATGCCCTGCAGAACGTTGACATGCAGGTGCTGGTACCCGCCTCCGAACTTGAATTCATGACGCCCGCGCACCCAACTCAGTGCGCCGGAATAGTCATAAGCGTTTTCATAGGTGTTGCGCGGCCCGGTAATCGGATCGCCGATGGTGGTATAGCCATTCACCTGGACGAAGGGAGGACCGACGGCCACATCCAGGCTCGGATCGTATTGAAAGCCGAGGCTGCCGGGAGTGGTGTGGTTCGTCCTCTCTCCATAGAGAAATTTGTTCCGCAGGAAAGAGAAGCGCAAGACCCCGATCATCGCAGGGGAGAAGGTGTGAGTTTCCTGGGCGACGAAATTCTGGGCGCGCTGTTCTTGTCCCACGGGGAAGCCGGGCACGCTGGCTCCTGACGTGGGGATTGGGTTGAACTGCGAGCCGTCACTGATCGCGTAGCGGAAGTTGAGGATGTCGGAGGTTGTCAGGTAGTGATCCAGGCGCACCCCGTACTGGTTCGAGTCCTGCCGCACGACTTGCGTCGAGGTGAAGACATTGGCCCCGCTGTTGGGCAGCGGAAAGAAACTTAAGAGGTTTGCCGACAACGGATTAATGCCACCCGGCACACCTACCGGAGGGAGTTGGTTGTTGGGGTAAGGCTGGTTGAGGAAGACATTGAAAAGCTGGTCAATTGGTTGGCTATTCGGATCACCAGGCGGGTTCGGAGGTTGCCTGTCCCTGCAAATGCCGGTAAGCGGGCCGCTGGTATCGAAGCCGTTGACACAAAGTGCCGAAAAATCGCCATTCCGCTGGGCCAACGAAGGCACGGTGGACGCGTCGGTTTCGCCCTGGCGATTGTGGAAACCCTCGTAGTATCCAAAGACAAAAGTCTTGTCCTTGCGAATGGGCCCGCCCAGGCTCACGCCGAATTGGTTCTGTTTCAGCGGCTCAACCGTAGATGCGAAATAGTTCCTGGCATCAAAAATATCGTTGCGAAAAAACTCCCAGGCCGCGCCGTGAATCTCGTTGGTGCCGGTACGAGTGATGATATTGGTGGTGGAACCCAGGCTGTTTCCGAATTCGGCATTGGCGTTGTGGGTGAGAATTCTGAACTCGGTAATCGCGTCTACCGGCGGTTTCAGAACGAAACCTCCATCCACACCATTGAAATTGTTCGCTCCATCGATCAGGAAGTTGTTGGACTCGGGTCGCTGGCCATTC
>DASZHW010000082.1:0-2886 GCA_035937515.1 Terriglobales bacterium | reverse complement strand
CACTTCTGCGGCCTTTAGGACTTTCCGCTGAACAATCATAAAAAATGTATTCGCCCGTCTCTTCATCATGACCAACAACATCCGGTTCTCCGCCAGTTCTTTCCATTTCATTGAGTGACCACAGTTTTTCAGCATTACCTTCCAGCTTTGCTTGTACTTTGGCCCATTCAAGACCTTTATGGCGGTTCATGTTTTTCTCAAAGCGGGCTTTCAATGCTCTCAGTAATTCTTCACGTTGTCCTGGTGACAAGTCTTTTTTATTGATGTTAATGTTCCGCGCTCTTATTGCTCTCATAGTCGTCTCTTGCCCGTTTCTTATCTGTTACTCCGCTGCGCTTCGCCACATCGGGTTTTTTTCGGCTTGTCTTTGCGTTCTTATCAATTCGCAGTCTCCACGCCGTTCGGAGTGCACCCGTCAGTACATCCTCGCTCGCCGCCAGGCGAATATGCGTGTGTCCCATTTTTCCCCACCCGCCAGGAATCGGCAAGAAAATCTCGGGCGCCTCCTCCACAAACGCTGCCTGCTGCTCCAGCGTAAGCATCAGATTCCCGTAGCCCTCTGCTTGCGAGGCGAGCGAGGCAAATTTCCTGCCTCCTACACGAAAAGCCGGGAATCCTGCGTGGGAGTACTCTTCCACCCCCTCCAGGCTCAGAGCAATCCTGCGAAAGTCTGCTGCGGTCATCGGGTGACTGCGTAGATTACGGAGCGGCATATGTCTACTACTCCGGGCCGAATCATGGGCAAACACCTCGTGGCGCTGGTCCGAGCCGGCGCAAAATTCGAGAACGGCAAACTCGTCGAACGACCCGACGAGTCAGGAGGTGAAGCTCAAGTCGCGTGACACGCTGATCCACACGTGTTGACTATTTCTCGCCAATGAGTCATGAGTCGCGGCACGGGATCGCTCACCGGGCCGACCAGTCCCGCAGTCTAGATCCGTTTGATTGTCGCAAACCAGGCCGGTGCGCCGTCGTCCTGGTATCTCGTCTGAATCCGGTCCGGTTCGATGGCGGTGACATTCCATCCATTGTTGGGGTTGAACGTCGCCCTCAGCTCTCCCTGACTGATGGGGTGCGGGCCAGTATCGGGACCATCGTCACTGAAGCACAACACATACAGGGTTCCATCGTGCTCGGTCACCGACGCTAGACTCGCCACGTATCTTGGTCGCTCGTCGCCGTCGAAGGTGTGGAACAGTCCGCAGTCCAGCACCGTCTTAAACCTGCGCCCCAAGCGCTCCAGCTGGAACGCGTCAGCCGCAGCGAACTCAACCTCGATCCCACGGTCGTCGGCCTTCTCTCGGGCGATCGCCAATGCCGTCTCAGCCACGTCAACGCCCAGAACCGACAATCCTAGCGAGGCGACGTGAAGAGCGTTCTCGCCGGTCCCGCAGCCCGCATCGAGCACCGCTCCGGCAAATCCGCCTTCGGATGCCAAACGCACTATTGCTGGCTGCGGCATGCCAATATCCCAAGGCGCAGGGCGGTCGTGGTACGACGCATCCCAGGGCAGTCCCGTCAGCCGTTCGTGACTGGTTGGGGGCCGACCACCGAACGGATCATCAGCAGGGGTTCCTGATCGCTCCGACAACTTCGTCCCCTTCCTGCAACTGATCTTACCCCTCATCGTGGCACGCCAATCCACAGGTCTTGACTATTCCTCCGCGCGACCAGCGCCGTCGGGATTCTCTTTCCAGGCCCAGACATGCAGGGTGTGCAGCGCCGGCCAGTACGCGCACTCGACCCGATGGAGCTAAAGCGGACCGATCCTCTCCGGCTTCTGATCCTGGCCTACTGCTTCTTTTCCGCTGGCGGCGCGGCCTGCGAGGCGGCTGCTGCGCCTGCCGGCGCATTCGTGAGCGGATCGGCCAGGAACTTGCCGATAACCTGCGGCACCTCCGCCGAGGTTATGAAATTGTAGTGACTGTAGCCAGGCACGACCGCCAGCCGCGACTTCGACAGCTGCGTGTTCAGCCAGCCCGGCTCTTTCACGCCCCCGCCCAGCAGTGCGAAGAACTCGGCGATGTGCTTCTGCGAGACAGAGTCGTTGTCCGCGAAGACCAGAAGCACCGGCATGGGCAGCTTCGCGATGTTGGCGGACCAGTCATAGTCCTCGCTCATCATCATCATGTTGTCCATCTTGTCGAGGAACTGCGGAAAGCTCTGCGGCTCGGGCCATTGCTTTGAAAACTTGCCCGTCGGCGTCTGCATCATGTTTTCGGCCATCGCCGCACTCACGTGGCTCATGCCCCGCCGCGCCTCCGGACACCATCCGGACCTGGCATAAGGCGAGGAGATCACCACCAGCCGCCGCACCTTTTCCGGCTGTTGGATCGCCGTGCGGATCGCACTGGCGCCGCCGAACGAATGGCCGACCAGGTCGGCTTTCGGAATCTTGAGATAGTCCAGCAGCACCGCAATGTCGTTGCCCATCGTTGCGAAGCTCATCGGCTTGTCCGTGTCCGCCGTGCGACCGTGGCCCTGCATCTCCACCGCGATTACCCGCCGCGTCTTCGCCAGCGGCTGCACCCATCCCTGCATCTCGCCGATCGTAGTCAGCCCGCC
Source organism: Terriglobales bacterium (assembly GCA_035937515.1). GTDB lineage: Bacteria > Acidobacteriota > Terriglobia > Terriglobales > Acidobacteriaceae > JAIQFF01. Next base: position 321 of record DASZHW010000082.1, on the reverse strand, counting down.
ATGGATCAGCACCAGGGTTTCGCCCTCGCCGTAGATCTCGTGATACAGCTTGATGCCGTTCACTTCAGCGTAGCCGCTGCTCACCGGTTTCATCTCCTCTCCTGCTACGGGTATACGTTGTCGGGCCCTATCTGGGCTGAGTGGTAGCTGGGCTTCTGTTTCTAGAAGTATAATCCGGCCCAAATGGCATTGACCTCCGGCACTCGCCTCGGATCCTACGAAATCCTAGCACCGCTTGGCGCGGGCGGCATGGGAGAAGTCTATCGAGCGCAAGACACGCGCCTGCGCCGTACCGTGGCCATCAAGATTCTTCCTGATGAA
>DASZHW010000081.1:0-12309 GCA_035937515.1 Terriglobales bacterium | reverse complement strand
CCGTACACTTCATCAGTCCGATATAATCAACGGCAATACCCGGTCGAGAATGCAAGATTATCTGCTAGGGCCGCTGCTTCCTGACCAGAGGAATCAATATGAAAGGCCAATTCCCTGGCTACTTTACGCCTTCCAAAGACGACTTCACTGCACTCTGGCGTGATTGCATCTTCAGCTTTGATGCCAACGTTTTATTGCAGCTCTATCGATCGACAGCCGAGACACAGGAAGTGTTCCCTTCTGGGTCGTGCCTTTTCTTAATTGTTCAGCCTTGTATCCTTCAATTGCGGACACGATTCTCCTGTAAGTCTCGATTCGAACTGTGGAACAGAATGCCTTTCCCGATGGTGTGCTGTCCAATTCCCCTGCGTCTTAGCTCTCGTTGTCCCATCTCTTCGATCACGTGTTTAACGGAATCTGGGAGCATCACTTTTCTTTTTTTCCCGTACTCGATCACCCTGAACCCGATTTCGTCATTATCGGTAACCACACTGAGATCGTCGCCATGCGTCCACATCGAAGATGTTTCTTTGTCGATATAGCGTATCTTGCCCGCCGTGATGTGCGCTCGTTGTAGCAGCCCGCGAGTCTCTGCTGTGCCGGACCAGACCCAAGGTGAGCGATTGGTGTTCGCGAGCTAAGAAAATACTGTGATACCATTCCGCGAAGCTCACCTGTGCGCTGCCTCAAGCGCAGGATGGCAGAATGCCTTAATTGTCTCTCGCTTGTGCTTAGTAGCGAGAGACACCAAGGGGACAGCTCTTACCCCCATCTCCTAACGCCTCCTCATCCCGGACTTAATGCCACGCAAAGGAATTTGAGTAAATCTCATGGTGATTCGAAAACAAGTGCTCTGGCCTCGTAAAGATAAATCCGGCGCGCGTTTACATACTGCTGGAGCAGGTAAGCTTCCAGCGATCCTGGTGATCGTGCTCGCAGCATTGCTGCTTAGGCCTGCAAGGATGCAAGCTCAGGTGCCGGCCGATCAGCTGGCCAAGCCGCCAGCCGGCGCGCAAGCATTCACAATTCTGTCGACCTCAGGCACGAACGGGAAGGCAGCCATCTGGACCGCCGGCGATGGCAGCAACATGTCACGCGAAAGCATCCTTCTGCGCGGTCAGGTGTGGGAGATCGATCAGAGCGTCAAACTCGGCGCTGACGGAATGCCGTCGACCATGATCGTGCGCGGCGTCACTCCCGAGGGGGACGCTGCAGAGACCTTCGAGATCCACGGTGGCATGGCTTCCTGGAAGAGTCCTATCGATGCCGGAACCCGCAGCTATGGTTCTGCCGCGTTCTACGTCGCTCAAGGGGGTACGGATTCCGGTGGCTTGCAGCTTCTCATCGAAGCTCTGCTGGCGTCACCCAACCGATCGATGATGTTGTTGCCGGGCGGCCGCGCTCATGCCGAGCGGCTGACGGAGGTTGTCGTTGGGGAAGGCGCAATGAAGAAAACCGTCACAGCCTGGGGGGTGACCGGCCTCTTCCCGTCACCCACTCCCGTGTGGACGACCGCGGAGAATAAGTTTTTCGGCTTCGTCGGCGGGCTGGCGATCCTTCCTGTAGGTTACGAAGGCACGCTGGAGATTTTGGACAAAGCTCAGGACGATGCGCTTGCGGCTCGCAGTCCGGCGCTGGTCAAAGCACTTTTGAAGACGCCCCAGGGTCCGGTGGCCTTCACCCATGTCCGTGCTTTCGTCGACGGCACCCACTTTGCAGAGGATCAGACGGTTGTGGTCAATAACGGATTGATTGCTCAGGTCGGTCCCGCCGACTCGACGCCTGCGCCGAAAGGCGCCCAGGTCTTCGATGGTGCCGGCAAGACGCTGGTACCCGGGCTCTGGGACTCCCACATGCATGTCGGCGACGATTCCACAGGACCTTTCCTGTTGTCTCTTGGCATCACTTCGGCCCGCGACCCAGGCAACAACAATGCTTTGACCATGGCTCGCGCCGAGCGCCGGGCCAAGGGCGACCTGCTGTCCCCGAAGATCTACCCCGCGATGTTGATCGATGGCAGGGGACCCAATAGCGCACAGTTCGGCACCGTCGTTGACTCGGCGGAGGCGGCCATCACCGCTGTGCGGCAGGCAAAAGCCGAGGGCTTCACCGGCATCAAGTTCTACGGCAGTTACAATCCTTCGTGGGTCGCTCCGGCGGCGGCAGAAGCGCACCGGCTGGGCCTTCACGTCCACGGTCATATCCCGGCCGGGATGCGCCCGGCTCAGGCGATCGCCGCAGGGTACGACGAAGTTACCCACATCTACTTTGTCATGATGGAGGCGATGCCGGATTCCGTCGTGGCCACTTCGAACGGTATTAATCGCTTTGACGGGATTGGCCGTTACGCCAAGGACGTAGATCTCAACGCCCCACCCATAAAGTCTCTCGTCGCCCTGATGGCCTCGCGCAAAATCGTATCCGATCCAACCCTGGTTGTCGCCGAGTCCTTGTTCGTGCCGGAGAACGGCGACTTGTCTCCTGCGTACGCGCCCTACGTCGGCACCCTGCCTCCGGCGACCGAGCGAAGCTTTCGCGAGGGTGGCTTCGCCGTGCCGAAAGACTTAACCCGCAACGACTATCGCAAGAGCTTCGCTAAACTCTCAGCGCTGGTCACGCTCATGCACAATTCAGACGTCCCGATCGTTGCCGGCACTGACGGTTCAGGGCTGGAACTTGTCCGGGAACTTGAACTCTATGTCGCAGCCGGATTCAGCCCATCCGAGGCCCTGGCAACGGCAACGATTGCTGCGGCGCAATTGGTCGGCGCCGACCAGACCACCGGCTCGATCACTGTCGGGAAGTCAGCCGATCTCGTGCTCGTCGAAGGGGATCCGTCGCGACGGATCGGCGATCTCAGGAATACTCGGACGGTGATGATGGGCGGCAAGCTGATGGATGCCGACGCACTCCGTGAAGCGAGCGGCTTCTCAGGAAGGCCAAAGCCGGTAGAGTGAAAAAGGATTCAGGTAGCGGGCGGGCTGGCCAAGTACCTTAACGATCTCCACAAGCGCACTATTCCATCCTGCCCTGTTCTCAACCCATCAAAGGACCCCATCAAACGACACCCAGGGGGGTCCACTACAACCCGAACCTGCGCCGGTAGGCGCTGGGCGAGACTCCTGTGTGCCGCTGGAAGAGCCCGCGGAAAAAGGCGACATCCTGATAGCCGACGGCGCCGCTGATCTCCTGCATGGTGCGATGATCGCTTTCCAGAAGGCGCTTGGCGGCGGCGACTCGCAGCTTCTGCAAGTAGATCAACGGGCTGTCTCCGGTAGCCTGCTTAAAGCGGCGAACGAAATTGCGCAGGCTCATGCCCACGCGCCGGGCCGGAGCCTCGAGCGGGAAGGTCTGGTGAAAATTCTGGTGCAGCCACTCCTGCGCATCGGAGATGGTGTCATCGGAATGCTCGGTCTTCAGTGGAACGATAGCAAACCCGGCCTGCCACGCGCGGGGTGTTTCGATGAGCAGCGCCTTGGCGGTTTGCATGGCCACGTCGTGGCCGCAGAATCGCTCGACCAGATAGAGGCTCAGATCCAGAGAGGCGTTCACCCCTCCACCGCAGTAGAAGCCGCGGTCCTCGGTCACCATCAATTCCGCCATCCACCGTACCTTGGGATATTTCTCGCGGAAACGCTCAGCCAAGGCCCAGTGCGTGGTGGCGCGTTTGCCATCGAGCAATCCGGTCGCTGCCACCAGGCCCACGCCGGAGCAAACGCTGGCGATGGCAGTTCCCCGCTTGCGCCAGCGCAGCAGCCAGGGCACAACTGGCGCATTGCGCTCGACTACGTCGTCCACGCTCAGTCCGGTGGTTGGGATGAAGATCAGATCGGTCTTTCGGACGGCGGCGAGCGCGACGTCAGGGCGGATGCGGATTCCGCCGTCACAACGGACTGCGCGTCCATCGACCGAGGCCGTGGTCACTCGAAAGCGAGGCACCTGGCGCTTTCCGGTGAGGAGGTTGAATAGCGTGCCGGCATGGCGGAAGACCTCCATGGGGCCGACGGCCGTGGAGGAGAAAGTCTGGTCGAGAAACAGGACAGTCACCTCGGTCATGGCGGAACTCCTCGAGGATGGCTTAATCACCTATGTACAATGGCATATCTGCCATCTTGCTGGCAAGGCCTTCCACGTCTACTCTGGGGACATCGCCAGCAAGTGATTCGAAGAGCGTCGCAGGGAGGATATTTATGAAGAAATATGTGATCGAGCGCGAGATCCCGAAAATCGGGGCTCTGGAGCGGAAACAGCTGCAGGAGGGCGCAGCCAAGTCCAACGATGTTCTGCGCCAGCTTGGACCGGAGATTCAGTGGCTGGAATCTTACGTTACCGCCGACAAGATGTTTTGCATGTATCTGGCCAGCGATGAGGCGATCATTCGCCGGCACGCGCAACTCAGCGGCTTTCCGGCCACCAGGATTACGGAGATCCGCAACATGATCGATCCCACGACTGCGGATCAGCCGTAGACGATTGAGAGCAGCACAGGTTCGGAGGGTGGATTCCGGAGAGAAAGTGGAAGCGATCTATCTCTTCTTCTTTCTCTCTTTTTCTTTGTCTTTGTCCTTTTCCTTCTTCTCCGAGCTCATCTTCTTGGCAATCTCTTCCACCAGCTTGGGCCTCAATTCGGCCAACATGGTGTCGACGATGCTGGCAATCGCGGTGGATTCTCCGGGAACTTCACCGGCTGCGCTTTCAACCTCGGCAGTCTCGACTACCGGTTCCGGGGAGGCGGCGGTGGCGGAAGAAACCACTTCCTCCGGACGCGAACTTTCGACGGCGGGTGGGATGGGCTCGGGCTGAACATCAGGGACCTGGGAGGAGGGCCGCGAATCGACGAAAGATTCGCGAATCTGCTTCCAGTTCTGCCAGGCAGCGGCGAGTTCGGCTTCCCGCGGAAGCGCAGTCTCCGCAGCGGCGGCAGCTTGGCTTTCGGAGGCGGCCGGCGGAGTCACAGTGACCGGCGAGGCGGTTGAGTTGGCGGCCGCTGCGGCAGCAAAGACAGCTTCTGGTCTGGGAGGCTCCGCGCTCTGGGCTGCGGGCGGCTCTGCGATTTGTTTCAGAGCCGACTCCGCGAGCGGCGGGATCCAGGGTTCCGAGGGCTCGGCATCTCGCGCTTCGGGCTCTGCGACCGATGACGCAAGCGCTGCTGTTTCCGCGTCGGCCGTTGCTGTGGGAACGGGCGTCTCGCCCGTCGGAATTTCGGCAACCGCTATTTCTGGAACCGGTATTTCGGCAACCGGCGCGACAATGGGGCTTGGCTCCGGCTCGACTAAGGCGGCCGGGGCGGGGCTCTCGATCACGGCTGCAGGGGAGATCGCGGCAGCGGCTTCGACTACAGCGTGCGACGCCGATGCTCTCTGCATCTCCAGTTCGAGGGCGAGAGTGGATTCCTCCACCGGTACGGTCACTGCCTCTGCAATCCAGCGTGGGCCGGCGGCCCTCGCCGCGGCAATGGCGCCGGCGAGCACGGCAGGCGATGCTTCTCCCGCTTTCGCAAAATCCCTCACGGAATCCTCGCCAGACCGCGCGTTCTCGACTGCGTGACCATTGGTCGGCGCCAGGGAAGCCAGGGCAGCCATGACCTCGAGATCACCGGCGGCCCGGCTTGCGGCTTCAGCCGAACTGGTTTCAGCTTTTATTTCGGAACTCAATTCACTGGCTGGCGCGGGCAGCTCGGCCGCGGCGAGCTGATCTTCCGTTCGAGCAACTTCTGGCTTGACCGCCTCTGCGTCGGGCGTCGCCGTCTGAGCGGCTTCACTAGCAACGCTTTCCGCCACTGCGGGCGCGGTTTCGGCCGGCGCTTCCGACTGAACATTCTCTACCGTGCCGATGGCGGAGGCAAAAGTTGTCGCCGGCGCTGTGGCCTCGACGGGCGGTGCTTCCGGAGTCGCTGCCGACGCCACCTCCTGACTTGCCGGGGAGCTTACTGCAGTGGTCTCAGGGGCGGTGCTGGTTTCGGTCTTGCCGCCGAAGGTGGCCGCTGCTGCGGTGATGGCTGCGATTTCTTCCGGCGTGATGTCCGCAGGCAGGCCTGCGGGAATAGGACGCTCAAACTCTCGCGCCGGCTCTGCGGGCGGACCTTCCAGTTTCCGCTCAGGCTGAACCGGTGCGCCAGCGATGGCAGGTGCGGTCACGAACGCGTCCGGAATCCCCTTCTCGGACGTGTTAGGTTTGGCGTTCGGATCGGGAATGGTCAGGCGCGATTTCCATCCGGTTTCCCGGTCGCCGAAACGCTCGCCCCGGTCCGACTGCTCGACCGCGGCCAGCGCCTTGGCGAAACGGCCGGATTTTTGCGGCTGAGGCTGAGCAACAATTTTGTCTTCCAGCTTGGTCAGCGCGGTGAGAAGTTCAGTGGCCTCAAATGGTTTGACGATGAAGGCGTCGGCCCGCACGCGGCGCGCCTCTTCCGGCTTAAACGGTTCCAGCTTACCTACGGTCAGCAGGACCGGGATGCGTCCGGTGTCGGCCGATTCCTTTATTCGCTGACAGACTTCCAATCCGCCGTACCCGGGCATGTACACGTCGAGCACAATCAGGTCGGGCCGGTTTTCCGCAATTTTCTTGAGAGCTGCCGAACCATTGTTCACGGTGACCACTTCGTAGCCGGCGTCAGTAAGGATCCTCCGGCCCATGTTCTGGGCAGTCACGCTGTCATCGGCAAGCAGTATTCTTCGCGCCAAGGGGCTTCCTTTGGTGAGGGGGAGACAGCCTGAAGTTAATCGCTAATAGGCCGTAAGTCAATGACAAGAAGAGAGTAAGCACGTTACCAGTGGTCAGTGACGAGTGGGTAGGAACGGCCCCTTAGTTGCTTCCGGGCGCGACCATGACGAATTGGTCAAAATGGAACGACTTTACGCAGGCCCTTCTTTTTCTTGTGCTTGCTGGAGGATATGGCCGCGTCGTCATCATCCTTGTCGGCAGAGCTCGATGACGCTCCGGCACCGGCATTCCCGTCCTGGGCGGCTGGCGCCTTGGCGGCCTGGCCGTCCGCGCCAGGGGCAAGCTCATTGACCTGCGGAGGCGGCGGCGTAGTGGGTGCGCTCGCCTCACCGACGTTGGGCTTCAGTTCATCGGGATCGGGAGTGGCACTGGCCGGAGTTTCATTCGTGCCTTGAGCTGCTGCTGGGGCAGCGGAATTCCCCGCTGGAGCAGCCGCGGTTTCCGGCGCAGGCACATCGGAACGCGGCGCTGGCTGGTCCGCAAGCGGAACTCCCTTACCGACCTCAATCGCAACCGCGTTCTTGTCGGAAGGGGCAGCCGGCCCGTTCATGGCGCGCGCGGCCTCCTGGACCACTGTGGTCGCGCTGACTACCTCCGGATCGACCAGCGTGGGTTCGCCCACCTTGGATGCCTGGGCCACATCAGGATGCTTTTGGAAATTCCGAAGCAGCTTGGAAACCATGCCACTTTCGCGGCGACTGTCTTCTTCGGCCTTGTTTTGAGCGATGGCAGCCTTGGTCGGCCGGGGTATGGGTTGGTTCAGAGCCTGTAGCCGAAGTTTGGCATCATCACTCCGCTCCATGAGCGGGTAGCGCGTCAGAATCCGCGAGTAGGCCTCCGCCGCGGATTTGCCGGCACTTTCGATAAGCCTGGCTTTGCCGGTCTCGGTGACACAACCGGGGGGAGTGTTCGGCCCCGTGCAGGTGGGCTTGGACCGCACCATCGCGATCTCGCCCTCATACGCCTGTCCCAATAAATACAGGGCCTCGTCGGCCCGGCTGTATAGCGGATACTTATCCATCAGCGAGCGCAACCGCGCGATGGAAGCGGGATAGGATTGCCGGAGATAGTAGAAACGGCCTACCCGGAATTCCCGCTCCGCAATCACTTCCTGCACTTCCATGAGCCGCTGCTTTCCTTCGGCCACGACTTTCTGGTTGTCGGGATATTGCAGGATCAGTTGCCGGTATTCCTCTTCGGCCCGCATGGCATGCGTATAGTCGCGGTCCGGCTTTTCCATTTGCTGGTAGTGGATGTTGGCGATCTTGAGCTGGGCCTCGGCCGCTTCCGGCATGTTGGGAAAGAACGTTTCAAAGTCCTTGTATTCGATTTCGGCCTGGGCCAAAGCGGTGCCCCCACCCTCGGCATACCAGGAGTCGGCCACCGCCAGCTTGGCGCGGGCAATGTACTCAGAGTCGGGATAGGTATTGATCAGGGTCTGAAGAGTAATGCGGGCCACATCGAACCGGTTGTGCTTCATGGCGTCCATCGCCCGGTCGAACAGAACCTTATCCGGCTGCTTGGAACCGACGTTCGCCAGCGGATTATTGACCTTCTTGTTGGTGCAGGCAATGCTGAGCGTCAGCACACCCAGGAGAAGAATGACCGGAATATGACGTGACATGAGAACCCCTTAAAATCGATACGGAATGTGCGGGAGAGCACAGACCGTGTGGGGCCGGATCTTCGATCCGGCCGGGCGGGTCAGAGATCCGACTTTACACAATCACAAACCTAGACTCGCTGCAGTGTGGCCTCCACGGCAGTCTTCAATAAACTCTCAGCATTTACCTTTGGATCGCCTTTACCGAAGACCGCGTTGCCCGCCACCAGAATTTCAGCGCCTGCGCGGACCACGTCGGGTATGGTGTTAAGGTCGATGCCACCATCTACTTCGATGCGATAGCCCAGACCGCGTTGCGCCTTCAGGTCGGCCAGGCGGCGGATCTTGTTGACCGTGGCGGGAATAAACTTCTGGCCGCCAAAACCGGGATTTACCGACATCACCAGTATATAGTCTGCCACATCAAGGACTTCGCTCAGGGTGTCGACGGGAGTGGCAGGATTGATCACCACCCCGGCCAGGCAGCCCTGGCTCTTGATCAGATGCAGGGTGCGATTCAAGTGCACGCAGATTTCCTGGTGCACCGAGATCCAGTTGGCCCCGACCGCAGCAAATTCCGGGATGAACTGGTCGGGATTGTCGATCATGAGGTGGCAATCGAGGGGCAGGTCGGTCGCTTTGCGCAGGGACTTCACCAGCGGCGGCCCCAGGGTCAGGTTGGGAACGAAGTGACCGTCCATGACGTCTACATGGACGACCGTGCCGCCGCCTTCCGCAGCACTGCGGACCTGATCCGCCAGATGGGCGAAGTCGGCCGACAAAATCGATGGTGCGAGTTCAATCAACCTGGGTTCTCGCAGGAAACGCGTTAGTGACGGAATTCTAGCACGGGGCGGGCGTTTGGCAGCATCCAGAAAGCCCATTCCTGCCGCTGCCGCCGCCGCCAAGGAAAAAGCGCTGCCGTAACCTTTTGGTGGACTGAAAGTTTATATAGTTAGAGGCACGATGGCCGTCAGGAGACCGGCAGCGAAAGGGTCCGCGGAGCAAGCGTCCGGCTTGCGTCTGGAAGACGACCGCCTGCTGGTGGAAGCGGCGCAGAAGGATCCGAGACGGTTTGCCGAGCTCTACGAACTCAATTTCGCCCGCGTGTACGGCTACATCGCGAGGCGCGTGCGCGATCGTGATGCGGCGCAGGACCTGACCTCGGATGTCTTCCACAAGGCGCTGGCCAGTATTCACACTTTTGAATGGCGGGGCGTGCCCTTCGCCGGCTGGCTGCTGCGGATTGCTTCGAACATGATTGTCGATCGGTCAAAGCGCGGAGGGAAAGAGGTCACCGGCCAGGAGCTTCCTGATCTGCCCGACTTGGGCAAGCGGCCCAAGCTGGAGGAGGCCGATCAGTGCGCGCGGCTCTTTGGATTGGTAGATCAGCTTCCGAAAGATCAGCGCCGCGTGATCGGAATGCGCTTTGCCGAGGAGAAGAGTATCCGCGAGATCGCACAAGAACTGGGACGCAGCGAGGGCGCGGTAAAACAGTTGCAGTTCCGCGCTCTGCAGAACCTGCGGGCCCGCATGGAGGGTGCCAATGCCTAAGCGCTCTCTGCCCGATCGCAAACATGTCGAGCAACTCGACCAGGCTGTGACCCAACTGCTGGCCGCGCCGGTGGTGGCGGTCCAATCCGCAGACCCCGAGCTTCTGTCGTTACTGCTTATCGCGGCCGAACTGCGCCGGCTTCCCAGCGAGGATTTCAAGACCCGACTCAAATCTGATTTGGAGAGGAGATCATCCATGGCAACCACGACCGAGCCCGTTGCTGGAATGCGAACCGTCGTATCTCCACGGCTGACCTTTAAGGACGCGGCCAAGGCGATCGAATTTTATAAGAACGCTTTCGGAGCAAAAGAAACTTTCCGCTTCGAGATCGAATCAAGGATCGGCCACGCCGAGATCATGATCGGAGATTCAGTCATTATGCTCAGTGAGGAGTGGGCGGAAGGCGGACGGTACAGCCCGGAGACGACGGGCAGTTCCCCGGTCAGCATGACGCTTCGGGTTCCGGATGTAGACGCCTTCGCGGACCACGCTGTCGCTGCCGGCGCCAAGCTACAGGGCGAGATCAAAGACCAGTTCTATGGACGTCGCGACGCAAACTTGCTCGATCCCTTCGGATACAGCTGGAATGTGTCCACAGTGAAAGAGGAGATGTCGCTCGAGGAGATGCACCGCCGCTTCCGGGCAATGATGGACGAGGGAAAGAAAAAGCCGGCAGTGGACCCGGTGCCCAAGGGCTACTCGACCCTCACCACCTACCTGGTGGCGCAGGATGCGGATGGTCTGATTGATTTCCTGACCAGGACCTTCGGCGCAGAAGAAACCTTCCGCAGCGGCCCCGGTTCAGAGGGAGGCCTGCACGCCGAAGTGCGTGTCGGCGATTCCATGCTCATGGTCGGTGGCGGCGCCGCTGGCATGAAGTGGCGCGGTACCCCCATGCCGAGTGCATTTCACATCTATGTCCCGGATTGCGACGCGACATACGCTCGCGCGCTTGAAGCCGGAGGCACTTCCATCGACAAGCCCACCGACCAGTTCTACGGCGAGCGCTCGGCCACGGTAAAGGACTCTGCCGGGAACTCCTGGTACATCGCTACCCGCACAAGCGGGAATTACAAGTGGGAGGGGGCGCCCACGCTGCAACCGTATCTGCATCCGCTGCGCGCCGAACCCGTGCTCAATTTCGTAAAGCGCGCCTTCGGAGCCCAGGAACTTGGCCGGCACGCGACCCCGGACGGCGTAATCCATCACGTCACCGTAAAAATCGGCAACGCATACATGGAAATGGGCGAGGCCCAGGGCCCGTACCAACCCATGCCGACCATGTTCTATTTGTATGTGGAAGACTGTGACGCCCTGTACAAGCGGGCTCTGAGCGCGGGCGCGACCTCAATCTCCGAGCCCAAGGATCAGCCCTACGGTGATCGCAGCGGAGGCGTGACGGATCCCTTCGGCAACAAGTGGTATATTGCCACCCACATTAAAGACGTGAGCATGTGAGACCGCGTGGGGACAGCCGGCCCTTCAGCGGTCCCGGCGAGCGTGACTCGCCAGAATCCGCAACGGTGCGATCGACGCGAGGCGTATTTGACTGAGCCCCTGATCCAGAACATCTCCGATACCGCCCTCTGGGTCGCGGTGTATCGCGCCAATGAGACTGATCGTCCCGACGCGTTGTTTCGCGATCCTCTGGCGCGCCGCCTGGCCGGTCCCCGCGGGGAAGAGATAGCAGAAAAGATGGGCTTCAGCGGGCAAAATTCCTGGCCCTTCGTCGCGCGCACGGTGGCATTTGATGAGTTTATTGGTGCTGAGGTCCGATCGGGCGCCGACACTGTGGTCAATCTCGCCGCCGGCCTCGATGCCAGGCCGTATCGGATGAGTCTTCCGTCGTCGCTCCGGTGGATCGAGGTGGACCTGCCCGGGATTCTCGACTACAAGGAGCAAATTCTGGCAGGGGAAAAGCCGGTCTGCGGCCTGGAGCGCTTTCGCCTGAATCTGGCCGACGCCGGCGCCCGGTGTGAGCTCTTCGAGCAAATCGGCCGCAAGTCAGCCAAGGCGCTGATTATCACCGAAGGTCTGCTTGTCTACCTCGATCCCTCCGACGTAGACACGCTGGCGACGGACCTGGCCAGGATTCCTGCTTTCCAGAGCTGGGTGATTGATCTGACTTCGCCGGGCCTGTTGCGCAGGCTGAAGAAGACGCTGGGACCGCACCTGAAGCAGGGTGGCGCCGAGATGAGATTTGCGCCCCCCGAGGGCCCGGACTATCTTGCCCGTCACGGCTGGAAAACCATCAAGGTACACTCCATGCTTCACACCGCCGCGCGCCTGAAGCGGCTTCCACTCTGGATGCGCCTGCTGGCGTTATTTCCAGAGTCCAACGGTCCTCAAGGATCGCGACCGTGGGGCGGAGTCTGTCTGTATCGGAAGGCGTGAGGGCTGGAGTCCAAGGTTACGCCCGCCCCCTAGC
>DASZHW010000080.1:0-1514 GCA_035937515.1 Terriglobales bacterium | reverse complement strand
TTCCAGCCCAATCACCAGCCCGGCGTGCCCCATGCCCACCTCGGCCACGAGCTTTTTAAAACCTTCACGATCTACCGCCGAAGCGCCCGATTGTCCGAGATCATTGTCGATGACAACGATGTGATCGGAAGGCCAGCCGAGCGCAATGGCGCGCTGCCGCAGCGCGTACTGACGCTTGGTGCTCTCCGAGTTTTCCAGCACCTGACGAGGAGTGGACTGACGAACATAAAGATACGCCTCCCGTTTAAGCGCGGAAATGCGCTCCGCCAAGTAACTATCTGTAGTACTATTTATGTGGTCTCAGTACTAGGTCTACGACCATCTAGAGATGTATCAGCCGAGGCACTTATGGAATGATGGAACGCGGTGCATTGTGGGGACATGCAAAGCTACTATCGGGTGCATGTCCAGCTCAGTAGGCGGGATCGGAAGCGGATCGCCGAGATGCTGAACAAGGGACGCGAGTCGGCGCGGGTGCTGCGGCGAGCGTCGATCCTGCGCCAGTTAGACCGGGGACAGACAGCGGCACAGGTGGCCGACAACGTGGGGGTGGCTCCCAAGACGGTGCGCGCCATTGCCCGGCGCTACGCGGAGGAAGGGCTGGAGGCGGCCTTGTACGAGAAGCCTCGTCCGGGCCAGCGGCGAGTGTTAGATGCGGGGCAGAGCCAGCGGATCATCGCCATGGTGTGCAGTCCGCCGCCCCAGGGACAGGCGCGATGGAGCGTGCGGCTCATTGCCCAAGAAGCGGTGAAACGCAAACTGGTTCCGCGGGTAGGTCGGGAAACGATCCGCATTCTGCTTCAGAATCATGAGCTGAAACCGTGGCGGGAAAAAAATGTGGTGCGTCGCGGAACTGGATGAGGAGTACATTCGGCGCATGGAAGACGTGCTGGCTGTGTATGAAAACCCGCCGTCGGAGCGGGAACCGGTGGTCTGTATCGATGAAAAACCGGTGGTCCTGCATGCCGACGTCCGCCCTTCCCGGCCTCTGCAGCCGGGACGAGTTCTTCGCCGAGACTCAGAGTACGAACGCCGTGGCACGGCGAACGCGTTTTGTGGAGTGGAGCCTAAGGCTGGACGCCACTTTACCAAGGCAACTCCGGATCGCTCCTCACCCCAGTTCGCTGACTACCTGCTGGAGATTGCCGAACACTACCCCGGGGCCGACACCATCCATCTGGTGATGGATAATTTGAGTTCGCACACGCGTAAGGCCTTGGTGGAACGGTTCGGCGAGAAGGCCGGAGATTGGTTGTGGGATCGATTTACGGTGCACTATACACCGACCCATGGCAGCTGGCTAAACCAGGCCGAGATCGAAATCAGCCTGTTCAGTCGGCAATGCCTCGGGCGGCGCAGAATCCCCTCGCTCGGTCACCTCCGGCGCGAGGCCAGAGCTTGGAACCGAAGAATGAACCGTGGTCGGGTCATCATCAACTGGCGCTTCACTCGCAGAAAGGCACGTCAGAAGTTCGGCTACAAAAGAAACCAGATTATGCGGTCAGAGACCTAGT
>DASZHW010000079.1:0-29473 GCA_035937515.1 Terriglobales bacterium | reverse complement strand
AGGGGGCGTGGTAGTAGATCCAGAGGTTCTTGCCGTTGATGGTGACGCTGGTTTCGGCGCCCGGGCTGGCGGTGTTCTTAGTGGCCAGGTCTTCCTTTTTCACCTGGGCGACTGCCAGCGTCAAGCCGCTTAACAAAAGAGCACTCAATAGGATTCGTTTCATTTCCGATGTCGTCCCTTTCTCTAGGGAGTATGCAACGCGCGCCGAGGCCGCCCCCGCAGGGTTTACAAGTGGAAACGGCGCTTTTTAGGTTGCCTTGCCCTGTATATCGAAATGTGATATATCAAATAACGATATGGAAGTCAAGGATCGACCGCTATCGTCCGCCGCGCTTCATATCCTTCTCGCGCTCGCCGAGTCTAATCTGCATGGATACGGGATCATGCAGTCGGTCAAGCGGCAGTCCGGGGGGAATTACAGGTTGGGACCGGGCACGCTGTACGCCAATCTGGATCGCTTGCTGGCCAGCGGCTTGGTGGGAGAGAACGAGCGGCGACTGAAAAGTGGCGATACCAGGCGGGAATACTGCCTGACACCCAGCGGGGAGCAGGTGCTGCGCCTCGAAGTGCGGCGTCTGCGGCAAGTGGTTGACACCGCGCGGACGCGGCTGGGTAAGTTGGATGAGAGGGGCGCATGAGTACGCGACTCTGCTTGGTATGGGCTTATCGCTGTTTGCTGCAGCTGTATCCCCCGGCGTTCAGAAATCGTTTTGCGGTGGAGATGCTGGAGTTGGCAGAAGCAGCCGAACCTAGGGAATGGCCGCTAATCTTCGGCGACACGAGCGTGGCGATCGTGCGCTGCTGGCTGCAGCCGGCGCGAACCAGTTCGACGGTGGTGCCCGCCGGGCAGGATGCTTACCTGGCGCTGGGAGAATCCGGGCTTACGGCATCGAGACTATTGCAGGGTCTGGTCCTATCCACGGCGATCATTGTCGGTCTCTGCTACGCTGGTTCGCTCGGCTACTTGGAGCTCCCAAAATGCCACTCGATCGCGGCTGAAAATGTGTCGCGATGATGGCCACTACAATTCGAGCCTGAAGCGCTGAGATTCCGACAATTGTTCCGGGCCAGAAGTCGGCTTCGAGGAAATGCTCCAATCTCCGCGAAGCCCGTTTCTGGATAGCTTCCGGATTGCCGACCGCTCGCTCGGAATCCGTCGAACGTGAAACCCAACGGCAGGAGTTCGGCTCACTTTATGCTGTGGCTCAATGGTTGATCCTTTGCTCCCCTAATCAAAAGCCACAAGATAATCGCTGGTTCGCCCAGGGTCAGCGGGATGTTCGCGATTCGGCCCACGAGGTTCGCGTAACTGGGCAGAAGCAACGGCGTAAGACTATCCGCCAAGTAGCCGAAACACGCCGCGATCAGCAGTACGCCTAGGATGCGGGGAAGGAACCCCGACTTAAATACAAGCAGCCCGAAGAAGAAAAGCCATGGGCCAAAGATCCAGCCGATAACGTACCCGTAGCGATGCAAATCGACGAACAGCATGGCCATGGCTTCGCGTTGCGGCTGGCCCAATACCGACTGGAAGTCCGCACCGCGCAAAAGCGCAAGGGCAGCGATCTCGTTTAGCACATTCACGCACATAATGGGAACGAAGGCCAGACCCAGAATCACCATCAGCGAAGCCTGCGTCTTGTTCACCCCGCCGAGTAATCGGTACAGAACGCAGAGCAGGAAGATAAATTCGACCGCACAGATCAGTTCGGAGACGATGCCGAGGCGGAAAAGCCTCTCGGAAGCGAGGATGTTGTTGGCGGTTGCAGCCGCGTTACCAGATACGATCAGTCTGCTGGGGACATAGATGATGCCGAAGAAGCCGGTCACCCCGTTCACTAGGTACAGCAGGCCTGCGATCCTTGCTGTCTTTTTGGTTGAGTTCATACCTTCTCTCCTTGCTCATGACTCTCGCCTGAGGTACGGTCCCTCGATGCAACCTGCTTTACTATGTCACGTCCGGGGTCGATACAGCTTCGGTCATCATGTTGGCCATTTCAATCTCCCGAAAATTTGAATTCTTCCAACGCTTCTCACCCCCTAAAGGCCACGAAGCCACGCGCCATTGGCATGAGCCAGAAGCTAAACACTGGTTCCTTCCCCTTGAAAAACGGATCAGCAGAACTCTGGTGCGAAAAGATGAGCACCACCAAGCACGGTCAGTGGCGGTACCTGTTCGCGCAACAACTCAAGCTTGAGAAGGCACTCAGCAAAGGAACCGCTACTTTCGCGAAGCTTGCTTCGGATCTCGTTGCATCCGCATAGGCACTCGTCTTTCAAATCACAGGCCGTTGACACTCGCATGTCCGCTCTATGAGCTGACACTCATGGAAGGCAGTAAGTGTCAGAGCAAACACACGGTCGACGGATGGAACCCGCAGCCAGCGTGACGTCGCCATCTGATCAGCAAATTCTCAGGGCGGCCAGTCTTCGTTCCTTTGTCCAAGGTGCATTACTGCCGGTTAGCCCGTCACTCGCCCAGTGGAAACAACTTAAGAGTAAAATCCACCAGAGATTTGTTGAGTCAGATTCCTTCGGGAGGGTGCATGAATCAAAAGGTCACAGTCATCGGGGCGGGGCGCATGGGATCTGCTCTCGCAGCTGCGCTCTATAAGAGAGGACTTGATACAACCGTATGGAATCGCACTTCGTCAAAGACGGAATCTTTGTCCCGGCTCGGTCTACGCGTCGCCCCAAGCGTGCTGGAAGCGGTCGGCAACGCTGAAATCGTCATCGTCAACATCAACAACTATGAGTCGACCCATCAACTGGTACGACAGCCGGCAATTGAGTCCGCGCTTCGCGGCAAAGTGCTTGTGCAATTAAGCAGCGGAAGTCCCGATGAGGCTAGGGAGATGGAATCCTGGGCTCGGCCACTGGGAATTGACTACCTCGACGGAGCGATCACGAACTATCCGGTCGATATCGGGAAGCCGGAAGGCACGGTTCTGTATTCAGGCCCAGATGAGCTCTTCAATCGCGTGAAGCCAGTCCTGCTGGCCTTTGGTGACAACGCAATCTTTGTTGGAAAGGAAATCGGCCAGGCTTCGGCAACCGATGTAGCCGGTCTTTCCTTTGCCATGGGCGCGATGTTGGGCTTTCTTCATGGGTATATCGTCTACGAAGCGGAGAATCTTCCCGTAGACGGATATCTACAGGTCGTCAAGAAATTTATGCCGGCCGTTGAGGCCGGGCTCGCCGATCTTTGCAAGAAGATTCAAGGGAAAGATTACGGGAGCACGCATGCCGCGCTTGAAACTTGGGCGGTAGCGCCTCGGGAACTCATTGGTTGGTGTGAGAAACATCGGGTCAATCACACCTTTGCCGACCCACAACTGCAGCTCATCGAACGGGCCGTAAAGGCCGGCAAAGGCCAATGGGATTTTGCTTATCTCTACGAGGTTCTCAAACAAGGCGCAGAGTAATCGCTCTGCTTACCCCGGCTATACTTCACTCCGAGCTGCCACGCCACGAACGTGAGCTCGTCAGTTGAATCTTCCACAATCTAATACGGGACAATCCATGCTTAGTCTCGCATCGCTGGTGCTCGATGCGCGGCTTGCCGAAGACCAGGAGCGCGCGATCGAAATCTGGAGGCAGGCGGTAAAGACCCAGGATAATCTAGCCTATGACGAACCGCTTGCCTGGTACTACCCCATTCGCGAGTCGTTGGGCGTGGCGCTTCTCCGAGCGAGCAACGCAAAGGAGGCTGTAACGGTATTCCGACAGTGTCTGAGCCGGAATCCGCGTGACCCGCGTGCTCTCTTTGGCCTGATGCAATCCTTGAAGGCGAAGAACAATAAGGATGCCGTGGAGTGGGTTCGAAATGAATTCGAGAGCTCCTGGAAAAGTCCGGACCATCTTCGCGTCGAAGATTTCTGAGAACCGTAGGAAGGCCCGCATATGCTCGGGGATCTTGTGCGGTAAGGGAAAACGCCAGGAGCTGTCTTTTAGATTCGCGCCTGTGAAACAGAAAAGGCTTGCTTAAACCGTTCATGAATGGGTACAAGGGTTCACGCGGCGCATAGAAGTGTACAAATTTCCGCGCTTTCGAAATCACGAAAAACAGAGTCTTTAGTCGGTTTTGAGCGGATCTCCAGATGGGCAAATCCAACTCGCTGTCTCCCGGTCACTACAACGTCAACTACGGGAATTTTCAGTCGGAGCTGTACGCACAGATCCGCCGTGAAGCTTTTGGCGAAGACATTGGACAAAACAGTTGGCTTACCTCAGACGAGCAGGACAGGTTTCTGGAGTGGCTCGACCTTTCCCCAGGGAAGACCCTGCTCGATGTTGCTTGTGGAGCAGGGGGCCCGGCGCTGCGAATCGCCGCTAGCACCGGCTGTTCTGTCGTCGGCATTGACGTTCACGAACAGGCGGTTACGACGGCGAGTTCGCTTGCAGCCCAGCGCGGCTTGACCGAACGGGCCGAATTTCGGTCTACGGATGCTACCGGGCCGTTGCCATTTCCCGACGCGAGCTTCGACGCCATCACCTGCATTGACGCCATCAACCATTTCCCCGAGCGGCCACGCGTCATTGCGGCGTGGGCTCGCTTGCTGAAGCCGGGCGGACGGCTGCTTTTTACCGATCCCATCACCGTGACCGGAGAGCTGACGAATGCAGAAATGGCGGTGCGCAGTTCGGCAGGCTTCTATCTGTTCGTTCCCCACGGCTATGACGAACGCGTTATTGAGCAGAGCGGATTGGGGTTGCTGGTGTGTGAAGACGTAACTGCGAACATGGCCAAGGTCGCCGAGGCAAGACGCAGAGCCCGCGCATCGAGAAGCACTGCCCTGCGTGAGATCGAAGGCAATCAGACCTATGACGACGAACAGGAGTTCCTTGCTGTTGCTGCTCGTGTCGCCCGGGAAGGCCGCCTTTCTCGCTTCGTCTTTGTTTCCAAGAAGTTGAGTTGAGTATCAAGACTCGGCCCGAAGCGGTCGGAGGCATGCCCATGAACTCGCATGAAAGTGTGGCTCCGGCGCTGGCCGAGTTGAGTGATGTCGGCCAGCGGGCGCGCCGGAGAACCGCCTATCGTCTACTTCCTTTTGTGTTTCTCATCTACATCGTTAACTACATCGACCGGGTCAACGTTTCCTTCGCCAACCTCCGGATGAGTGCAGATTTAGGCTTCAGCGACCGCGTTTACGGTTTAGGTGTCGGTATGTTTTACCTAACGTACGTCTTGTTCGAAATACCGGGAGCCATCATCGTCGAACGCTGGAGTGCAAGAAAGTGGATTGCACGAATCATGATTTCGTGGGGAATAGTTACGATTCTGACTGGCTTTGTGCAAACTGCCGGACAATTCTATGCTGCCCGCTTCTTTCTGGGAGTTGCTGAATCCAGCTTCTTTCCCGGAATGATCGTTTATTTGACCCACTGGTTCCGCTTGCGTGAGCGCAGCCGGGCCATCGCTTGCTTATATGCAGCTGTTCCCGCCGCGTCGTTAATCGGATCGCTCCTAGCGGGGTGGCTACTCGGAGTACATTGGCGGTTGCTGGCGGGGTGGCGCTGGCTCTTTATTCTGGAGGGAATTCCTGCCATCGTCCTCGGGATCGCCACCGTCTTTTACTTGACGGACTGGCCTGTGCAGGCGCACTGGCTTCCTCAGGACGAACGCGACTGGCTCGTCAATGAATTGCAAGCGGAGCTACAAGCAAAAAAGAAGATTCGAAACTACACAATCATCGAAGCATTCTGCGACCTGCGAATTCTAAGATTAAGTCTTGGATACTTCCTGGCTCTCACAGGAGCTCTCGGAACCATCTACTGGATACCGACCTTCGTGAAGCGCCTTTCGGGATTTTCTAATCAGACGGTGACTTCACTGCTACTGATTCCACCCCTGATGGGAATCGCCGGGCTGCTCATCAACGGTTGGCACTCCGACCGGACGGCCGAGCGGCACTGGCACAGTGCAATTCCGCTGTTCGCCGCCGGATTGATGTTCGGGCTCTTGACCGCCTTCCGCCACGAAGTCCCGTTGGCGATTACGTGTTTGCTTCTGGGCAGCGGTTTCTTGTATGCGTACTACCCCGCTTTCTGGGCGATACCGACGATGATGCTAAGCGAAGCAGCGGCCGCCGCTACATTCGGACTGATCAATTCAGTCGGGCAACTCGGAGGATTCGTCGGAAATTACGCGATTGGGTTTCTCAACGATCGAACGCATTCACTGGCAGCCAGCTTCGCGCTCATAGCGCTCGTCTATGTTGCGGCGGGAGGCCTGATCCTTAGTCTAAGGGTTCGCGATCCTATTGGTGTCTCGCAGAAACCGATCTAGCTCGAAAAACTGCCCCGGGCGAGCCGGTCGGAAAGTGCGGATCAATCTTTCATTCCGGGGATCCTTCCCGGGTGATGGGCAAGCGGGAAGTTAGGGTCGAGAAGCCGACTTGCGCGCCGATCTGAGCGTTACGGTGCGGATTCTGCCGTTGTCTGTTCTCCGTTGAGCTAAGGCTTACCCTAAATAACTTCCGTTTGTTATGACAACCCTCAAATGCGCCCCAAGCGTTTAAAAAACCCGCGACTCCAACTCACGATTCCCGCCTCTGAGCAGGCCTGTCACGGAGTTACAAAGGCACCGCGTGCTGTGCGATGTACTCGTCCATGGACCGATCGGGGCCGATGTAGTGAAACGCTTCGGCATAGTCGAGGCCGTACTTCTGGCCGGCAGGGCGATCCTTGAGCTCGACCGCCATTTTCGTGAACTCGTCGATGGCGGCGCTATCGGCGCCGGACAATGTTGGCACACGTAGTTTCCGTTCCACTAAAGAAGCGTTCAGTTCCTTGATCATGTGAGTCATCATGGTCCGGCATGCCCTCAGGCAGGCGAGTTTGTTTTCGATTGTCGGGCCGATATCCACCACGCGATTCACTAACTGCGGGCCTCTGGCGAAATAGTACTTTTCTGATACGCTGTGCGGCTTCAAACCTGCGGCGAAGTGTTCCGGCATGTCCAGATGGCCTCCCGACATCCAGCAGGCCGCTTCCACCGCCTGCGCGGTCACGTAGTGATCCGGATTCTCCTCGTAATGTCCCCAGGGATCGTAGCTGAAGATGGTGTCGACTTTCAGCAGGCGAAACAGAAAGATCAGGCGGGCGCGTATTTCCGTGCGAGCCAGGTCGTCCATGCGGTGGTTTCGATAGCTGAGGTCGAAAATCTGCTTCAGGCCGGAGACCTGCAGGAAGGCCTTAGCGTCCCGCTCGTTGCCGAGCACGGTTTCACCCAGAGTCAGGTCGTAGGAGTCCTTTTCGTCGTTGCTGGTACGGATGAAGTAGCCGGTATAACCTTCCCGCAGGAGTTTGGCCACGGTGCCGCTGGCAAAAAACGGCCCGTCATCCAGGTGAGGCGTGATCAGGGCCAATACCTTGCCCTGGTGCGGCGTTCCGGGCAGCGGACGCTCGATCACGATATCCTGGGCGGGCAGGACGTGCGACGGCAGTTGCGGCGCACCCAGTAAACCTGCGGCGACAGCTCCTCGAAAAAAATCACGCCGTTCCACTGAACCATTCCTCCGTTGAGTCAGCCTTATTGGTTCTCGTGGAAGGCGGCCACCGCCTCCTCGTCGCTATCATAGGACTTGAAAACGTGGTCCAAGCGCGTCCGCTGGAGCAACTCGATCACGCGTTTGGTGGGCCGGACCAGTTTGATCTCGCCGTTACGGTTTCGGGTTGAGGCCAGCGTGCCCACCAGCGTGCCCAAACCACCGCTGTCGACATACTCTACGGCGCCCAGGTTCACGACAATCTGATGAGTGCCCATCAGGATGTTTCGGATGCGCTCGCGGAAAGCGGCGCTCTCGTCGCCAAACACCAGACGTCCGGCGCAGTACAGGATGACCACATCACCGGCAATGTCGGTCTCCATCCTTAATGCCATGGCGTCGTCACATGGGCACGCCACCGCGCCCCCGCACGAAGGAGAGCATCGTAGAACGGGTCGGGGGGCAAGTCAACGTCGGGGGGGCAAGTCAACGAAGTCCAAGTCAACGAAGACCAGGAAGTAGCGGACTGGTGGCACGCTGGCTCGGAATGCCAGCAAAACCGACCCGAAATGCCAGCGGATCGGAGGGGTTGAAGGGATGCCCGGAAGCCAGTATACTAACCATCCTTTCTCAACTACCCGGAGGCCCAATGGATTCGACCAGGGATGCGACCAGCCATCTTCTCGAGTGGACGCCTTATGAAGTGAAAGCGGCGTCGATTACCTACGAACGCAAAACCGAAGACGTGCAGTTAGAGCAGCTTCGGATTCGCCTTCACAAGATGATCGAGAGGGCAGAAGAAAGGGCCCCCGAGCCAACGGCTGCGTAGGTGATTATCTAGAAAAGGCCGCTCTTCTTTTTTTCAGCATGCGTTTCAGCAGGCGCAGCCTTTAAGCGGTCGCCGCGAGCGGTTCAGGGTGCTCTCTGGGGTCCGTGACATCCGCCGATTCAGTTCCAGTTTTACCCTCAGCCAGTTCGATGAAGAAGCCTTGGGCGCTGAAGTGCCGGCCATTGCGGCTGAGTCTGCTGTTGGCCTGGTAGGCGCGTCCATAGGTTCCATCCGGATGCAGAACACGAGCCTTGTCAGTATCTTTAAGATAGGTCTCCAGGATTTCGTCGAATATCCGCTTGCGCAGGGCGCTGCTTTTTTACCGGAAACATTACCTCGACCCGCTCATACAGGTTGCGCGGCATCCAGTCGGCGCTGCCCAGATAAAAGTCGGGTTCGCCGCCATTCTCAAAGTAGAAGATACGGCTGTGCTCCAGAAACCTGCCCACCAGGCTACGCACGCGAATTCTGTGGCTGAGGCCCCTCACGTTGGGACGCAGGGCGCAAGCTCCGCGCACGATAAGATCGATCTCAACCCCGGCGCGCGAAGCCCGATACAGCGCCTCGATGACCGGCTGGTCCAATAACGCATTCACCTTGGCGATGATCCGGGCGGGCCGCTTGCGCCGGGCATGGTTGGCCTCGCGGTCAATCAGTTCCACGCACTTGGCAGCCAGGTCGATGGGGGAAACGAAAAGCGGCTTGTAGTTCGATTGTTCCGACCGCGCCGTCAGAAAATTAAATACGGCGTGCACCGCGGAAGTAATTTGCGGGTCGCAGGTCAGCAAACTCAAATCGGAATAAAAGTGCGCAGTCGACGGATTGTAGTTGCCCGTGCCGAGATGCGCATACTGCCGGATTTCAGCGTCCGAGTCGTGCCGGGCCAGCAACGCCAGTTTGCAGTGCGTCTTCAAACCTACCAGCCCATGAAATACCTGGACGCCGGCGTCCTCCAGGGAGCGTGCCCAGCGGATGTTGGAAGCTTCATCGAAGCGGGCCTTCAACTCCACCACAACCGTGACTTCCTTGCTCTGTGCGGCTTCCATCAGGGCGCGCACGATGGGCGAGTTTTCGTTAGTCCGGTAGAGCGTCTGCTTGATCGACAGGACCTGGGGATCTCGCGCCGCGGTTTCGACAAACGAGACCACCGGCTCGTAAGAGTCGTAAGGGTGGTGGAGCAGAATGTCCTGTTTCCGGATCGCCTCCAGCAGGCTCGACACCTTGGGCGCGAAGCTCAGGCTCCTTGCGGTAAAGGGCTGGAACTTAAGATCAGTCCGCGGAGTCTGATCTGCCAGCGACGACACGCGGGAAAGGTTGACCGGGCCGGGCGCCTTGAATATCTGCCAGGCGCGCAGTCCAAACTGATGGGACAAGGGGTCCACGATCTCGGGCGCGGCGTCGGCCTGGATCTCGAGCCGTACCACGTCACCCTTGCGCCGGCTGTGCAATTGCGTGTCCACCAGTTCCAGCAAATTGCGCGATTCTTCCTCGTGCAGGTACAGGTTGCTATTGCGGGTGGCGCGAAACGCAGCCGAGGAGATGACATGGTAGCCCTTGTAGAGGTTGCGGGTGTGGGTCTCGATCAGGTCATGCAGGAAGATGTAGTCGATGGTTCCGCCGCGGCTCGGCACCCTCACCAATCGGGGAAGTTTTCGCGGTACCGTGACCACCCCCAGATAAGTTGTCGCCGGCTTCGAGCGATGACGCAAGTGGAACGCAACGCAGAGCGCCTTGTTGAGCACGTGAGGGAAGGGGTGAGAAGGATCAATGGTCACTGGGGTCAGGATCGGGTCCACCTGGCGGGTAAAAAACAGGTCCATGGCGTCCTTGCCGGCGCGGTCAAGACGCGCCACCGACAAGATTCGTATGCCCTCGCGGGCCAGGGCGGGCAGGAGCTTGTGGTTCCAGCAATTGTATTGATCGGCCAGAAAAGAATGTAACTCGCTGGCCAGGCGCTTCAGTTGCACCTCCGGGGAAAAGCCGTCGGGGCCGGTAAGTTGATTTCCGTGTTCCACCTGCTGCAGTAGTCCTGCTACCCGGACCTCGACGAATTCATCAAGATTGCTGGCCGTGATGGCGAGAAACCTGACTCGCTCGAGCAGAGGATTGTTTTCATCCAGCGCTTCTTCGAGGACCCGGCGGTTGAAGGCCAGCCAGGATTCGTGGCGGTTGAAATAGAAGCGAGGATCATCCAGGCGGGCGCGCGGCATCGACGATTCTCCTGCGGTACGGGTTGATGGTAGCGCCTCATTGTTAATAGATTGTTACAGTGCCATTTCTAATGCGCGGCCCTTACGCGCTTCCGTTGGACAGGAAATAATGTTAGGTTCTTCCCTCAAGTGACCTGGTGCGGGCGCGCAGCTGCAGCGACACTGTCCGCTCACGATGGGAAATCCCGGAAACTCAAATCATGGAAACCAACGAATACGACCTGGTAGTGATCGGCAGCGGACCGGCGGGCCAGAAGGGCGCGATCTGCGCCGCCAAGATGCGCAAGAAAGTGGCCATCATCGATCGAAAAAAGACGATCGGCGGCGTTTGTGTTCACACCGGAACCATCCCCAGCAAAACTTTGCGGGAAGCAGTCCTGTATCTCAGCGGATTCCAGCAGCGGACCTTTTATGGCCGCGGTTACGTGCTGAAAGATCGTATTTCGATGGCGGACCTGATCTTCCGGGCCCAGGCAGTGATCAGTCGCGAGATGGACGTAATCAAGTCGCAACTGCACCGCAACTTTGTGACTACTTTCGAGGGCGACGCGCACTTCCTCGATCCCAACACCGTCGAAGTCAAAGATGACAATGGTTCTCACCTGCTCCGCGGTCAACATGTTCTGATTGCCTGCGGAACCCGCCCGGCACATAGCGCGGACATCCCCATCGACGGACGGCGAATCTTTGATTCCGATCAGGTTCATTGTCTGGAAGAGGTCCCCAGAGAGCTGATCATCGTGGGCGCCGGCATTATCGGGCTGGAATACGCATCCATGTTTGCCGCTCTGGGGGTAAAGATCACTCTGCTCGACCAGCGTCCCATCCTGCTGGATTTCGTGGACCGCGAAATTGTGGAGAGCCTTGGTTTCCAGCTGCGGCAACTGGGGACCGTGTTCCGGCTCGGAGAGAAAGTCGTCTCCATCGGATTCGATGAAGAGCGAGACCGTGTTTTTGCCAAGCTGGCCAGCGGCAAAACGGTTCATGGCCAGGGACTGCTTTACACGATCGGACGCCAGGCTAATAGCGACCTGCTCAATATAGAGTCGGCGGGCCTGAGCGCGGACGCGCGCGGCAAGTTGGCGGTGAACGAATACTTTCAGACCTCGGTTCCTCACATCTATGCTGCCGGCGACGTGATCGGATTTCCCGCCCTGGCCAGCACCTCCATGGAGCAGGGCCGGCTCGCCAGTTGTCACATGTTCGGCAAACCCGGGAAAATGCCGCCAAATCTCATCCCTTATGGCATCTATACCGTTCCCGAGATTTCGATGGTGGGCCAGACCGAAGAACAACTGACCAAGGAGAACATCCCTTATGAAGTAGGCTTGGCCCGCTACGCAGAGCTGGCCAAGGGACAGATGCTGGGAGACGTGCAGGGACTTCTGAAGCTGGTCTTCGATCCGGACTCGCTCAAGCTGCTCGGGGTCCACGCGATTGGCGACCGGGCTACCGAAATCATTCACATTGGCCAGGTGGTGCTTACCATGGGCGCGAGCATCGAATATTTCCGTGACACGGTCTTCAATTATCCGACGCTCGCCGAAGCCTATAAAGTTGCCGCGCTGGACGGGCTAAACAAGTTGTAGCGCTGGTTAATTTTTTGGCCAGATTTACACATTCCTTTTAATACTGCTGTAACAATCCATCCGTATAGTGGCCGCCATCCTTGACCCGAGAATTTCTCGGCTGGAACCAGGAGATCACGATGGCGCCACTGCACCAGCAGCACCACCTGCCGCACCCCCGCCAGGGCCAGTCGCAGTTCCAGCTCTTCACGCCAAAATGAGCAAGGGGCCGGGGACCATCGGAATGCTGGCCTTCGGCGTGGTGCTGATTATCGGTGTGATCTACGCCGGTTCCAGCCTGGCGAGGGATCTATCCGGCGTCCATAACAGCACGATATTGCCGTACCTCCTGCTCGGCCTGGCTCTGCTGGTGGCGCTGGGATTCGAGTTCGTCAACGGATTTCACGACACCGCTAACGCCGTGGCCACGGTGATCTACACCCATTCCCTGGAGCCACACATCGCGGTGGTGTGGTCGGGCTTGTGGAATTTTCTTGGCGTCGTGACCTCCTCCGGGTTGGTCGCCTTCGGAATCATTTCGCTATTGCCGGTCGAACTCATTCTGCAGGTTGGAAGCAAGGCGGGATTCGCGATGGCCTTCGCGCTCCTGGTGGCAGCCAAGGAAACGCCGCGCAACTCCCAATGATCGGGTCCGTAACTTCCGCAATGACATGTATCTGGTCAGCGAGGCTCTGCGCCTGATGCAGAAGACGCATCAGCCGGACATCTCCGCCACCGACTGGCAGGTGCTGGCCAACTACAAAAAGCACGTAGACAACGCCACCAAGTTCATTCCCCCCTGGGTGAAGGTTGCGGTGGCGATGGCGCTGGGACTGGGCACGATGGTGGGCTGGAAGCGCATCGTCGTGACCGTCGGAGAAAAGATCGGCAAAGACCACCTGACCTACGGACAAGGCGCGGCTGCCGAAATCACCGCGATGGTGACCATTGGCGCAGCCGACTGGTTTGGTTTGCCGGTGAGCACCACCCATGTGCTCTCCTCCGGGATCGCGGGGACGATGGCGGCAAATCATACCGGGCTGCAATGGGGCACGGTGCGCAATTTGCTGATGGCCTGGGTGTTGACCCTGCCGGCCTCGATGATTCTCGCCGGCTTTCTGTTCTGGGGATTCAGCAACATCTTTTAGAGGACGACGCAAAGGTTCTAATGGCAGCACCGGCGGAAGGTACAACCGTCGACGTTTTTGACCTCAGAATCAGTCCGCAAAATCCTTCCATTCCGCACCCTCTCCTTCCCCCGACATTTCCTTTACAACAAAATGACAGCGGTCTGACACTCCGGCGAGCCCGTCGCGCGATGATCCGGGGAAGGGAATGCCCGACTGGAGAATGTCATGAAGATGCTCTCGAAGATGCTCTCGGTGTTGTTGCTCACGCTTCTGTGGTCAGGTTGTGGCGGATACAGCTCTCCCAGCGCGGCCGCGCCACAGGCTGGAGCTGTTCCTGTGGTTATGCAACTTGTACCCAATACGGCGAACTCAGGAGACCCAGGATTCACGCTGACGGTCAACGGTTCCAGCTTCAACTCAGACGCAACCATTAACTGGAATGGCTCAAAGCAAGGCACCACTTTCGTGAGCGGAGGCCAGCTCACAAGCACGATTCCGGCGTCGGCCATCGCGACCCCGGGGACTGTGCAGGTCACGGTAACCAATCCCGGACACCCCGCCGGGGGCATATACGGCGTAGGGGTACGATGACCGAGGTTTCCGCCCCCATGAGCTTTACGATCAACTAGTCCCGCTGGCATGAATCGGGAGACGCCGCCAGGGCAGGTTTCGAGAACCTGCCCTTGGTGTTTCATCGCTGGGAGGGAGTTTTTCCGCCTGAAAAGCTTCCGGCGGCCTCAAAATTATCCGCTCGCAGTGGAAAAGTGGTCTGAATTCGCCTTCCGCTCCCAACCCTTTCCGGGACTTTGCGGGGCGCCGTTTCATTTCCGGGAAGCGATCTGGAAAAAAGATTGAAAAGGGGTTGGATTCGCGGGCCAGATGATCTATCTTGGCAGGCACAAATTCAGGGGGCCGGGGGCGGAAACCGAAACAGACCCGTAACCCAGATCCCGGCGCGGTGACCGGGCTTCGCGCCCGGGTTGGGCAACCTGACGCACTGGCGAGGGAAGATCGCTCCGTCCCTGGCATCTGCAAATGGGCTCAAGTCATTCCTGGGATTTGAAAGAAGGACCAGCCGTGAAGCCTCCTTGCCTGTCCGCCCTCACGCTCCGGGTTTCTCTCTGTTTTTTGCTTGGAGTCAGCGCTTACTGCCCGGCTTCCGGTCCGCTCCCGGACTCGTCAACCGCCCCCCAGTCTGCCGCGGTTGCCAAACCGGCGGCCAGCGTGGCAGTTCCCGGACCACTCCGCTCTTTCCTGCGCATGGCTGGGATCAGTCAGAAGATTTCGCCCGAGGAAGTGCTGCCCCTGCTGGCCCGCAATGTGGCCGTGGAAGGCTATCAAGGGCGCAAAGATAGAATCGGGAGGCCGACCGAGTTCCTGATTCTCCTGAAGCGCTACGTGGACCAGGCGGATGAATTGGTGAGGCTGGCCGGTCCGGAAGGCGTAATTCGCGTGCCTGACTGCGAGCACGCCGGGCCGCTGCTGGCTATTCTGGGCTACCAGCTTCAGGGGACTTGCGGAAAACAGGTTGCGCTGGAGACGGCTGACCCAGAACGGGCTTTCCTCACCATCGATTCTGGATTTCCTTTGGCGGAGCTGGAGGAAACCCTGCGGGGAACCAAGCCGTTTGTGTGTCCCTTCGCCAGTTCTCCAGTGCCCGTCTTGTTCTCGCCGGTCGATTGGGTGGGGGCGGCCAGAACTGAGGGTGGTTCCAGCACCAATGACGTAGTCAGGCTGCTGCTGGAGGATCCGGTTTTGGCCCGGCTCTACTGGGCGCTGGCGCGGATGGACAGCGAAACCGCCGCGGCCATGAAGCAATTTGCCGGGGTCGCGAGTCTGCGTCCGTTTGCCCCCGTTTTGGACTTCTACGGCAGTCATATTTCCATCCGCAATGGACGGGTGTTAGTGCCGGGCGGAGCGTCGGCGGAATCTGCCTGGAAAAGCCTGGCTGGAGCAAGCCCGGATTCTCCCAAGGAATTCGTGGCTCGCCTGCTGGTTAAGGACGATGGCTGGTTCGCAGCCTACTTTGACACCCTGTCCCGCCTGACTCCGGCGCGGCAGGTCTATTTCGCCGATTCTCACCGGCTGCAGCATTTCTATGAGGCATTGCTGGGACGAGACAGTTCTCCGGGGCCGGCGCGCCCGGTCTTCCGGCCCGATCCCGATCTCCTGCTGCTGGTGACACGCTTGCAGTTCGATTCCTCCGGCCAGCCGACGGTTCCAGGCGATCTGCAAGCCTGGCAGCAGATCCTGCGGCAAAAATCCGATTCCAGGGTGGTGCGCGATTGGGCCCGGCGCGCGAGCCATTGGAAAAGCTCCGAAGAGCTGGTGGAAGCCATGTTCGCTTTCAGCCGGATAGGCTCTGACGAAGGGCCTCTGCGAATCTACCTGATGTTGAACGCGATCGACAATGTGCGGCCGGTGGACCGGCGCCTGAGTCCGCAGACGGTCCGCTTGCTGGCGGAGAAATTCTCGCGCTACGGGCAGCAATATCTTATTTTTTCCGAGTTTGAAGGATTAAACGATGCTTCCATTGCCCGCTTCCTCGAGGTGGTGGACCGGTTGGACCGCATTTCCAATCTGACCCTGCGCGCCAACGCTCTGGGAATCTTCCAGTCCGATGTGGGCCTCTGGCAGATACTGGCGCGACAACGGCAGATATCACCGGAGAACCTGAACGATTCCTGGCAGCGCATGATCAGTCCTTTCGCGGCCGGGACCAACAGCGCGCCCCTGCTTTTCGACGCGGGACGCGCTTCGCTGCAGGAATTGTCGCGCGCAGTCTCGGGCAAGACCAATCTTTCCCAGGATGAGCTGATTAAGCTCTTGGCGGGGCCGAATCAACCCCATCCTGAAGGTCAGCAGGTGCGCCAGGAGATGGCCAACCGCATCCAGTCGGTCATGGAGAGCCAGCGCCTGGTTTCCCTGGATACACTGCTGGCGTTGGGCCAGGGCCTGAACGAAATGGCGCAAGGCAAGGCGGCCGCCAATGACCTGCTTCCGCTGGCCGGGCAATTGCGGGAGTTTGAGATGCCACGGCCGATGTTTACCAGCAGCGAACGCAGCGAATGGGCTGCCGGTTTCTACAACAGCCGGCATACCTCCTTGCAGACGCGCACCGACCTGGCCAAATTGATCAAGTCGTCAGACGCTGGCAAGCAACTGGCCGACGCTCGAGGCCTGATCGTACCGTTCCTGCGGGACACCCTGGTGGGATTGAACTACGCCTACTATGAGCCGCCGGGAGCTCAGGTGCTTCACAACAATCCTCTGTTCGTGCGCTCGCACGATTTTTCCGGAGAAATGGCCGTTGGCGGGGGCCAGTCCTGGCACGTTCCCCACGTGTTCGGTACCGGTTTGCCGGCAGGCGGCGGCGCTCATCTCGCCGGGTCCCTGGCGGATCTACCCTTTGTTCTTGCCGAAGCGGAGCAGGACTTCATCGTCCCGGAAAATGTTCAGGCCCTCATCTGGCATGAACTGGTGCCCGGGCTGGTGAGCAGCTCAACGCTGCCGCGCTGGTGGGGTGTGTCCCGCAATGAGCTGCACGCTGTCACCCTTTACCAACGCACCGGAGAGGAACTGCTGGCGGCGTCCGCCCAGGATCCAACCCTGCGGCGCACCCTGCTGGACATTCTTTCCGGCCGCATGGTCCCGCAACGGCTGGAGCAGATCAACAAGTGCCTGCAGGCGGGCGCCGTAGATGACGTTCTTTCCCGCGTAATGCCGGGCGAGACTTTCTTCCTGGCCGCAGAATTTCGGCGGAGGTTTCCGGGGCAGACGGATTCCTGGGGCAAGGCAGGCGCCGAACTGGAACATCTCGCCAGCCTGCACCCGGCGGAGGTCAGCTGGAAGCGGTTGTCCGATGATTTCGGAGTGCCTCATCCGGCTCTGGCGCAGAGTTACTCTCGGGAATTGCTGAACCTGAAGCCGTTTCCCGCGTTCATGGGGTATTCAAGCAGGCTTCTGGCCGAGTCCTGGGACTCGAACAATTTGTACTGGGCTCGCCTGGCGGATGAAATGGGCTACGCTCCGGTCATGCTCAACCGCCTGGTGCCGGAGTTGACCTACCGGATGGTAGAAAAGATTTTCGCCACCGACTTCGAGGACTGGCCGGCGATTCTGCGGGCCATGCGCGAAACCGGCGAAGAGTTTCGCCAGGGCAAGATTGCCTCCTTGCCCAAGATTGATGGGAAATACGAACGCTGAGTAAGTTTTTGCATCGTCCACCAGATTCAGTTGCGTACAGGTGACCAATGAGACCGATGTTAAAACGATATTTCCTTTTTTCCTTGGCGATATGGGGAGTTTGCTTTGGCTCTGTTCCCCGAACCCCGGCCCAGGAAGGCGAAACCAATATTCGTGTCGAAGTCGACATGGTGCAGTTGAATGTGGCGGTCATGGACAGCAAAGGAAATTACGTGACCGGCCTCCGTCCTTCGGACTTTGTGGTCACGGAAGATGGCATTCCCCAGAAAGTCGCCACCTTCGGTGAAGGCAACGAGGCCACCCGAAGGGTGACCCGCAACGCGCCTGGGGGCGACAAGCCTGAAGGCCGGTCACCGGGAGGCTCTTCGAATTTCGCCGATTCGTCGTCCGAGCTTGGGTCGGAGCTGGGATCCTTGGTTGCGGGCGCCAATGTCTTCATCCTGTTTGACACCAGCAACTATATGTACCGGGGTTTTGTCTTTGCCCAGGACGCGATTGCCGAGTTTGTGCGTTCCCTCGATGGTCCGGATCGGGTGGCCTTTTATTCCTATAGCCGCGACCTCTCGCGGGCCACCACCCTGACCGCCGACCGTTCGCAGGTTCTGCGCGGCGTGCGCACCACGGTTGCAGGGGATGATGCCGCTCTGTACAACGCCTTGCTGATGACGGTCAAAGATGCCGGCCAGAACGAGGGCAGAAAAGTGGTTGTCGTCTTCTCCAACGGCCCGGACAATGCCAGCATGGTGCCCCCGGAAGATGTGGCTGAACTGGCGCAGTCCAAGGGGATTCCCATTTACATGATCAGCACGCGGGAGGCAAAGCTGGAGCCGGTCTCGAGCACGGTATTCAAACGCATGAGCGCTGCCACCGGTGGCGAGGCTTACTTTGCCAAGACCTGGAGAGAGCAGCAGAACGCCTTCGCTTCCATCCGCAATGATCTGGCACATCTCTATTCATTGAGCTACTATCCCCAGCCCAATCCCAATCGCGGATGGCGCGGCATCTCGGTCAAGCTGGTGGGGGAACGTCTGAAAAAGTGCCATATCCGCACCCGCAATGGTTACCGGCCGCAGGGGACACGAGCCTCGGGGGAGGGGGTCGCATCCACTTCGGGGAGCGAACCGGAGGCCGCATCGTCCAACTGAGACGACATCATTTGCTCGACATTCGCGCGACTTTCCCTCACCATACCTCCCGGAAAGCTTCCCGAGACACGCCGGGGAGAAGCAGGCCGGGAAATAAATGACGCCAGCGACAACCATTCTTGCCACCACGCAGCTCGTTCATTTGTCTGCAGTGGATTTCGTCATCATTGCTTTCTACTTCGCCCTGGTTTTGGCTATCGGATTTTATCTGCGTGGGCGGGCCAACACCGGGGAAGATTTCTTCATGGCAGGACGCGAGATGACCGCCTGGGTGGCTGGCCTCAGTTTTCTCTCCGCGAATCTGGGTGCGCTCGAATTGATGGGCTGGGCGGGATCGGCCTACCAGTACGGAATTCTGGCTACCCACTGGTATTGGATCGGCGCCATTCCGGCCATGCTGTTCCTGGCCCTGGTCATGATGCCGTTCTACTACATTTCCAAAACCCACTCCGTCCCGGGATATTTGAAGCTGCGGTTTGGCGAACCCAGCCGGGCTTTGTCGGCAATTTCGTTTGCTTTCATGACCGTGCTCATGAGCGGCGTCAACATGTTTGCTATGGCCAAGGTCATGCAAATCGTGCTGGGATGGGACATCAATTTCAGCATCTGGGTTTCTTCTCTCACGGTTGCGATCTATGTCGCGCTGGGCGGGCTCCGTTCCGCCATCTTCAACGAAGTGCTGCAGTTCTTTCTGATCTGGGCGGGCGCTCTGCTGATACCGATTCTTGGTTTGTACGAAGCGGGGGGCTGGACCCATCTGAAAGTGCTGATTGCGCAGCGCACTTCGGAGCAGTACATTCACCTCTGGTCTGGCTTGGGCTCATTCAGTTCGAATCCCATGGGAATTCACTGGACCGGCATCGTATTTGGGCTGGCCGCGGTGCTTTCCATGGGCTACTGGACCACAGATTTTCTGGTGGTGCAGCGCATCCTCGCCGCCAAGGATATTCGCAGCGCGGAAATGGCGCCCATTATCGGCGCCGGATTCAAGATGATGGTGCCGCTGATCGTCATTTTGCCCGGCCTGCTGGGCCTGGCCGTATTGCCAATGAAGCTGGTTCCGGAATCGCTAGCCGCAGCCACCGGCGGTCATAGCTACAACGACGTTCTCCCCCTGATGCTGGCTCGATATTGTGGTCCTGGATTGCTCGGTCTGGGGATTACCGCGCTGATCGCGGGCTTCATGTCGGGAATGGCGGGCAACGTAAGCGCCTTCACCACCGTCTGGACGTATGACATCTACCGGCCGCTGATCAATCCGCGGGGCAGCGATCATCACTATGTGAACATGGGCCGCTGGACCACGGTGGTCGGCGTGCTGATCAGCGTAGGCACCGCGTACCTGGTGATGCAGTTTGCCAGCATCATGGACTATGTCCAGGCCTTGTTCAGTTTCTTCATTGCTCCCCTGTTCGGCACGGTCGTACTCGGGATGCTCTGGAAGCGGGCCACCGGCCGGGGGGGCTTCTGGGGACTGTTGTGCGGCACGCTTTCGTCGATCGGTATGTGGACCTGGGTCAAAGTGGATCCAGCGGCCTTGCGTTATGTGGCGCTCTCGCCCCATGCCAAAGCCCTCGCCCAGGATATGTATCAGGCACTTTGGTCTTTCGTGGTTTGCGTCACCGTCACGGTTGCCTTGAGCCTGGCCACACAACCCAAGCCGGATGCCGAGTTGACTGGCCTGGTGTATGGATTGACGGAAGTCCCGTCGGTGGGCGATGTCCCGCTTTACGAAAAGCCTTTTTTCTGGGCCGGAGTTGTGACCGTGGTTTTCATCGTCCTGAACATTATTTTCTGGTAGGTGGCTGTCTAGTAGATAAGGGGCGCGCATCATGATTTCCATCTGGTTCTTCATTGGCATTTCGCTGGCCGTGAATGGCGCACTGATTCTGGCTGCAGGAATCTACCAGCTCGCAAATCCCCCCGCGAATCCGGGCATCGTCCTGTTCAACTTGCACGCCAATGTGTGGTGGGGTGCTGTGCTCCTGGTAATTGGGCTTATCTATTGCATCCGGTTTGCGCCCAGGCGTCAGGCCTGACGCGCGACCGAATCCCGAGGGGAGATATGGCGACCAGACAAATGACGATGGGGGTGATCGTAGGCAACCGGGGCTTCTTCCCCGATCACCTGGCGAAGAGCGGGCGCGAAGAAATTCTGGCCGCCCTGAAAGCGGCGGGAATCGACGCGGTGGCGCTCACACCGGAGGAGAGCAAATACGGAGCGGTGGAAACCCGCGATGAGTCCCGTCGTTGCGCCGACCTGTTCAAACGCAATCGCGACCGTATCGATGGCATCATCGTCACCCTTCCCAACTTCGGGGAGGAACGGGCGATTGCGGATACGCTGCGGCTGGCCGATTTGCGCGTGCCGGTGCTGATCCAGGCCACGCCGGACGATCCCAAGAAGATGACCATCGCCTTCCGCCGCGACAGTTTCTGCGGCAAGATGTCGGCCTGCAACAACCTGCGGCAGTACGGCATTCCGTATTCGATCACGACGCTGCATACCGAGAGCCCGGATTCGCCGGAGTTCGCCGCTGACCTGGAGTGGTTCGCCGCGGTCTGCCGCATAGTCAACGGCTTCCGCAACCTGCGCGTGGGCGCGATCGGAGCGCGTCCTACCGCATTCAACACCGTCCGCTACAGCGAGAAGATTCTCGAAGCGCAGGGCATCTCGATCGAGACTCTGGACCTGTCCGAGGTGCTGGGCCGCATCGATCGCATGAAAGACATTGACGACGCTGCCCAGGCCAAATTGGCCGCGATCAAGAAGTATGTGGATGCGAGCGGCGTTCCGGCCGCTGCCCTCATGAAGATGGCCAAGCTGGGTGCTGTCGTCGATCAGTGGATGGCGGCAACTGAAGTCGCGGTCAGCGCCGTGCAGTGCTGGACTTCGATCGAGGAGAATTTGGGCGTCGTGCCCTGCACCATCATGAGCATGATGAGCGACGGTCTGCTCTCCAGCGCCTGCGAAGTGGATATCTGCGGCGTACTGGGCATGCACGCGCTCCGGCTGGCCTCGCAAACGCCCTCGGCGCTGCTCGACTGGAACAACAATTACGGCTCCGATCCCGACAAGGCCGTGTGCTTCCACTGCTCCAACCTGCCCAAGCATTTTTTCCGCTCGGTCAAAATGGATTTCCAGGAAATTATCGCGGGTACGGTCGGCAAGGAGAACACCTTCGGCACCTGCGTGGGCCTGATCAAGCCGGAAAAGATGAGCTTTGCGCGTTTTTCTACCGACGACACCGGGGGCAGGATGCGCGGCTACGTAGGCGAAGGAAAATTCACCGACGATCCGCTGAATACGTTTGGCGGCGCCGGCGTAGTCGAGATTCCCCAGCTGCAGAGATTGCTGCACTACATCTGCGAGAACGGGTTCGAACATCACGTGGCCGCCAATTTATCCACGGTCGCTGCGGCGGTCCACGAGGCCAGCACGCGCTATCTCGGCTGGGAGATGTACTGGCACCCGGGCAAAAACGGGGCCTGTTGAATGGCCAGTAGTCTAGGAATCGATTCCTTACCCGCTGCCGCGGAGCTGGACCGCCTGCGCATCGTGCTGGTGGCCGCGCGGAATCCGCTCAATATCGGCGCGGCCGCCCGGGCCATGAGCAATTTCGGTTTTTCCCGTCTGCGCGTGGTGAATCCCTATGCAAAGGCGTTTCGGGAAGCACGCTCCGCGGTGGGTGCTTCGGCTGTGCTGGCCCAGGCAGACGAATACAAGGCGGTTGCTGAAGCCGTCGCCGACTGCGCTTTGGTGGTGGGGACGACGGCAGTGCGGCATCGGGAATTGCAGCATCCGCTCCGCCGCCTGGAACACGGCGCGCGCTTCATCCGCAGGCAACTGGCGTCGCGCCCTGTGGCTTTATTGTTTGGTTCGGAGAAGGTCGGTCTCTCCAACCAGGACCTGAGCCATTGCCACTGGCTGATTCGCATTCCCACCCGCGAGCAGCATATCTCCATGAATCTGGGACAGGCGGTGGCGGTGTGCCTTTACGAACTGGTTCGCGATCCCAAAGTCGTGCGCGGCGCAGAGAAACGATCTGAGAAACAACCACTCGCGACCGCGGGCGAAGTCGAGCGTGTCACCGCCATGCTTGTCGACCTGCTGAGCGCCAGCGCCTACATGAGTCCAAGCCGGGCGCCTTCCACGTCAGAAAAAGTGCGCCGCCTGGTACGAAGGCTCAAGCTGTCGGCTCCCGACGCCGAACTGTGGCTCGGCATTCTGCGCCAGATCGCGTGGAAGTTGCGCTCGGGTGCGAGGTAGGGTCGGGGGCAAGCCTCCGTCTGGGGATGGCCCTCGCCGCCGCTCATCCTTTACACTGGAAACAAATGCCGGATCGTATCGTGTGCTCGTGCGTTACCTGCCCCAAATGTGGAACCTGGGTGGTCGTGGAACGGGAAATGACTCGTGAAGCAAACAAGGAAAAGGTCAATGCGGTTTGTCCCGCCCCCGAGTGTGGAAAACAATTTGCATTTGCCGGCGGCGATACCAAGGTCTTCGAACTGCCGTTGAATTTATTCGAGCGCCGCCACTTCTTTCGCTCAGACCTGTCGTAATTTCAGCTGCTCAATCTCCGCAGGGAAGAACTACGAGGTTCCGAACAGGCTGTAGAGCAGGATCACAAGCACGATGAAGGCGAATCCAACGTACATACGGTCGCGCTCGGCGGCAAAGCCAACGATGGAAAGTATGACGCGGGCCACGGGAGTCGCAATCAGCAAAAGCAATCCCAACTGGATGATGCCGCGTCCCTGAAACGAGAGTGTCGCATGCAGGACTCCCGGGACCGAGCGCAGTTCGCCGGGTTCGCCATGAAACACGCGATAATCGGCAGGTTCCATTCCGTGGCGCGCCAGATATACGACCGCTCCGGTGAATACGACCGCCGCGGACACAATGACGCCGGCACGCAGCAGGTTTCCGATCAGATTCTCAACTTCGCGGTCATTCCAGAGCGGCAGACGGATCATTTTCATATTTTTCCCGCCAGGCCGTGATAAATCATCTGCGCCCCCAACAGCAGAATGACGGCGCTGAAGATCAGGCGCAGCCATCGGGTTTCTACTTCGACCAGAATGCGCGTGCCTGCCAGTGACCCCGCCAGCACGCCCAGCATCACCGGCATGGATAGACCTGGATCAATGTAGCCCCGGCTGAGATACACGCCAGCGCTGGCCGCGGCGGTGACTCCGATCATGAAGTTGCTGGTGGTGGTCGAAACCTTGAAGGGAATGCGCATGGCCTGGTCCATGGCCAGGACCTTGACTGCGCCGGAACCAATGCCCAGCAAGCCGGAGAGCGCCCCCGCCCCGAACATCAGGCTGAAGCCGGCCGGAACCCGACGCACAAAGTAATGGCGAACGCCTT
This sequence comes from Terriglobales bacterium, assembly GCA_035937515.1. Taxonomy (GTDB): domain Bacteria; phylum Acidobacteriota; class Terriglobia; order Terriglobales; family Acidobacteriaceae; genus JAIQFF01. Next base: position 5,521 of record DASZHW010000079.1, on the reverse strand, counting down.
CCGGGGTAGGAAAGCTGCCGTTGAGGCGGAGGCGCGTGGCCAGCGGGTCGGGAATGTCATCACTGGTCTTCCGCACGCGTGGCCGCGCAGCCAGGACCGCGGAGAAGAGCAGGACCGCACCGAAGATGACGGCAATCGCCGCGGTCGAAACCCGGGTCGCCAGAAACGCTCCCGTCAGCGCGCCCAGGGTAGTGGCAATCTCCAGGAACATGCCGATGCGGATGTTGGAAATCCCTTCCTTCACATAGGCCGCGGCCGCGCCGGACGAGGTGGCAATGACGCTGACCAGGGAGGCCCCGATGGCGTAGCGAATGTCCACTTTGAAAAACAGAGTGAGCAGCGGGACCAGAACCACTCCGCCCCCCAGGCCAGTGAGCGCGCCCAGCAGCCCGGCGACGGCCGATCCGATGAAGACCAGAATGGTGAACTCGAAAACGGTCATTCCTCTTCCCGAAAACAGTGTACCTTTTTCAATCTAACTCCAGTGTGGAGACGTTTGGCTATCCATGACGTGGCCGCACTCTATATTGAGCTGACAATAAGGAAGCAACCAGGCGCGACCGCTGCCATGGCATGATCGCAAAGTTTAGGGATAACGGAGAGGCGTAAGCAGATCAGCCTGCGCCAGCGTGAAACAGGACGTCCAAAGGCCGGCAGCTACTTTACCTTTTCATACTCCAACTTCGCCTGCTTCAAAAGCGGAACATCCGGATCGGCGTCTTTCCACAAGGCGAACAAGTCCTGATAGGCGGCTCGACTTTTCGCCTTGTCGCCGGAGAGTGCATAGGCGCGGCCGAGACCGAGATGAGCCATCGACATCAGAAGATCGGTTGGCGCAAAATTGCGCAGCGCCAGCACTCTCTGGAACTGCTGCGCCGCCTCGTTGCCTTGTCCTAATTTCAAATAAGCCAGCCCACGAAGATAACAGACTCCCGTATTTCCCTTATCGTAGGGCAAGGCTGGATTCAGAAGCTCGAGAGCTCTCTTGGCGTTCCCACCGTTGAGCGCAACCGTAGCCTGCAGGAAGGGCACGAAGACAACTTGTCCCAAAGTATCGTTCGGACGGTCTTTCGCCGCCGCAGAAGCCAATTCAAGCGATTTCCTATTCTCTCCCGCGAATGCCAGAGCGCTCGCGGCAAAAAGCTTTGTAAAGTAGTCCTGCGAAAGTGCCAGCGCGGCATTGGCGGCGTCCGTAGCTTGTTTTGGATAGCCAAAGTGGGCCAGCATCCATGCCTGTGAAGTCAATGATGCCGCTTCCGACTCCTTGAGCTGCAGGCGTTGTGCCACCTGTCCGGTCTTCTGATAGAACTCCCGCGCCTTCTGGACCTGTCCCCCCAAAGCGGCAATGTCTCCGTGGCGTGTATACAGATTCATCTCCAGGTCGGGCTGGTCATGAAGGAAAGCGTCTTCCTTCTCCATGGTCGCAAGATCACCTTGCGCGTAGGCGACGTAGGCGAAAGTATCGTGCAACCCAAGGAAGGTAGAATTCCGCTGCAGCCCGGCTTTCAAGACAGCCTTGGCTTCATCCAGACGATTGAGCCCGGAGTAGGCGACCGACGAGAACAGATAGCCGCGGTACTCGTCCGGATCTACACGAATAGCCTCCTTGGCATTGGCTAAGCCCTTTTCAAACTCTCCCAGGAACTGAGTGTAAGTGACCGCCAGATTCACATAAGGGGTAACTTCACGGGGATAGGTCTGCTTGTACAATTCGTAGGCCGCAATTCCTTTTTCCAGGTCTCCCTGATCGGCATAGTAGTGGCTCGTGATGTACAGCCTTTCCCGTTCGCTGGCGCGGTCTTTCAGTTCAAATGCTTTCTTCCGATATTCCTCAGAGAGGCTGGTTTGACTGAAGTTGCCATAAATTGTGGCTAAACGCGCATAGGCCATGGCGAAGTTCGGGTCCAGCTCAACGGCGTGCTTGTAAAGGGGCACCGCGGCCAGTTCGTCGCCTGCGGAGTGCTTCGCATCTCCCTGGGTGAAGCTTTTCAGCGCCTCCAGTGACGAGGTGGTAGCTTCTTCCAGCGGCTTGTCGAACTTCTGGATGGAAGCCAGCGACTCGCCCAGCTTGCCCCGCAACCGGGTGGATGCGGTATCCAGTGTCTTGAGCACCTGCTCCTTGCTGTCGGCCTGACCCTGTACCTCGGCGAGCGTGTCGCCGGTAGCCGCGTTGATGGCATCGAGGGTGACCACGTACTGGCTGCCCAGACTGGCAATGGAACCCGCCAGCAATGCTTTGACGCTGTTGCGCTGGCAGATCTCACGGGCGGTTTCGACGGTGACACGCTCGTCGGGCTGCTTGCCCATCAAGGTCAGCGTGTGGCGGGCCTTAGCGTCGGAAAACACATTCAGAAAAGGAGATTGCTCCAGATCCACTGCCAGGGCCTTCTTGAGCGTGCCGTCAAATACGGGATCGTTCGTGGTGTTCACAAAATCAGAAATGAAAATCGAATCCTTTTCAGTGATGGCGTGCCCTTTGTAGGAGCGCAGAAAAATACCGCCGGCGACGAGCGCGGCCAACGCCCACTCCCGCAGGGATGAGCAGCTTCCAGCGGCGCGATGGGGGAGGTGGTGGAACGCTGACCCGATCCGCTCGACCCTGCGGCGGTCACACTGGCCGAGCTGGTTCGCGGAGCAACCTCACTCACTCCAGAGGACGATGGCGGCGCAGGCTGAACTGCCGAACTGGAAGGCCGTGCTTCCCCGGAGACCGGACTTGCCGCCACCGAACGCCCGGAGTCGCTGTCACGCTTCAGACGCTGCAGGTCCGCGCGCAGGTCGGCAGCGTGCTGATAGCGCAAATTGCGGTCCTTCTCCAATGCTTTGTTGATGGTTCTTTCGAGGTCCGCCGGAATATCGCGATTGAGACGAACGGGAGCGACCGGCGCCTTGTGCAGAATGCCGTCGAAAATTGCGCCGGAAGTTCCGCCCGTGAAGGGCAACCCACCCGTAGCCATCTCGTAAAGCACGACGCCGAAAGAAAAGAGATCTGTGCGGGCGTCGAGCTCCTTTCCCAGCACCTGCTCGGGTGACATATAGGCCACCGTACCCAGAGCCGTACCCGGACTGGTGAGGTGTTCGACGTGACGTCGGGAGTGCGGCGGCGGTGTTCAAGCGGCCCTCACTTAACAACTATTCCATTGTTCTGCAGCACATTTTCTGCGTAATAGTTCTTGACTTTGGCTTGGTCGCGCAAGACCTCATAGTATGCGGCCTTGAGCAGTTGTTCGCGATGCTCCTGAAGCTGCGAGTGAATGGCCTGCTGCACTCGCGGATCGGCCAACTCACGCTGGCCCGCTGGTTCCTTTGAAATCAGCTTCACGACTTGGAATCCCGCGACCTGCTTGTTCATCGGGTTGGCGAGCGGAATCATGGCGCTGTACTGGCCAGGTTTCAGCTTGATCATGGCATCGCGCGTGCCCGGATCGGTGTTGTGGAGTGAAGACTCAGGAGCGAAACCGAGGTCGCCTCCGCTGCCCGAAGTCTGCCCATCCTCCGAGTAGTTCATCGCCAAGTTGCCGAAATCATCACCGTTGTCCAAGCGGTTCAGGATCATTTGAATCTTCTTACGGGCATCCGCTTCATTCTGCGCTTTGTCATTCTTGAGGTTGCGGACTTGGGAATCGGGTGTTGTAGTGACCAAAATGCGGGCCATGTGATATTTGGGTTCGATAAGATTAAATTCCGCCTTGTGGGCGTTGTAGTAGTTGGTAACGTCCTGATCGGTCACGTTAATCTGGGTTGTGATTTCTTTATTTACGACTTTGTCCACGGTGAGGGAACGGCGCAGCTCGCGCTTGAAATCGTCGACCGTAATCTTTTTGTCCTTGAGCTGGGCTTCAAACTGCTCCTTAGTGTAGGGCGACTTGATTTCGTTCAGCTTGCCTTCGACTTCTTCATCCGTGACCAGCAGCGTCAACTTCTCGGCGCGGCGCATGAGGGTTTCGTTGTCAATCAGCTGCCGAAGAATGCTCAGCCGCAAACTAGTGGCTTGTTCGCCCACGGGTATCTGATCCGAAGCGGAAACCTGATTTTGATAATAGCTTTGATAATATTTGTCAACGTCGGCGAGGTGGATTGTGCGCCCGTCCACGTTTGCGGCAACATCAGCACCGTCCCGCTTCTCTTCGCAGCCAATACACACCGCCAGCAACAATGTGACGACGAACGGCGCTACGCTGCGACTTATCGATGCAAGGATTTTCACGGGGATACCGGCCTTTCAGCGGTGAGCCAGTTTACACTTTGTCATCAATTTTACGTGGGCTCACCCGCTCGCCTCCTGTACGGCCCATTCGGGATTCTAACGCGGTTCAGTCTCGACGTTATCGATCTTCCGCATAATTGGGTTGCCCACTGCACGGCAGCTGCAATCATATTGTCGGTTCTCGGACTACCTTGCGGCCCACCGAACAGATCGTCTGCCCTGTCGAGATTGCGGGCCATGATTATCCCAGCAATGATCCCGCTGACACGCTTGCGGCCTTCGTCCATTCCGACATAATATACCTTTCGCTTTTTCGTCGCTGTGGATTTGTGCTGCTCTTCCATGCGCAGTCTCAGGGGCAGGGAGCACCATCGTAGATTACCCCCGTAGTTGGTGTAATTGCTGATTACAACAGTTGAGAATGACCTAGCAGACGAACCGGACGATGGTCAGTGAGAAGTGACCTACGCCCCTACTGCAAACTTCGCATATTTCGCCCTGGCCTGCTTCAGGAAGGGAATTTCGAGATCGGCGTCTTTCCAGACGGCGAAGGTGAAACGCCTAGCACTTTTGCCAGTTGTCGATGCTTGCAGCGTCCAAGAAGATTGTTGGTACTGGCGGTTCTCCGTCCACGTTTGAGCGGCCCGTGCCTGAAATCCGATCCATTCCGAGCCTCCTAAAAGTATGGCCGCGCAATGCGCCGTCGGACTTCCACGTACTCGCGAAACCAATTTGAGCAATCAAGAAACTGAGGAGGAACACACCGATATGTCAGACCCTAAGAGAACCGATTCGCATTCGCGTGCCGTCCTTCCCATTCCATCCCAGCCGCGCACCGCACTCACAACCTATGACGCCAAAGACCCCAATACAAAGTTTCCGCCGATCGAGCCTCTGCGCCCACCCAAAGGCGCACCCAACGTACTGATTGTCCTGCTCGACGATGTGGGTTTCGGGGCGACCAGCGCCTTCGGCGGACCGTGTGCGACACCCAACTTTGAGAAGCTCGCCTCCGGCGGATTGAAATTCAACCGTTTCCACACTACCGCGCTTTGCTCGCCAACGCGCCAAGCGCTGCTCACCGGTCGCAACCATCACTCGGTTGGGATGGGCGGTATCACCGAGATCGCAACTTCCGCGCCCGGATACAGCTCCGTACTACCTAAGAACAAAGCGCCGCTGGCGATGACCCTCAAGCTGAACGGTTACTCGACGGCGCAGTTCGGGAAGTGCCACGAAGTGCCGGTATGGCAGACCAGCCCGATGGGTCCATTCGACCAGTGGCCGACGGGCGGAGGAGGATTCGAATATTTC
>DASZHW010000078.1:0-6880 GCA_035937515.1 Terriglobales bacterium | reverse complement strand
AACATGTGCTGGATCTTGACGCTCTTCCAATGTTCCAGTCCGCCAAAGTTGGAAACGATCGCCAACTCCCCAATGCCGCCCTTTTCTTCGAGCGCCCGTATCTGCCGGATGATCTTTTCCGGCGTGCCGATAAAACCGATCTCCTGCTCGACAATTTCATCGTAAGTCAGCCTGGTCAGCGACTCGAGCGCGCCGCTGGCATAAAAGCCGTATCCTTTGGCCCGCAGTTCCGCCTTCTTCTCTTCGCTCTGCAGCGACTCCACCGGAGATGCGTTGAAAGCGAGGAAATTGAGCAAGGCCTGCTCGACTTCCTGCCGAATCAGTTTTTCGTCGTGGTCAATGTATACCGGGCGGATGTAGACAATGTCGGGCTGATGGTGATGCTCAGCGCAGGCCTTCTTGTAGATGTTCAGAGGACCTTCCAGCACCTTCCAGGGCAGCAGCGGCGGGACAAACATGCCCCAGCCTTTTTCGCCGGCCATCTGATATGTGATGTCGCTGGTGCCGCCGGTGTAAAACTTGGGATGCGGCTTCTGCAGCGGCCGCGGCACCACGCTGACATCCTTCACGTTGTAGTACTTGCCCTCATAGGAAAACTTCTCCCGCGCAAACGCCAGTTCCAGAATGTCGATGGCCTCGTCATAGCGTGGCCGGCTCTCCTCGAGCGGCAAAGCCGAGGGCCCGAACAGCCAGGCATGGCCGCGTCCCAGGCCGCATTCCAGGCGTCCATGGGTGAGGATGTCGGTTTCCGCGATCATTCCCGCCAGGCGCATGGGATTTTCCAACGGCAGAGTGTGGAGGGCGGTGCGGAAGCGGATGCGATGGGTCCGCTGCGCCGCCGCCGCGAACATGGCCAGCGGGTTCGCCGAAATTGAAAATTTCGGGAAGAAATGGTGATCAATCACCGAGTACACATCGAAGCCGCACTCGTCCGCGTGCTCGATCTGACGCATGATCTCCCAGATCATTTCGTAATGCGACTTGCCCGGCGGTGTCTGAATCTCGCAATAAATGCCAAATCGCATGTTCTTCTCCTGCTATTTCCGTCCGGCCGAACTGGGCGGGATACTTCTTTCAGAATCCCGCGGACCTGACGCGACGCCTCCCAGGGCCCGGTACGCTCCCCGGTAGTAAAGCAACGGATCGCCCTCGCGCACCAGCACTTCCTCGACTTCAGCGATAAAGATCGTGTGGTCGCCCGCATCCTGGGACGTGTGCAAGCGGCATTCCAGATATGCCAGCGCTCCGTGCAGCACTGGAGTCCCGTGCTTCGTACGGTCAAAGCGCGCACCCGCGTCCCGCTCTGCGTGCTGATGGTCCTCGGCGGGACGCGCATAGTATTCCGAGATCACCTGCTGATCCTCCGCCAGCACATTCACCCCAAACCGCTTCTTGGCGTGCAACTGAGAGTGGGTCCGTGCCCGCCGGTCCACGCATACCAGCACCAGCAGGGGATCGAGCGATACCGAACTGAACGCGTTCGCGGTCATGCCGTGGACTTCGCCCTCATGGTCCACCGTAATGACCGTAACTCCAGTCGCAAAACAGCCCAGCGCTTTGCGGAACTCTTCCTGAGTGACACCCATAGGGACGCTGGCGGCCTTGTCGATCCTTCAAGTTCTCGGGCGCCCGGGACCTTCCCGGTTCCGCCCTTCAGAGTTTTACCACGCCAGACGCAGGGCGAACTGAACCTGCCGCGGATTGAAGAGGGCGCGTGGCGTACCGTACGACGGATTCGGCGAGCCTTCCAGATTCCCTGACGGCGTGGCCGTGCAACCCTGAGCCACTGGGTCGGCGGCAAAGTTGCAAAAGTCCGCCGCTCCGTAGGCGGTGTTGAAGAAACGGACGTTCAGTGTGTTCAACAGATTGAAGGCCTCGGCGATGGCTTCCAGGTGCACTTTCTCATTGAACTTAAAGGTCCGCGAAACCCGCATATCCACGCTTTGATAAGCATCGCCCCGGAAGGTGTTCCGCGGCTCAATACCTACCCGGTCGTTGTTCCCGAAAATGTCTCCATTCACATCGGAGCCGGCAAACTTGGTGAAGTAATGGGGTGTTTCCAGGCTCACGATCATCCCCAGTTGCCAGCCATTCAGCACGGGGTTGACATGGGTTGGCCCCGCCAGCGTGGCGTTGGCCACAAAGCGATGCTTGACCGAATCCGCGGAAACCGCCCGTTCCCGGTTGAAGCAGCACGAGTCCTGCGGTATCAGCACGAAACTGGGGTTGGGGCCGTTGTCGATTCCTTTCGACCAGGTGTAGCTCACTCCCCACCCGATGTGGTGAGTCAGGCGCCGGTTGAAATTCACCAGCAAGCCGTCCCACTGCGAATCCCATTTGGAATCGGCCTCGAAGTCCACGCCGAAGGGGAAGGTTCGAATATTCGGGATCACTCCAAACAGCGTCCCCGGCAGGCAATCCGTCGGGTTGGTGGGGCCGGTTGTGCCGCAATAGTAATTCTTGGGCCCGGCGTCTCCGCGAGAGTCGTGAACGGTATGAGACGCCGCCTCCGCTCCCGTGTTGTAGAAGGGATTCGCGTCCGGTTGGTTCACATTGTAGAAGCTGCCGAGGTGGACGCCGCGCACGTGCATTCCGGTGATATCCAGCACCGTGTCCTTAAAGGGCTGGAACTCAACCCCCAGGCTGGCTTGCGCGCCATAGGGCGGCTTGTGGGCCTTCACGAACCGCACGATCACCGCCTCCAGCGACCCCGCCGGATAATCTGCAGTGGTCTGACCCGCGTGCAGCAGGGCGTTCAGCGCGGCCGCGTTCGTGAAAGGGTCCGCTCCGAAGGCAGAGAGCCGCGTCTTCGCGTTCAGATCGTCCTGGATGTTTTCCCGTCCCGGATACTTCGACAGTCCGCCGCAAGATGGAATCTGGCACATCAGCAGGGGCGAGGGAATCTGGCCGTGGAACAATCCCGCCCCACCGCGGATCACGAAATTCCCGCGTCCGCCGGGAGAATAAGAAAAGCCGGCGCGCGGGTCGAAGTTCTTGAGCGGATTGTTGATGGCTGCCGCCGGCCAGGTTTCGCCTTCCCAGCGCAACCCGAAATTGATCGCCAGACTCTTCGACGCCCTCCATTTGTCTTGCAAATAGAGGCCCTCATAGGTGTGGTCCAGCGTGCCTTTGGCCTGGTTGCGGATCGCGGAAGAAATGCTCGTTCCCTGGTAGACCGCGGGATTGAATGAAGTCTCGTTGAAGCCGCTCGCGGTGTCGAAGCGTTCGAAAAAGATTACGAAGGGATGGGGGACGCCCACGAAGTCGCTGCCCAGGAAAGCGCCCAGGTTGGCGAAGTCGGCCTCGAACGGATAGAACAGGGGAAAGGACTCGGTTGTGCCCACCCGGTTGAAGTCTCCGCCAAAGCTGATGGTGTGCTTGCCCGCCACCTTGGTCACGCTGTCCACGATTTCAAACCGGCCCTCTTCGTAGAAGTCCGGGTTGCCACGGTTCACGCCCAGGGTGAACACGTTGGACACTTCCAAATGCGGCTGCGTGCTGGTGGTCGGGAAATCAAAGAACCGGTGCGCGTACTGCACTCGCAGTTCGTTGACCAGCGACGAAGAGAAAGTTGAAACCAGGTTGCCCACAATGGACTGGTCGCGGAAAGTGTTGTTCTTGAACCCCGACGGCAGGTCAAAGCCGTCGTTCAGCGGGGAAAGATTCGTGGACCGCTGGTCGTTGAAGAAATAGCGCACGAACATCGACTGGCGTTCGCTAAACGTGTGATTGATCTTGCCCAGGAAGTTGTCGTAGTCGATGCCCCGCGTTACATGAAGATTTTCGGCCGGAAGTCCCCAGGTGTTCACCTTGACGGCATTGATGAGATTGATATTCTGCAGCACCGTCGAATTGTAGAAAGGCGATTCGGTGTGCCGCTGCCCTTCGTAGTTGCCGAAAAAGAAGGTCTTGTCCTTGCGGATGGGCCCGCCCAGCGTGCCGCCAAACTGGTTTTGCCGGAGCTCGTTGAAGCCGGCCGCTGCCAGCGGACTGGGAGCGTCCAGCACGTCATTGCGAAAATACTCATACAGAGAACCGTGCAGGCTGTTGGTTCCGCTCTTGGTGATGATGTTGACGATTCCGCCTACCGCCCGCCCGAATTCCGCGCTGTAACTGCTGTTGATCACGCGGAACTCTTCCACCGCGTCTTGCGAGGGCGTGGTTTTCTGAATTCCGGAGGCGGTGGACATGTTGTCGGCGCCATCGATGGCCACAAAGTTGTAGTGGATATTCTGGCCGGCGAAGGAGAGCTTGGTGACCGGTTCAATGATCACGTCGGTGCTGCCCGAAGTGGTGTCGCCGATGGTGACTCCCGGCGCCAGTAGCGCGAAGTCAATGAACTGCCGCCCGTTCACCGGCAGGTCGGCGATTTTCTGCGCATCGATCACCGAACTGACCATGATTCGAGTCGGTTCCGCCACCTCGCCCACGTCTTGCACAGTAACTTCCTCGGCTACCTGCCCGACTGCCAGGTCGAAGTCCACGTTGCCGTTGGCACCAATGTCGAGATGGATCTTTTTCGCCTGCTTCTTGAAGCCGGCCTTTTCGGCCGTCACCGTGTAGTCGCCCACCGGCAAAGATGGAATCTGGTAGTCGCCCGTTGCGCTCGCGGTCGTGGAGCGTGAGAATCCGGTCTCCGAGTTCACCACGCCCACCGAAGCTTGAGTAATCGCGGCTCCGGTGGTGTCATACACGCGGCCCTGGATGGTGCCAGTAACCACCTGCGCCGCCAGGGGCAGGCAGGTCATCGCCAGCAGTGTTAGGCACAGCGCGCAATTCCGCGCCAGGAAACCGCGACCCAGACTTCCACTTTTAAAGTAGGCCTTCATACTCTCCTCCTCGAAACAACCCGGCCGCCGCTTTCAGACCGAGCGCCTGGATTTCCTTTTTGGCGGCTGGCCGTTCATGACCCGGATCAGCCGGGATTCGGAATCGTCGAGATGTTGCACCAGCACGGCGGCGCATTGTTTGAGGTTGCCGGCGGCCAGCAATTGATAGATTTTCCGGTGCACTGGGATCAACGCGCTGGGATGATCGTGACCCCGATCCACCAGCACCATTCCCATGCGCAGTTCTCCGATCACCCGCTGATAGAACGCTTCCAGCCGCCGATTGTGATGAAAGCGAATCAGCAGACTGTGGAACTGCAGGTCGAAACCCACCGCCCGTGGCCAGTCTCGCTCCCGCACCGCGCGCGCGTACCCTTCCAGCGCCGTGCGCAGCTCCGGCAACACTTCAGAGCGACGCTCTTTGGCAGCCAGAATGCCCGCAATTTCCAGCATCCGCCGCAGGTGGTAGATCTCCTGGACATCTTTGAGAGAGAGCTGCGAGACCGCCACCCCGCGGTGGATGCTGCGCTTGAGCAGGTTTTCCAGCGACAGAATGCGGGTCGCTTCCCGCATCGTGTTCCGCGACACCCCCAGGGATGCCGCCAGCGGGACTTCCTGCAGCGGAGTTCCGGGACGCAGTTCGCCCGTGAGAATTCTCTGCCGCAGGATCGACGCCACCTGATCGGCGACGCTGACTCGGTCAATTTGAGAACGCTCCATACGAACTGGCCCAGGGGACGACTTGGCGGAACGCGCGCCATCTTCCTCCCAAACTGTTCACGAAGTCAAGTGTTGAACAATTCAACCATCTGTGAAGATCGCTCTCCCTTCAAGCGACGCGTTCGGGGTCGATCTCATGTATGATTTTTGTGTTCCTCAGCCGGTTTGCGCTATCGTTCCCGCAAGATTTTTAGTGCTATGGATTTCGGGAGGCCTGGACGTTGCTCCCGTTTTCCGGAATGGGTCAGGTGAGCCTAGCTTTACGGCAGGACAAAATGATGACCGGGCCAGCCGACGGGTTGTCGGACCTTCTCGATCAATCAAACGAAGGCGTGCCGCTCTCGCGCGAGGGAGCCAACTGGCTTATCCGTAGCTCGGACCACGACCTCCCTGCTCTCCTTGCCGCCGCCCGGGCAGCCAAACAGCGGTTCAAGCCGGGGATCATTACCTATTCCCGCAAAGTCTTCATCCCTTTGACCAATCTTTGCCGGGACTATTGCGGGTACTGCATTTTTCGCCGCGATCCCGGCCAGCCCAGAGCCCACACCATGACCCCGGATCAGGTTCTGGAGATTGCGCGGGCGGGCGAAAGGATGGGTTGCACCGAAGCGCTCTTCAGCCTGGGAGATAAGCCGGAACTGATTTTCCCCGAAATGCGGGCCACTCTCCGCCGCCTGGGATATCGCTCGACCCTGCATTATCTAGAAGGCATGTGCGAACTGGTGCTGCGCGAGACGGCCCTGCTGCCTCATCCCAATCCCGGCCTGCTGAGCCCCGAATGGATCGCTCGCCTCGCGGCGGTCTCTCCCAGCATGGGCCTCATGCTCGAAACCACCAGCAACGCTCTGCTGGCTCCCGGGGCCGCGCATGACAACGCGCCCGACAAAGTCCCCGCAAAACGCCTCCGCACCGTGGAAGAAGCTGGGAAGCAGTCGGTTCCCTTCACCACTGGGTTGCTCATCGGAATCGGCGAGACTTTCGACGATCGTGTAGATTCGCTGCTCGCGATCCGCGAATTGCACCGGCGCTACCGCCACATCCAGGAAGTCATCATTCAGAACTTCCGCGCCAAGCCCGATATTCCTATGTGCGACTGGCCCGAACCCACGCGCAACGAGATGTTGCGTACCGTAGCCGTGGCCCGGCTCCTCCTGCCCGATGTCAACCTGCAGGCGCCCCCCAACCTTTCAGCTCCCTACTACGACGAACTGCTCGACGCGGGGATCAATGATTGGGGAGGAATCTCACCTTTGACGCCGGATTTCATCAACCCGGAAAAACCATGGCCGCATCTGGCTCAATTGCAGTCACGAACAGAATCAAAGGGATAT
>DASZHW010000077.1:0-8121 GCA_035937515.1 Terriglobales bacterium | reverse complement strand
GCCCCGCTGCCGACCGCGCCTCCGCGGTCGAGAGTTACCCGCAAATGCAGTCGGCCCCGGTAGTGCTGATCTTCAGGCTGGCCCGGCTGCTCGGCGAGTCGGGAGATTTCGATCAGGCCGAAAAATTGCTGCAGAATCGATTCTTTCTGCGAGAGGAAGGCGGAGCCAATATCCGTGAAGTTTACGTCCGGCTGAAACTCCAACGTGCGCGATCGGCGGCGGCACAGGGGCAGTGCGCGGTTGCGCTGGAGACTGTGCAGCACCTGGCTGATCCGGTCCCTGCTCTTCCCTTCACCGCGAAAGGGATGGGGCCGTTCGCCACTTCCGACTCGGCCCGGCAATCCATTGAAGAAATACGCTCCGCGTGTCATTAGAGTGCGACCCGCCACCTTGCCCGGCATTTCGAGAGATACTATCCTTCGATCAGTGTTGCGAACCCGGCAAAGCCGCAGCTACGTGTCTTTTTTCTTCGTGGTATGGCTGATTCAGAATCTGCTGCTAGTTCCCCGGCTGATTGCGCAAACCGCTCCCGCTCGGTCGATTGAGTTTACGAACGTCACCGCAGCCGCCGACATCAAGTTCGACCACTTCAAGGGTAACCAGGGCATCTCCATCAACCGCGAGGAATTTGGACCCGGGGTCTGCGTGTCCGATTTTGACGGCGACGGCTGGCAGGATATTTACTTTGTAAACGGCCGCGACCTGTACGACCGCGGAATCCCGGCCCGCAACGCACTTTATCGCAACAACGGCGATGGCACGTTCACGGATGTCACGGAAAAGGCGGGCGTGCCCGGCACCGGCTACGGGCTCGGATGTGTATGGGGCGATTACGACAACGACGGCTTCCCGGACCTCTTTGTGACTCAGTACGGCCGCAACGTGCTCTACCACAACAACGGCGACGGAACCTTCACCGATGTAACCGACAAGGCCGGCGTGGCCGGAACAGAATCAGGAGCGTTTCATTCCGGCGCTACTTTTTTTGACTATGACCGCGACGGACGTCTTGACCTGTACGTTGGCAGCTACGTGAATATGGGCGACCGTCGCTATTGCGACCTGGGCGGGGTGCAGAGCAGTTGTCCTCCCAGTGCTTATCGGGGCAGCCCTGACGCGCTCTACCACAATAATGGTGACGGAACTTTCACCAACGTGACGGTCAAGGCCAATATCTACCAGGCTGAAGGCAAGAATCTCTCGGTAGGCGCCGCCGATTACGACAACGATGGGTGGCCCGACCTGTTTGTCGCCAACGACGGACTCAACGCCTATCTCTACCACAACCAGCGCGATGGCACCTTCAAGGAGATAGGGTTGGTCAGCGGCATGGCCCTGACCAGCCAGGGCCTGACTATGGCAGCCATGTGCATCTCGCTGGGAGATTTTGACAACGACGGCTGGCTGGACCTGTACATTTCTGATTTTCAGCGATCCTCGGATCACCTCTGGCAGAACGACGGCAAGGGCGCCTTCGACGAGGTAAGCGACCGCGCCGGAATCACACGGGCGACCCATGACGTCCTGAGCTTTGGCGGCGGATTTTTCGATTACGACAACGATGGCTGGCTGGATATTTTCATCGCCAACGGCCACGTGTATCCGGAAGTTGAGCAGACTTCACCGGACATCTACTACAAACAGCTCAATTCGCTGTTTCATAACGATCACAATAGCAAGTTTGTGGACGTGAGCAAGTCGGCGGGTGACGGCTTTCGCACTCCCTACGTTGGGCGCGGAGTTGCGTTCGTGGATTTCGACAATGACGGGTTCGTGGACGTGGTCGTGGCCAACAACGGAGATCCGCCCCTGCTGCTGCATAACAGTGGGGGAAACGGCAGCCACTTTGTGAATTTCAAGCTGGTGGGAACCAAGAGCAATCGCGATGCGATGGGCGCCCGGATCCGCGTCGTAGCTGGCGGCCTGTCACAGATTCGGGAAATCGCGGGCGGAGGCAGCTATCTCTCGCAGAGCGATCTGCGCGCCAATTTCGGCCTGGGGAAGGCCACTCGCGCGGAAACCGTCGAGATCAGGTGGCCCAGCGGCTTACAGCAAGTCTTCCACAACGTGGATGGAGACAAGTTCTACCTCATCCAGGAGGGCAGCGACCGGTTGGGACTGCAGAAGTTCGCGCGGAAGTAGCGCGCGCGGGCGCAAGAATCTAGCCCAGAGATCCTGTCAGGACTTTGCGGCCTGCAGAACTTCGCGCAGCCGCTTGGCCACAATCAAGTCCTCGCCCGGCTGCAACATCCACACCCCCACCACGATCGTATTGGTTCCACCGGGCAGACCGGCGCTGGCGGGAGCGCCGCCGGTAGAGGGATTGAGTTCGATGCGGGGTGGGCCCTGGCGCATTTTCTGCATCACTTCGGCGCCGGTGATCTTGATCTTGTTGGGATCGTAGGTGATGAGCAGGGTCGGAACATGATTCGCGACCGGGGGTACAAAAATCTGGGTTTGCAGCGTGGGGACGTCTTTCAACCGCGCAGCAATCCGTTCGGCGCGGCCGCGAAACTCCGCCTCCATCGCTGCATCATCCTGGGCCAGGAACCAATCCACCGCCGCGACCAGACCGACGATTTCTTCCTTCGCTACTTTCAGCCCGCGGCCGATGGTATTCGAATTCGGCGAATTGTTCTTCCGGGCGGCGTCGATCAGGGACTTTTTTCCCAGCAGCAGGCCGGTGCATTGCGGCCCGCGAAGTCCCTTGCCGCCGGAAAACGTCACCAGATCAAATCCCATCTGGGTGTAGTTCCACAAATTGGAGATGGGCGGGACGTCCGCAGCTGCATCGTTGAAACATGGGACCCCATGCTTGTGAGCTACACGTATCCAGTCTTCGCGACTGATGTGCTCCTCGCCTGCGTTGAAGAAATGGGCCATCACGGTGCGATCGTTGAAAGCCTGCTCGTACTGCTCGAGAGTTTCGACTTCCACAAAACGCACGCCGCAATTGCGGAGAGCGTGGTCGTATCCATAACGATGCGATTTCTGGACGATCACCTCATTCTTCAATCCATTCATGTCGGTGGGCACGCTGAGGATGGCCGCATCGTTGCCCATGGTGACACAGGCAGCGGTACCGACCGTGAGCGCGGCCGCCGCTCCCGCTGTAACCAGAGCCGCTTCGCAGCGCAGGCGCTGGGCCAGATACGCTCCGGAAGCCTCCAACAGCTCGGTGAGATTTACGGGATGCTGCGCCGCCAGTTCGACCGCCGCCCGCACTTCTTCAGGCATCGTAGAAGCGGAAAGCACCGTGTAGGTCCCCGCGGCGTTGATCAAAGGCGTCACTCCGAGCTTCTGGGAGTAGTCCACAGCTTTGGTCTTGGGACGCGAGGCCGCGAGTGCCGGGAGCGTTGAGCCCGCGTATGTCACTGCTCCGGTGGCGAGAATCGCCTGTCCCGACTGGCGCAACAGTTTTCGACGCGTGATTGCCTTCATCATTCCCCCCTACAATCTGGTCCCTCGATCTGGTTCATTCCCGCGGAAAATCATCCGCCCGCGCGGGCGCGGAATTGCCCAATCCGGGCGTGGAGAAGTATTGCGGACGCGCTTTCTCCCACTCAACCATGCTCAGGCCGGTTGGATCGTACACAATCCGGCCGGCCCGGATGGTCATGCGCGCCACCAGTTTCGCGTTGCCATCCATTCTCGCGACGCCGCAATCCACGTAACCAAACTTGCCTTGCAGCACTTCCAGCACGGCAATGTCGGCGTCTTTACCCACCGAGAGCGTGCCCAGTTCTGGGCGGCGAATCTCCTGCGCCGGATTCACCGTGGCCCTGCGAATCAGATCATTCAGCGGCACGCCCATCGAAAGAAATTTCGACATGACGTTGCTCATGTTCAGAATGGTGTAGTTGCCGGTGTGCAGATCGGTGGACATGGAATCGGGAACGAAGCCCTGCTTGACCGCGGGGACGGCATTCCGGAACCAGAAGCTGCCCGCGCCGTGCCCGACGTCGAAATATACGCCGCGCGCCCGCGCTTCCATCATGATGGGATTGAGCTTGCCGTCAGGCAGGATGATGGGGAATTGCTGCGCAAACACGTGAGTATGAATATCTCCGGGGCGTGCTTTCTTGAGAATCAGGTCGGCATAAGTCCGGTCCGGGCGCGGCCAGAAATCGAACATGACGGGAACATCGGCCATCTTGCCGCACTCTTCCGCCCGGTCGACTGCGGCCCAGGGCACGTGCTCGCCATCCCAGGGCGCTTCCGTCCAGTAGTGCGCGGTTTTCACTCCGACGATGATCCCGGGATACTTCTTAATGGTCTCCGCGCACAGCTTGGGATCCATCTGGTCCACGGTTTGTTCCAGGCCGCCATTCATGCCGTTGGCCACAATGTTCAGAAAAGCCAGCACCCGCACCTTAGCCTGATCAATGACTTCTTCTTTTTCCTGAAGGAAAGTTTCGGCCCCGGCGGTTCCGGCATCGACGACTGTGGTCACGCCCGACTGCAGGGCAAGATCGGCGGGAATCCCCAACGGCGCAGCGTGGGCGCGGGCGTCGGGTGCAAACCAGTTGAGAGGCGCGCCCCCATGCGTCACGTGCACATGAATATCAATCAGACCGGGGGTGACGAACAGCCCCGTGACGTCTACCACCTTGCCGCCCTGGTCCCCGGGAATGGCCTTCGCGACCGCCGCGATCTTTCCCTTGGTGACCGCGACATCCATCACCTCGTCAATGTGGTTCGCGGGATCGATCACATGGCCGCCCTTCAGCACCAGGTCGTAGGGAGGAGTCTGAGCGCGGCTGGCCGGAACCGCGCCCACGATCATGCCGAGAACCGCCATGGCCAGAACTGGAGTCTTGATCGATTTCTGCATTTGGGCCTCTCCCACCAGAAAGCAATCTGGAACCGGCGCCAGGCCGCCCTGGAGTCTGCTGGATCGAAGGACTGGGTATTTTGATACCGCAAGAGTTTACATGCGCAGAGCCGCGTTGTCATCGATTCTGATGCTGCTTCGACAGGAAGGCCACGCTCTCCTGAATCGATTTAGATGAGGACTAAACTCATCACCATCCCTCTTGAATCTGCAGCCGGTTCAGCGTAGCCTGATGGTTCCTTTTTCTTCAGAATCAGCAGCGGTCGCTGGGTTAGACACGCATTCGGAGCGTATTTCCGGAGTGAATTCGGAGTGAATCCATGGATCGGCGTACCTTCGTAAAAGGGACTTGCCTGGGCACCACGGCGGGGCTGTTTCTGGAGGGCTTCGACCTGCGGGCACGGGGCGAAACCCTGCGTCCGGACGTGCCGCCGATCGAGGTCCATGGCCTGCCCGGCGCCAAGCCTTCACCCTTGGGCATGCCCGGCCTGTTTCCTGGGCGCGTGGTTGAAGTTTCCCATCCTGACTCGATTGCAAGCAACCGTGTTTCCCAGCCCACCGTAGGCCGCATGCTGGAACAGGGGATGAGGGAGTTGACCGGCGAAAGCTCCACTAAGGCGGCCTGGTCCCGATTTGTCGACCCGGCGGATGTTGTCGGAATCAAAATCAATCCCTCGGGCGCCCCAGCTTGCTGTTCCTCGCCCGAGATCATCCGGGAAATCATTGCGGCGGTGCAGTCGGCCGGGGTTCCCGTCCGCAACATCGTGGTTTACGACCGCTACTCCTACGAAATCGATATCGGCAGCTATCAGGCGCTGCTGCCCGCGGGAGTGCGGGTCGTAGGCATTCAGGAGGGGTTTCAGGACAAGACTGGATACGATCCGAACATTTATTGCCAGGCCAACTTCTTCGGCGAGTGGGAAACGCGATCGTACATGGCCAGCATCGTCTCCAGTGGGGTGACGAAGATCATCAATGTTCCTACGCTGAAGGACCATTCGGCATCGGGCGTGACCGGCTGTCTGAAAAATCTGGGCTACGGCACCTTTAACAATGTTGCCCGCTCGCACCGGGCGCCCTTTTCGTTCACCAACCCGCTGATCGGGGTCATGTGTTCGACGGAACCGCTCCGCTCCAAGGCGGTATTGCACATCATGGACGGCATGCGCCAGGTGTGGCACGGCGGGCCTCTCACTCAGGAGCAGGATTTCATCTATCAGGCGGGAAGCCTGCTGATCGGCACTGATCCTGTCGCCATCGATACCGTCGAACTGCAGATCATCGACAAGAAAAGACAACTGGAAGGGGCGCCCTCCGTCTGGGAGCACGATCCCAAAAGCATCACCTCGGATGGTCGTGAGTTTTACCACGATGCCCACAAGAACCTGTTCTACCGCCAACCCGGACATATTGCGGCGGCCGGGAAGTTGGGTTTGGGTGTCTCAGATCTTGCCCGGATTGATCGTCGTCAAATCAAGGCCAGCTAATCGACAAGATGAATCGACCCGAGACCTGGAGAGCAGAGGACGACTGGCCTGCGTTGCTTCGCGACAATTCCCGAACCGGAGGCCAGGGCATTCGCGACGCCAAGGCGCCCGACCGTTTACGTTGGCAATTTCGGCTGGGAAGCTCCGTCCGCTCCGCGCCCGTGCTGCGCGGCAACACACTGTATGTGACTTCGATCGGGGGAACTCTTTACGCCATTGATGGGGCGAAAGGCCGCCCCAACTGGCAGTTTCAGGCCGCCGGCCAGATTCATTCCACTCCGTCTCTCTCTGGAAACAAAGTTCTTTTTGGCTGTGACACGGGCAAGGTCTACGCAGTGGACTGCAATTCAGGGAAAGGCTTGTGGGAAGCCAGCGCCGGCGCTGAGGTGTGGACGTCTCCGGTTGTGAGTAACGGCGTGGTCTTTTTCGGCAGTGCCGATGCCAAAGTCTATGCCTTGGACCTGAATACCGGGGGCACGCGCTGGACGCAGGAACTTGGCGGCCGGGTTTACTCCACGGCGCACGTCGAGGGGCAGCGTCTCTACGTTGGCTGCGGCGATGGCAGCGTCTATGCGCTCGACGCTTCATCCGGCAAGATTTTGTGGAAGACAGCCACCGGTAACGGCATCGATTCGTCGCCTGCCGTGGCCGGTGACATTGTTCTTATCGGGTCCGAAGATTTTTTCTTCTACGCACTCGATGCCGGCACCGGGGCCGTTCGCTGGAAATACGAAACCGGCTTGGGCATCGCCTCCTCTCCGGCAGTTTCTGGAGATCTCGCAGTCATCGGCAGCAAGGACGGTTTCCTCTACGCCCTCCACATTCCTAGCGGCGAACTACGCTGGAAGACCCGAGCCGGTGAAGTCATTACCGCGCCGCCTGTGATCAGCAAAGGCCTGGCGTGCATTCAGGGCGGCGGGACTCAAGCCTTCGATCTGGCGTCGGGCACTTCGGTCTGGAGAGCATGGCTGGGTGGGTCAGTCCAGTCGGCGCCGGTGCTCACCGGGGATGTTATGTACGTGGCCAGCAATGATGGTGAGGTCTATGCCCTGGAATAGAACCCTTGCTGGTGGCCTGATCTGGGGCATATTGGCGCTTTCCTCGACTGGAGCTGCCCAGGCAACCGCACAGTTCGAGCACAAGAAGAAGTACGCCATGGGCACGGTTTTTGAAATCGTGGCCTATGGCGAATCGCTGGCGGAAACTTCGGCGGCAATCGATCAAGCATTTCAGGAAATTGTCCGCCTCGACAATGTAATGAGCGACTACAAGGCGGACAGCGCTCTCAGCCGCTTGAACCGGTCGGCATATCTCAATGCGCAGTCCGTCCCTCCGGATTTGTACCGCGTGATCGAGGAATCACTCAAGTATTCCCGCCTTTCGCAGGGAAAATTTGATGTCACCGTGGGGCCACTGGTGAAAGTGTGGAAGGCGGCCATTGGCGGTGAGCGTGCGCCGACGGCCGAGGAGGAAGACAAGCTGCGCGCCTGCGTGGGCTATCAGAAAGTCGAATTGCTCCCGCCCGACCGGATTCAGTTTCATTCGCCCTGTCTGCAAATTGATCTAGGCTCGATCGGCAAGGGCTATGCCCTGGACCGCGCAGCCGATGTGCTGCGGGCGCACGGTATCTCACGCGCATTGCTCAATGCGGGAGGCAGTTCGATCTATGCCATGGGCGCTCCTCCGGGTCAAACCTCGTGGCTGGTGCATCTGAGAGATCCCTCGAACAAGGTGGACCCGCAAGTTTTGCTTTCGGACAATAGCGTTTCTACTTCCGAGCAGACCCCGGCGAGCCTGCTG
>DASZHW010000076.1:0-3245 GCA_035937515.1 Terriglobales bacterium | reverse complement strand
GCCCAGTCTTTGCTGATCTTCGAAAGATAGTCGGTGAAGATGAACGTGGTCCCGCTGCCGTCGGAGCGGTAAATCACGATGATCGGCGTGTTGGGAAAATTGACGCCGGGGTTGACCTTGGCCAGGGCAGGATCGTTCCAGGTCGTTATCTTCCCAAGGTAGATGCCGGCCAAGGCCTCGGGGGTGAACTTCACTTCTCCGCCGACCCCGGGAACGTTGTAGGCGGGCACGACCGCGCCCAGCACGGTTGGGATGTGCAAGATTTTGGTTTTGGACTGGGACAGTTGTTCGTCAGTCATGGGGCCATCGCTGGCTCCGAAATCGACGGTGCCGTTTAACACCTGGCGGATGCCGCCGCCGCTGCCGATCGATTGGTAGTTGATCTGCACGTCCGGGTGCAGCTTGTTGTATTCGCTGAACCACTTGGAATACATCGGATACGGAAAGGTTGCTCCCGCTCCGTTCAACGTGGTCTGGCAACCCACCGGGAGCGCCAGCATGAGACCTGCCAACAACAGCAGCAAGATGCGATGCGTCAGAGCTATCACTAGACGAGTCCTCCTCTGCTCAATTTTTGGTGTGCAATTTTGTTTTATGGGCGAAATATTAAAGGAAGGTTACAACGGGGTGAATTTCTGATGAACGCACTTTGTTTTCCAAGCACTTAGCAACCCGTTGTGCAGGCACGATTCAGGCTTGGTCTGGCTTCACAAACCGCGGAAACAGCTTGGGACTCGTCTCCGGGCATCTCTCAAAATCAAACGCCCCTTTGGGGCTGGCGGAGTCTCTCCACCGACGCTAGCGCCTGCCGTTTTTGTCCAGTCGCGCCAGTTCCCGGCCAAAAAGCGCGTTATTGGGAAAGTCCCGTTGCAACCCCACCAGGAGTTCGTGAGCGCGCGGCACGTCTTTCTCGCGGACGTAGGCGATGGCCAGCAGGATGCGCGCGAATGGGGCAAGCAGATGGCCTTGCGCTGCGGTCTTCTGGAGTTCGGCAATGCCGCCAGCTTTGTCACCCGTAACGCCCCCGAGGCGGACCAACCAGCGCACCGGAGCGGCCATCGATCCAATGATGTAACGGCTGACGCCGCCCGCCAGGTGAGCGTCGTAGCAATTGGGATCTACGGCGAGCAGTTGCTGCGCCCATGCCGTTGCCTCTTTGGTGTAATGAAGCGACGCCAAATTGCGCTTTTCGATGAGCGCGGCAAAGTCCGACCGCAAACCGGCGGCAAACGTCATCGCCAGAAGCGCATCGCGGTCACGAGGGTCGCGGCTCAACCGGGACCTTGCCAGGTCTTCTGCACGGCTGAGCTGCTTGTCGAAACGTGCGCGTTCTCCCGGGTCCGCCTGATACTTCTTGCGCGCGCCGAAGACCGAGTCGTCTTCATAGAACTGGGCTTCCAGGACGCCCAGCCGGTTGAATTCAGAAAACAAGATACCAGCCGCCTCGCTCGCCGGCCCCATGGGATTTTCAGGGTTCAGTTTCTCCCACGACTCGAATTCTCTTTGCCCGCCGCTAAAATCCAGATCGTAGAGCCGCCGGAATCCATGATCAAGCCCCGCCGAGGGCAGATCGGCAAAAGCCTGCGGAACAGTCAGCAGCATCAGAGCGGCTGGAACTAAGACTGCGACCTGGGCATCTCTTGCCTGAGCTTTAAGGCGACGTAGAAGCGTAATGAGGAGTCCTGACATGTGTTCGGTTAGATGCGTCTTTCCACATTATCGGCGGAAGCCGAGCACAAATCTACATCTTCTGGCAAACTGCTGGACGGTGACCCTTTGAGCGATAATCTTCGTTATGCGCCGGGCTGGCCCGGAATCGAACCCCGCTGGACTTCGAGCGCCAAAACCGGCGTTGGCACTGCGCTGAGCCTCCAGAGCAGACTTTGGTTCACGCTAAGTCACGGCATTCTCAATGAGATCTATTTTCCCCGCGTGGACCAAGCCTGCACCCGCGACTTCGGTCTGATTGTCACCGACGGTCGCGAGTTCTTCTCGGAAGAGAAACGCCACTGTACCTTCCAGAACCTTCCGATCGAACCAGGGGTGCCTGCCTACCAGCTGACGAACACATGCGAGACGGGCCGATACCGGATCGAAAAGGAAGTGCTGACCGATCCGTGGCGAAACGTGGTATTGCAGAAAATCCGATTTGTGCCGCTCCAGGGGAATCTCGGCGACTACCGCGTCTACGCCCTCCTGGCGTCGCACCTGGGGAATATGGGATATGGAAATACCGGTTGGGTCGGCGATTACAAGGGGACACCGATGCTCTTTGCCGAGCGCGACTCCTGTGCGCTTGCCTTGGCGAGCTCCGCGCCGTTGCTAAGACGTTCCGTCGGATTTGTCGGCGTTTCGGACAGCTGGCAGGATCTCTCGGACCATTTCCAGATGACGTGGGAGTACGACCGCGCGGAAAACGGAAACATCGCGCTGACCGCCGAAATTAGCCTGGCCGCCTGCGACGGCGAGTTCATCCTCGCACTCGGCTTTGGAGGAATCTGGGCGGAAGCCGGGCAGCAAGCCCTCTCTTCCCTGCTCACTTCTTATGCCACCACCCGCAAAGACTACGTCCTACACTGGCAGAACTGGCAGCGGACACTGAAGCAGCTCGACGAGAAGCCGCGGGAAAAAGATTTGTACCGGGCCAGCGTGGCGGTTGTACGCACCCACGAGTCCAAGGACTTCCTCGGCGGCGTCATCGCCAGCCTCTCCATTCCCTGGGGCTTCAACAAGGGCGACGAGGATCTCGGCGGTTATCACCTTATCTGGCCGCGCGATCTGGTCGAGAGTGCCGGCGGATTGCTGGCAGCGGGCGCCCACGACGACGCTCTCCGCGTGTTGCATTATCTCGAAGCCACCCAGGAGGCCGCCGGATACTGGGCGCAGAACATGTGGTTGGATGGTCGTCCCTACTGGAGCGGCTCACAGATGGATGAAACTGCCTTTCCGATTCTCCTGGTCGATCTGCTGCGCCGCGAATCGCCCCGCTGCTTTGGTGAGAGCGAGCGCTGGTGGCCGATGGTGCGCAAAGCAGCGGCATTCATTGCCGCAAACGGCCCGGTCACCCAGCAGGATCGCTGGGAAGAGGACGGCGGCTATTCACCGTTCACGCTGGCAGCCGAAGTCGCTGCCTTGCTGGTTGCCGCCGATCTCGCGGAGATGATGGGCCAGCCGCAACCCGCCGAATTTCTGCGCCAGATGGCCGACACATGGAACGACAACATCGAACGCTGGACCTACGCCGT
>DASZHW010000075.1:0-1524 GCA_035937515.1 Terriglobales bacterium | reverse complement strand
CCGCGCAGGTTGGCCACGGCGTAGACGCCGCCGTGCTCCAGCCAGAGATAACGCGCGCCGGAAAAAGTGGGTGTGAGGCTCACGTTGAAACCGCCGTAGCCGGTGAGCAGCGTCGGGTTCCTGCCATTCAGCGCCAGGCCTCTTTTGTGGAAGACGAACATCGGGACCTTGGTGCCGTCCTTCGAGATGTACCAGAGTTGGGCCACTTCATAAGCCGAGGGATCGATGCCAGGCGTGGTGACTTTGTCCCACAGCGAAGTCTTACGCGAGGCCAGCTCTACCTGATACACCGATGGCGGCACAGTGAACGATTGGAATCCGAAGAAAGCTTCCTTGCGGTCCCAGCGGCCACCGATGCCCTCGATCGAGCCGATTCCCGGAAGTTCGATGTTGCCCAGCGCTTTGCCCTCAAGGTCGAAAAGCTTGAGCTGCGAGCTGGCGTTTTGTTCGTACTGGGCCAGGATCTTTCCGTCCACGATGCCGGTGCCCTGCAGAATGCCGTTGCTCTCCGGGATAATTTCCTTCCAGTTGGCACGGGCGGGATTGGCGGCATCCACCACGAACAGATGGAAGTGCGGCGCGCCTTCATTGGTGGTGATGTAAATCTTGCCGCGGAAAATCTCGCCGTTGTAGTGAAAATCCTTGCCGCTGGTGAGTTCCAGCGGAGGAGTTCCGGTTTTCAGGTCCTGAAGAAAAAGTTCGTTCTTGCCGGCGGAGCCTTGGTAAGCGGTCAGCAGCAGCCAGCGATCATCGTCGTCAGGCAGCTGCGAGACCAGTATCTCTTCTTTCTTGCGGCCTTCGCCCCAGATCAGCGGGTCGTTTTTCGGATCAGAACCAAGAGCATGATAGAAAATGTGCAGATAGTAGACGTCGTCGCCCTCGGGTACATCGCCTTTCTTGGGATTGCGCCCGTAATAGAAACCGGAATTGTCTTTCTTCCAGGAGACCTGGGCGATGCGGGCTTGTCCGATCTGGTCGGGCAGCAGCTTGCCGGTGGCGGTCTCAATCACGTACAGCGTGCTGTTTTCGGAACCGCTGGCCGAGGTGCCATAAGCCATGTACTTGCCGTCGTCGGACGGGAACCACCAGTCGAGCGCGACCGTGCCATCGGCGGACATCTGGTTCGCGTCCACCAGCGTCCGGTCTGTGCCATGCAGACCTTCGCGCACCAGAAGCACAGGCTGGTTCTGGGTGCCCTCGCGCCGAATATAAAAGAAGTAGGGGCCCGCGACCTGCGGCGTCCCAATGGTGCCAATCGAAAGAAGCTGCTCCAGCCGCTCATGGATGCGGTCGCGTCCCGGCAGCGGATCGAGTAGGCTGCGCGTGTACGCCATCTCCGCCCGCACATATTCCTGCGACTCCGCACTGCTGGCATCCTCCAGCCAGCGGTAGGGATCGGCAATCTTATGCCCGTGAAGAGTCTCTTCGACAACGTCCACCTTGGCCTTGGGCGGCCCCGGCGACGGGCTCGCGTTGGGAGCAGAGTCATCCGCCGCCCACGCCACCGCGGCCATCAGAGAAAGG
>DASZHW010000074.1:0-57235 GCA_035937515.1 Terriglobales bacterium | reverse complement strand
GTGAAGCTACGCTATCGCGGACTGAAGAAGAATGCCACCCAACTGTTCGCAGTGTGCGCGCTGCTGAATCTGTACTGGCTGCGGAAAAAACTGCGGCTGCTGGCACCAGCTTAGCCCGGCAGCCAAGATTGCTGATCGCGGACGAGCCGCCGAAGCGGACCGGCGACCGCAGAACAAGCAAATCCGAACGCTTGCTGTGGCATGGCTAAACAGTTACTGCCCAAATCACGGGCTTATTCAGAGTTTCCCTAAGGCACAAGGGCTGCCTCACCCAAGATAGGATCTGGGAGCGGGGTGGCCGGGGGCGCACTCACAGAGTTACAATCTAGCAGGCCACGTTTGCGCCGGGGCTTGCGACTTCGGCGCCGGCCCCCAAGATTTCTATGCGAAAACTACTCCCCTGGCTGCTTGTGGTTTGGGTTGCCGCTCTGCCTACGACTCTGCCCGCCGATCAGGTGGTGGAAGAGATCATCGCCCGCATCAACAATCAGATTGTGACCCGCACCGAATTCCTGCGCAGCAAGGAACAGTTGAAGCAGGAAGCGCAACAACAGGACCCCGCCAACGCCGACAAAATCGTCGCCGCGAAGGACAAAGACGTTCTGCGCGACCTGATTGACCAGCAATTGCTGCTGGACAAGGGCAAGGACTTGGGCATCACGGCGGACACGGATTTGATCAAGCGGCTGGACGAAATGCGCAAGGACATGAACCTGGAATCGATGGAAGACCTGGAGAAAGCGGCCCAGGCGCAAGGCATATCCTTTGAGGATTTCAAGCAGAACCTGCGCAACCAGATCATTACCCAGCAAGTGATCTCCAAGGAAGTGGGCTCTCGCATGTCCATCACCAAGGAGGAAATGCAGCAGTTCTACGACACCCACAAGGACCAACTGGAGCAGCCAGAGCAGATCCGGTTGAGCGAAATTCTAGTTTCGACGGAAAAGAAAGACAAAAACGACACCAGCGACGATGCGGCGCGACTGGCGGCGGCGCAGGCGAAGGCGGACGATCTGCTGGCGCAGATTCGCAAGGGAGCGAAATTCGACGAAGTCGCGAAGAAGAATTCCGACGGACCGACGGCGGCGCAGGGCGGCGATCTGGGCTACTTCAAGCGGGGCACGCTGGCCAAGGAACTGGAAGACGAGACCTTTGCCATGAAGCCGGGCGAGGTCTCCGACGCCATCCGCACCAAGCAGGGATTCGTGCTCCTGGTGGTTGCGGAACATCAGACGGCAGGAATTCCTGCGCTGAGTCAGATTGAGCCTCGGGTCCAGGACGCAATCTACATGCAAAAACTGCAGCCCGCGCTGCGTGCTTACCTGACCAAGTTGCGGGAGGACGCGTGGATCGACGTCAAGCCCGGGTATGTGGATACCGGGGCCAGCCCCAACCAGACCAAACCGGTGGAAACCACGGCCAAAGAAGCCGGGGCCAAGGAACTCAAGAAAAAGAAGAAGAAGCTGGGGATCATCTAGCGCCGCCCTCCTGATATGAAGGAATTTTTTGTTTGCGATTGCGTGCAGCACGAAAACAAAGTCATCACCTCCAGCTTCGTGGTGGTTTCCCGGCAGGTCAAACCCAAAAAGAGCGGCGAGCCTTACCTGGCGCTGACCCTGGGCGACCGCAGCGGACACATCGAAGCCAAGATGTGGGACAACGTCGAAGACGCGATCGACGCTTTTGCCCAGGAAGACTTCATTAAGGTCAAGGGTCTGATCAACAAGTACAAGAACCGCTTCCAGCTCACCATTCACAAGCTGCGCCGGCTGGGAGAATCTGAAGTCGATTTTTCCGACTACCTGCCCAAAACCACCAAGGACATCGGCGAGTTATGGCGGACCCTGGCGGGCTACGTGGCGACTTTCAAGGACCCGCATCTGAAGGCCCTGGTAGAGGCGTTCATGGCCGACGCGGAAATCGCGGAAGCGTACCGCAGCGCGCCCGCCGCCAAGACCCTGCATCACGCTTTTATTGGGGGCCTGCTGGAGCATGTGGTATCGCTGTTTCACTCCTGCGATCTGATGTGCCGCAACTATCCCCAGATCAACCGCGACCTCCTGCTGACCGGCGCCTTCCTGCATGACATTGGCAAGATCCACGAACTCACCTACAACCGGTCGTTTTCCTACACCACTCGCGGCCAGTTGCTGGGGCACATGATCATCGAACTGGAGATGCTGCAGGCCAAACTGGCGCAGGTGCCGGATTTTCCGGAATCGCTGAAGACGCTGGTGGAGCACCTCATCATCAGTCATCATGGCCAGTACGATTTCGGATCGCCCAAGCTGCCCATGTTTCCCGAAGCGCTCATGCTGCATTATCTGGACGACCTCGATTCCAAGATGGAGGCCATGCGGGCGCAATTCGAGCGCGGAGTGGAGGCCGACGGCGCCTGGACCGGGTACAATCCATCGCTCGGCCGTCCGTTACTCAACACTGCCAGGTTTCTGGAGAAGAAGACGGAGAATGACGAGGCGGCTGCGGCTGAGCCTGAAACCGTGGCTGCTGAGAACGACGGCGAAACTGTGGCCGGGGACCGTGTCCCCGGACGCTCCAGTCTCGATCTGTTCCCGGAAAAAAAGGACGCTGGCGCGGTGACAGCGGTCTCGCCTGAAGATAAGATCTAACCGCGTAACCTATTGCAATATCTGACTGAGAATAAGACCTGGCTGCGTCCAGTCCAAGGGCCACCGGATATTTGTCGCGGTCATTGCCTGAGAACCAGCTTTCTGATAAACCATCCCGTCATGGAGGAAATCATGCGAACGCGCCTGGCAGCACTCACCCTTGCCCTCGGTCTGTCCTTGGCCTTACAGGGCTGCAACAAGCCGGCAGCACCGGCGGATTCCAATTCTTCTACCGCGTCACCGTCCTCAAACGACAGCAGCAACACTGCGGCTGCGCCCGGTGGGAACAACGCCGGCTCTTCTTCCAATAGCGGCGCTAGTTCGCCCATGTCGAACACGGCGATGTCGAACATGAAACCCGAGCCGCCCAAGCCCCTGGTGGTTCCGGCGGGAACAGTGTTGACGGTTCGCCTGGGGCAGGCAGTCGGCTCCAAGATCAGCACAGCGGGCCAGACCTTTACGGCCACGGTCGCCAGCGCGGTTACGGC
Organism: Terriglobales bacterium; assembly: GCA_035937515.1. GTDB lineage: Bacteria > Acidobacteriota > Terriglobia > Terriglobales > Acidobacteriaceae > JAIQFF01. The sequence goes on along the minus strand of DASZHW010000074.1, from coordinate 54,117 downwards.
CGATGGCAGGGAGGCGATCCCGGCCGGAGCGACTGCATCAGGCACCGTGGTGGATGCAAAGCCGCTGGGCCGATTCAAGGGCGGGGCGGAGCTGCGATTGCGCCTGACCTCGGTCAACGTGAAAGGCGCAGACCGGTCGATCTCCACTTCTTCTGTGACTCGCACGGAAACGGGCAAAGGCAAACGCACGGCAATTCTGGCGGGAGGCGGGGCTGCGGTCGGAGCCTTGATCGGCGGTCTCGCGGGCGGCGGCAAGGGCGCTGGGATCGGCGCGCTGGCGGGCGGAGGAGCAGGCACCGGCGGCGCCGCATTCACCGGTAACAAGGACATTGTCCTGCCGGCGGAGTCTGCCTTGAGCTTCAAGCTCGAGCAACCGCTGGAAGTGAAGTAGAAGATCAGTGGTCAGTTGTTAGTAGTCAGCCCTCAGGGAGCAGTTTGTTCCTGAGGGTTTATTATTTACTCATGACCGCGTCATCGGGGATCGAAAACCGGCAACACAGGATGGACACTGGCTTGGACTTCTCGCGATTCCGGGTCCTGACCTTCGACTGCTACGGCACTTTGGTCGATTGGGAGACGGGAATCTTCGGCGCGCTGCGTCCGATTCTGCGGGCGCACGGCAAGACCCTGTCCGATGGCGAACTGCTGGCGGCATATTCGGAGCTTGAAGCTGCCGCCGAACAGGGGGAATTTCGTCCTTATCGCGAAGTGCTCCAGACGGTGGTGCGTGGTTTTGGCAAGCGGCTGGGGTTCAGTCCGAGCGAGGCGGAAATCCGTTCCCTGCCGGATTCTCTCGCCAGCTGGCCGCCTTTTCCTGACACGGTGGCGGCGCTGGGGGAGCTCAAGTCGCGTTACCGGCTGGCGATCATTTCCAACGTCGACGACGACCTCTTCGCGGCCACGGCGCGCCTTCTCGAAGTCAACTTTGATCACGTGATTTCGGCGGAACAGGCGGGCGCGTACAAGCCCTCGCTGAAAATTTTCCAGCTGGCACAGAAGCGAATCGGAGTGCCTCCCGCGGAATGGCTCCACGCCGGCCAGAGCATCTACCACGATGTGATCCCAGCGCGGTCGCTGGGGATCGCGTCGGTGTGGGTGAACCGTGCATCGGCTCGGCCGGGCTCGGGCGCGGCCAAAGCTGCATCCGGCCAGCCTGATCTCGAGGTATCCGACCTGAAAACACTGGCGCAACTTTTGCAAGCTGAGAACTGAGAATCATGAACTGCAAACCGGTTATCCCGCACTGGGCCGGAACAGAATCGTAGATCCAGGTCGGGAGTCTTCTGCAACCCGGAATCGGAGCGAATTCCATGGCAACGACGACGGCGCGAGCCAATCCACTCTCTTACCTCACTCACCAGCTCACCGATCTCAAGACGAAGGGCACGCATTTCCGCTTGCGGGTGCTCGATGACGAGCAAGCGGCGGTGTGCAGTTTCGACGGCAAGAGAGTCATCAACCTCGCGTCCAATAACTACCTCGGGCTGACGACTCATCCCAAGCTGCGCGAAGCGGCGCTGGAGGCCACTCGCAAGCACGGCGTCGGATCGGGCGCGGTACGCACGATTGCCGGCACCATGAAAATCCACATGGAGCTGGAGGAAAAGATTGCCCGCTTCAAGAATGTGGAAGCTTGCGTGGTCTTCCAGTCGGGATTCGCAGCCAACGCCGGAACCGTCTCCGCGGTGCTGGGCAAGGATGACTTCATCATCTCCGACCAGCTCAATCACGCTTCCATCATCGACGGGGCCCGGTTGTCGCGGGCGAAGATTCTGGTTTTCGAACACAAGAACATGGCGCAGGCCGAAGAAAAGCTGGCCAGCGTGCACAACGAGCCGGGCAAAAAGTTGCTGATCACGGACGGCGTATTTTCCATGGACGGCGACATCGGCCCGCTGCCGGCCCTGTGCGCGTTGGCGGAGAAATACGGCGCCATCATGATGGTGGACGATGCGCACGCATCGGGCGTACTGGGACGCAACGGACGCGGCACCATCGATCATTTCAAGATGCACGGCCGGGTGGACATCCAGGTGGGAACACTATCGAAGGCGATCGGGGCGCTGGGCGGCTACGTGTGCGGGACCCGCGATCTGATCGACTTTCTCTATCACCGGGCCCGGCCGTTCCTGTTTTCGACTTCGCATCCGCCCGCGGTGGCAGCCACCTGCATCGCGGCGTTCGATGTTCTGGAAAGCGAACCGGAGCGTATGGAGAGGCTTTGGGAAAACACCCGCTTCTGGAAGAAAGAACTGGGACTGCTCGGCTTCAACATCGGCGGCAAAACCACGCCCGCAAGCGAAACTCCGATCACGCCCATCATTATTGGAGACGGGAAATTGACCATGGATTTCTCCCGCGAGCTGTTCGAGGAAGGCGTGCTGGGAACTGGCATTGCATTTCCGACCGTGCCGGAAGGAAAAGCCCGAATCCGCACGATCATGACCGCCACGCATACGGAAGAACAATTGCAGCAGGCGTTGGAGGTGTTGAAGAGAGTCGGGAAGAAGATGGGGATCCTAGCCTAGAGCAAACCACCCTCGAACTCCCTTCACCGCCCGAGGCACGGCTCTGGGGATGACAAAAACAGTTATTCTCCGCGATACACGGTTTTTCCGCCCACGATCGTGGCCACCACTTTTCCAGTGAACTGACTGCCATCGAATGGTGTGTTGTGCGATTTGGAATGAGATCGGGCGGCGGCAAACGTCCACCGCTTTTTCGGATCGAAGATGGTGACGTCGGCATGGCTGCCGCGGACAAGGGTTCCCCGGCCTCTGAGGCCAACCACGCAGGCGGGGCCGGCGGTAAAGAGTTCCACGATCCGGGTCAGCGGAATGCGCTGCTCACGATGAAGGTGTGTGAGGGCCAAGCCCAGCGCGGTTTCCAGTCCTGTGATCCCGAACGCAGCGCGCTCGAACTCGATGATTTTTTCATGCGGAGCGTGAGGCGCGTGGTCGGTAGCGATGGCGTCAACGGTTCCATCAGCGAGACCCACCAGCAGGGCTTCGCGGTCGGCAGCAGAACGCAGCGGCGGATTCATCTTGAAATTGGAGTCGTAGTCGCCGACATCGGAGTCGATGAGAGCAAAGTGGTGAGGCGTGACCTCGCAGGTTACCCGCGCCTTGTTGCGTTTCCCGCGACGCACCGCTTTGAGCGCCTCCGCGGTCGAAAGATGCGCCACATGCAGCCGGGCCCCGGTAAATTGTTGCGCCAGTTGCACGTCACGCTCAACGATGGAGGCCTCGGCGGCCGCTTTCATGCCCCGCAAGCCCAGGCGGAATGAGGTGGGGCCGTCATTCATGGAGCAGCGTTCGGTCAAGCGAGTGTCTTCCGCATGCTGAATCACAGGAAAACTGATTTCTGAAGCAAGACGTAGGGTCTCGCGCATCACCGAGTCGCTCAGGATGGGCTTGCCATCGTCGGTCACGCCCACCGCCCCGGCGCGCTGCAAGGCCCGGAAGTCGGTGAGTACGGCGCCCTTGCTGGCGTGGGTGGCGGCAGCGATCGGGAATACGTTGACCATTGCGCCACGCTCCGGCTGCTGCAGCCAGGTCACCCATTCGGGCGAGTCGACGACCGGATGAGTATTGGGCATGCAGCAGACCGACGTGAATCCTCCAGCGGCCGCTGCGGCGGTGCCGGTGGCGATCGTCTCCTTGTATCCCTGGCCGGGCTCGCGCAAGTGGACGTGCAGATCGATGAAGCCGGGAGTGACGATGAGGCCACGGGCATCGAATTTTTCGTGGGCGGTGCCGCGGGTCTTGCCAGACGGCGCGATCTCGGCGACCTGCCCGTCACGCAGCAGGACGTCCATGAGCGCATCGACCTTAGCGGCGGGGTCGATGAGCCGCCCGCCTTTGATCAGCAGGCTGTGATTGTCTCTTGTCATCAAACTCGAAACCTGTTACTCCCTTCCCACGGATTCACGCGGATTTCCGCGGATTTTTTCTTTCATTCTCGAACACATAGCGTTTGAAGTAAGCGCTGGCACCAAAATCTGATCCGCGTAAATCCGCGGAATTGAAGTTCTTGTTCTCACCTCGCTCTCCCCACGGCCTTGGCCAGAATCGCCATACGCACCGGCACTCCGTTCCGCACCTCTTCCACGATGGCCGACTGCGGACAATCCGCCACTTCCCAGGTCAGCTCCAGGCCGCGGATGATCGGCCCGGGATGCATGAGCATGGCGTCTTTCCGGGCCAACTTCAGCCGGGGCATGGTGATCTGGTACCGGGCCACGTACTCCTCCAGGCTTACCTTGGTGCCCGCCAGCCGCTCCTTCTGTACCCGAAGGGTCAGGATTACGTCCGTATCACGGACGGCATCTTCCACCGTGCGGGTGATGTGCAGTCCAGGCGCCAGGCTGGTGGCGGTTTCGGGCAGGAATTCCGGTGGACCGCAGAGGGTGATGCGGGCCCCGAACTTGCCCAGCAAGTGGACCGCGGAGCGCGCCACCCGGCTGTGATAGATGTCGCCCACGATGGCCACCTGCAGTCCCTTCAGGGTCTTCTTGTGGCGCAGAATGGTGAAGGCATCGAGCAGAGCTTGCGAGGGGTGCTCGTGCATGCCGTCCCCCGCGTTGATCACGGGGATATCCAGATACTTCGCCATCAGCGCGGCCGCGCCGGCATGGGGGTGGCGGATCACGATCACGTCGGCGCCCACGGCCCGCAAGGTGTACCCGGTGTCCAGCAGCGACTCGCCCTTTTCGATACTCGACCCGCTGGAGAGCACCAGCGTGGTCATCGCACCCATGGACTTGGCGGCGACTTCGAACGAGCTGCGGGTGCGCGTCGACGCTTCGTAAAACAGAAGCAACACCCGCTTGCCCCGCAACAGAGGGCGGGGCTTGAGCGGATTCATGCGCCGGGCCAGCTTGAGCAGGCCCAGAATGTCCTCTGCCCCGAGATATTCAATGCCCAGCAGGGAGCCGCGCGCAGCCTTGTTCATGTTGTGCCAGGGGTTGGCGCATGGACGAGCGGCTCACACCGTCGTCCCATTCCGGTTAGTCTTGCCGTTCCACCAAAAGAACCTTCTCCAGATCATCGACCTCGCGCAGCTTGACCTCGATAATCTCACGATCGGTGGTCTGCACCTTGCGTCCCACGAATGCGGCCTCGATGGGCAACTCGCGATGGCCGCGGTCGATCAGCACGCACAGCTGCACCTGTTTCGGGCGCCCTTCCCGGAAAAGCGCATCCAGGGCAGCGCGAATGGTGCGGCCGGTGTAGAGCACGTCATCCACCAGGATGACGTTCTTGCCGGTAATCGGAAAGCCGACCTCGGTCTTCTGCACCACCGGCTTGGGCCCCAGAGTGGAGAGATCGTCGCGGTACAGGGTGATGTCCAGAGTGCCGACCGGAACCGGGGTCTTCTCAATGCGGGCAATCATCTGTCCCAGGCGCTGGGCCAAGGGGACGCCGCGGCGTCGAATGCCTACCAGCCCAAGGTCGGCGGCGCCGTTGTTTTTCTCGACGATCTCGTGAACCAGCCGAACCAGCGTGCGCTCGATTTCGGAAGCGGACATCAGTTGCGACTTCTCGCGGAGGTTGGGAGGACGAGCAGAAGGCTTGGCAGTCATAAACGGTGCATCATACGCGGGCGCGAGGATGCGGGCAAGCTGCCCCTTGGCCTTCTGGGACCTGACCATTCCCGAATTCAGAGGAACAGGAGGACCAAAATCCATTCAGACCTGCACCAGGACAGCGGTTGGCGACGGGGTCTAGAGGCGTTGTTTACGGCGGAGGAGGGCCGCGCCCGCGGCGCCTCCCAGTCCGCAGACCACCACAAAAGCCACGAATGTCAGAATCAGGCCCACGCTGAGGAACAAGGCACTCCCATCTGGAGTTTTGACCATTTCCACAATTTGCTGCATCTGCGGGTCAGAGCTGCGCGCCGCCGCTTGCTCCACCATTACCACCATCCTGGCTCGAAGTTCGTCTCCCATATGGAAGAAAGCCAAACCGACCGCCAGCGGCACCGTGAGTATGGCGAAGCCGAACAATCCACTTACGATTCCCAGGCGAGCTCCCATTCCCGGGGTGACGTCAGCCATGAACCTGCGCCGCCGGTAGAGAACTACCGACAGAGCTCCGCCGATGAACATCCCCAGCCCGAAGGTTGCGACCGGGATGACCGTGAGAATGGCGCCGATGAAGCCGGCCAGAGCAGCGGCGGGGACGGCCTGCGCCCAATCGATCCGGGAGGCAGGGGCACTGAGGTAGGAAATCGAGGATGATACTTCTCCCTCGATGGTCCGAAACGATGGCACGGTCTCCGCAACCGCGACCCGGATGAGTGGGGCATTGCAATGCGGGCAGAACGCCATGCCTTCCTCTACTGTGGCATGGCACCGATGACAGGAATAATCCACGAAGTTTTCACGTTACCGCAGGCAGATGAACAGAAGCAAGAAGGAAGCAGGAACCGGCAATGCACATCCCTTCATTCCAGGTAACTGTGCATCATCCTCAGATCGTGCCCTTGCCCCCGCGCAACTGCACATAGACCAGGCCGAAATCCGTCCCCTTGCCCGAGTCGGCGGGCTGGATGGAAACGATATGCTGGTTCTGCTTGGTGCCAACTTTCAGTTCGATCGCCTTGCCCTTGTCTTCGCTGTCGCACTTGAGTTGTTTTGAATCCCGGGAATCATCGTCCGAGTCGATATCGGGATGTACATGGCTGGTGTGGCACTCCAGCACGTCTCCGTATCTCTTCAGTTGGTCTTTGTAATAGGCGACCAGCTTTTCCGGTGGGTCGGCAGATATATATTCGATGGCAGCCACGCGCAGTCCGAAAAAGCTGCTGGAGAGACTGACATTGGCGTTGGTTTCATTGCCATTGTCGCCCTTCTGTTTGCGCTGCGCGCCGGGGTAGACGGGAAGGCCGATGTCACGAATCTCGGCGTCCTTGCTGACATGAATTCCGCCCATCGGGGTTTCGATGTCGACCTTCTGGTCCTGCCCCTCGGCATTTTTCTTGACGTTGATGTTGCAGGCAGGCAACAGCATAGAGCACGCGAGAACCAAAGCCAGCCGGGAATTACCGTCCTGCAAGTTGAGCCTGGGCATGTTGCGTTCCTTCCTGTGCGGACTGCGGCCGCTCGATACCGGCGCCACGCTGAGCGATGTTGGGAATGCTGACCGGCAGGTGTCCGCGAATCGCGATTTCACCAAAAAGAGCCTTGACCGCGCTGATCTCCGAGATCGTGGCATTGGAAAAAGTGCACAGGTAGTTCTGGATCGCGGGAAAATCCTGGGCCACGTAGGGATTGCCCATGGCGAGAACGGCAGTCTTCCCGGCAGCATGATCGAGAATCGACTGCAGCAGAGCTCCGCTCGCGTCATTCATGGCCACTGAGTTGGTCAAGCCGTTTGCACCTTGAATCGCCTTGCCCGCCGTGGGCACCACGTACACGGCCGCAATCACCGTCCGCGCTTCGTCCACCGCCTTCAGGATCTCTCCCGAAAGAGGGTTGGCGAGGCGCGGATCCACATAGATCACATTGGCATCGGGCACGCGCGCCTTGACTGCACGCTCCAGGGCGCGGCCCGCCTCGGTGCGGACATCCTCGGAGAGCACGACCACCACCAGGCGGTTGTGCACTTCTTCCACTCCCTGATACGGAAGCCCGCCCTTAACAGTTCCCGCTTGTTTGAGCGGCAGCAACTTGCCGTTGTCCCGGACCAGCGTGACCGCGTCGTCGGAAATCTGCTGGCCGAGAGCCAGGTTCTCGGGTTTGCCAATGACTTCCGGCAGGGCGTTCACATCTACCAGGCGCGCTTTGTGGAGACCGATGGAGGCCTTTGCTTTCAATAACTTAAGAACGGACCCATCGAGCTGCGCGGCTGAAATTTCGCCGCTGCGAGCGGCCGCCAGCACGGCATTGTAGGAGGCATCGAGATCGGCGGGAATCAGCAGCAGGTCGCTGCCTGCCTTGAAAGCGTCCACTGCCGCGCGGCCGATGTTGGCGGAGTAAAGCCGAGTCAGTCCGGCCATATCGAGGGCGTCGGTCACCACTATTCCCTGAAAGCCGAGTTGGTGCTTCAGCAGGTCGGTGACGATCGCCGGGGAAGTCGTCGCCACCCGGTTGGGGTCGGGCTCAAGCGCCGGCACGGTAACGTGCGCCACCATCACGGAATCGACGCCGGCCTCGATGGCCTTGCGGAAGGGCGCCAGTTCAACGGAATTCAGGCGGGCCCGATCGCCGGTGACCTGGGCGACGCTGAGATGCGAATCGGTGGCAGTGTCGCCGTGGCCGGGAAAGTGCTTGACCGTGGTCAGCATGCCGCTGGCCCGCGCTCCACGGACGTAAGCCACAACCATGTCTCCCACCTGCTGCGGATCTTCTCCGAAAGAACGCGTGTTGATGATGGGGTTGGCGGGGTTGGAGTTAACATCGGCATCGGGAAAGAAATTCCAGTGCACGCCGACGGCGCGAGCTTCCTCGCCGGTAATGCGTCCGAATGCGGTCGCATAGTCCGTTTTTCCGGCGGCGCCGAATGACATGGCGTGGGGAAACGGAGTAGCTCCGTGCAGGCGCATGGTGACGCCGCGCTCAAAATCGGCCGCCACCAGCAATGGCAGCTTCGAATCCTGCTGCAAGCGATTGAGCAGCTCGGCCGCTTCGAAGGGCTGGTTGCGGTACAGGAAGGGAGGCTCCCAGCGTACGGTCATGGCGAATGCGCCGATGTGGTATTTGCGCATGGTGTCGCGGAGCTGCAGGTATTCAGGGCTGTTGACGTTGAGGAACTCCGCCCGCACCCAGATCATGAACAGCTGTCCGACTTTCTCCTCGAGCGAAAGTTTGCGCAGGGTGCTCTGCGCCCATTTTTCGCCGTCGCGATCGAGATGAATGGGACCCGCGTGCGAGTATTTTTCTTTGGCCGGCGCGATCACGCTGGCAGAAAGTAGAAGCAAAACCACCACCAAAGATCGAATCATGGAAGGACGATAGCACGAATGGCCTTGTCATTCCGATCCGGCTTCAGTCCCCATTTACGAGGGATTCCCAGCGGCTCGCGCCTTGGCGAATTCTTCCACCCGCTCACCCACGCTGAGCACGTGCCTGGGGAGACTCAGCTGGCTGCCTGCCTCGAGGATGGGAATCAGCTTGTCGAATTCCGGTCCGGAGTGGGAGCTGGTCACCACGATCCGGACGGGATGAAACAGTTCTTTTCCCTTGGCTCCGGTCTCAGCCTTTACTTCGTTGACCAGCAGCTTGAAGCATTCGGGGGTAAGCTTTCCAGCTTTCGCAGATTCGTCTTCCAAGATCTTGGTGGTGAATCGCGACAGTACGTCATCGGTGTTGGTCCAGGCCAGGACCTCGGCGTTGTCTGGCGCAGCCAGGGCGGCCCTGGCATCGTAGTTGAAGATCAGAGATGCGCGTTCGGGCAGTTGGTCCAGACGATCGACGGACGGAGCGAGCAGCTCCATCACTCGCAACAGCCAGCCTGATAACTCGGGGCTGAGATCGACCTCCGGCACGGCTTGCGCGCTCACCCATTTGGCGTTCTTGCACTCGATGTAGCCAGCTTTGCAGAGGAACCACGCGCCCAACGTGGTCAGGTTTCCGGCGGGCCAGCTTTTTATGTAGTGCCGGTTCAACCAGTAGAGCTTCTCCATATCAAACACGGCCGGGGACGGGGTCACCCGCTGCAGGGAAAACTCTTTGATCAACTGGTCGCGGCTGAAGATTTCCCTGGTGCCGCCTGGCGGAGCCCACCCCAGCAGCGCCAGATAATTGACCAGCGCTTCAGGCAGCACCCCCATGTCGCGAAAGTTGGCGATGGAAGTCGCTCCATGCCGTTTGGATAGCCGTTCCCGATCGCTTCCCAGGATGGTGGAAAGATGCGCGAATTCAGGCACCGGCCAGCCCAGGGCCTCATACAAGGCCACCTGCTTCGGTGTGTTCGAAAGATGATCGTCGCCGCGGATCACGTGCGTGATCTTCATCAGCGCGTCGTCAATGACCACCACGTAGTTGTAAACCGGCATCCCATTGGAGCGCAGGATGATGGGATCGCTGACCACTTCGTTGGAAAACTCCACCGGGCCGTGCACGATGTCGTGAAAGCGGATGGGATGCTCGGGAATTCTCAGCCGGATGGCGCACGATTCCCCTGCCGAGCGCCGCCGCTTGGCTTCCGCTGGATCGATGGCCCGGCACCTTCCGGAATAGATCGGCTGGCGATGCTCCGCCTGCGCCCGCTCACGTTCCTTCTGCAGATCTTCCTCAGCGCAGAAACACAGGTAGGCCTTGCCCTGGCCCACCAGGCGCTCGGCATGCTCGCGATAAATGTCCAGTCGCTCGGACTGGCGGTAAGGAGGGTACGGTCCGCCCAGGTCTGGACCTTCGTCCCAGTCCAGGCCCAGCCACTTGAGGTCGGCAATCAGCTGATCCTCGAAGCGCGCTTCGCTGCGCTCGACATCCGTGTCCTCGATGCGCAGCGCCATGGCGCCGCCGGCCTGACGGGCAAAGAGCCAGTTGAAGAGAGCCGTACGCGCGTTGCCGACATGCAAATGTCCGGTCGGGGAAGGAGCAAACCGCACGCGGACGGGGGAAGTAGGAGGCACGGAAAGATGTTAGCAAAGCTGAGAGCTTATTTCTTCGGCGCCATGTGGGTCCGGGTGATGCGGTCGTGCCAGCAGAGTTCATCCTCATCGAGCAGGCACCAGGCATAGCCCAGCCCCAGCGACAGACCGGATAGGACCGACGCCAGCACACGCCAGCTTCGGGTGCGGCGCAGGACGGGAGTCCCGTCGAATCGCTGTAACTCCAGTTTGGCCAGCTTCAAGCCTGGAGTGGCGCCGCTGAAGACGAGCAGAAGATATTGGTAGGCCGCCCACAGGACTCCGGCAAGAAAGATCGCGGCTCCCGCCGCCCTGGCCGGGGACGGCACTTCCGTGGTGATCCGAAAGAAAATGTAGGCAAAGGCGGCAAACGCCGAGAACACGAACGTGGCGTCAATTCCGCCTGCTGCGAGCCGTCTGCCCAGGGAAGCAGTCCGCAACGGTATTTCGAAGCCCGGCCTTCTCTGGCCGGCCGGCTCCTCAGCAGGCTCGATCGATATTCCCCCGAGAGCGGGCGGCGGAGGCGCGAGTTCAGGAGCCTCGATGATGCGCGGACGATCCAGCACCGGTTCAGCCAATTCTTCGGGCAGCCTGCTAGCCGAGCTGTAGTCGGAAAATTCAATGACCTTGGCGGTAGTTTCGGTGGTCGGCGCCGGCAGAATGCGGGGATAGTCCACCGCCTCGGCTAGCTGGATGCGAGGAATGGTCGCCGACCCTGAATTCTGCCTCGCCGCCGGCACGGCCGAAGCAGCCTGAAGCGGTGAAGGCAGGGTCGTCGGAGCGTTCCAAACCGGTTCACTCTCGAACTTGAGCTGCAACGAGGGATAGCGGGGCTCCCGAGTGCGCCTGCGCGCCCGATAGTGGCTGACCCGGGCCGCCACCTCACGCCGCCACGAATCCGGGTCGGCCGGCTCCTGCACGTCGAGCAGCGAGCCGGGCGCTTCTTCGGCCGCAGTGTCTTGGCTCTGTACCTCTGGTGTTTCTGCATCGGCCGCTTGTTTTCGGATTGCGTTCCGACGTTCTGCCTCGGCCTCCGCATCTCGCGGTTCCTCCACGATGAACTTTGGCGGGCGGTCCAGGCAAGGTTGCTCGAGACTGGCAGCAAACTTCTGCTCGCTGGCATCGTATGCTTCAGGATCGATCAGGGTTGAAGGAATCGCGTCCTTCGCGCCGGTCTCGCAGTCGGGTTCGAATCTTGGTTTCATGAGTGAGGATGGGTGCCAAGCGCACGATCTCTTGCCTGGCAAAGAACGCGAGGCGTGTGCACGGCGCGCCCGGATACCTTGACCGCCAAAAGTGGGCGGCCCGGGATGACCTGGCAAACTGTACCACTCGCAATCGACGCCGCGCTTTGCCACTCGGGCGGGCGGCGTGCTAACGTCACCCTATCCTGGCGTGAATTTCTTCACCCGGGGCTTCGTCCGCTTGCGATGACTTCCCGCACACGATTCCTTATCACGGCGGCGTTGGTTTGTCATCTGCTAGTCGTCCCCGGCATAGTTACCAGCCAGTTGCTTTCAACCGCGGCAGCAGCCGGCCCGCAAACTTCTTCCTCGCCCGCGCCTTCCACGGTGACCGAGCAAGACGTCACCATCCGCTCTTTGCAGCAGGAGAAGGACGGCGTCGTGTTCAAGCTGCGGGGCGAGGCGGAAATCCACTATGGCAGCTACATCCTGTTTGCCGACGCGGTGGATTACAACTCCGACACCGGAGATACGGTTGCCGATGGTCACGTGGTGCTCGATGGAGGGCCCAACGACGAGCACGTGGAGGCAGGTCACGGCACCTACAACATCCGGTCTGAAACCGGCCGCTTTGAACACGTGAAAGGCACGACCGGCCTGCGGTTGCGAGGAAAGCGGCTGATTCTGACCTCGCCCAATCCGTTTGCCTTCACCGGCAAGGTGGTGGAAAAGACTGCCCCCGATCACTACGTGGTCTACGACGGAACCATCACCACCTGCGAACTTCCCCGTCCCAAGTGGGTGTTCAATGCGCGCAAGGTAGTGGTAGAAGTGGGCGGAAACGCCAGCATCTATCACAGCACCTTCCGCATCGAGGGCGTCCCGGTTTTCTATTTTCCCTTCGCCACTCACCCCGTGGAGCGCTTGCCGCGAGAGACCGGATTGCTGATCCCCAATATTGGACGGTCTTCGATCAAGGGCACGATTTTCGGCGATTCCGTCTTCTGGGCCATCAATCGCAGCATGGACCTCACCGCCGGGGTGGAATACTTTACCCGGCGGGGCTGGGCCCCACAGGCGGAATTTCGCGCCCGTCCCAGCGAAGATTCATACCTGGACGTGAACTACTTCGGCGTGTTCGACCGCGGCATCGGGAATCCCCTGGTAAATCAGGGAGGTCACGAGGTGCGGCTTAACGCAGAAGATACGTTCCGCCACTTCCGCGGCGTGGCCAGCATCGATTACCTCAGCTCCTTTGTCTTTCGCCTTGCCTTCAATGACGTTTTCAGCCAGGCGGTCAACTCCGAGGTGAAGTCCGAGGCCTTCCTCTCCAACGCGACCCGCGGCTACTTCTATAACGCGTCCATGCAGCGCTATCAGAACTTTGAAAGCACCACTCCGGACGATGTGGTGAGGATTCTGCACGCGCCCAGCTTCGAATCGCTGACCGTGGACCGCCAGATCGGACGTTCACCTTTCTACTGGTCCTACGATGCCGCGGCCGAGGGTTTGAATCGCAGGGAATGCACCAACGTGGATCCGACGGTCCCAAGCTGTACCCAGACTTTCTCCACGGCGCCGCTGGTGGGACGCGTTGATTTCAGGCCCACGTTGTCGATGCCGCTGGTCGTGGGCGGCTGGTCCGTTCGTCCCGAGCTTTCTCTGCGCGACACCTTTTACACGCAGCAACTGGTGCCCGGCAACAGCGGTGTCGGAGTGGCCAAGAGTAGTCTTATCGACCGCAAGGCGGTGGAAGGATCGCTGGAGATTCGTCCGCCCGCCCTGGAGCGGGTTTTTGACCGTGAATTTCTGGGACGCAAATGGAAGCACGTAGTGGAGCCCCGCGCCACCTATCGCTACGTGACCGGCGTGGACAATTTCTCCCGGATCTTGCGGTTCGATGAGCGCGACATCCTGAGCAATACCAACGAAGTGGAATATGGCGTTGTGAACCGCCTCTACGCCAAGCGCGATTCTGAGGAATCCGAGGACTGCGACGAGTCGGGAATGGCTTCGCTGGTGGTTGGACGGCCCCCGGCCGCAAGCCGCTTCCCCTGGGACCGGCAAGCGGAGCCCGGGGAAGCCGTCTGCCACCCCGGTCCGCGAGTGCTCGAGATCCTCACCTGGGAGATTGCCCAGAAGTATTTTCTCGATCCCAACTTCGGAGGCGCCCTGATCCCCGGCCAGCAAAATGTTTTTACCACGACTGTGGATTTCACTGGTATTGCATTTCTGACCGATGCCCGCCGGCTCTCGCCCCTGATCTCCCGGCTTCGCTTCCAGCCCAACCGCCGCGCCGAAGCGGAATGGGACATCGACTACGACTTCAAGAAGCAACGGATCAATGCCAGCACGATATTTCTCAACTATCGCTTCGGGTCCTACACCTTCGGTGGCGGCGACGCTTATCTGCAAGCGCCCAGCGCAACGCAGCCTCCCCCGGGTTCCACCGTGGCACAGGCCTTCAACCAGTTCCGGCTGCTGTTTGGCTATGGGCAGCCCAATAAGCGTGGATTCAGCGGAGCCGCCAATCTCGGCTTCGACGCCAACCTGGGCTTTTTGCAATACTCCGCCGTGCAGACGGCCTACAACTGGGACTGCTGCGGCTTGAGTGTCGAGTACCGCCGTTTTGCCCTGGGGGCGGTCCGCAACGAAAACCAGTTCCGCTTCAACTTTGCCCTGGCCAATATCGGCTCTTTCGGAAATCTCCGCCGCCAGGAGAAATTGTTCTAGGGAAGCGTCGGGCCTCGTCGCCCGCAAATTCGCCCCAATCGCCAAAAACATCTAGAATATGGACCGTGCCCACTGCTGCCAACCTCGCCTCCAAGCGCCAATCGCTGGACCAGCATCTGGGGGCTCTGGGACGGACCCTGGTGGCCTACTCCGGCGGGGTAGACTCGGCCTTTCTGGCCTGGGCGGCACATGAAATATTGGGCGGCAACATGCTCGCCGTGATCGCCGATTCTCCCAGTCTGGCCCGCACTCAACTGGCCGATGCCACCGCCTTCGCCGGCGAGCAACGAATCCCGCTGGAGATCGTGGCGACCGGCGAACTCGATCGTCCGGAATACGCCCGTAACGACGCTTCCCGCTGTTTTCACTGCAAGGATGAATTGTTTACCGTCATGGAGGAATTCCGCAGCCGGCGTGGGTTTGATTCCATTGCCTACGGAGTGAACCTCGACGACCAGGGCGACTTTCGTCCGGGGCAACGGGCCGCCGAGCAGCATCGGGTGGCCGCGCCGCTGCGCGATGCCGGGTTGACCAAGCAGGAAATCCGCGAACTCTCCCGCGCCGCCGGACTTCGGGTCTGGGACAAACCCGCCTCTGCGTGCCTTGCTTCGCGCATCGAGTACGGACGCGAGGTTACCCGGGAGGCCCTGGCGGTGGCCGAACAGGGCGAGGATGCTCTCCGCGCGCTCGGCTTTGCGCAGTTTCGGGTGCGGCACCATGGCGAGATCGTGCGTATCGAAATCTCGCGTGAGGAACTTCCGCGCGCCTTGAGTCCGGAAATGGCGGCGGATTTTGCCCGCATCTTTAAGGCGCTCGGCTTCCAGTTTGTGACTCTCGATCTCGAAGGATTCCGCTCGGGCTCGATGAACCTGCTGCTTACCGCCGAGGTTTTGCGGCGAGAACGCTGATCACGTGGCGCACTCGGGTCTCCCGGAGTGATTCCAGGCTCGCCCGATTCGCCCTCGGGGCGCGGTTGCGTGTGAGATAATCGTGCTTTATCCCAATGTACAGGCGGTTTCTAGTGACGGTTTTGCGACGCGCCACACTTGTGCTTTTGCTGATTTGCCTAGGTTGTGCGGCGCAATCCGCGCCTCCCGAAGTCGCCCGGCGCATCGAGCAACAGGTGCGGATTTACTACAACATTCCGCACGACGTAAACATCAACCTGAGCCCGCTCCGGCCCAGTGAGTTCCCGAATTACGATGCCCTGACCATCACCTTCGATGGCGGCGCGAAGAAGCAGACTTATGACTTCCTGCTGGCCCGGGACGGGAAGACGCTGGTCCGGCTGACCAAACTGGACCTCAGCAAGGATCCGCTGGCCGAGGTGATGAAGAAGATTGACGCCAGCAACCGCCCCACTCGGGGCAACACCAGCGCCAAGGTGGTCGCCATCAACTACGACGACTTTCAGTGCCCGTTCTGCTCCCGCATGCACCAGACGCTGTTTCCCCAGTTGCTGAAGGAGTATGGCGACCGCGTGCTTTTCATCTACAAGGATTACCCGCTGACCGAGATTCATGCCTGGGCTACTCATGCCGCCGTGAATGCGAACTGTCTCGCTGCTCAAAACCAAGACGCCTACTGGGATTTCGCCGACTACATTCACGCCCACCAGGCGGAAGTGAATTCGGAAAAAAGCAAGGACGGGCAATTTGCCGTGCTCGACCGCCTGACCCTGATCCAGGGAGAGAAACACAGCCTGGATGCGGCCAAGCTCCAGTCATGCGTCAAGGCGCAGCAGGACGACACCGTAAAAGCGTCGGTAAAAGAAGCGGATGCGCTGGGCGTGGAAGCGACGCCGACCATGTTCGTCAACGGTGAAAAAGTGGACGGAGCCCTACCCATCGGCGAGCTGCGCGCGATCCTGGATCACGCCCTGGTGCAGGCCGGCCAGACTCCTCCGGTTCATCCCGCCCCGGCTTCGACCGGCGCGGCTGCAGCGGCGGGCAAGTGATCCGGAAACTCGCATGGCTGCTGGATCGAGAGAATTCGCTCCCTCAATTTTGGAGGACCTGAGTTGAAAACATACGCGCCTTTGCGTCCTGCGCTCGTGCACCACGCTGCGGTCCCACTGTTGGCGGCCGCGCTTCTGATCCTTTTTGCGGGCTGCACCTCACGCCGCCCGGGCGATGATGTGGCCGCTACCGTGGACGGCCGCAAGATCTACAAGGCTGACGTCGAAAAGTATTATCAGAACCAGACTGCCGGCTCCGACCAGCAACCGGTGGGCGAGCAAGCCACCAGCCTTCGCCTCGGCATTCTGCGCGAGCTGATCGACAACGAAATTCTCATGCGCCGCGCGGAGAAGCTCGGCCTGCTGGCCACCGGCGAAGAAGTGGAAAGCAAGCTCAACGAGATCAAGTCTCCCTACACCAAGGAACAGTTTGAAAACCGGCTCAAGGACAAAAAGACCACAGTGGAAGACCTGAAGCGCGATCTGCGCCGTTCGCTTACCGTGGACAAGGTGCTGAACAAGGAGATCACGTCGAAGATCAACGTGACCGACCAGGACATCACGAACTATTACAACGCGCACAAAGCCGAATTCAACCTGATCGAGCCGCAGTACCACCTGGCCCGCATCCTGGTGACTACGGTGCCCAACCCGCAGGTTCACAATCTGAAGAACGACAAGGCGCAGAATGAGGCCGATGCGCGCAAGAAAATTCAGACTCTCGTGAACCGCCTGGACAGCGGTGACGACTTCGGCACCCTCGCCATGAACTATTCCGAAGATGCGGAGACCTCGGGCAGCGGAGGCGACCTGGGATTCGTCCCGGAATCGTCGCTGCGTAACACCGATCCCGGGACGCGCGATGCCGTGAGTAAGCTGAAACCCGGCCAATACAGCGCGGTCATTCCGCTGACCAACCCGATGAACAAACAGGTTGCCGCATTCCAGATCGTGAAGCTGAGTTCCAAAGAGCCGGCGGGACAGCGCGAGCTGGCCGATCCCCGGGTGCAGCAGGCCATACGCACCCAGCTCCGCGACCGGCGCGAACAGTTGCTCAAGGCGGCGTACTATGAAGTCCTGCGCGATCAGGCCAAAGTGGAAAACTACTACGCGCAAAAGGTTCTGGACGGCAACGGCACGGCCCAATAGTAGGCGCTCGTGCAGGGACGGGGCTCTGGCCCTCGATTGTTCTTACTCCACGATTGCTAGCACATCGCCCGCGTTGACTGCCGCCCCCTCGACCACCGCCAACCTGCGCAGCGTCCCTTTCTTTGGCGATTTGATTTCGTTCTGCATCTTCATGGCTTCGACGATCACAACTCCCTGCCCCGCTTCCACCGGCGAATTCTCACTCAGCAGCAGCCGGATCACTTTTCCGGGCATGGGCGCCAGCAGTTGCCGCGGCCCTTTTTCTCCGTCGCCGCGGAGCTTCCGGCTGCGCAACGATTTCGGGTCGGACACCTCGGTGGCGTAGCAGATGTCTCCCACCCATATCCGCCAGCCGGAATCCCGCCGTTCCCGTCTGACCTGGTATACCCTGCCCTGGATCACCAGTGACAAGACGTTGGGCTGCGCCAGGACCGCATCCATCTGGACTTCTTGTCCATTAACGCGGCAACGCCATCCTCCGGACTCGCCGTCTAGTTCGAGGCGGTATCCCGTTCCGTCGATGGCGACCTTGCAGATCATCCGGTATCCTTGCCGATTCTTAAAGCGCCTACATCAGTCCTTCGGCTCTTGCCGCTTTCTTCCAGCTCGAGACGCCGGCGCGAGCATCCGCTGTGCCGCCTCCATTGCTACCGCCTCGGGTCGCCGAGTCGAGCACCACAAACACCGCCGCGCCGATGGCTGCGACATCCGCATTGCGCTTCTTTTCTGCTTCCGCACCCGCATCGGAAGCCGGCAACCGCTCCAGAAATCCAGTATCGATCT
The DNA here is from genome assembly GCA_035937515.1 of Terriglobales bacterium. GTDB lineage: Bacteria > Acidobacteriota > Terriglobia > Terriglobales > Acidobacteriaceae > JAIQFF01. The sequence continues at coordinate 35,736 of DASZHW010000074.1, read as the reverse complement.
TGCCCGCCAGAAAATCCTCGTCCGCCAGAACCCGCCGGAACAACGAGACGTTGGTCTTGATCCCGGCAACGAAGAATTCCTGCAAGGCGCGAGCCAGCCGGGAAATCGTTTGCGGGCGGTCTTGTCCGCTGACAATCAGCTTGGCCAGCAGCGGATCGTACTCGATCGGAACTGTCCAACCCGCGTAAACTCCGCTGTCCAGCCGTACTCCCGGCCCGGCCGGCTCGGTCAGCATCTCGATTCTCCCCGGGCTGGGAAAATAGTTGTTGTCCGGGTCCTCGGCGTAGATGCGGCACTCCATGGCGTGCCCTCGGACCAGGACTTCCTCCTGCTTGAGAGAGAGCTTTTCCCCCGCGGCGATGCGAATCTGCAGCGCCACCAGGTCCAGTCCCGTGATCATTTCCGTCACTGGATGCTCCACCTGCAGGCGTGTATTCATTTCCAGGAAATAAAAATTCTTCTCCGCATCCACGAGGAACTCGACGGTGCCGGCATTGCAGTATGCCGCGGCCCTGGCGACTCGCACCGCGACCTCGCCCATGCGCCGGCGCATTTCGGGATCGACCAGCGGAGACGGCGCTTCCTCGAGAACTTTCTGATGCCGGCGTTGCAGCGAGCACTCGCGCTCGCCGAGATAGATGGTGTTGCCATACTCATCCCCTATTACCTGCATCTCGATGTGACGGGGATTGAGAATGGCCTTCTCCAGGTACACCTCACTATCGCCGAAGGCGCGCTGGGCCTCGCTCCGGGCCGCTTCCAGCGCCGAGGGGAGCTCGCTCGCAGCGCGCACCATTCGCATCCCTTTGCCGCCGCCGCCCGCTGCCGCTTTCAGCATGACCGGATATCCGATTTCCGCCGCTACTTTCTTCGCCTGATCGATCGACTCCAACCCGCGCGACGTTCCGGGCACGAACGGCACGCCGGCTTTTTCCATCTCCTGCCGGGCCCGGGTCTTTGAGCCCATCATTTCCGTCGAGGCCGCGCTGGGGCCGATGAACTTTACCTTCGCGTCCGCGCAGGCCTGGGCAAATTTTGCGTTTTCAGAGAGGAAGCCGTAGCCGGGATGGATCGCGTCTGCGCCACAGCGTTGCGCCACCTCCAGGATTTTTGGGATGTCGAGGTAGGATTCCGACGCCGCTGCCGCGCCGATGGCGTAGGCCTCATCCGCTTTCAAGACGTGCAGCGCGGCGCGATCCACATTAGAAAACACCGCGACCGAGGCAATGCCCAGTTCGCGGCAGGCGCGAATGACTCGCACCGCGATCTCTCCCCGATTGGCGACCAGGATCTTCTTGAACATTGCCTGAAAAACCAAAAGCCCCTTCGCGCTGGAAGGGGCTTTTATCCTACATGAGGGAGAAGCGGCCTGGCCGCCCGTCCCTTTATTTGCCTTGCATGGTGATGCCCTGAGCGCCGGGCTGTTTTTCCGCCTTGGCCTTCTTGGTAGCCATGGTCTTGTCCACCCACTCATCGGCGGTCTTCAGATCCGCGGCCCGCAGCGCCGGATCTTCGCACTGCAGATCGCCCCGCTCGCGGTAGAGCAGGTTCAGATATGCCATGGCGTCATCGTAATCCGGGCGCAACTGCAGCGCCTTGTCGAGCATTTCGATGCCGTCCTTGATCACGTCGGCATTCTTCTGCGCCAGCATCTCGCAGATCTTCTTGTTGCCCTTGTCCCTCATGATCCACTCATCCGGCTTCAGGCCTGCCTTGGCCCGCTCTTCCATGCGTGGCTGGTAGCTCTGGGTCCAGTCAATGACGGCCACCGAATAGTAGGGTTCGGGATCGTTGGGATCGAGCTCAATGGCCTTGCGGTAAAAGGTCTTGGCGTCCTCAAATTTTTTCATCTGCAGGTACAGATAGGCGATCCCTTTCACGCTGTTGATGTTTCTAGGATCGCGCTTCAGCACCTCCATGTACTGCTCAATCGCGTTCTCTCCCATGCGAGTGTTGTCTTCGGTTTCGGCGCCGGGGATATATTGCTGGGCGAACGCGGTGGCCAGGTAGAGGCGCGCATTCAGCAGGCTGGGATCGAGCGAAACGGCCTGCTGGAAATGATTGATCGCCTCTTCGTAGCGGGCGTTCTTGTAGGACTGCACACCCTTGTTGAGCTGGTCACGCGCCCTCAGCTTGCTGCAACCCGTGCCGGCCAGCAACACCAGCCCGAGCGCCATCATTGCCAGCATTTGTACGCTTGTTTTCATTGCGCTGTCAGTCTCCCTTGCCAGAGAATCGTGAGGCCTGTGCTGTGCCGCAGCACACCGGTTTACGGCGGGCGAATGAACTGGGCGGTTAAGGCCTCCGCCCCACAACGATGCAGCCGGGACTTCGCCTTGACTAACCGCCGGCTTCGATCTTGGCCGTGATCAGGCCCACCTTGTCCACGCCCGAAGCGTGTGCGATGTCAATCACATTGGCCACATCGGCGAACGGAACCGCATCGTCGCCTTTCACGAACATCACCTTTTCCGCGCGCGTCTTGAAGATGTCGGTCAAGCGGCCCTGCAGATTTTCCCAGGTCGTGTCTTCCTGGTTGATCTTCAGCGCCGGCTCCTGACCCGCCCCGCGGTCAATCAACTGCACCACAATGGTGCGGTCGGGGGTGGTGTTCTTGGGCGCATTCGGCGGCGGCGGTTGGGGCACCAGCGCATCCAGTCCCTTGGGGGTTAACGGCGTGATCACCATGAAGATGATCAGCAGCACCAGCAGCACGTCAATGAGCGGCGTGACATTCATGTCCGCGCTCTGACCACCGCCCGCTCCCATTGCCATTCCCATAACGTTCTCCTCGCAATCCTCAGACTATGGTCAAACCTATTGCCCGCCGCCGGGCGGGGGCGTCGTCGCCGCCGGTGCGGCTGTGGTCTTGCGCTGTTCGGTCAGCAGACCGAGCTGATCTACACCCGCTGCGCGCACATTGTCCACCACTTCCACGACCGAACCGAAGCGAGCGCGTGCGTCCGCCTTCACGAAGACACGTTTGTCGACCCGGCTGGCCAGGCGGTCCTTGACTTTGCCGGTCAACTGGTCGGCTGGCAGCTTGTCCGTGCCGAAGTAAACCGTCCCGTCGCGCATGACCGAGACCAGTAGGGCATCTTCCTTGTCCGCGTCCGGCATCTGCTCCGGATTGTTCACTTTCGCCATGTCGACGCTCACGCCGTGCTGCAACATGGGCGTAACCACCATGAAAATGATCAGCAACACCAGCATCACGTCCACCATAGGGGTGACGTTGATGTTGGAGTTGACCTTGACCCCTTCGTTCCGCATTGCCAATGCCATAAACTCACATCTCCTGGGCGGCAGCCTGCAACCCGCCCGTGCTGAGCATAGTTCCCAGCACCTTGTTCCTCTACACCTCGCCGTTTTAGAACCTGGCGCCGGGAGTTCACCCGGCGCCAGATCAGCAACTCGGAGGTTGTAGCCCTGCCTTGCGCCCGGACCTAGGAGCGGCGCATTCCCCGTCGCTTCAGGAAGTAATCGATCAGCTCGCTCGACGAGTTATCCATCTCCACGTCGAAGGCTTCCACGCGACCCGTAAGATAGTTGAACATCATCACGGCGGGAATCGCCACGAACAGTCCGACCGCTGTGGTCACCAGAGCTTCCGCGATACCGCCGGCGACGGCTGCCAGGCCGGTAGCCTTCTCCTGCGATATGCCCTTAAAGGCGTTGAGAATGCCAACCACCGTGCCAAACAGCCCGACGAACGGAGCGGTTGAGCCGATGGTGGCCAGTCCGCCCAAGCCGCGCTTCAGTTCGGCGTGGACGATGGCTTCGGTGCGCTCCAGAGCTCGCTTGGAAGCTTCGATGGTCTCGCCCGGAATCTCTCCGCTCTCCTGGTGAGCCCGGAATTCCATCAGGCCGGCGGTCACGACTTTGGCCAGATGGCTTTTCTTGTTGCGCTCCGCCACCTTGATGGCCTCGTCGATCTTGCCATCGCGAAGCGCGCCCGCAACCGCGGGAGCAAACGCCCGCGACTGTTTTCGCGCCGCGCTGAAGGCCATGGCGCGATCAATCATCACGCCAATCGACCAGCCCGACATGATGAACAGAATGCCGACCACGACCTTCGCCAGAACACCCATCTGGTGCCACAGGGAAATCGGGTCCCAACCCACCGGCTGCTCCTGGAAAAACCAGGCCGCCACCGTGGACATATGACTGAGGGTAAGTGCTGCTAGATTGGCTACGAACATGAGTTGCTTTTCCTCCTCGGAACTTGTTGAACTGCAAACTTCCGCCCAGCTTCAAAATCGCGCTTCATTCCAGCGACGCCGCGAAGTCTAGCCTCCGGCCAGCGTGAAGTTGACCGTAATCTGGGTCTCCACTTCGACCGGCTCGCCGTTCAGAATGTAGGGTCTGTACTTCCACTGCTTGACCGCTTCGATGGCCGCTGGAGCCAGCATGGGATGGCCGCTGATCAGGCGCAGGTTCTGAATCGAACCATCCTTGCTGATTTCGGCCTGCAGCAGAACCGACCCTTGGATGCGCGCTTGCCGTGCCAGGGGAGGGTAGTTGGGCTGGATTTTGCGAATCAGCAAGCCCTGGGTCACACCTTGCGAAACCCGCACGCGCTGGGGCGTAGCTACTTTCGGCACCGCGACCGGAGTCGAGTTGATGATGCCGCCGATCACGCCGCCCATCGCTCCACCCGCTGCTCCGGGAACGCCTCCCACTACGCCTGCCATCGAGGTCACCGGCGGCGGCGCTTCCTCTTCCTTGATCATCTGAACTTTCTCAGGAATCTTGGTGGGCGTGCGCAATTGCCCGTTAATGATGTCGGTCTGAATCTGTTTCACCACCTTGATCGGAGTTGCCGCCGGCGGAGGTGGAGGCGGCGGAGGCGGAGGCGGAGCCACTAGAAAGGTCATGAGCTGCGTCTTGGGCAGCGCTTCAGTGAACAGCAGCGGGATCAGTACCAGCACGCCGATCAGCATCACCTGTAAAGTGAAGGAGAAAACGGTCGTCATGCCCCTTTTGGTTGTTAGCTTGCCACCCGATTCAATTAGGCTGTCTTCAAACATAAGGATTCTCCCTGCACAGACCCTACGTATTCTTAGACACCACCTGCCGTTACTTTGCTCCCGATCCGTCCGCCTCGACGTTCTGATTCAAACTGTTGAAACTACGCCGCCAGGCCACTTTACTGGCCGCTGGCCAGCCCCTGTCCCTTGCCCGGCTTGCTCTTGCCCGCCGGCACCATCACCGGGCGCTTTCCCCGGTTCAAGCGCCAGTCCTGGTAGGCCACCAGAATCGGAGCCGCGATCGCGATCGAAGAATAGGTCCCGATCAGAATTCCGATCACCAGCGCGAACGAAAAGCCGTGCAACACCTCGCCACCGAACAGGTACAAAGCCAAAACCGTCAGGAACGTCAGTCCGGCCGTCAGGATCGTCCGGCTCAGGGTCTGATTAATACTCCGGTTCACGATTTCTGACAACTTCTCGCGCCGCATCAGCTTCAGGTTTTCCCGGATGCGGTCAAAGATCACGATGGTGTCATTATTCGAATAACCGATCAGGGTCAAAATTGCCGCGATCACGGTCAGCGAAATCTCTTTGTTGGCGAGCGAAAACGCGCCCACCGTAATCAGCGTATCGTGGAAAACGGTGACGACTGCCGCCACGCCGTAAATCCACTCGAACCGGAAAGCCAGGTAGATCAGCATGCCGGCCAGCGAATAAACCACCGCCCACTTGGCTTGCGTCTGCAGTTGCTGTCCCACCTGCGGTCCCACGATCTCTACCTGGTAGACACCAAAATCTGAAAGATAGAACCCGTCCTGCAAGGCCGCCACCACCGCCGGATCGGTCGCGCTCTTCAGGTCATCAAAAGAATTCAGCACGCCGCCCCGGGTCTTGTCGCGATAGTCGACGATGGCCTTGGCCACCGCCGCATAACGCTGGCTGGCGTCCGTGCCCGCGCGCAGGGGATCCTTTTCCAAAAGGAAATTGGCAATTGTCAAAGAGCTGCTGTTGTTCAAATCCAGCTTGCCTGCGGGAGGGTTTTGCTCCAGCGCGCTGATGATTTGAACCTTGCCCTGGTCGAGCGCTTTTTCGCTGGTCTCCCTGACATCGAGGTCGATCAGCACTTCGTTGTTTCCGGCCGCTCCAAGGCGCTGAATCCGCGCCTGTTGCAAGCCCACCTTTTGCAGCGCTGCCCGGATCGCATTGTCATCCGGGGGGTGCGAGAACTTCACGTACACTAGCGTGCCGCCTCGGAAGTCTACGCCAAGCGGGATGCCATGCCAGAAAAATATTGAGATCAGGCCGGCCACGCTGAACACAAGCGAAAAGGCGAGAAAATACCACTTCTTGCCGAGAAAGTCTATGTTCGGATTTCGAAAAAGTTCCACGCTCTCGTCAAACCCCTTCCCGACTCTGTGAACCGGGTCAGCCGACCCGGTCATTGCTGCAAACTAAATACTTAGCGCCTCTCCGCGCTGTTTGTAGCTCAAAATCCAGTCAAAGATCATGCGGGAAACAAACACCGCGGTAAACAGGTTGGCCAGCAGACCAAAGGTCAGCGTGACCGCAAATCCGCGCACCGGGCCAGTTCCGAAGATGAACAAAATAAAGGCCGAAACGATCGTGGTGACGTGCGTATCCACGATCGTGATCCAGGCGTGGCCGAAACCTTGTTCCACCGCCGAGGTGGGCGTCTTCCCATTGCGCACTTCTTCCCGGATGCGCTCGAAAATTAGCACGTTGGAGTCGACTCCCATGCCCACGGTCAAAATCACGCCGGCAATTCCGGGCAGAGTCAATGTGGCCCCGCTGAAGCCCAGAAAGCCCAGCAAAATGATCAGGTTGAGGATGAGAGCGATATCGGCGTTAATGCCGGCTCCCCGATAATAGATCAACATGAAGATCAGCACCGCCAGCATGCCGATCACCGCCGCCCGCACCCCGGCGCGAATCGAATCCGATCCCAGAGACGGCCCTACGGTGCGCTCTTCCAGATACTTGATTCCAGCGGGCAACGCGCCCGAGTTCAGAACCAGCGCCAGATCCTTGGCAGTCTGCTCGTTCATGCCGCCGCCGCTGATCCGGCCCTGATCGCGAATCTGCTCATTGATGGTTGCCACTTCCCGCACCCGGTTATCCAGCACCACACCCAGCTTCTCACCGACGTGAGCACCCGTGAACGCCGCGAACTTCCTGCCGCCTTCGTTGGTAAGGCTGAAATTCACGTCCGGAGTGTTGGTGTTGGAATCGCGTCCCACGCTGGCGCCCCCGGAACGCAGGTCGGCGCCGGCTACCGCTGAACTGCGGGTCAGAAGGTAGTATTCTTCGCCGCTATCGTCACCGGTCCGGGCGCCGATGCTGCGGCCCCGCAGGAGCATGGAATCTGGAGGCAGCACCCCGCTGTGCTGCTGCAAGGCATCCTGTTCGCTGGAGTAAGGCCCGCCCAGCACCTGCTTGATTTCCAGCATGGCGGTGGACTGCATGATTTCCTTCACCCGCGCCGGATCGTCCACTCCGGGCAATTGCACCAGGATCTGATATTGGCCCAGCCCGTGCTCCTGAATCACCGGCTCGGTCACACCCAACTGGTCAATGCGGTTGCGGATGGTCTCGATGGCTTGGGTCACCGCCCGGGTCTTCAGTTCGGCCAGGGCCTGCTGCTTCATCGCGAAATTCCAGGAATTCTCCGCGCCGGAACTCAAGTCGTATTCGGGAAGGCGCTCGCTCACGATGGAGCGCAGATCCGAACTGGCCTCCGGTGGCACTCCTTTAAGAACGATCTGGTCGGGATGATTCACCGGATCGGGCTTGTTAATTTCCGTGTAGTTGATCTTGTGCGTACGCAGGTCTTCCTTCAACCGCTCCACGGCGCGGTCGGAATCCGAATTCACCGCGTCGTTGACCTGCACCTGCAGGATCAGGTGAGTCCCGCCCTTCAGGTCGAGCCCCAGGTGGATTCGTTCCTGCAGCGATGCCAGCATTCCGCTGGTCGAGAAGTCCTTGGGAACGCCAAAGATCCCAAACAGGAAGAACAGCAGGGTTGCGACGATCAGTCCGAGCTTCCAGCCCAAATTCTTGTTCATGGCCTGACGGTTAATTTCATTTCTTTTCTTTTCGCAGCACCGGCATCTTGCCTTGTAGCACCGGCATCTTGCCTTTTTGTAGCGCCGGCACATCTTGCCGGCCGTCCCGAGAGCGTCTCGCCCTCGGTGCTTTGGGCGGGACGGCGGCGCTAGTCGAGTCTGGGTCTTACGCCGCTTTGGTCTTGTCGTCGGGAGTGATGACCGATGCCACCGAAGCGCGGGTCACTTCGAGACGAAGATTGTCCGGCGGAACGCGCAGCTGGATGTAATCGTCCCGTAGCGCGATAATGGTCCCGCGCAGTCCTCCGCTGGTCACCACCTTGTCTCCGGTCTTCAGATCGTTCAGCATCTGCTGCCATTTTTTCTGGCGCCGCTGCTGCGGCATGATCAAGAGAAAGTAAAAGATGGCAAAGATGAAAATGAGCGGAGCAAAGCCCAGCCAACTCCCGGCCCCGACCGTCTGCAACGCCAACCAACTCCCTATTTGCATGCTTTCAGGACCTGCTTCCCTCCAAAATGGCTCAGGACTGCGCCCTGGAATGGCGCTTCCTGGCCCTGTGCAATTTGCCGCAGGATTTGTGGCTTCCTCAGGCCGGAGATTCTTTCCGCTTCAGGCATGAACTGGGGATTCCAGGCTTATGATCGCGCTCGAGACTGCTCCCCAGAAAGACTTTGGGCCCTGTTGCCAAGCGCAATAGAATGACGCACCGCCCGCATGGTGTCAAGATAGAAGCTGAGGTTGTGGACGGTATTCAGGACCTGCGCCAGAACCTCATTGGCAGCATAGAGATGCCGCAGGTAGGCGCGGGAATAGCGCCGGCAGACCCGGCAGTTGCAATTGGGATCGAGCGGCCCCGGGTCTGAGGAATAGCGAGCCTGCTTGATGGAGATCCTGCCTTCGGAAGTAAACAGCAGGCCATGCCGCGCCGCCCGCGTGGGCAACACACAGTCCATCATGTCGATCCCCAGATTGGCATATTCGACGATCTCTTCCGGCGTCCCCACTCCCATCAGATAGCGCGGCTGGTCTGCGGGCAGATGCTGGAGCGTGCTTTCCACGATCTCGCGGGTCAGGGATCGCGGCTCGCCGACACTCAATCCGCCAATGGCATAACCAGGAAACCCGATTGCGATGGTGCGCTCCGCGGATTCCTTTCTGAGCGAATGATCCATGCCGCCCTGCACGATGCCGAAGAGAGACTGAGTCTTGTCACCGTTTCCGGTTTCTGGTTTCCAGTTTCCGTTGTTGGTGTTGCTGGGAACTGGAAACTGGAAACTGGAAACGACATTCCACGGCACTTCGTGTCTGTGCTCCTCGAAATATTTCCTGCTGCGCTGGGCCCAGCGCAAGGTCAGCTCCATCGACTGGCGCGTGCGCTCCCGGTCCGCGGGATGCTCGGTGCACTCGTCGAACGCCATGAGGATGTCGGCGCCCAATCCGATCTGCGCTGCCATGGCGCTTTCGGGGGTGAAAAAGTGCGACGAACCGTCAAGATGCGAGCGAAACGTGACCCCTTCCTCCGTCACCCGGCGCAGTTCATTGAGGCTGAAAACCTGGAAACCGCCCGAGTCAGTAAGAATCGCGCGCGCCCAGGCCATGAAGCGATGCAGGCCGCCCAGTTCGCGGATTTGCTCGACCCCGGGCCGCAAGTAGAGATGGTAGGTGTTGCCCAGAAGAATCTGGACGCCGAGCTCTTCCAGGATGTCCTGCGAAACGCCTTTGACCGAAGCCAGGGTCCCAACCGGCATGAAGACTGGCGTATCGACGACACCATGCGGCGTTGTCAGTCGACCGGTACGCGCCGTGCCGGACCGGGATCCGATTGCAAAAGAAAATGACACGTTGGGGATTGTAGCAACCGCGGTCGAATGACGAACGTTTTCGCTGAGGGGAAGCAAAGCCCTTAACCACAAAGGACACGAAGGTCCATATAAGGAAACCGACATCGGGCGGAATTCCTTCGTGTTCCTTCGTGTCCTTCGTGGCTTAAGGGTTACCGCCTACGCCGCGGTCAGCAGAATCGGCTCGCCTTTCGTGATCACAATCGTGTGCTCGTAGTGTGCCGACGGCCTGCGGTCGGCGGTACACACCGTCCAGCCATCCTGGGCCACCACGGCCCGGCCTGATCCCGCCGCAATGATTGGCTCAACCGTAATCACCAGCCCTTCGGTCAGAATCTGGCTGGCTTGCGGATCGGCGTAATTGGGGACGCGGGGCGGTTCGTGGATGGTGCGCCCGATGCCGTGTCCGCCCAGATCGCGAATCACCGAAAAACCGCTGCGGCGCACTTCCCGTTCGACCGCGCCGCCGATGTCCGACACCCGGAACCCGGCCCGCGCTACCAGCATGGCCTTGGCAAAGGCACGCTGGGCGCACTCCATCAGGCGCCGGCGTTCTTCTGAGATTTTGCCCACGGCTACGGTTTCGGCGGCGTCGGCCATGAATCCATCTTTTTCGATGGTCACATCAAGCTTAAGCAGATCGCCCTCCTCCACCTTCCGGCCACCAGGAATGCCGTGCACGGCTTCTTCGTTCAGGCTGATGCAGTTCACGCCGGGAAACTTGTACACCAGCTGAGGAGCAGACTGCGCGCCCTGTTCCCGCATGACCGCGGCGCCGACTTCGTCCAGTTCGGCAGTAGTCACCCCCGGGCGGACAGCTTTCTTCATGGCTTCGAGCATGCGACGCACAATCGCGCCCGCCGCGCGCATGCTCGCAAGTTCTTCCGGACCGCTGATGGACATGCTTCTAGCCTATCGCATCCGTGGGACAGCACGGCGAAAAAGCTTAGCCGAGCGTTGCTCGGCCTGGACGGGTCAGAGACCCGTCCCTACACGGCTTAGTTCGCTTACGATCCGGTGATTTTCAGGCGGAATTCTTCCGGCAGGCGCTCGCGGATTTCCGCAGGCAGGCGGTCGTGCACGTGGCGCGCGCCGAGTTTGGCGGCATCCACCACCGCCATGGGCGCCGGAGTGGCCACCGCCACGCCCAGCCAGATCAACGCCGAAAGCGCAAAACCAGCCAGCGCCGCCAGTTCCAGCCAGAAAGCGTGCCGGGGACCGAGATGGCGAATCACGCCAAACGCCAGCAGAAAAGCTACCGCCGACAGTGAAGCCAGCGCAATCAGCGAAAGGTCAATGGTGCGGTGCAGGCGCTGGCGGGAGCGGCAGTGTTCACAGGCGTCGAAGTGTTCTTCGTAGTCCTGGCGCATCTCGGGCGCGATGCCAGAGATGTCGTAACGCCAGCCGGCCAGAATCTTGCCGACGATGGGATCAACACATTCGCTCATACTTGAGTAGAACTGGCCTGACTACAACTGGATCGCTTCCATGGGTTCCGATTGCTTCGCCAGCATCACCCGGTTATGCAGCAGGGTTTGCCTCAATCCCAGGGCCTTTTCGGCCGTCCCGCGGGCAAGCTCGGGATGATTGTTGTGCTCAGAAATGTGCGCCAGCACTATGTATGATGCAGTCCCATCATATTCGGTGCTAAAGAATTTCGCGAGCTTGTCGTTGGACAGGTGCCCGGTCGGACTTCCGACGCGCTGCTTCACCGACCAGGGATAGGGCCCCACGCGCAGCATCTCCAGATCGTGATTGGACTCAACCACCAGCACGTCGCAGCCCCGCAGCCGGTCGCACACGTTGGGCGGCATGTATCCCAGGTCGGTGGCGATGCCTACCTTGATGCCTTCGGCGCGGAAGGTCAGTCCCACCGGATCGGCGGCATCGTGCGGAATGGTGAAGGGGCTGACCTCGACGTCGCCCACCTGGAAGCAGCGGCCGGCGGAAAAAATCTCGAGGCGCGCCAGTTGCGGAGACTCTCCGCTGTCGTCGCGCAACGATCTTGCCCAGGCCCGGTGCGTGGCTTCGGTCATGAACACGGGCACGCGAAATTTCCGCGCCAGCACGGCCAAACCATAAATGTGATCCGAATGCTCGTGGGTAATCAGGATGGCGGAAAGGGTGCGCGGGTCGTCGCCCGCAGCCCGCATGCGCTTGACCGTCTCGCGACACGAAATTCCCGCATCGACCAGAATCTTGGCGCGTGAACTGGCAACAATAGCGCTGTTTCCCCGGCTGCCGCTGGCCAGCACCGAGACAGAAACTCCCATGCCCGCAGCATACTCGCTGCGACTGTGGAAACGCGAGTAACTATTGGGATGAGGGAGAAGCTCTCAGCTATCAGCTATCGGCACTCATTACACCTCGGGGGTTGAGAGCCAATAGTGGAAGGCTGAGAACTGAGAGCTGACAGCTTCACTTCCACAATTCAGCCAGTCCTCGCCGCGCCGCAGACCCGCCATACGCGCCCACGATTCCGGTGAGGAAGCCCAGAAACGATTCGTAGATCTGAGCCCGGTAAGGTTTTTCCGTCAGCAGAAAATAGGCGGCGCATTGAACGACCGGGACACAAGCTCCCACCAGCAGCGTCCATCGCCATGGCCTTTGGGGTCGCAGAGCTCCCAGCAGCATGGTCGCCGCCAGTACGAATAGCGCGGTCAGCAGCAGGTCGCCCACTTTTACATCCAACCAGCCCGCGCAGAGGCCGAGCCCGGCCGCAAGAAGGTAGATGTGACTCTCGCTCCTACTCTCGCTCTCGCCGGGAGGTGATGCACTCATTCGGTTTCTGGATTCGCCAGCGACATCTGGTAGAGCGTGTTCACGGTTTTCCAGTTGCGGGTAGTGGAGGCCACTTTGAGCACTCTTTCCACATTTGAATTGGCCAGCTTGCTGTTGCCGTAGCCATCCGGGCAATAGAGATACAACGCGCGGCCGTCGCAATGGAGTTGCTCGCCCCCCGCGGCAAAGCCTGCCAGCTTCTTCAGCGGAGCTTCCGCCGGGGCCTCTGCCAAAAAACTCACATGCAGCCTGGACCGATCAACGCCTTTACTCTTGATCAGCGGGTTGCGCTGGATCACCTCTGCCAGCTCTGCCGAACTGCGGCAGAAGACCGCGACCGCAAATCCAAATTCACTCAATATTTCTTTCTCGATCGCTTTCGACAAATCCGCGGCGGAACGTTTGGCCGCCTTGAATATCACGTTGCCGCTCTGGATGTAGGTTCTCGCCTGCGTGAAGCCCATTCGGGAAAACACTTCCTGCAGGCGGCTCATCCGGACAGGGTTGTGTCCGGCCACGTTGATGCCGCGAAGCATGGCGATGTAAACCGGCATAGCCCACCTTGGATGTCAGTACTGATAGAAACCCTTACCGCTTTTTTTCCCCAGCCAGCCTGCATCCACCATCTTGATCAGCAACGGGCAGGGACGATACTTGGGATCACCCAGGCCCTGCTGCAGTACCCGCATAATGTCGAGGCAGACATCGAGTCCGATGAAATCGGCCAGCGCCAGCGGGCCCATGGGATGCGCCATGCCCAGCTTGAAGACTTCGTCCACGGCCTCGGCAGTGGCCACGCCTTCCATCACCGCAAACATGGCTTCGTTCAGCAGCGGCATCAGCACGCGGTTGGAAACGAAGCCGGGCGCGTCGTTCACCTCCACCGGAGTTTTTCCCAGCTGCAGCGCCAGATCACGAACCAGAGTGAAAGTTTCCTGCGAGGTGGCCAGGCCGCGAATCACTTCCACAAGTTTCATGACCGGAACGGGATTGAAGAAATGCATTCCAATCACCTGCAGCGGGCGCTTCGTCGTCGCTCCCAGCCGCGTGATCGAAATGGACGAAGTATTGGACGCCAGCACCACTTGGGGCCGGCAGATCCGGTCGAGATCGCGAAAAATCCCGGCCTTGATCTCGAATTTTTCGGTGGCGGCTTCGATCACAAAGTCACAGTTTGCCATCTGCTCGCGTTCCAGTACCGGCACCACCCGCTTCAGCGCCGACGCTTTGTCTTCGGCTGTAATTTTTCCCCTGGAAAGTTCGCGGTCGAGGTTTTTGGCGATGGTTTCGAACGCGCCATCCAGAAACCGCTGTTCCACGTCATACAGCGTCACTCCATAGCCGGCGCGCGCGAAAACGTGGGCGATTCCATTGCCCATGGTTCCGGCGCCGATCACTCCCACCTGCTCGATTGGCATACGAAATTGACCCCCGCAGGCTCTTAAAGCATGTCAGTCTAGCATCCTCCAAGTGATTGCACGGCTTAGATTTAAGGTTCCCTTAAGGTTCGAAAAAATATGCTCGCCGGGACAGCCAAATTTCGCCGCGCTGGCATCCGAGTGCTTGAGACCGGAGCAGGTGGCGACCGAGAGCGGGCACGATGCAATCAAGCTCGAAGGACTTGAACCGGCTGGGAGGAAGATATGCGAAGCATGCGGATGGCAGCACTGGCAGTGGCGTTGACGCTGGCATTCAGCGGTCTCGCGTTGGCTCGGGACGATCATTACCGTGACAAACACGAAGACCATCATCATGACTGGAAGTACCAGCGGAACAACAGCGGCAGTAGCAACAGCAATGACCACCACTGGGGGGAGAGCGCCCGCGAACGCGAGCGAGCGCACGAACGCTGGGAGCGTGAGCATCGCAATGACCACGGATACAACGGAGGCGGCCAGATCTACAACCGCTATCCCAATGGCTATCCGAGCGGTGGCAACGGCTATCCGAGCGGCGGATACGGTTACCCGAGCGCCGGCGGATATGGCTATCCCGGCGGCGGAGGATATGGCTATCCCGGCGGCGGTTATGGTTATCCCGGCGGCGGCTATGGCTACCCTAGCGCTGGCGGCTACGGCTATCCCGGCGGCGGCTATGGGCGCGGCGGCGGCAACGCGGGCTACAGCGCCGGTTATCAGGACGGCAGTTACCGTGCGCGCAAGGATATCTCGGAGAACAAGCCGTTCAATCCCAATCCTCGCGGCGACTTCGGCAACCGCGATCATGGCTACAACAGTTCGTATGGTAACAAGGATGCCTACCGGGCCGAGTACTCTCGCGGCTACGAGGCTGGCTACCAGTCGAGTTATCGGGGGGGCGGCAGAGGCTGGGGATTCTAGAGATTCACGTCCCCTGGTCCGCTGCGTGCGAAGGGCCGCCGAACCTGGCGGCCCTTTTTCTTGCGAACTGTCTGATCTTAAGATTTTGTGATAGCGCAGCTTCCGTACGGCTATTCGTGGTCCAGACTTTCATCCATCGCAACCTTGCTGCCCTTCTGGACTTCGATCACGCGATGAATCGGCTTGTATCCCGACATGGTGATATCGATCACATAGGTGCCCGGGTTGAGATAGAAATCAACCGGCGAGAATTTATCCACGATCCGATTGTTGACGGCCACCTGCGCACCTTTGGGTTGGGTCTTGATGCTGACCGTGCCCATTCCGGCGGTATCGCCGCCGCCAAATAATTTCTTGAACTTGCCGCCGCCGATCTTGATCTCGTCGGTGGAGCCAAGGGCCTTCAGCGTAGGCGCGAACCGGAATGTCTGTCCGGGCTGGAGAGTGGCAGTGGAGGTTTCCTCCAGAAAGCCTTGCTTCCGGACCAGGAATGTGTGCGCCCCCGGCTTGTCCACACCGAACTGGGCCGGAGTGATTTTCCCGGTGTCCTTGCCATCGACAAAAATCTGCGCCCCGGCCGGCTCGCTGCTTACCGCTACGGTGGCGGTCAGCGCCGCGAGTTGCACCACCAGGAACGACTTGCTGCCCGAAGCCACGTCAATGCTCCGGCTCTCGGAAGCGTAGCCAGCGCGAGCCACGACTACACTATGCTGGCCCGGCGCTAGTCCCGCCAGATTGAAAGGAGTGATCCAACTCGGATCGCTGCGCCCATCCAGACGAACTTCGGCGCCCTCGGGGGTTGAATTAATGGTCAACTGCCCGGGAATCACAGCCAACGCAACCGGCGCCGCTTTCGTCTTCTTACGGTTGTACTTCGGTGTGACCCTGACTGCTGAAGGTTCGGGAGCTGCGGCGATGCGTTCCGCCCGCGCCGCGGGTGCGGGTGTCGGTGCCGGAGGCTGAGCTTCGTTCCAGGCCGGCTTGGCGCTGCTTTCGGTTGGAGTGGCTGCAGCCTGCGGCGCCGGCGAGCCTTCCTCTGCCGAGTTTTCCGAATGAATGCGGTAGGCAATTATGCCCACCACCAGCACCATAATGGCCAGCGCCCCTGCGACCGAATAGAGAAACAACTTGGGCGGCGTCTTTTTGATTTCCTTGACTGCCTTGCTGGCCACTTCCCGGGGCTGCACCTTGGGCTTTTCCGGGGGCGCCTGGTGGATGGTTGCGGCCTGCTCCTGCTCCGCCGGGTGCAAATCAAGTGACGGCGGCGGCGGTGGCGGCGGCACATAGATTTCTTTGAGCGGAGGCAGTTCGCTGATCTCGGAGAAACTCCGCCCGCGCGCGCCGCCTTTCGCGGTTTCCGCCATCGCCGGATCAACCTGAAACGCGGGCGTCTCGGATGCTAGTTCCGCAGGCTCGGCCACCGCGGCGCTGGCCCGTTCCTCCAGCGTGCTCTGGGCGGTTGCCTTCGGCGTGGCTGGCGCGGATCGCGAAGTCTTGCGTGGCTCGGCCGTGACACTGCTGCCCGCACTCTCCCATCCCGCGGCCGCAGCCGCGGCTTTGGCGGGAAGGGTTGCGGTCTCTGCGCTGGGCACGGTTGATGCCGCAACTGGTTCGGTGTTGGGTGCCGGCTCAGCGGCAGACGTCTTGCGGCCGGGCGCGGCGGCGGCTGGAACTTTCGCACCCTGCGCCGGCGCGGCCGATTTCTTGGCGGCGCCCTTGACCGGAGTCTCTTTGCATTTCTCCAGGTCGTTGACTAATTCCTGTCCGCTTTGATAGCGCTCTTCGGGCGCTTTCGCCAGCGCCTTCATGATGACTTCGCTGAGCACGGGGTGGATCTTGGGATTGACCGCAACCGGCGCCTGCGGAGTTGATTCCACGATGGCGTGCCGGACCTGGTCGGCGTCGTCGCCGGGAAAGGCTTTGCTCTCCGTGACCATCTCGTACATGATCGCGCCCAGGCTGAAGATGTTGGAACGGCCGTCCACGGGATCTCCGCGCAACTGTTCCGGGGAAACATAGTGCAGAACCTCAGGCGCCTTGCCCGCGGCCTGGCAGGTGAACGCGCCCATGGTGGAAATTCCGAAGCTGAGGATCTTGACCGTGCCGTCCCAGGTCACCATGATCTTGGCCGGCTCGAGACTGTAGTGCACGACGTGATGCGAGTGCGCATGATCCAGGCCCTGGCAGGTCTGGCGCGCGATGTCCTGCAGGTCCCAGATGGAAAATCCTTCCTTGCGGTTCAGCATGGTGCCGATGCTGTTGCCCTGGACATACTCCATGGTGGCGCAGAACAAGCCGTCGACGTCTTCCAGACCCGTGAGTTGTGCCAGGTTGTGGCTGCTCAGCGGCTTGGTGCTCTCGGCTTCCTGCAGAATATGATCCACCAGAACGGAAGCCTGATCTCCCAGCATCTGCAGCTGGATGGTCTTCAGGGCAATGGTCTGCCCGTTCTCCGGATCGGCGGCCTTGTAGACCGCACCGATTTCCGAGTGCGTGATTTCGCTGAGTATTTCGAAACGTCCGATCTTGTTGGCCATCGCTCCCTAAGCCCCGAAAATCAAAACCAGGCAGTCCTGTGGCGAGACGCTGTTCGCCGTAAAGATAGGCTTAGGATAGCCCGGGAAAAGCAGGGATGGGAGTTACGAAGGTCACGCGAAAAAATCAGACTTCCATGTGGTTGCGGAACCCCATTGCGCTTCAGGTTTCAATCTAGCGGACGTCGATCAGCCAGGCGTGCAACAACTGCTTCACTTTCGCGCCTTCCGGCTTGCGGCGTACGGCGTCAATCACGGCAAAGTTCGGACGCACGCCCCGGCCGCGGAATCCCACCCAGTAGGGGACGTAGATTTCTCCTGCCACCGGCTGGGCTGCGATGCGCAAGTCCCGCATCCGGAAAAAGCCGGTGCTGAACAGCAGCCGCTGCACTTTGGTGATCATGATCTTTTCCGCTTCGCCGTCATCGAGCAGGGGCTCGGAGCAGTTGCGGGTCTCGAGATAGATCACCTCGCGCTCACCCGGCAGTTGGTCGAAGTGATAAAGATCGAGCGATCCATTCACCGCGTCCAGCGCGAATACCCGTTGGTCGCGTTTGCCTGAGTTGACGATTTCAATCTGGAACAACCGGAAAGGAATGTAGAACTCCGCCACCGACCGCAGCGGTCCCAAGGTAGTCCCGCGCAGGAACCCCAGGATGCCGGAAGAAAACTGAAGCATGGCTTCTTCCCGGCTGACGTTAGGCTTCAAGCTGCGAATGCGGGGCATTTCTGGAGGTCAGGAAAAAGCTGCAGCAAGCTTGCTCGAAAACCACCGCTGGCGAAATGCTTTACCGGAAATGGAACCAGAGTCCGATCACGGTGGCCAACAGCGCCAGACTGAAGATCACATTGAGCCGGTGCTCAAGGGGAGTCTCGGCCGCCGGCTTGCGATCCAGCGCGCTCGCCGGTGTCACCGCCATTTTTTCGTCCACGGTGGCGAAAGTCAGTCCGGCCAGCCTCTTGCGATCCGGCGCCGGAGTCGCCAGGCTCACTCCGATCAACACCAGTGAGCAGACCACAAACATGAGGATGGCGTAATGCAGAAAGTTCATGCTGACCAGCCAGCGGATGGCATCAGGCGTGCCTGCGCCGCCGGGGTACTCCAGCTCCAGTACGAAACGCACTGTGCCCAGCACGAAGCCGGTCAACAATGAACTGATCGCACCCTGCGCGTTGAGCCGGGTCCACAAAATGCCTAGGATGAAGCAGGCCGCGATGGGCGGGCTGATGTAGCCCTGCACGCTTTGCAGGTAAATGTAGAGCTGGCCGCTGATCCGGGTGATGAATGGCACCCAGGCAATGCCCAGC
Source organism: Terriglobales bacterium (assembly GCA_035937515.1). Classification (GTDB taxonomy): domain Bacteria; phylum Acidobacteriota; class Terriglobia; order Terriglobales; family Acidobacteriaceae; genus JAIQFF01. The sequence goes on along the minus strand of DASZHW010000074.1, from coordinate 16,876 downwards.
AGGACCATCACCCCCGTGGCCACTCTTCCGATGAGAACCAGTTGCTTCTCACTGGCCTGGGGCCGCAGCTTTTTGTAGAAATCCAGCGTCACCAGCGTGGAGGTGGAGTTGAACACGGACGCCATCCCGCCCATCAGCGCGGCCAGAAGCGCCGCGATCATGAGCCCCACCAGCCCGGTGGGCAGCAGATTGAGGATCAGGGTGGGCAGAGCGATGTCCCCGTTGGTCGGCGTCCCGTCCGGGCCGAAGGTGAACATGTCCCTGAACAGCGCCAGGGCAATCAAGCCGGGAAGCACCAGGAGAAAAACCGGCAGGATCTTGAGAAACCCCGCGAAGATGGTGCCGGCTTTGGCATGGCCTTCATCCCGCGCCGAGAGCACACGCTGTACGATCACCTGGTCGGTGCACCAGTACCATATGCCCAGGATCGGCGCTCCAAAGAAAATCCCCGTCCAGGGAAAGGCCGGGTCGCTCATCGGCTTGACCATATGAAAATAGCTGGCCGGCACCGCCGCCCGGAGCCCGGCGAATCCGCCGACTTCATGCATGCCGATCACGGTGAGCGCAATCGCTCCGGTCAAAAGCACCAGCGTCTGGACCACCTCGGTGTAGATCACGGCCGACAGTCCACCGGCGACCGTGTAAATTCCGGTCACGACGACGAGAATCACGGCGGCTTGCAGCGGACTCCAGCCCACAACTCCCTTTAATACAATGGCCGCCGCCCAAAGATGCACGGAAATCTTGGTCAGCACATAGGCGATGATGGAGATGCTGGCCAGGTAAACGGCGGAACCGCGGCTGAAGCGCCGCTCCAGGAACTCCGGCATGGTGAACACATTGGAACGCAGATAGAAAGGAACGAAGACCCATCCCAGGACCAGAAGAATCAGGCAGGCCAGCCATTCGAAGGAACCGACGGCCAACCCCGAACTGGCCCCCGAACCGGCCAGCCCGATGAAATGCTCGGTGGAAATGTTGGAAACGAAAAGCGATGCCCCGATGGCGAACCAGCCCACATTGCGGCTGGCGAGGAAGTAGTCGGTCGAAGTGCGTTCCTTGCGGGCGAAATAAAAGCCGATGCCGAAAATGACGGTGAAGTACACCGCGATGATCGCGACGTCGACTCCAGTGAGGGCCTTGTGGGTGAGATGCGCCGCGGTTCCGACCATACCCCTCCCTAATACCGCTCAATTCGTGCCATCCCGTGCGCCATGCTAGTGCATTCAGCCTACCCAGGCAACGGGGAAGCATGCGGCTTGACAACATAACGGTGTCAGGGAACTTTTCCGTGTCCAACCCGTAACTTTCTGAGCCCTTGGATCGTTCTATTGATCTAAGGGGATTAAGTAGGTGATTCTGGACGCCCGACTGGTTGCCGAGGCCCGAGTTTCTCGTCTATCCTAAGGGGCCTGGGTAAGTCCCAGCCGTACCCGTCCTGTCTGACTCCCGGAGTTCGCGATGACCCTGGCCCGTTTTGTCACCAAGAACGCCTTCCGCAACAAGCGGCGCAGCATACTGACCATCCTCAGCATTGGCGGCTCACTGCTGCTGCTCACCTTTCTGATCACCATCTGGCGCAGTTTTTATGACAGCAAGCCCAGCGAACAGTCGGCGCAGCGTCTGATGGTCCGCCATAAGGTGTCGCTGGTGTTCCCTCTGCCCAGCTACTACCGGCAGAAGATTGCAGCCATTCCGGGCGTCAAGGAAGTGGTCAACGAGCAATGGTTTGGAGGGCAGTACAAGGACGACAAGCCGGAAAACTTCTTCGCCCAGTTCGGCACCGACCCGATGGAACTGCCCAAGGTGTACCCCGAGTTCACAATCCCGCAGGACCAGCTGGATGCCTGGCAGCATGACCGGGCCGGCGCCATCGTGGATGTGGGCCTAGCCAGGAAATTTGGCTGGAAAGTCGGCGACCGCCTGAACATCACCGGAAAGATTTTCCCGGTGAACCTCGAATTAACCATTCGTGGAATCTTTACCCCGCCCGATCCCACTCAGACCGTCTACTTCAACAAAGACTATATCGACGAAGGCTTCCCGAAGCTCAAAGGGAGCGAAGGGGTCTTTGCGGTGCTGGCGGATTCGCCTGAATCCGTTCCAAAGGTGGCGCAAGCCATCGACGAGCTGTTTCGCAACGCCGACCGTCCCACCAAGACCGAGACCGAGCACGCCTTCCAGTTGGGCTTCATCGGCATGCTGGGCAACATCAAGGCTTTCATCATGAGCATTTGCCTGGCGGTGGTCTTCACCATTTTGCTGGTGTCGGCCAACACCATGGCCATGTCGATTCGCGAGCGCACCCAGGAAGTGGCGGTGTTGAAGACTCTGGGCTTCACCCGCAACAGTATCCTGGGGTTATTCGTGGGCGAGGCGGTTTCGCTGGCAGTAGTGGGAGGTCTGATCGGATCGATGATCGCCTTCTTTGTCGTCGCTGCGATGGCCAGCCAGGGTGGAATGTTCGCTCGTATGAGAGTGACTCCGCTCACCATGCTGGCTGCTTTGCTGATCGCGGCGGTGGTGGGATTCGCCAGCTCCTTTGTGCCTTCCTATCACGCGGCCAAGGTCAACATCGTGGATGGCTTGCGTCACATCGGGTGAAGAGCATTAACCACTAAGGACACGAAGCTACACCAAGGAACCTAAGGTGGCGGGTTGAAGGAAAGTTAAATGGCAATCCCTCTCAGCTATAACATTCGCAACCTGCGGCTGCGCAAGAGCCTCACCATCATGACTGCGCTAGGCATCGCGCTGACCGTGGCCACCGCGGTCTTCATTATGGCGCTGCTGGCGGGCCTGGGCCGGGCCTTCGCCACGACCGGCGATCCCATGAACGTGCTGATGCTGCGCAAAGGTTCGGACTCGGAGCTGGCCGCGGGCGGAGTGACGCGGGATGCCATGCAGGTCTTGAAAGATCTGCCCGGCGTCGCCAAGAACAGCAGAGGCGAGCCGCTGGTTTCGGGCGAAGACATTCTGGTGGTCGTCCTGCCGCGCAAGGGCGGGACGGGAGAAACTAATGTCACTACCCGTTTTCTGACTCCGCTCGGAATTGAGATGCGGCCGAAGATTCATCTTGTCTCCGGGCGCTGGTTCACGCCCGGGCAGCGGGAAGTGGTGGTCAGCAGTTCGATCAACAAACGCTTTGAGCACGCGAACATTGGCGATACGGTGCACATCGGCAAAGGCGTTTGGCCCATCGTGGGCGTCTTCGATGGCAGTGGCACCGCCCACGATTCCGAGATCTGGGGCGACATCAACCAATTGGTGACCGACTTCGAGCGCACGATCTACTCTTCGGTCCTGGTGCGGGCGACCGATCCGGCCGCGGCCCAGGCGCTGAAAAACCGCGCGAACGACGATCAGCGGCTGGAACTCAATGGCCTGCTCGAGCCTGACTACTATGCCTCCCAAACCAAGTCGGGAGGTCCGATCAAGGTGGTGGGCTGGATTGTGGCCTTCATCATGGCCATTGGCTCGTGCTTCGCTGCCGCCAACACCATGTATGCCGCGGTCGCTTACCGCGGTCGCGAGATTGCCACCCTGCGCGTGATCGGGTTTTCGCGTCCCAGCATTCTGACTTCATTCGTCCTGGAATCGCTGCTCTTATCTTTGCTGGGTGCGACACTGGGCATCATCCTGATGTTGCCCTTCAACGGCATGACCACCGGCACCCAGAATCAGGTGACGTTCAGCGAGGTGGTATTCAGCCTGCAAATGACGCCGCCGGTGGTGGGCAGCGCTGTTTTGTTCGCGCTGATCATGGGATTGATAGGCGGATTCGCTCCGGCGTGGCACGCCGCCCGGCGCGACATCCTGAGCGCGCTGAGGGACTAGAGTAGCGAACCGGCGCTACACAAATTATGCCGATTGACGCCAAACACGAAGACCTGCAGAACCTGCGCATTGATCGCGCGGCACGCACCGGGGGCGAGGGCGAACCTCCGGCCTGGGCGCGGCGCTATATCCTGATCGGAATCGCCGTACTGGTGCTGCTCGGCCTGGTGACCCTGGCCTACCGCCTGTTCTCGCGTGACGCTGTGGAAGTCGAAGTGGTGCGCGCTTCGGTTCCGAGCGCCGAAGTTGGCGGCGTGGTGCTTTCCGCCAGCGGATACATCGTGGCTCACCACAAGATCAACCTGAATTCCAAAGTGACCGGCCGGGTGCAGTGGATCGGAGTGGAAAAAGGCGACAAAGTTAAGGAAGGTCAGATCCTGGTGCGACTCGAGGATGACGAATTTCGCGCCCAGTATGAACAGGCCAAAGGCGCCGCCGACAATGCCCGCGCCTACCTGCAGGAACTGCAGAACGGATCTCGCCCCGAGGAAATCCAGCAGGCCCAGCACAATCTCGACGAAGCCCGGGCCACCCTGGTCAACGACAAGATCACCCTGGATCGCACTCGCAACCTGGTGACAGAAGGGGTGCTGTCCAAACAGGCCCTCGATGATGCCAGCGCCAGGTTTGAGGCGGACCAGCAGAAGGTGAATTCGCTGGACAAGGGCTTCCAGTTGGCCAAGATTGGTCCGCGGCAGGAGGAAATCGCTCGCGCTCGCGGCGCGCTTCAGCAGGCTCAGGGTCAGGCGGACTACGCCAAGTCGCTGCTGGACGCTACCTTGATCCGCGCCCCGGTCACCGGAACCATTTTGGAGCGTGCCGCCGAGAAGGGCGAGCTGGTGACCTCGGGATTTGCCAGCACCGCCGAAGGTGGCCCGCAGGGCCTGGTCGTCTCCCTGGCTGATCTCAACGATCTTCAGGTGGAGCTCGATATCGCGCAGGACGACTTCGCGAAACTCGGCCCCAAACAGAAGGGCATTGTCACCACCGATGCCTACCCTGACCGCAAGTACGACGGCGTGATCGCCGAGATCTCGCCTCAAGCCAACCGGGCCAAGGCCACGGTCCAGGTGAAAGTGCAAATCCTCACACCAGACGCGTATCTGCGGCCGGACATGAATGCCAACGTCAAATTCCTGGCCGATGAAAGCAAGCCTGTGAATTCGCAGCCGCAAGGTGTTTTCGTGCCCACCGCCGCAGTCCGAGACCGCGACGGCAAGAAGGTTGTCTTCCTGGATTTCGATGGCAAGGTGCTGCAGCGCGAGGTACACATTCAGTCCCAGCGCAATGGCGGCGTGCTGGTGCAGGGTTTGAACGGAGGCGAAGATGTCATCACCTCCGCCCCGCCGGATCTGAAGGATGGAGACAAAATCAGGATCAAAGGACAGTCATGAGCACAGCGACGATTCCACATACCGCGACCCAAACCAAGGTGGTTCAGGCACACAACGTCAGCAAGGTTTTCAAGCGCGACGCCTTCGAGGTAAAAGCGCTGGACGACGTTTCAATCGAGATTGGCGGCGGCGAGTTTCTGGCTCTCATGGGTCCTTCGGGTTCCGGCAAGACCACTCTGCTGAACATGATCGCCGCCATCGACCGGCCCACAGCGGGCGAACTGCTGGTGCTGGGCGAGAACATTTTCCGCTTCAGCGACGCTCAGTCCGCGCGCTGGCGCAACGAGCATATCGGCTACGTTTTTCAGACGTTTAATCTGATCCCGGTTCTCACCGCGTTCGAAAACGTCGAACTGCCGCTCTTGTTGACCAAGCTCTCATCGCAGCAGCGGCGCGATCACGTGATGACGGCTTTGAAACTGGTCGGACTCGAAGACCGGGTGGGACATCTGCCCAAACAGCTCTCCGGCGGACAGGAACAGCGCGTGGCCATCGCCCGCGCCATCGTGAGCGATCCCACCCTGTTGCTCGCGGACGAACCCACCGGCGACCTCGACAGCCATTCTGCCACCGAAGTGCTGGAAATCCTGAAGCGCTTGAACGAGGATTTTCGCAAGACCATCGTGATGGTGACCCACGATCCGCATGCTGCTTCTTACGCCCACCTCACCCGCCATCTGGAAAAAGGCATGCTCCTGCCCGGATAGAATTGGGCGCGGGTTCGGAGCCGGCCCTGAGCGAAGTCGAAGGGACCCGCCCGGGCCAAGCGCAACTCGGCTAGGTTTGCTCTAAGCAGCAATCAAATGGGTTTGGGAAGGGCACGACTTCAGTCGTGTCGAAAGACGCTAGGCCATGGCGGCTTCAGCCGCTGGGGTTGCTTCCTTCCAAGCCTGGCATCTTTTCCCACCTACTGTTTAACCCTGGGTTGCCTACGGCCTCGCGCGGGCGAGGACGCCCGCGCCACCATCCTTACAGGTTGGTAATTGGAAGACTGCCGCGGCTGGGAGCAAAGCCGCTGTCCGCGGGATCGGCTACCCACTGCCAGGCCCGGCGCCCGTTTTCCCGCACCACCGTGCGCGCTTCGCCATACTCCACCAGCCGGTTGAGCACGGTCGTGACGGACGCCAGCGGATCCTTGTGGCGTAACAGGACCGGGGGGATTCTCTGCTGAATCTGTTCACACACCTCGCGCGCGCCCAGCGGACGGGCCGCTTCCATCAGCACCATGCGGCAGGCCTTGGTGAAGCCGGGCTGGCGCCCGCCGCTCTTGCGGTCCACCAGTTCGAGCAATTCTTCGCTCAGGACTTCGTCCCCGAACAGGTTGGCCAAGCCCACGATGGTCTGCTTGACTGTACCGATGCGCTTCATCACGTCGGCCCGCTGACGCATCAGCTGCCGCAGTTCCTCGTGCGCCGCCCGCACCACTTCCTGCACATGCGGATCTCCGCTGCCGGGAAGATTGCGGCTGCCAGTGCCGTTGCCACCTCGCCCGCTGTCCATGACCCACCCTCCGGAGCCGGCTGCCGGCCTGCCTGCTCCTCCCGCCGCGGACACCGTCCCGCGGCGAACTTCTCCGTAAGCATCCATACGCAATCACCGCCTGCTTCGTTCCCTGGAAAATCAGCCCAGGAAAATGAACCTCAATCGAATCGTTACCTGCTCCGTTGCCGAGCTGGACTCCTGTTCACAGGCTGTGTTCTGCGGGGTTAGACGCGGGGAGGGGTGAAAGGTTAAGGCGAAGAAATGTAAAATCCTTCGGAGCGAAGTGACACTCGTGGCACGTATTCCGGCCTGGAGCCAGGAACACCAGCTACGCAAATGCGGATTTCCATATCTGCGAGCGAGAGTTTCCTTCCAAAGTTGGGAGATTCAGTGGGCCGGCGAGCCGAACAATCCTTGCAATGATTCTCGAAGTTTCCCACATTGCCACTCAGTGCAAGAAGGCTTCGTGAGGAAATGTGGTTGGTATTTGCCGCCTTAAATTCTTGACAAAACCAAGACAACTGATAGAGTTCGGTTTAATCAGTCCAATTTCTGAAGGATTCCTGGGTGCTAAGCATGAAGAATGTTTACGAGGTCCTGAGACAGAAAGAACTTGAGCTCTCCAGGCTGGAAAAAGAAGTCGAGGCGTTGCGAGTGGCCGCGCCGCTTTTGTCGGAGGATAAAGAACCCGGCAGTGAAAATAAGCCGACTCTGGCCGGAGCCACCGTGCCGCAGCAGCCGATCCGCATTCCGCAGCCGACCGTGAGTGCAGCAACCCAACCGGCCCGGGCCGCAGGATCAGGGTGGGAGGACACGGCCAAGCGCTGGCCCTAAAGGGCTTAGCGACCCCAGCACCTTCGCGGCGGGGAGGCGACAAATTGTCTGGCCCGGAGCCTTGCTCCGGGCTATAGTTTTATGGAGCGAATTCGGCCGGGACGGGCCTCCAGCCCTCATCCCCGGGGGAGGGGTAGCAGACCATGGGCGCTGTGACTGGACATCCCCCAGCCCGCTTCTCCGGAATTCGGCGCCGAATTCCTCGTTATCCCGTCGCCGTTCCCCTGGATGTTACGGTTTTGCGTTCGGGCGTTCCCGCCAGCATTCCCGGGCGATGCCTCGATCTGGGTGAGGGCGGAGTAGCGGCCGTTCTGGCCGGGGAACTGCTGCCCGGAGAGTGGGTTGCGGTCGCGTTCCAGTTGCCCAACGAAGGCCAACCGCTGCAGACCAAAGCGGTGGTGCGGCATCACGGCCAGATGCGTTGCGGCCTGGAGTTTCTTGGACTCTCGCGCGACCAGCGCCACATGATCCGTCACTGGGCCGGGACGGCCCGGCCGGAGTGGTCGCAGCGGGAATCGCTCACCATCAGTTTTCCACCCGCAAACCAGCCGGCCGTGGTGCCGGAACTTCGGCCGGAATCTTCGCGCCGGCCGTTTCTGACCCAGAATCTGTCGTTGCGCCGGCTTCTGGCGGTGACCCTGGCGCTGCTCCTGGCGGTCCTCGGGGTCGCTGCCTGGCAATGGCATCGAGGCTGGCAGCGGTTGGAAGCGCGCACCGTGCGAAAGGATGCGCACATCCGGCAACCCGCGGGTCGCGTTGCCCCCGAGGTCATGGAGAGACTGCTGGTCCGCAGAGTGGAGCCGGTTTATCCCGATGCTGCGCGCCGCAACAGCCTGCAGGGCGTGGTGGTGCTTGACGCGGTGGTGGCAGCCGACGGCAGCGTGGTGAATCTCTATCCTGCACGAGGCCCGGACGGGCTGGTCTTCGCCGCTATGGACGCCGCCCGGTGGTGGCGGTTCCGCCCCTATCGCGTCAACGGCGAGCCCGCCACCGTAGAGACAACCCTGGCCGTCGAGATCCGGCCGCCGGGCACGGCCAACTGACCCGCCTCTTGGTGCTTTGCTTCCTCAGCCCATCATCTGCGACACTGACTGCGATTCTCGCGTCTGCTGCAGGCGGCGCTCACGATGGGCAGAATCCACGTCCTCTCCGAAAACGTCGCTAACAAGATCGCCGCTGGCGAGGTGGTGGAGCGTCCGGCTTCAGTCGCGAAGGAACTGCTGGAAAACTCACTCGATGCCGGCGCGACTCGCATCCGGATTCAGGTCGAGGCCGGCGGCAAGAAGCTCATCCAGATCAGCGACAACGGCTGCGGCATGGTGCGCGATGACGCCCTGCTGGCGTTCGAGCGCCACGCCACCTCGAAAATCAAGAATGCCGAAGACCTGCTTAGCGTGGCTACCCTGGGTTTCCGCGGGGAGGCCCTGCCTTCGATCGCCTGGGTGTCACGGCTGCGCCTGGAGACTCGCGCCGCCGATGAGGCTTCGGGAACAGTGGTCGAGATCAACGGGGGCAAGATCTTCAAGGTCGCAGAGGCAGGCCTGCCGCCGGGAACCTCGATCGCGGTACGCGACCTCTTTTTTAATATCCCGGCGCGAAAGAAATTTCTTAAGGCTGAATCCACCGAGCTTTCCCACATCGCATCGCTGGTGACCCACTATGCCCTGGCCCATCCCGACAAGCACTTCGAACTGCATTCCGCCACCAACGCCATCTTGATCGCGCCGCCGGTAGCGGGATACAGCGAGCGTGTCTACCAGGTCTTCGGCAAGGAAGTCCTCGACCAGCTGATTCCGATCGCCGCAGTGCAGCCGCTGGAACGGATGGGCCTGCCTCAGCCGCCGCCATGGCGCCGGAAAGAAGAAGCTGATGCGGGCGTCGCCGCCAGCGAAACCCTTGAGAAAGAGGTATCCGGCGAAGATGAAGAGCCTTCCTTCGGCGAATTCCGGGTGCACGGTTTCGTCTCCAAGCCCGAAATCCAGAAGCTGAACCGCAACTCGATCTACGTGTTCGTGAATGGACGCCTGATTCGCGACCGGTTGATTCAGCATGCCATCACGGAGGCCTACCGCAACATCCTGCCGCCGACCGTGTACCCGGTGGTGCTGCTGTTCCTTGATCTGCCGGGAGCCGAAGTGGACGTCAATGTACATCCTTCGAAGACCGAGGTCCGCTTTCGGCAGCAGAGTGTGATGCACGATTTCGTGCGCGACTCCGTCCGCGCCGCACTGATGAAAGCTCGTCCCGTGCCCCAGTTCGCGGTTGAAATCAGCGCCCACCCCAACGCCAGCCCGTCGCTCACACCCGGCGCCGGCTTTGGCAGCGCCGAGGCGTCATCGGCCTGGCGCCCGCTCTACACTCCGTCCGGGCCGCAACCCTTCAGTCTGCAAGCCCCGGTTCCGCCACCGATCAGCGAGCGCTTTTATTTCGGGGAAGGCATTTCGGTCGAAGGCAACGCTGCCCTGTCGTTGGTGCGCGCTCCGGAACCGGTACCCAGCTCGATTCACGAGGACGGGTGCGCCCCACCCATTCCCGATCAGGTGGAGGCGCCAGGCGACCTGGCTCCGGCGCTGGCCTCGCTCAAACCCCTGGGCCAGATTCGGGACTCATTTATTCTGGCGGTGAACGGGGAAGGCCTCTGGATTGTCGATCAGCACGTGGCCCACGAACGCGTGCTGTTTGAGAAGATCCTGAAGCAGCGAGCCGCCCAGAGAGTGGAAAGCCAGCGCTTGCTCCTGCCCCTGGTGCTCGAGCTGACTCCGGCGCAGCAGGCGGTGCTGACCGAAATCTCCGAGGAGCTGGCCAGGAACGGGTTCGAGGTCGAACCCTTTGGCGCCCGCAGCATTGCGGTAAAGATTGCGCCGGCGGGCGTGGACGCCTCGGCGGTCGAACACATGCTGCATGAACTGCTCGACCAGCTTGCCCGCGAAGAGCAGGCCTTGAATCTGGAAAAGATCCAGGCGCGCATCGCTGCCTCCATCGCCTGCCACGCCGCTATCAAGGTCAACATGCCGCTGGAACAGAACAAAATGGAATGGCTGCTGGCGGAGCTGGCAAGAACCGACTGTCCCATGTCCTGCCCGCACGGCCGGCCGGTAGTTCTGCGATACTCCATGAAGGACATTCAGAGAGCATTCAAGAGAATTTGAAATCAGCTATTAGCTCTTAGCAATTAGCTTTTAGCGAGTCGTTTCCGCAATCGCTCGTAACCGAAAGCCGAGAACTTGAAGGTGTCGGCAACAAGCTAAAGGCTAAGAGCTAATGGCTAAAAGCTGTTTTTATGACTGATCACGAACTCGATCAGCTCCGGCGGGAGAAGTGGCACCTGAACGGTGTGCCCCTGCGCACGCTCGACGATGCCCACAGATTCATCGAGTCGGCCGGATTTTGCCTGATGTATCCCATGCGGCAGGCGCTGCTGGCTCCGACCTTCATGGGAGCCTGGACCGGATCGGATAAGCATTTGCCTACCCAGCAGCATGCCTTTGCTGACCCGCGCGCCCGCGAGGCCACCGAAGTGATGGTGCAATTGCTGCGCCGTCACGACGCCTACGAAGCCAACCAGTTCGAGGAGAACAACGCTTTCCTGGTGGCCGCTTCGATCTTTCCTTATTTCTACGCTCTGGTCGGAGAACGCAACCCCCGCCAGGCCCCCAAGCCCAAGCCGCGCTCCGAGTACTCGCAACTGGCCTGCGACACCTTCGAGTTAATCCGCCGCGCGGGACCGATCTCCAAGCAGAAGATGCGCGAGGACCTGGGCGGAAGCATCTCGTTCGTGGCTCTCGACCACGCCCTGGGCGAGCTCTGGTCGAAGTTGCGCATCACCCGGGTGGACTACAAGCCGGAAGAGGGGGCGTCCTGGGATGTTCTCTACCGCTGGGCGCCGGACGCGGTGCGCGAAGGCATCGGCCTTTCGGTGGCCGAGGCGCTCTCCGCGCTGCTTACCAAGTACCTGGATTGCGTGATCGCTGCCGACCAGCCGGAAGTGGAATCGTTCTTCGGCAACTTCGTTCCCCGGTCGCGAGTCAAGGAAGCAGTGAATGCCTTGCTGGCCGCCCGGGAACTGGATTTTATCCGCATGGGAAACCGCTCGTTGATTCAAGTCGTGCCCCAGAAGATTGCCGGGCCGGTACCCCGCGAACCCCAACGCGCGAAGCGCTAGGTTGGAGATTGATGAACTGCCAAGACGGTCGAGTGCGGGGCGATAGTTTCGGTTGGGACGCCTGACCGTCCTCCCGGTATCGGCCTTTCCCCACCGTGTACAATCATTACCTTCCGGGATGACCTCCACCCCCAACCGCAAACTCATCATCGCGATTGATGGCCCCGCCGGCGCCGGAAAGAGCACCATTGCCTCCCGCCTGGCGCGCGAACTGGGCTATGTGAATCTCGAAAGCGGCGCCATGTACCGCGCCCTGGCCCTGAAGGCCATCGAGTGGGATGTGTCCTTCGACGACGAACCCGCCCTGGTCAACCTGGCGCACCATACCCGCATCCAGCTTGAACCCAGCCTGGGCGGCAACCGGGTGCTGCTCGACGGCCGCGACGTGAGCCAGCGGGTGCGGGAACCGGATGTGACCCAGGGCGCCTCGCGGGTGTCGGTGCATCCCGGCGTGCGCCAGTGGATGGTGGCCCGCCAGCAGGAGATGGGCAGCGGAGGCGGCATCGTTATGGAAGGCCGCGACATCGGCACCAAAGTCTTTCCCGCGGCGGATGTGAAAATCTTTCTCGACGCCGATCCGGTGGTCCGCGAACAGCGGCGCCTGAAGCAATATGGGGACCTGCCGGGCGATTCCGCGCATGCCATGGCCGCTGAACTGCGCGAACGCGACCGCCGCGACCGCACCCGTGCCCTGTCTCCCCTGGTCCCGGCCAGCGATGCCCTCGTCCTCGACTCCACTCAACTCTCGGAGGACGAGGTTCTGCAGAAAGTGGAAGAAGTGGTGCGCAACAAACTCACGCAGTGAGGCGGTACTCTTCACATAGTCAGGCGCCCGGTCCGCACAGCGTACGGAAGGAGAACTCCATGCAGAAAATCACGCCATTCCTGTGGTTCGACAACAACGCCGAAGAAGCGATGAATTTTTATGCTTCCATTTTCAAGAATTCAAAGATGGGCAGCGTCACCCGCTACGGAGACGTTGGGCCCGGACCCAAGGGAACAGTCATGACTGCGACCTTCCAGCTGGAGGGACAGGAATTCATGGTGTTAAACGGCGGTCCGCTATACAAATTCACCGAGGCCATATCGCTCTTCGTGAATTGCGAGACCCAGGACGAAGTGGACAGGCTCTGGGACCAACTTTCCGCGGGCGGGAGCAAAGGAAGATGCGGCTGGCTCAAGGACAAATATGGCCTGTCGTGGCAAATCATCCCTGCCGCGTTGGGGCAGCTGTTAGCTGACCCGGATCCCGAGAGATCCAAAAGAGTCATGCAGGCTATGCTGCAAATGGACAAGATTGACATCCAACGCCTGAAGCAGGCGGCCGGGCAAAAATAAGGGCTACCCTGACGTGCTATACCGGCCGGAGCTCGGGCACGCTGCCGTGGGCGGCATCGTACAAACACTTCCGTAATCTCCTCCTCGGGGTGGGAGCATTCCATACTGAGGGGGTTCCATGACTACCCATCTCGACTCCACTCGTCTGAAATGAGGCCCTCCCCCGCTAATACGCGTCGTTGGCCACGACATCAGGTGGATCTCCAGGTCCATGTGGTTCTGCGCCATGGCGAATCCACGGTCTTCGTGCCCGGACGCCTGATTGAAATCAGCAAAGGTGGACTGGCCCTGTTTGCCGGAATTCATCTGCAGCCAGGTGATCCTCTCGAGGTCGAATTGCCCCCGCCGTACTTCCGGGTCAAAGGGATGATTCGCAGCCGGGACGGCTACTGCTTTGGGATCGAATTCCTGACTTCTCTCTCCGCTCCGGCCCAGCCGCCACAGCCGGTGCCGCGGACTAGCCGCGCCCTGGCGCTTTTCCAGGAACGGCATGAGGCCTACCTGCGTCAAAATGAAGAGGAGATTCGCCGCCTGCAGAAAGAGATTGCTGCCATGCGTCGCGCCGCCCATCTGGCTACCGAAATCAAGAAGCTCTGATCAGCGGTCGCTGGTTAACGCTTTACCGCATGGCCCCGCACGCCCACCAGCAGGGGCAACACCCCCGCAATCATCAGCACCACCACCAGAACGGCAAAGCCGGACCGGAATGAGTGGGTTCGTGCAGCCTGATAGCCGACCAGAGCCGGACCGAGAAAACCTCCGAGACCCGCCGCACCACAGTTGATGGTGCCGGTGGCCATCGCCGCGGCGGAATCACAAAGGAATGCGGACGGCATGGCCCAGAAACTGGGCAAAAAGGCGAGCAGGCCGGCGGCGGCAATGGAAAACAGAAACAGCGAAGGCACGGTTCCCCAATCCGCCTTGCTCAGCACCAGTAACGCAGCCGCCGACGCCCACAGCGGAATCGAGGTGTGCCAGCGCCGTTCGCCGGTGCGGTCGGAATGCCAGCCATTCACCTGCATGGCGACAAAACCCAGCAGGTTGGGCAAGGCCACCATCAGCGTGACCCTGAAGTCGGTCTGTCCCGACAAGCGCTTGAGCATGGTGGGCAGCCAAAAAGCCAGAGCGTATGCCGAGAAATTCTGCAGAAAGTGCAACACCGTGAGAACGAGAACGTCGCGATGCCGGATCGCCTGCCACACGGTATAGGCGTGAACCGATTGCTTGGCCTGCTTCTCGCTCTCCAGCTTATGAATGACCCACTCCCGCTCATCGGGGGGCAACCACTTCGCCTGGTACGGCCAATCGGTCAGATAAAACCAGGTCATCACGCCGAAGAACAGCGCCGGCAGGCCTTCCAGAATGAACAGCCACTGCCAGCCGTGTAGGTTGCCCCAGTGGACTCCGAGCAGCAATCCCGAGATAGGAGAACCGATCGCAAACGCCAGGGGAATGGCAGCCATGAAACCGGCCACGGCCTTGGCGCGGTCCTCATAGACGAACCAGTGCGTCAGATACACGATGATCCCGGGGAAAAATCCAGCCTCCGCCAGGCCCAGCAGAAACCGCATGGTGTAGAACTGATGCGGGGTGCGGATGAAGGCCATCCCCATGGTGACGATTCCCCAGGAGATCATGATGCGGGTGATCCAGCGCCGCGCACTCCACTTCTCGATGATGAGGGTCCCGGGAATTTCCAGAATGATGTAGCCGAGGGCGAAGATGCCCCCGCCGAACCCCACGACGCGGTCATCGAAGCCAAGATCGTGCGGCATTTGCAAGGCCGCAGTCGCAAGATTGTTGCGATCCAGGTAAGCAATGACGTAAAGCAGAAGCACATAGGGCAGAACCCGCAAGGCGATCCGGCGGCGGGCGCGAAGGGCAACGTCGTCGGCGAAGATGGCTGGGGCAGGCAAAGTTTATCTCGTTGTTTTTTATCCCTGCGAAGATCGGATTCGTTGGGCTGAGCGCGCCGACCGGAAAATCACGCGATTATATACTGCGGGCTCCGCCCGGGTGGCTCCGGCATGAGAACCGGTGCCGGCCTCCGATAAAGAATCGGGACGGGCTGGCACGGACCATACTCTACAATCCGGTCTGAGGGGCCCCATGGGTGCCTCAAGCGACCGCGAGGAAGCGCCGATGGTCTTCCCAGTCGCCATGCCGAAAAAAACCGAAATCACGCGCTTGTTGAACTCGTCGGCGGCCGAGCTGGTGCGCGCCTGCTTCCAGCGCAGCGAAGCGGCGGCGCCGCCCGCCGATCCGCGACACACGGATGTGCCCACGCTACGCGGCGCGGAGGTCGCCGCGGTCTATTACAAGGTGCGCCTGGCGGGCGACTTCTACGAATTCTTGCGGGTGGGACCGTCCCGCGTCTTATTCGGCCTGCTCGACCTGGCCGGCCGTCGTGAGGACACTCGCGAGATCCTCATTGCCACGCAGAGCACATTTCGGACTCGGGCGCCCCAGCTTTTTGCCGGGCACGACTTCAATGAGGCCGAAGTCATGATTGAGCTTTGCCTCGAGATGAATCGGACCATCCTGCAATTTGCCGGCGGGGTGCGCAGTTGTCCGGCGTTCATGGGCTGCTACAACGAAGACCTGGGGACGGTCTGCTACGCCAACGCCGGACACACTCCGGGACTGCTGCGCGACGGCACCGGCATCATTCTGTTGGAAGCAACCGGCCTGCCGCTCGGGCTCTTTTCCCATGCCACGCAAGGCGCGTCGACCTGCGCTCTGGTGCCCGGGGCCGCGCTCCTGATTCTCTCCCGCGGAGTCGTGGAAGCGGAATACGGCGGCGAGGAATTTGGACTGGAGCGCGCGCGGGAAAGCTTTCAGACCGCGGCCGTCCGCAGCGCGCGGGAATTGTGTCTGGCGATTCTGGAGGCGACCCGGCAATTCACGCGGGTCCCGCCCGCGCACAACGATGTGACGACGCTGGTGCTGCTTCGGAACGCATAGGCGGTAGCTCGATTGTCTTCATGTGCGCCGCCGATCGACCGGGACAGGATAACCTGATAACGTCATCGCCCTCCCGTCCAACAGCTAGCGGGCGAGTTAGTACTACGGTTGTGTTGAGGCGGGTACTCGCGAATCGCATATCTTGCTAATTCGGAGGGTTCCAATGAAACGCATTGCATTGGCGATTTGTCTTGCGGGCCTGAGTCCGATTCTGTGGGCTGACGGGATCCCAACGGGAACCTGGGTCAGACGTGCCAACAAAGACGGAATTAGTTCCACGATGTTCGTGGAAGCGACCGGTACTGGCCAGAAACTAACTCTTAAAGTCAGACTCGGCGACGGCGGAACCAGCAGAATGATTGTCACAACGCAATGGGACGGCAAGGACGCCCCAGTCTATATCGATGGGAAGCCGTCCGGTGAAACGATGGCCATCCGCATGGTCGATGACCGCCACACAACCACCATCCTAAAGATGGATGGGAAGCCGATTGCCACACAGAAGTCGGAAGTTTCTGCCGATGGCAAGGTGATCAAGACCGAGACTATTCACGCGATTCCGGAAGCGCAGAACACCATCGAATATTGGGACAAGAAGTAGCTGCTGCTCTTCGTGCCGAAAGCTCGGCCGCTGCGGAGAAACAAGTGACCCACAACAGCCACGAAGAACCGACTTGCTACCGGCCGGCCTTCTCATGGAAGTCCATTACACTCAAAAACCCGGTCAATGCATTATGAAAAAGCGCCCCGCTTCAGAAGGTCGAAGCTGGATGTGGCGGAGTGAGTCTGGTGCGAAAGAACTGCAGGAGGGAATAGGCAAATCGGCTGGAGAATGGCACTTTACCTTGAGGGAAAGTCCAGCGTT
>DASZHW010000073.1:0-2600 GCA_035937515.1 Terriglobales bacterium | reverse complement strand
GGAGATCCCGCGAAAGGATTTGAAACCAAAGCGCTCGAAATGGCAGCGAAGACCTGGTCTGGGAAGGACTCATGGAAGATCGGGGGCGGCGATGTCTGGACTGCGATTACGTACGACCCCGTAACCGGCCTGGTGATCTTTGGTACTGCCGGCGCAGGCGTCGACTATGGCGAGCTGTCATCGATCAAGGTCGCCGGGGACAAACTTTTTGCCGGGTGCATCATCGCTGTGAACGCGGAAACCGGAGAATACGCCTGGCACTTCCAGACTAGCGCCCCGGGACTGCAAACCGAGAACAATCACATCCTGATCGCCGACCTGGTTATCAATGGCGAGAAGCGGCACGTTGCAATGACCGCACCCAAGAACGGCTTTTTCTACGTGCTGGATGCTAAGACCGGAAAACTTATTTCAGCCAAACCTTTGGTCCAACTGGCGTGGGCCAATTCGATCGACTTTAAGACCGGGCGTGCGGCCGAAGTGCCGGCCTCCGTGGGTGGCGGAAAACAGTGGACGGTCCACAACTGGTGGCCCATGAGCTACAGCGCGCTCACTGGACTGGTGTATGTCCCGGCGACGGACCGGAAGTCCGCGTCCAATACCGCGGTACAGTCGGGAGAATGGATGCGTGGCACCGAAGGGAGGTTGATCGGGTGGGACCCGGTGCGCGAGTCTGCCCGCTGGTCCGTGCCGGAACCCATCGCAACCAATGGCGGCGTCCTCTCTACCGCAGGCAACCTGGTTTTTCAGGGGCAAGGCTCCGGAGAATTTGCCGCCTATGCCGCCGACAGCGGGAAAAAGGTGTGGTCAGTTCAAACCGGCTCGGCCATCGAGTCGATTCCAGTGACGTTCAGAATCAAAGGTGAGCAGTACATTTTGTCGCCAGTGGGATGGGGATCAGGATCGAGATTGTTCGCCCCGGCCTGGACCATGGCGACTCCCCAATCAAAACGCGGATCCGTGCGTCTGCTGGCTTTCAAACTCGGAGCCACGGTACGTTTCCCTGTGCCGCCGGATGTAGTGCCACTCGTTCCAAAACCTCCGCGGCAAAATGCCAGCCAGGAAATAATTCACAGGGGCTCGGAACTCTACGGAAAATTCGTTTGTGATGGTTGTCATTCGCCGGACACCGATGGCAGCGGCGCCTGGGTGCTCAACGGCGCCGTCCCCGATCTGCGCTATGCGCCGCCGGAAGTTCATCGCGACTGGTACGGCATCGTCCTGGCCGGCACTCACTGGGACAAGGGAATGCCAGGCTTCGCCGATCCTCCCAAGTTTGCCTTCCCCAATCTGAAGATGACGGTGGAAGATGCGGATGCAATTCACGCCTACGTGATTGACCAGGCTTGGAAGGCTTACAACCAAGAGCAGGCCGCGCCCCGGGCAAATAACGGGAAGGATTAGTCTATCTCGTTCCTGAGAGTCGCTGCCGCATGCGAACTTCGGGCCGTGGGATGTGAGCGGGCAACTGTGTTGTGCGCTTCAGCGAGGCCAAAGCCAGCCGAAGGTGCCCGCGGTCAACATGCCGTAGACAAGCCCGTCGATGACTTCCTTGACGGTCATGCCCCACGGTTGTGCCTTCCAGATTCCATTGCTCAGCTGTCCCAGACCATAGGCCAGGAAGGCAGCGGTGCCGGCGACGCGAAAAACCGCCAGATAACTCGCGCCCGGGGCCACCGTGTGTCCTGTGAGATAGGCGACGAAGACGCCGATAATCAGGCAATACGCGAACCACATGCCCAGGAACTTCGGCATGACGGGTGGGCCGCTGGGAAGTACGGTCATCATCCCGACAGGTCCCTGCTTGTACTTCTCGATCATGACCGGCGACTTCATTTCTTTATGGGAAGTAAAAGGGAAGTGATAGTAGCCGCGCTTCAGGCCCGCGGTGCGCAAGGCGGCGAGGACCACGGCCTCATCGGGGATCTGCTGGCAGTCGCTTTTGTGGTAAGGCAGGACCGTGTGCATGATGGCGCTGGCAACAAACACTATGATTGCCGCAACCAGGATCGGGAGCCCAAGGGTGCTGAGAGGGACCATGCGTTGTATCCTTCGTACGGTGAGGGCGATTCCAGGATTTCGCATGCGAGGCTACGCCCGCCCGAAGGGGGCGGTCAAGACTGAAAAATCTCATCCGGCAGAAGGGCCGCTCAGATCGCTTGTCCTCCTCGGATTGACGGGGTGAGAACATAGCGAGACTGAATATGTACTCGTCGAGATAGTAAACCCCACTTAACTACTTTCCGTCGCAAAAATGCTGTTTCTGAGGCGGCTCTGGTCAGGTGCGAACGAAAACGGAGTCGTCTTTGCTGATCAGTTCCGGCTGGTCAGTTCGATCAAGCGTGACCGAGAGGTAGGCCATTCAGGTCCCCTGCAGCGCGAGACAGCGCCCGATCTGGATCACATTATCGGCGATCACACTCAGTCCCACCCAACGCTGCATGCCGTGGAATCCGCGATACAAGCAGCGACGCATTCCATGTCTCCGTTTCAGAGCGCTGATGCGGCCCTCACATCCGGTCCGCCACCGCTGTCCACGACGAAACCAGCGCTGCCGATAAAGTCGTTTGCGTTCCGCACTCTTGGTCTTCTGATTCGGC
>DASZHW010000072.1:0-1625 GCA_035937515.1 Terriglobales bacterium | reverse complement strand
GATGGAGTCGGCGACGGTGGACCGGTTCATGACCAAGGACACGGTCGCCGGCGAGAGCGCGAGGTGCTCCGCCAGAGTTCTCAAGCTCATGGGCTTCCGGCCCAGGCGTCCCGCTGCATTGCCGCTCTTGTTGGCTTTCTTGGTCGCCACGCTGCTAATCTCGCACAACCGGAATCGTCGGGCAAGCGAAAGTCTCGACTCGGTGCGTTTCTGCGCTTGCGTTTCTGCTATTGACATCGGCGGCAAAAACATATTCTATAAACTGCTATCACGACTTACTAATCCGATTTAGTGGCTGATAAACACAACTCTTGCAGGAGTGCCAAACTCATGGGGTGCCCGGCGCAGTGGGTCAGTAAGTTTTCTCGGTACCTTTCGGTTCCTCCTCGAAAGAGTCCGCAGGCAGCGCGCCAAGATGCGAGGGCTCGGACGCTGACGCTGACTCTGTTGTGCGCCTTGTGGATCGGTGGGCCACTGGCGGCGCAAGTGCCGCCGGCCGCATCGTCCGAGAATCGCCCCCATGAAAACCAGACAGGTCTGGCGGGAGTTCGCCTCGACGCTCGCGTGGAGTCCATTCTCGGCAGCATGACGCTGGAAGAGAAAGTAGGGCAGCTCGTGCAGTTTTCGGCTGGCCAGGCCACCGGGCCGGGAACGGGCCGCACGGACTACGAAGACATGATTGCGGGCGGGCAGATCGGGTCGTTGCTAAACGTCGTCGACCCTCACGAGATCAATCGCTATCAACGCATCGCCGTCCAGAAATCTCGCTCGCACATTCCGCTCCTGTTCGGGCTCGATGTCATCCACGGGTTCAAAACGGAATTCCCGATTCCGCTGGGGCTGGCTTCGACATGGGACCCAGGGATCGTCGAAAAAGCTTCTCGGGTGGCGGCAATCGAGGCTTCCGCCAGTGGCATCCGTTGGACGTTCTCTCCCATGGTGGATATCGCGCGCGACGCCCGTTGGGGCCGCATGGCGGAAGGCGCGGGCGAGGATCCTTTCCTGGGTTCCGCGATGGCAGCCGCGTACGTGCGGGGCTATCAGGGCTCACGTCTCGACGCGGCGGATAGCATTGCGGCCTGCGCCAAGCACTACGTCGGCTATGGCGCCGCCGAAGGCGGGCGTGATTACAACACAACCGAGATCTCCGAGCATACCCTGAGGCAATTCTATCTCCCGCCTTTTCACGCCGCCGTCGAAGCCGGAACCGCCTCGCTCATGAGCGCTTTCAACTCGCTGAACGCAGTGCCCGCGTCAGCTAACCCATTCACGTTAAAGCAAGTGTTGCGAAAGGAATGGGGCTTCCGCGGCCTGGTGGTGAGCGACTGGTCATCGCTTGGCGAACTTGTCGCCCACGGCATCGCCGCCGACGCTGCCGCGGCGGCATACAAAGGTTTTATGGCTGGTGTCGACATGGATATGGCGAGCAGTGTCTACCACGACCACCTGCAGCAGTTGGTGCATTCCGGCGCTGTGAAAGAGTCTGACCTGGACGAAGCCGTACGGCATGTGCTTCGCGTCAAGCTTGCTCTGGGGATATTCGACCATCCTTTTGTCGAGGAAGGTGCTGCCGGGAACGCACTTTACCAGCCTGCGAGTCTGGCGCTGGCGGAGACCGCCGCCGA
>DASZHW010000071.1:0-2270 GCA_035937515.1 Terriglobales bacterium | reverse complement strand
CTACCACCCCGCCCGGCTGACCGCCAAGCAGATCGCCACCGCGCAAGAGCTGTCCGAACGCCTGATCATAGGCGCGGACGCAGGCTGGATGCGCGCCGAGTTTGAGGCCCTGAACGTGCCCTTCAAGGACAGGGATGCGATCGCCGACAATGTTCTGTGCACCCTGCGAGAGTTGTTCGATTCCGATACCAACGACCCCGATGGGCAGCGCGCTGGGGGCGGCCCGTTTGTTTTCCTGCCTCATCCCAGACGTCCAACCGATTTGGGTGGGCGGCGGTTCGCCGCGCGCGCTCACAATGCGCTGATACACTGTCGGGCCTCGCCGAGCTCTGCTATTTTGCTGCCAGAACGTGCCCAAGGTTCTCGGCTGAAACAGCGAAGTGGGAGATGAGCTTATGATGCGCAGCGAGAAGCGAATCCTGACCACACATACCGGAAGTCTGCCGCGTCCGGAGGATCTGCTGGAGATGATGCGGGCGAGCGAGGGCGGCAGGCCCTATGACCGCGCCGCCCTGCCGGCACGCATCCGAGGGGCAGTTGGCGAAGTCGTGCACCGGCAAATCGAGACCGGCATCGACCTGGTCAATGACGGCGAGATGAGCAAGCCGTCATACGCGACCTACGTCAAGGATCGGCTGAGCGGATTTACCGGAGCGAGTGGACGTATCCCTGGGGCGGTGGATTTGGCTGAGTTTCGCACCTTCACCCGCCGGGCCGTGGGAAAGATCGGAGTTACGGATCTGGGAATGCCGGCCTGCAAGGGACCGGTGCGATATGAAAATGCGCGGGCGGTCGAGCAGGACATCAACAATCTGGCGGCGGCCCTGGGCGGTGAGAAGGAGCGCGGATTTCTGACCGCGGCGTCCCCGGGCGTTATCTCCTTCTTCCTGGCCGATGCTTATTACAACGACCACGAAAAGTATGTCGCCGCGTTGGCCGACGCGATGAAGACCGAATACCAGGCGATCGCCCAGTCCGGCTTCACGCTGCAGGTGGACTGCCCCGACCTGGCGATGTCGCGCCACACCCTTTATAAGGACAAGATCTTGGCAGAGTTCAGGAAAATCGCGGCGATGCATGTCGAGGCGCTCAATCACGCGCTCACCGGAATTTCGCCGGAGCAGGTCAGAATCCATCTGTGCTGGGGCAATTACGAGGGACCGCATCATCACGACGTCGCGCTGTGCGATATTATCGATATCATCCTCAAAGCCAACGTCGGTGCGATTTCCTACGAAGCCGCCAATCCGCGCCATGAGCATGAATGGGAGGTCTTTGCCAAGGTCAAACTGCCTGCGGGCAAAGCGTTAATACCAGGAGTAATCGACTCGGTATCCAATTTCATCGAGCATCCGGAACTGATCGCCCAGCGCCTGTGCCGGGTGGCAGAACTGGTCGGCCACGAAAACGTGCTGGCGGGAACCGACTGCGGTTTCGGCACCGCCGGCACTTCGCGGGTGGATACCGAAATCGCGTGGGCGAAGCTGGGCGCGATGGTGGAGGGAGCGCGCATCGCCAGCCAGCGGCTATGGCGCTGAATAGGTATTGCCTCTGAGACAGCCGCGGCTTCCCTCTTTCCTCTACCGCCAGGGAGAGGAATCAAAAAGGTCTAATCCCTCTCAGTGAGAAGGAATCAAAAGGTGAGCTTGAACCCCCGTTTACCGAACCGAGCACTTTGAATTATTACATAGGCGATCTTCAAACTGCGTGGCGTGAACTTTTCCCTTTGGACTGAGGACTCAGGGCACGGACCTTGCTCGTCCATATCAGGAAGTCACCCAGTCAGAGGTGAGATCTATTCACCTCGTAAAGTGTCTCGCGAACGTCGGTGTAACCCTGATGGTCGGCCTCGCAGTTCCGCTGGCCCGGGGGCAAGCTACTGAACCTGGCATGATCGGATCGACAGCTGTGGCTCCCGCAGCCGGTGCTTACCGAAAATTCAAACCCTGACGTAGTGATGGTGTAGGCCGTCCAGCAGAGGCAGCGCCACGATAATACCCATTGGCTGCGCATGCCGGAAGTCTGGTGCGTCCGTCTAGGAGAGATGGTGTTGGCAACCGCCTAAAAGTGATCCACTTTCAGTTCTGGCCGAAGGTTGGCAACCGGATCTGGGCTACGCTATCATCTGCGGGTTGGAAAAGCTGGGGCTGGTAAGCGAGGTTCGGCGGTCACGTAAGCTGGGCTCTTCGTCCTGACCGCCCAATTGAAAGCACATATCTACCAACGAGATGAGTCCTCAAATTGGCTTGACGCCAGGTTCGAAGCGGGCG
>DASZHW010000070.1:0-2184 GCA_035937515.1 Terriglobales bacterium | reverse complement strand
GCAGATCGTTCGGCCGATCGAGCACCCAAACGTTATCGTCCTTATCGACCGCGAGCCCCGTAACGCCCCCCATCTTCCATTTATTCGGCAGCGTCTTCGGCCAGTCAGGATCAAACTTGTACTTCGGCGCAGTCAAAGTCTGCGCGCCCACAGCAGCACCCAGCGCCAGTAGGCTCAGGCCGGCCAATAGCGCAAAGGTCCGGCTCCGTGTCACGTCGCGATTCATAACTCCTCCTCATCGCACGCCCCGAATTTCGATTGCCGCGTCGGAGTCTATTCCGCGGGATAAATCGTGTCAATCAACGTGCGGGATAGGGATAGGAGGTTTCGAAACCGCCCCTCCTCGCCGCCCGCTCTTTCGCTCGCATTCAATTGCAATTACGTGCATGCACTCACGCTGCCCACGGTCGGGCCTGGGCATCCGGCGCGGGGGCATAAGTTCGCGCGCGATTGCACACGCCCGCGCGCGGCGCGGGGGGCTAGCCAGTCTACGATGCCTGGATTCGCCTGCGGCGAGGGATGAGGCCAGTTTCCGATAAGGACTTCACGGGCGCTATCCGACTTTGCGATTCGAGCCGCAGCCTACTGGATTAGTTAGGGGAATGCGGAGGCAGATTTTTCTCATGCCGGGTCCGGGCCCTCCCGGATGCCCGCCGCTGTTTTTCCAAAAGCCCCAGGTAGTGCCGGGAACGTGAAATAACGCATTACCCTGCCCGATTTGTTGCAAAAGAAAAATGCCCGGTGTAGAGTCCGCGTACCGAGTGAATACCTCTTGGTGGTATGTTGGCGCAGGGCAGGCCGTTTCCCGGGCAAAGAGTTTGTGCAAGGGATTCTCGTCGCGTTTAGGAGAAAAGCATGACTATGAAGGGTGTGTTTCGCACAGCTTTAGTACTTGTGATGGCCGCAGGATGCTCGCTGTTCACGGTAGGTGTTCGCGCTCAGGGGACGGTGCACATGCCGCTGGATAAGGCCACCATCAGCGGAGATATGGCCAAGAAAGCGGCGGTGAAGGACCAGCTCTCCGGTGATCTGGCGCAGGACATCGTCAACGAGTGCGTGAGGATTGCAAAGGCTTCCCCGAACGGAACGCTCAGCGTCTTCGTCCTGGCTCCGGACGGAGAAATCCTGGCCTCTCATCGCATGGATGGCCAGAACAAGATCAACACCGTGACCGGCTACAAGAAAGCGCAGACGGCGCTCTGGCTGCGCATTTCCACGCACCAGGCTGCCAACCAGTTCGCAACCCTCGACGCCAGACTGATTCGCGAGAGTCTGGACATGTACCTGGTCTCCGGCGGTCTGCCGGTCATTGTGGATGATGTACTGATCGGTTCAATCGGCGTCGGCGGCACGGCCAACATCAAGGGTCCCGACGGGATGAACATGGGCGACGAGGCGGTCGCGATCGCGGCTTTGACCAAGGTGCTTGGTCCTCAGCCTCCACCGGCTCCGAATCAACCTGCTGACCCGCTCGGCCAGAATGGACGCGGCGCAGGTGGTGCGGGTGGTGGCGGCGCGGGTGGTGGCGGACGCGGTGGACCCGGCGGCGGCGGACCAGCGCAGTAACCGCGTCGGTGCTGGTGGGCCTTCCACGGCGGCCGTCAAGGATGGGGCACCCCAAAATTCCAAGTCAGAGGCTTGATTGGATAAGAACGAAGGCTCCGTTCGCGTACCCTGTATTCTTTGGTTGGAGGACCAAGAATTTGGGAAAGGAAGGAGCCTTCGATGCTGGTTATTGGATGTGATTTTCATCCTGGTTGGCAACAGGTTTGTTGGGTGGACACGATGACTGGGGAAACGGAGGAGAAGAAGTTGGTGCATGGTTCGGGAGAGGCCGAGCGTTTCTATCGGCAGCTTTCCGGGCCGGCGCTGATCGGCATGGAATCGACCGGGAACCATCAGTGGTTTCTGGAGATGGTGACGGCGGCGGGGCACGAGTTGTGGGTGGGAGATGCGGCGAAGATTCGGGCCAGCGATGTGCGGCAGCAGAAGCACGACCGGCGAGACGCGGCCTTGCTGCTGAAGCTGCTGCTGGACGGGCGATTTCCGCGGATCTGGGTGCCCTCGAGCGAGCAGAAAGATTTGCGGCAGTTGCTGCTTCACCGCCACAAACTGGTGCGGGTGCGGGCGCAGGTGAAAAATGAGTTGCAACATCTGGCGCTCAACCAGGGCGTGCAGCGCAAG
>DASZHW010000069.1:0-44061 GCA_035937515.1 Terriglobales bacterium | reverse complement strand
CTGTTCGACCCCTTCTTTCAGCCCTGGCAGCACCGGAACCGTCGCTTCCTCTTCCACCAACTGCGCCTAGTCGATCTCACTGTTGGCATCGTCCAGAATGACCCGCAAGTCGTTACCAGCGCTCATCTTGAAACCAGCGATACAAGCCGGCGCTTTTACTCCTTCCGACGTGGAACTGCTGGAGCAAGTGGCGGCGCAGGTGGCGATCGCGCTGGAAAATGCTCGAGCCTATCGGGAAATCGTAGAGCTCACGGACAAACTGGCCAGCGAAAAGCTCTACCTGGACCAGGAAATCCACAGCGAGCACGATTTCGAAGAGATCATGGGGGACAGCCAGGCTCTAAAGCGGCCTTGTCCCAGGCGCTTCCCGACCCGGCCTGAAGCGCGACAAACCGCGACCCTACTTCGCAGCTGAGGTCCAGGCTCGCCGCTCGAAACCGGGGAAGTCAATCCCGCCCCAATTGGCACCAGACTTGGAGGCAGCGGGTGGAGTTGGCATTGGCATCGACCCGCTCTATCTGTTCGCCTGCAGCGTGCTCTGGCACAAGCGGGCGGATGCAGGCGCAGGTTGGGAACTGGTCAGGGGCATGCGGCTGTCCGGGCCAGAAGCGTCGGCCGCGGCGGCACTGCTGGCCAAGACGGAGAATCTGCAATTCCCGTTTTGGGACACGGCCGGCGCAAACGATGCTCCCAGCATGCCAATGCCGGACAGCGAGCGGGAAGCGAAAGATACGGGCAAGGTGGTGGTAAAGATGAATACTCCCTACGGTCTGGAAATCATCGAGAACTGCGTCAGCTGCAACTCAGGAGAGACAAGTGGTTTTGTGGATTGTCCTCCGATGTGCTGAAAGCGTTCAGCGCTTGCAGCCATTTGAGCACCTATCCGGGAGACGCGATTCTGTTTGTCGAAGGCCAGATGCCGCGTGGTGGGTTCGTTCTGTGCTCGGGGAAGGTCAAACTTTCCACGACCTCCCGTGACGGCAAAGTCCTGATTCTCAAGATGGCGGAACCGGGCGAGGCGCTGGGTCTGAGCGCAGTCATCTCGGGGACGCCGTACGAAGTAACCGCGGAAACGGCCGGACCTTGCCAGGTGAACTTCATCGACCGGGATGCCTTGATGAAACTGCTGGACAAGTATGGAGAACTGGGACTGCACGCCGCCCAGGCACTGAGCCGGGAATTTCAGTCCGCTTACCGGGATATTCATGAACTGGTGCTGGCGCGCTCTTCGGCCGGTAAACTGGCGTGGCTGCTGCTCTCCTGGAGTGGTGGCCGGCAGGGCGCCAACGAGATCCGGATCCGTTCCAGCCTCACGCACGAGGAAATCGCCCAGATGATTGGGTCTTCGCGAGAGACCGTCACCCGACTATTGAGTGAACTGAAGAAGAAGGAACTGATTCGTTTGAAAGGTTCAACTTTGGTGATCCGCAACCGAACCGCTTTGGAAGCGATGGCTGCGTAGCGAAGGTCCGCAGCCCGCGAGGCGGCGGGACTCCTCCATCCGGCCGCCCTCCCCCGGAGAGCCTCTAAAAAGCCAGTACAGCTTTGTGACAATCAAGGTTTGGTGAAAAGGAATTGAAGATTTCAGATTGAAGATTTTAGATTGCCGGGCCGTAAGGGTTGACCAATCTGCGATCTGAAATCAACAATCTGAAATAGTTCTCAAAGCCCGAATAGCTCGCGCAGGCGCTTGGTTTGGGCCCGGCTGACGGGAATTTCGGTCTGCTTCTTGTCGTCCATGCGCAATTGGTAGGAGCTCTTGAACCAGGGAACGACTTCCTTGATGCGATTGATATTGACCAGGTAAGAGCGATGCGCGCGCCAGAAAAGATTGGGGTCGAGGCTGTCCAGCAGCTCTTCGAGAGTGCGGCAGTTGGACTGGCCCTCCATGCCGTTGGGTCCGCTGGTCACTACGGTGATGACGCCTTCCTCGATGGAGGCGAAACCGATGTCTTTCTGATTGACCAGAAAAAGCCGGCCCGCCGCCTTGACTAAAATCTTGGAAGCCTGCGGCTTCTGCGACTCCAACATCCGGACTAGGGTTTCCAGCTTGTCCGAGGAAGAGTTCCCGGATTCTATTTTGGTCCGCACCCTCTGTACCGACTGGGCCACGCGCTTCTTGTCAAAGGGCTTCAGCAGATAGTCCACAGCATTGACTTCAAACGCTTTCACCGCATATTGATCGAAAGCGGTGGCGAAGACGATCTTGGGCAGGGCGATTTTCCGGTCGAGCAATTTCTTCAGGACGCCAAAGCCGTCGAGGCCGGGCATCTGCACATCGAGGAAAACCAGGTCGGGACTGTGTTCGCGGATCAGATTGACGGCTTCGACGCCGTTCTTGCCCTGGGCCACAACCTGCACATCATCAACATCCTTCAGCAGGAAAGCAAGTTCGTCGCGGGCAAGTTGTTCATCGTCCACGATTACAGCGGACAGGGGCATTCCATCTCCTGGTGAACGCATTCAAAGTATAGCGAGTGGGAGTTGAAAGTGCCACAGGCCACGTGGGGACAGCCGCCCTCGGCTTTCCGGCGGAACAACGCTCCGCTATTTTCGGTGCCGGCAAAATCTGTCGAGCCCTGCTCGACCGGACAGCCGAGGGCGGCTGTCCCCACCTGGTCCGAGGTCTGACGCCCGACGTCCGATGTCCGATGTCGTAGACTTACATCTCGATGAATTACATCTACGGGATCAATGCCGTTGCCGAAGCCCTGAAAGCACGCGGACGATCATTCGAATGGGTCGGCGTTTTGAAGGAACGGCACGACCTGCGTCTGCAACGGGTGGTGGAGGAGTGCCGGCGGAATGGGGTGGCGGTGCGCTTTCTGGGCCGTCCAGACCTTGATCGCCTGGCGGGAAACAATGCTCATCAGGGAGTGGTCGCCATTACCTCAGCCAAGCAATACAACCATCTGGATGATGTAATCGCGGCCAAACGCGGGCAGTATTCGCTGGTAGTGGTGCTGGACGGAATCGAGGACCCGCACAATCTGGGCGCGGTTCTGCGCACCGCCGACGCCTCGGGGGCAGACGGCGTGGTGATTCCGGAACGCCGCGCGGCGGGCGTGACCGCGACTGTGACCAAGGCCTCGGCCGGCGCCAGCGAGCACCTTCCCATCGCCAAAGTCACGAACATCGCGCGCACGTTGGAAGATCTGAAGAAGGCAAATCTGTGGATCGTCGGCCTGGACGAGCGGGGCTCGCAAAGCTACGACTCGGTCGACTACAAAATGGATTGCGCCATCGTACTGGGTTCGGAAGGAAAAGGCCTGCACGACCTGGTGGCGAAAAAGTGCGATTTCCTGGTTTCCATCCCTATGCTGGGAAAGGTTCCTTCGCTCAATGTGTCGGTGGCAGCGGGGGTGGTGCTTTATGAAATCGTGCGCCAGCGACGGAAGGCTGCGGAGTGAAGTTCCTGCGCGCACTCTGTCTGGTTTATGGTTTAGCGATTTCCGGGTTTGCTCTCGATCGTGAAGCCTTCACTTTTACACGCTATGACCTTGAGGCGCGAGTCGAGCCTGAGCAGCAGCGGCTGGGAGTGCGGGGCAGGATTACATTGCGCAACGACTCGGCATCGCCGCAGAAGAATGTGGCGCTGCAAATTTCCTCCAGCCTGGATTGGAAGTCCATTCAATTCGAAGGCAAGCCGGTACAGTTCGTTTCTCAGCCCTACACTTCGGACATCGACCACACGGGCGCACTCTCGGAAGCGATCGTGACCTTGCCTCGGGATGTGCCACCGAAGAGCTCTCTGGAATTGCAGATCGGCTACGAGGGCATCATTCCCCTGGACGTGACCCGACTGTCCCGGATCGGAGTGCCCGAGCCAGTGGCGAGACATAGCGACTGGGACCAGATCGGCAAATCGTTCACGGCCGTGCGAGGAATCGGGTACGTGGCGTGGTATCCGGTGGCGATGGAGTCAGCCAGCCTGTCGGAAGGAAACACCGTGTTCGAAGCCTTGGACCGATGGAAAGCGCGGGAAGGGCCGGCAGAACTAAAAATCAAGATGAGTCATTCAGGCGAGGGCCCGCCCGTGACCCTGCTGTGCAACGGCGAGGCCGGAGGCTTGCGGTCGGACGAACAGGTCGGCGCAGGATATGAAAGCCTGACCCAGTGTTCCTTCCAGCCGCTCGGCCAGACCGTGCCGCTCTTTGTGCTTGGCAACTATGACGGGCTGGATCGGCCGTCAATGAAGATTTCGTATCTTCCGGATCACAAGGCGGCGGCCGAGAAATACGCGGCGGCGGCTCAGGAAGCAGAACCCTTCGTGGCCGAGTGGTTCGGGGCAGCCAAGGGACGAGCCGAAGCCAGAGCCAGAGCTGAGGTCATTGAGCTGAGCGATCCCGAGGCTGCACCCTACGAAAGCGGCAGCATACTGCTGGCGCCGCTCAACAACGATTCGAAGCTGGCACAGCTTACTGCGGTTCACCAGCTCACGCATGCCGCCTTCTTCTCGGCGCGCCCGTGGATCTACGAAGGGCTGGCGCACTTCGTGCAGTCTCTCTATCGGGAAAAGGAGAGCGGCCGGCAGGCGGCGCTTGATCTTATGGGTCTGCATCGCACGGCGGCGGCTGAGGCGGAGAAAGCTGCGGCGGAAAAGCGCAGTCAGAATGGCGGCGCCGCCGAGTCGCTGATCAACACCAGCATGGAAGAGTTCTATCGCAGCAAAGCAACCTATGTGTGGTGGATGCTGCGCGATATGATCGGCGACGAGGCTTTGAAGAAAGCGCTGGCCTCGTACCGTCCCGAGGCTGACAACGAGCCTGCATATGTTCAGCGTCTGATCGCGGCGCAGACCAGGCGCGATCTGGAGTGGTTCTTCGACGACTGGGTGTATCGCGACCGTGGCTTGCCGGATTTCCGTGTGGTATCGGTCTATCCCAGGCTGACCGTCGACGGCGGCTATGTAGTAACGGTTACAATCGAGAATCTCGGAGACGCTGGCGCCGAGGTGCCAGTCACTTTGAGGATGGAACAGGGACAGGTCACCGAACGGCTGACGGTGCGCGCGAAGTCACTGGCCAGCATCCGAATCAAGGCAGCTTCAGCTCCCAAAGAGGTTGTGGTGAACGACGGCAGCGTCCCGGAGTGCGATACGAACAACAATGTGTTCAGGATTGAAACTCCCGCGCAGAAGAATTGAAGGATTCAGATTTGAGATTGCAGATTGAAAGCCCGGTAGAGTGAGAAGCCGGGTGCGACTGTCAAGGGTCGCAATCTGCAATCTGAAATCAACAATCCGCATTGAGTGTTTACGGCGGTAGAGGAAAGACTCTTGGCCTATATCCAGTTTCTCGGCGCGGCGGGCACGGTTACCGGCTCCAAACACCTGGTCAACACGAGTTCTGATTCCGCCAATCCCGGCGGGTTTCAGTTGCTTATCGATTGCGGCATGTTTCAGGGGCCGAAGGAATGGCGGGAGCGCAACTGGCAGTCCACGCCCATTCCTGCGGCCAGCATCGACGCGGTGGTTCTGACCCACGCCCATCTCGACCACTGCGGCTGGATTCCGCGCCTGGTGCGGGAAGGCTTCCACGGGCCGATTTATGCCACCCCTTCTACCATTGATTTGTGCGGCATCATCCTGCCCGACTCGGGCCATCTACAGGAAGAGGACGCCAATTTCTACAACCGGCACAAGAAATCGAAGCATGATCCCGCGCTGCCGCTCTATACCCTGGCGGAAGCCGAGGCATCTTTGCAGTTGTTTCGTCCGGTAGAGTTTGAACAGACCACGCAACTATCGCCCGAAGTTTCATTTCGCTTTGCCCATGCCGCGCACATTCTGGGATCGTCGATGGTGGAATTGACGCTCAACACCAATGGCCAGACGCGGCGCTTGCTGTTTACCGGAGACATTGGCCGGGTACGCGACCAAATTACCGCGCCCGGCAAAGTGGTGCGGTCGGGGCCGACCGAAGGCGAGACTGCCGACATCCTGGTGATGGAGTCAACCTACGGTAACCGGCAGCACCCTACGGACGACCCCAGGCCAGAGTTAGCTCAGCTTATCCGCGAAACCGCGGAGCGCGGCGGCAGCGTGGTGGTCCCCGCGTTTGCCGTCGAACGCACGCAGAAGTTCGTTTTCATACTCAAGGAACTGATGGAATCGGGACAGATACCGCGCATTCCTGTGTACTGCGACAGTCCCATGGCCATCAAGGCAGTTGAGATTTTCCTCAAGCACGCTGAAGAGTGCACTGATGAGACTTGCCGCCTGATCAAACAGTACGGCTCACCGCTGCAGTGGCCGGGATTTAACTTCGCCTCCACCGCCGAGGAATCAAAGAAAATCAATGATGTGAAGTTGCCAGTGATTATCATTTCCTCGAGCGGAATGGTGACCGGCGGACGCATCCTGCATCACCTGGCGCAACGTCTGCCCGATCCCAGGAACACTGTGATCTTTATCGGATTCCAGGCGCCGGGAACGCGCGGCTTCGCCATCAAGAGCGGGGCGGCCGAAGTAAAAATCTTCGGCGAAACAGTTCCCATACGGGCGCAGATCACGGCGTTCGAGCAGTTCAGCGACCACGCCGATCCGCGTGAACTCCTGGAATGGCTGCACACTTTTCCGCAAAAGCCTGGAGTCACCTACCTGGTGCATGGCGAGCCGGCCGCGTCCTCACAGTTGCGGGACACCATGACGAAGGAGCTGGGCTGGAACGTGCAAATCGCGCAGTGGATGGAGAAAGTAATCGTGTAATTCAGTGATTGGGTAATTTTGTAATGTAGCAATTGAATAAGCGCGGCGTTTCCAATTCCCCGATTACCATGCCGGGAGCTCGTATGACAGAAAGCGAACTGAAAAAGCACCTGGACGCGGCGGAGAAAAGCCCCAAGCAGATCGCGGCAGCGGTTTCCGGATTGCCGGAGAAGACGCTGCGTTACAAGCCGGGACCGGACAAGTGGTGCATTCTGGAGATACTGGGCCATCTGGCCGACATCGAGATTGTGTATGCCTATCGGCTACGGCAGATGCTGGCGGACAAGAAGCCGGTGATCGCGCCCATGGACCAGAATGACTGGGCACGGAATCTCGGCTATATGGAGACGCCTGCGCCGGAACTGGTCGCGCTGTATGGGCTGAACCGGCATGCCAATCTGCGACTGCTGGAGCGCCTGAAACCCGCCGACCTGGGAAAGTCGGCTTACCATCCCGAACTGGAGAAGGACGTCACCGTGGCCGAGATGATCGAGCGACTGGGCGCTCACGGCGCGAGCCATCTGGTACAGATTGAGCGATTGAAAAAGGAATCGGCCAAGAAGTAGCTGTCCATGTGACCCGAGCCGGGACCTACGAACCAGGCTGTGCGGTGAAAGCTGCAAGCGCGTGCAATTTTCTCGCAGCCGCGCCCGAGTCGATGGAATGTTCCGCCAACGGTAACGCGTCGCGCAGATGGTCGGCCCGGCCTGCGGCGACCAGACCTGCCGCCGCGTTCATCAGCACCACATCGCGACGTGCCGACTTCTTCCCTGCAAGAATCTCACGAATGATGGCGGCGTTGGCGGCGGCGTCTCCGCCGGAAATGTCCTGCAGCGAGGCTCGGGGCAAGCCGAACTCTTCCGGCGTCACTTCGTAGGTGCGAACGCTGCCCTCGCGCACTTCAGCGATGCGCGACGGTCCCGTGATAGTAATTTCGTCCAACCCATCCAATCCATGCACGACCAGAGCCCGGTGAAGTCCCAGTATACCGAGCGCTTCCGCGAGTTTTTCGACCAGATCGATGGAATAGACTCCCACGACCTGGGCCGAAGCGCCGGCCGGATTGGTGAGCGGGCCGAGCAGATTGAAGACCGTGCGCAAGCGCAGTTCACGGCGGGCAGTTTGCACATGTTTCATGGCGGAGTGCAAGGCAGGGGCAAAAAGGAATGCAATCCCGACCTGCTCGAGACATGCGGACAAACGTTCGGACGGCAGATTGATGTTGACGTCCAGCGCTTCCATGACATCGGCAGAGCCGCATTTCGAGGTGATGCTGCGATTGCCGTGCTTGGCCACGCGCACCCCGGCGCCGGCCACGACCAGGGCTGTGGCGGTTGAAATGTTGAAGGTTCCGCCGGCATCGCCGCCCGTGCCGCAAGTGTCCACCAGGGCGTCGCGCCCGGTGTCGCTAACATCCACGGTTGAATTCCGACGAAGGATCAACCGCGTCGCGGCCGCGCGCATGGCTTCGGCGAAGCCCACGATCTCCTCGACGGTCTCTCCTTTCATACGCAGCGCGACCAACAGGGCCGCGATCTGCGCGTCGGTGCACTTGCCGGTCAGGACCTCGGACATCAGGCCCCGGGCTTCTTCGCGGGACAACGACTCGCGGTGGTCAGCGATGCGATGGATTGCGTCGAGGATCATGAACGATGATGCCGGCGATTCGTAAAGTGGCCGCGCGCCGCCTACTTCTTTTCCTGGCTCTTGTCCGGGCTCTTCTCCTGGATCGAAAGCAGCTCCACTTCAAAGATGAGGGTAGCGTTGGGGCCGATGTCGGGGCCGGCGCCGCGGTCAGCATAGGCAAGATCGGGAGGGATAAAAAGCTGCCACTTCGATCCCACCGGCATGAGCGGAAGAGCCTCGGTCCAGCCCTTGATGACACCGCTCACTGGGAAGGTCGTCGGCTGGCCACGCTTGTAGGAGCTGTCGAACTCCGTGCCGTTGATGAGGGCGCCGCGATAGTTGCAGACCACAGAATCGCTGGCCGAGGGTTTCGGTCCTGTGCCCCGTGTCAAGATTTTGTACTGCAGACCGTCAGGCAGGGTGACTACACCCTCTTTACCCTTGTTGGCGGCGAGAAAGGCTTCGCCTTCTTTCTTGTTGGTCTCCCCGACGAGCTGCATTTTTTCCTGCTGCTTTTTGCGCAGATCGTTTTGCACTTCCATCAATGTGGCGCGAGCTTCATCTTCGGTCAGCAGCGTCTTCCCGCCAGCGAGGGAGTCTCTCAGGCCCCTGGCCAGGATGGCCGGATCCACAGGCACCGCCTGCCGGTGCAGGCTTGCGCCCAGATTCATGCCGAGGGAGTAACTGAATTTATCTTTCTGGGTTTTAAGGATCAGGGCAGGTTGAGCCTTGGATGAAGCCGAGGATTGCGCCTTGGCCGGCGAAGCGGGTTGAGCCTTCGTGGCCGGCGCAGACGGGGTTTTTGCCGGCGAAGTCTGCTGGGCATAGACATTTCCGGCCTGCGATCCGGCCGCGATTGCGATTACCGCTATGATGAAAAGTTTGGGCATAGGTCTATTGTCACATTGGCGGAAGCTGATCGGCAAACTATGCGGCTCCGCGGGTGCACATGGTTTGCCCTAGCCCTGTACCTCCTATAGAATCAAACGTTTGCTGCCGCATTGCTGAGCTGCCATCGCGCCTTGGTTGCGGCGTGCGCGGTGGTTGGGTGATAGGCCGGAAGCGAGTCCTGCCGACGGATTGAGTCCAGACGAAAACATGAAAATTCACGAATACCAGGCCAAGGCAATTCTCGGGAAATACGGGGTGGCGGTGCCGCGCGGCGACATGGCGGAAAGCCGCGAAGAGGCCGAGGCGGCGTCCAGAAAACTGTTTAGCGGCGGCGCGACTGGGGTCGTGGTCAAGGCCCAGATCCACGCCGGCGGCCGGGGCAAGGGTGGCGGGGTGAAGATCGCCAAGTCGGTGGAAGAAGCGGGAGAAGTGGCCTCGAAGATGTTGGGCATGAAGCTGGTCACCCACCAGACTGGTCCTGAGGGCCGCATCGTGCGCCGGCTGTTGATCGAGGAAACGCTGCCGATTGAGAAGGAACTCTACCTGGGGATTCTGGTGGACCGCGCTGAGGGCAAGCCTGTGTTCATGGCTTCAGCGGCGGGGGGGATGGATATCGAGCAAGTGGCGGCAGAGGACCCGGAGGCAATCCTCAAACAATACATTGATCCGGGCATGGCGCTGGAACCCTTCCAGGCCCGGAAGATTGCATTGGCCCTCGGACTGAAGCCGCAGCAGATCAATCCGGCGGTGCAGTTTCTGAGCGGTCTGTACCGCGCGTTTCTTGAGACGGATTCTTCGCTGCTCGAGATCAATCCATTTGTTACCTGCACGGACGTCCGCCTGTTCGCGCTCGACGCGAAGATCAATTTTGACGACAATGCGATGTTCCGCCATCCCGACCTGCGCGAACTCCGCGATATTACCGAAGAAGATCCGCTCGAAGTCGAGGCTTCGAAGTACAGCCTGAACTACATCAAGCTGGACGGAAATGTCGGCTGCATGGTAAACGGCGCCGGACTGGCCATGGCGACCATGGACATCATCAAGTACGCGGGGGGAATGCCGGCAAACTTTCTGGACGTCGGCGGAGGAGCGAATGCGGAGCAGGTCACACACGCGTTTGAAATCCTGCTCAGTGACAAGAATGTGAAAGCTGTGCTCATCAATATTTTTGGGGGCATCCTGCGAGTGGACACGCTGGCCACAGGAGTGGTCGAGGCGGCGAAAAAGACGCAGATTCAGCTTCCCATCGTGCTGCGGCTGGAGGGAACTAATGTGGAACAGGGCCGCGAGATCCTGAAACAGTCAGGATTGAATTTTATTGTCGCTGACACGATGAAAGACGCAGCGGAGAAAGTGGTAGCGGCGGCGAGGGGATAGCGCGGCCAACGGGGGCAAAGTGCCTCCCGACCGCCGGCAGGGGTGCCGGGGCTGCAAAGGAATCCATGAGCATTCTGGTAAACAAGTCGACGCGGGTGGTGGTGCAGGGGCTGACCGGCAGGGAAGGCACATTCCACGCCAAGGCGTGTGCGGAATATGGGACCCAGATTGTGGGTGGAGTCACTCCCGGCAAGGGAGGCACCACGCACGAAGGCTGGCCCATCTTCAACAGTGTGCAGGAAGCGGTGGACAAAACCGCGGCCGACACGACTGTCATCTTCGTGCCGCCGCCATTCGCGGCCGATGCCATCATGGAAGCGGCCGACGCCGAAGTCGAGTTGATCGTCTGCATCACCGAGGGTATTCCTACGCTGGACATGGTTCGCGCCTGGGAGTTCCTGCAGAACCGTCGTTCGCGGCTGATCGGTCCCAATTGTCCCGGCATTATTTCGCCCGGACACTGCAAGATTGGCATCATGCCCGCCCGCATTCATAAGGAAGGCTCGGTAGGAATCGTTTCGCGCTCGGGAACACTTACCTACGAAGCGGTGTACCAGTTGACTACGCGGGGAATCGGGCAATCCACGGCAATCGGGATCGGGGGGGATCCGATCATTGGCACGAATTTTCTGGATGCGCTGGAGTTGTTCAATCGCGATCCTCAGACCGAGGCCGTGATCATGATCGGCGAGATCGGCGGCAACGCGGAGGAAGCAGCTGCGGAATACGTGAGGGCGCACATGAAAAAGCCGGTGGTCGGGTTTATTGCAGGGCAGACTGCTCCTCCCGGACGGCGCATGGGCCATGCCGGCGCCATCATCTCCGGCGGCAAGGGAACTGCGGCGGAGAAAATCAAGGCCATGCAAGCCGCCGGGATCCATGTGGCTACATCGCCGGCGGCGATTGGGGAAACTGTCGCCGCGGTCATGGGAGCTAGAGTCTAGCGTCTCCCTGTGCTGGCGGCTGGCGCAAATGGGGTTCCTCCAGCCCGCACTTGAATGAAATGCAAGCATAAGTTGCAAAACCCGGTTCTTAGCGGTCCCGGGACTAAGGACAAGCGAGCGACGACGACATTATGAAGACCTTGCAACGTACTCTCACCATCGTGAAACCCGATGCGGTGCGCCGGAACGCCGTGGGCGACATTATCGAACAGTTTGAGAAGAGTTCCTTCCGCATTCTGGCGATGAAGATGCTGGAAATTTCCAAGCATCAGGCCGAGCAGTTCTACGCGGTGCACGCCAGCCGGCCTTTTTTCAGTTCGCTGACGGACTTTATGTCGAGCGGGCCCATCGTGGTTCTGGCGCTGGAGAAGGAAAATGCGATTGCTGACCTGCGGAAGCTGATGGGAGCCACGAATCCCGCCAATGCGGAGGAGGGAACGATCCGCAAGAAGTGGGCGACCAGCATCGAGCACAATGCGATTCACGGATCCGACGCCGAGGATACGGCGCGCTTCGAGCTGAGCTTCTTTTTTGCGGGATACGAACTGACACAGTAGTCTGGAGAAGGCGATGCCACTGGTTCAAATCACAATGTTGACCGGCCGCACGGTAGAGCAAAAGCGCAAGCTGGCACAGCGCATCACGGACGTCCTGGAGCAAGAGGCGGGCGCGCGTCGCGAAGCCATCGTCGTGGCTTTTCATGAAGTATCGAGGGAGAGCTATGCTTCGGGTGGAGTCCTCATGGCGGACAAGCAGAAGTGACAGCTGGAAGCGAGAGGCTTGAGGTATAGGCGGCCGCTACCCCAGCGGTTCATACAAATGGCCTTCCACCCGGTCGGCAATCCTGGGAAGCTCTTTCTTGGCATATTGCAGGAAATGCGGAGCGGAGCGATGGGCTTCGAGGGCCGCATCATCCTGGTATAGTTCGTAGATGAAAAAGCGGCGAGGCTCGGTCTTGTGGCGGTGCACTTGGTACACGCTGCACCCCGGTTCCTTGCGGGATTCCTCGGTCAGCTTGGAAAAGATTCCGGCCACTTCAGCCTCACGGCCTACCTTCGCCATCCACGTTACCGCCAGCACGACCATTGCCCGCTCCGTTGGTTAGATTCTTGCCGGCACTCCGGCGTGTTTTCCTGTCAGGTCTGCGAGTGCTGCCTTGAAGTCATCCACAAAAATGGTCTGCTCACGCCCGGGCCCGGTTGAAACCATGCCGATACGGGCGCCACTTTCTTTCTCGAGAAAAGCCAGATATTCCCGGGCCGCCTGTGGGAGTTTCTCGAAATGCGTAATGCCCTGTGTAGTGCTGCGCCAGCCCGGCATCTCATGGTAGATGCACTCGATGGCATCATAGCCGCTGGCGTGCGCTGGAATCTCAGAGATCACTTTGCCATTGATCCGGTAGCCAACGCAAACCGGAATAGAAGCAAGTTCGTCGAGCACGTCCAGTTTGGTGACCACCAGCCAGGAGATTCCGTTAATCATGCCAGCGTAGCGCAAGAGTGGCAAATCGAGCCAGCCACAGCGGCGGGGACGCCCGGTGACCGCGCCATACTCGTTGCCGCGGGCGCGCAGGGAGTCGCCGTTGGCATCCAGAGCCTCGGTGGGGAAGGGCCCGCCTCCCACACGCGTGCAGTAGGCTTTCGTGACTCCGATGACCGCGTCAATCGCGGTCGGGGCCACACCGGTGCCAATGACGGCCCCGCCGGAGGTCGCGCTTGAGGACGTGACGAACGGATATGTGCCATGATCGATGTCGAGCATGGTGCCCTGAGCTCCTTCGAACATCACTGATTCACCTTGAGCCAGTGCCTGATTCAGCAGCGCAGCGGTGTCGCAGACGAAGCCCGCTACTTTCGCCGATGCCGCGGCATACTCCTCATACATCTTGTCTGGATCCAGCGGCTCGGAGTTGAAAAGTGCGTGCGCGATCATGTTTTTCTCCTGGCACGCGTTTTCGATGTGCGTCCGGAGAAGCTTGAGGTCGAGCAGGTCGGCCACCCGTAGGCCGCGCCGGCCCATCTTGTCTTCGTAGGCGGGCCCGATGCCGCGGGAAGTGGTGCCAATCTTCACTCGCCCGGGCGCATTCTCGGAGGCCAGCTCGATCATGCGATGGTAGGGCAGGATTACATGCGCGCGGTTGCTGATGAAAAGGCTGCCGTCCACCTGCACCCCGTTCGCACGCAGGGCAGTCACTTCTTTGATCAGGGCGAGGGGATCGAGTACCACTCCATTCCCGATTACACTGCGGCAACCGGGACGCAGCACACCGCACGGCACAAGCTGCAAGATGAACTTTGTCCCGTTGATGATGACGGTGTGCCCGGCGTTGTGGCCGCCGGCGTATCGGGCCACGACTGAAAAGTTCTCCGAGAGAACGTCGACGATCTTACCCTTGCCCTCATCGCCCCACTGGGCGCCGACAATGACCGCGGTCTTACCTTTCTTCAAATCAAACTCCATGGAACCGAATAGCGGCTACCCCGGCCGCATCGCGGGGTCGCACACACCTTGCCCGAAGGCGACTGCGAAAGATTGAATTACAAGGATTTGCAGGGCTGATGTGTACTGGCAATGATACCCTGCCGGGCGGCGGATGGGCAATTGTGAATCAGTCGTCAGCTCAGGCTTGGCTGACGACTGTAGACTGTTTTCGATGCCTGAACTTCCTGAAGTTGAGACTATTGCTCGCGGCCTGGCCAGGCGGGTTACAGGCGATGTCATCGAGTCGGTCTGGCTGGGATCGAAACCTGAGCCGTTGAAGTCCTGCGCCGCTGAGATCGTCGCTACTCTGGAGTCGCAGCGCATTGCAGGCGTGCGCCGAGTAGGCAAGCACATCGTATTCGACCTGGAACCTGCCGGTCGTGTGGGGCGGGCGCCCTCGCCCGTCAGGGGGCGCACCAAGTCTCGCAAGGCGCAATCGAGGGAAAGGTCGGCGGGTGAGGGCGCCCGCCCCACACAAGCCCAGTGGATCGTTCACCTCGGCATGACTGGGCGTCTAATGGTCTGCCCACCCGACGCGGAGATGGCAAATCACACGCATGCGGTTGTGAAGCTGGCCTCGGGCAGGGAATTGCGCTTCGTGGATCCGCGGCGCTTCGGGCGTTTGAGTGTTGCCCGCGACTTCGAGGCGGGCGGCTTCGAGCCCCTGGAAGTTCAACTGGGCCAGTTTGTCGCCCTCTTCCGTGGCCGTAAGACGCCCATAAAGAGCGCGTTGCTGAATCAAAAGCTGCTGCGCGGCGTGGGAAACATTTACGCCGACGAGTCGTTGTTCCGTGCCGGAATCCGGCCCCGGCGGCGCGCGGCATCGCTCACTCGCGAGGACTTGCGCCGACTTTATCTGGCGGTACGGGAAGTGTTGCGCGAGGCAATCTCGCTCGGCGGGTCTTCGGTTTCGGACTACGTTGATGCCGACGGTGAGGAAGGCTTCTTTCAACTGCAACACCGAGTGTACGGGCGGGAAGCAGAACCCTGCCTGGTGTGCAAGGCCGCGATCAAGCGCGTAGTCATTGCAGGACGCAGCAGCCATTATTGTCCGGTGTGCCAGCGATGATAGTTGCTTCGGCTCGAATCTGAAATCTGATACTCTACTTCTCGCTTATGCCCGACTTCTCGATCGGCGTTGATCTGGGCGGTACAAACCTCCGCATCGCGGCCGTAAACCAGCAGGGTGATGTGATGGACAAGGTTTCGCTCGGCACCAAAAAGGCGCTGGGCCGGGACCACGTCATCAACGAGATGTGCGATGCCATTCGCCAGCTCAAAACCAAGTACGGGAAGGCCTCTTCATTGCAGGGGATCGGCATCGGCGTGCCCGGCATTATCGACATGAAAACTGGCATGCTGCGCGAATCACCTAATCTTCCCGGCTGGGCGGATACTCCGGTGCAGGCTCAAATCGAGGGACTGCTGGGCACCCGCGTGATTCTGGAGAATGACGCCAACGTAGCCGCGCTGGGCGAAAAATGGCTGGGCGCGGCACGGAATGTGGATTCGATGGCCATGCTGACTCTTGGAACTGGCGTGGGCGGGGGCATCGTGCTCGAAGGACGCATCTGGCATGGCATGAATGGAATGGCGGGCGAGTTTGGTCATATGACGGTGGAGCCCGAGGGGCCGCGCTGCGGCTGCGGCAACCGTGGGTGTCTCGAGCAATATGCCTCGGCCACCGCCGTGCTCCGAATGGCTAAAGAGGCGATCGCGTCGGGCCGCGCCCCCAATATGGCCAAGGCGGCAAGCAAGGACCCGGCGTTCAATGCCAAAGGGGTTTATGACCTGGCGATCCAGGGCGACGAAGGAGCGAAGGACGTCTTTGCCCGGGTGGGACGCGCCCTGGGAATCGCGATTGCCAACCTGGTAAATGCCTTCAACCTGCCCATGTATGTCGTGGGCGGAGGAGCTGCCAGCGGGTGGGATGCATTCTCGCCCTTCATCTTCGAAGAACTGCAGAGCCGGTCGCTGGTTTATGCGGCCACGGCGCCGAATGATCCGGTCGCAAAAGGGCAGAAGTCCAAAGGACGCCCGGGGCCAGATACCGCGACCAAGACGATCGTCACCCGAGCCTCGATTGGCAGCGATGCCGGTTTGTTGGGGGCGGCACGGTTGCCCATGACCAGCGGCAACTAGGGTTTCATCAACTTTCTGAGCGAGTCTTCCTGAGCGCATTCAAGAGTACTTCATTCTGCTCCGGCCTGCCGATGGTGATGCGAACGGCTTGGGGCGCGCCCCACGGGCCCAGCGGGCGCACCGCGATGCCCTCAAGCGCCAGGCTCTCGGCAAATCTGGTTGCGTCTTGTCCGGGCTGGCAATACAGAAAATTCGCCCAGGTCGGAACTGTCTCGCACCCCAGGTCGGAAAGCGCGTGCGCCAGTTGCTCCGACTGCTCAGTATTGTTCTCGACGGCGCGGGAAATATGAGCTTCGTCGTCCAGCGCAGCCAAAGCGGCTGCCTGGGCGATGTTAGAAACGCAATATACTGCGCGCTGGCTGAGGATGCGTGCCATCAGCTTGGTGTTCGCGATCCCATATCCGATCCGCAGGCCGGCCAGCCCATGCACTTTGGAAAACGTCCTCAGGACGATGACGTTGCGGCCATCGCGCACGTAGTCGAGCGAGCCTGAGTACTTGGTACCGCGCCTGGCCGCAAAATGCGCGGCAAATTCGTAGTAGGCTTCGTCCAACACGATGACCACGTGTTCCGGCATCTGCCTCACCAGATGATCTACTTCATCCGCAGAAGCCACCGAGCCGGTGGGATTGTTGGGATTCGCCAGAAAGAGAATGCGGGTATCCGGATTCACCGCGGCCGCGATTCCGCGCAGATCGTAAGAGTGCTGGCGCATCGGGACCTCGATCAGGTCAGCCCCGGCGGCCTGGGTTGCGGTGCGATAGACGATGAATGAGCGTTCGCTGGTGACGGCGTTCAGGCCGCTCCCCAAAAATGTCCGCGCCAGCATACCCAGAAATTCTGTGAGTCCCCCAGTCACAAGAATCTGATCGTGGCCCACGCCGTGATGTTTCGCGAGCCTTTGACGCAAGGCGTAGGCATCGTCGTCGGGGTAGCTGCTGCTGTCGGCGAGGACGGACTGCATGGCCAGAAGAGCGAGGGGCGACGGTCCGAACGGATTCTCGTTTGAATCCAGTTTGATCAATGTGGCCAAAGATCCGGCACTCCATTCACTTGACGGCAGACTTCAGGCGGGCAACTTCCTTGAGGGTCAGATGGCGAAACTTCCCCGGTGGAACATCCAGTTGCAGCGGTCCATAGCGCACTCGCTTGATTTTCTCGACATGATGCCCGACGGCCTCGAACATTCGCCGAATCTGCCGGTTTTTTCCCTCGATCAGGGTAACTTCATACCAGGGATTGTCGGCCTCTCGAATGGCGCGAATCCGGGCCGGCGCCGTCTTGACCCTTCTGCCGCGCTCGACCTGGATGAAAACGCCTGCTCGCAATTTGTTCAATCCCTCTGCCGAGGGCGTGCCTGCAACTTTCACCAGATAAGTCTTGGGAACGTGAGAGGAGGCCTTCATCAGGGCCGCAGCCAGGTCTCCGTCATTGCTAAGCAGGAGCAGGCCCTCGCTGGCGTAGTCGAGCCGCCCGACCGGATACACGCGTATTCCTACGCCATGAAGCAAGTCCATCACCGTCGGACGCCGCTCGGGATCGCTGGCCGCTGTGATGTAGCCCCTGGGTTTGTTCATCAGCAGATAAGTACTGCGCTGCGCGCCATGCAGCAGCTTGCCATGCACGCGGATGTGATCACGCTCGGCATCGGCTTTGGTTCCCAGTTCAGTGACCACCTTGCCGTTTACGGAGACCAGGCCACCGGCGATGAGTTCTTCCGCTTTTCGGCGGGACGCGATTCCCGCGGCGGCGATAATCTT
The DNA here is from genome assembly GCA_035937515.1 of Terriglobales bacterium. Taxonomy (GTDB): domain Bacteria; phylum Acidobacteriota; class Terriglobia; order Terriglobales; family Acidobacteriaceae; genus JAIQFF01. The sequence continues at coordinate 26,128 of DASZHW010000069.1, read as the reverse complement.
TTGCAGGCGTTCGGCAGGCATTGGAGTTGTTTCAAACACTTATTGCGCTGCGGAGGACGGCAGGCAGCGCGGCGCGGTCCGCCTCATGCGGCAGGATCGTTTTCCCCGGCGGGATGGGGCTCAGAAGCCAGCCGGCTCTCCGTTTTGACTTCATCGGGCTCAGACTCAACTTGCCGATCACCACGCGAACCGCCATTTTCCGCTTCCGGACCGGCTTCGCCCGGAGGCTGAAGCTCTTGCTGAAATGATTCCGCCACCAGCTTCTCGAACTCGTCCATGCTGGGCAGTTCGCCCACGTCCTTCAGCCCAAAGCGCAGCAGAAATTCCTTGGTGGACTTGTAAAGAATGGGCCGTCCGATGACTGCCTTCCGGCCCGCGGTGGTGATCAGTTTGCGATCCAGCAAGGTGGCGATGACGCCGCTCGAATCCACGCCGCGGATTTCGCTGATCTCAGGCACCGTGACCGGTTGCTTGTAGGCAATCACAGCCAGTGTTTCCAGCGCCGGAAGCGAAAGCCTGATCGGTGGCCTCAAGCTCTTGGCAAAATCACGGACCACGTCATGCTGCTCAGGCTTGGTGGACATGCGATATCCGCCCGCGATCTCGCGGATCTCAATGCCACGATCGGCCGCAGCGTAGTCGTCGATCAGTTCCTCAAGCGCGACCCGGACATGCGACTTGACCTCATCTTCTGTGGCGCCTCCGGCGATCGCAGACTCATTCAGCAACTCGACAATGTGGTCGAGCGTGATCGGCGTTTCCGCCGCATAAATGATGGCTTCAAGTTTCGCTTTAAGACTCATGGTTATGTACCCGCTAATCCGTCTATCTCCAGTCGTCCCGCACGGCGGCTTGTTCTGCCATGATCGCATCAAAACCCGTGTGCTTGCGCAGCAGGATCTCACCAAAAAGCCGGTCCTGTCGCAATTGAATTGCCTGCAGCCGAACCATCTCCAGCAGCGCCAGAAACAGGCAGACCAGCGCCTGGTGGGAAGTCACGCTGCGTAGGATTTGCTTCAGGCGCAGAGGCCGATCCTCAAATGCCATCCGGCGTCGCAGATAGTCAATCATCTGCCCCACCGTGACCGTCTCTTCGTCCACCTGCAGCATGGGCCGTGATCGGGCACGGTCCAGAATCTGCTGGAAGGTTTTCACCAGGTCAATCACATCGGCAGCCATTTCGGGTTCGGTCCCTTCAGCATCCATGAATTCCCTGATGGCTGGATTGGACCGCACCGCGTCCTCAATCTGCTGCTTTTGCAGCAGCATCTGTGCCGCGGACTTGAACTTCTCGTGCTCGATCAGCCGATTGACCAGCTCAGTACGGGGATCCTCTTGAAGTTCTGACGAAGCGCTGGGATCCCGGGGAAGCAGCATTTTCGATTTGATATGGATCAGGACCGCAGCCATGTAAATGAATTCGGCCGCAACGTTCACATCCAGCTCGCGCAACTTTTCCACGTAAGCGAGATATTGCCCCGTGATCCTCGCGATCGGAATATCGTAAATGTCGATGTCCTGTTTGCGGATCAGATCGAGCAGCAGATCGAGCGGGCCCTCATACACATCGCCGACGCTAACCGCGAAGGGATAGTCGCTCTCCTCCTTCGGCTTGTGGGCAGGGGCCATCTGGACCACCGGGGCCAGGGGCGCCCCAGCTTCCATTCCGGCTGCGTTCCCGGTAGCGAATTTGAGATTCTCAGCCATGATTGCCAGGTTTATCACTGCCTGATTTGCGGTTGCTCACGACCCCCGGGGCGTCGTAATCCCTCGACATCCCCATCGCCTCCCGCACTTCGTCCATGGTAGCGTCCGCCACCTTGCCGGCGCGGGAAGAGCCCGCCTCCAGAATATCCCAGGCCAGGCGTGGATTGTCCTCATATTTCTTTCGGCGCTCCTGCATCGGGTTGAGGATGCCGACCAGCGCATCTGCCGCCCAGCCCTTACACTCGATGCAACCGATACCCGCGGAACGGCAGCCTTGGTCCACTTTGGCAATGGTTTGCCGGTCGCTGAAAATCTTGTGCAAGTCACCCACTGGACAAACGTCAGGATTGCCTGGATCGCTGCGCCGCACTCGCGCCGGGTCCGTGACCATGGTCTTGAGCTTCTGCCGCACGACTGGCTCAGGATCGGAGAGCAGGATGGTGTTGCCATAGGATTTCGACATCTTCCGCCCATCGGTTCCGGGGAGCTTGGCGGCCGGAGTCAGCAACGGCTGGGGTTCGGGGAAGACGTATGCACCTTTGCGGGTGTAGAACATGTTGAAGCGGCGCGCGATCTCGCGAGTCAGTTCGACATGCGGCACCTGGTCCTCGCCCACGGGAACGAAATCTCCCTTGTAAATCAGGATGTCGGCCGCCTGCAGCACCGGGTAGCCCAGAAATCCGTAGGTGCCTAGATCTTTCTCCGTGATGTTCTCGCGCTGCTCTTTGTAGGTGGGGACGCGTTCCAACCAGCCCAGTGGAGTGATCATGGAAAACAGCAGATGCAATTCGGCATGTTGTGGAACGTGTGACTGGATGAACATGGTGCAGCGCTCGGGATCGAGGCCGGCCGCCAGCCAGTCCAGCAGAACTTCCATGGAGTTCTCTTTGATCCGCGAGGTGTCCGCGTAATCGGTAGTCAGCGCGTGCCAGTCGGCCACAAAGAAGAAGCAGTCGTACTGGTCCTGCATGCGCACCCAGTTATCCAACGCGCCGACAAAATTCCCCAGATGCAGCCTGCCGGTGGAGCGCATACCGCTGAGCACGCGTTTGCGTTGGTTGAGGCGGGAAGCCATCAGATTTTGAAAAGGATGTATTGAAAGAGCCCGATCGCCGGGTAGATCAGCTTGGCCAGCAGGCCGCCACCCCAGAACACCAGCAGAAACAGACCAATCATTCCCACAGTGTCGTAGGCGCGGAGCATGCCCGAGGGCAGCAGGTGACGCAGGACATGACTGCCATCCAGCGGCGGAACCGGAATCAGATTGAACACGCCGAGGACGATATTGATGACCATAACCTCATACAGCAGGAGGCACAACGGCACCAGAAACGAATTGGCATCGGGCTGGGACAAGCCCTCGTTTATGCCGAACACAATTTGGCGCGCAGTGGGGGAGACTGTTTTTACCAGGGCCAAAAGAAGAAGCGCGCCACTGGCCACCACAAAATTGCTGATCGGTCCAACCACGGCGGTCAGGATGTCGTCGAGTACGGGATTCTTGAAGTTTCGCGGATCCACCGGCGTCGGCTTGGCCCAGCCCAGCACCGGAACGTGAAAAAACATGGCCACAGCGGGGAGCAACAGAGTTCCAACCGGGTCAATATGGCGGATCGGATTGAGCGAAATCCGCCCCAGCATGCGTGCGGTCGGATCGCCTCTCAGGTTAGCCATCCACGCGTGCGAGGACTCGTGCACACTGATGGCGAACAAGAACGCGATCAGCTGGAACAATATGTCAAAAACTTTTTGCAGGGCCATGCCAGGTTGGCTTCGATACTACCATGCGGCCGAGTGATTGGGCGCGGTTGGGAGGGACCGGCGAGCCTTTTGAAAACGCGAAACCCCGCGAGCTAAGCTTTTTCTGCGGGCTTACGTATTCCTTCCGGCGCGACGGACTTTACCTTGATAGGCTTTGCCGGAATGCCGCCTACCACAGTGTAGGGATCAACATCCTTGGATGCGACTCCCATCGAGCCGACCATCCCGTGCTCGCCCACCTTCACTCCGCTCAGTACGGTTGCGTGGTAGGTAATCCGAGCCTTGGGCCCGATCTCGGTCTTGTGATTGCTGACGATCATGCCATCGTTGAGATCATGCGCGTGCGAGTAGATGTTGGCGTAGTCAGAAACAGAAGAGCCTTCACGGATGATGATCTCTCCGCGGTCGTCGAGCAGCACATATTTGTGGATGGTGCAATTGTCTTCGACCGTCAGGTTGTAGCCGAACGAGATTTCGACGCCGTGAAAAATCTTCACGTTATTGCCACAGTGTTTGAAGACGTGGCGGGCAAGCATAGCCCGCACCTTGTGTCCCAGCCAGTGGTTCAGACCCACAGGGGAGCGGTCATACATCATCCAGAACCAGATCAAAGGCTTGCGCTCGCCATACTTGACGGGGTCCGCATCGCCATAGGACTCGGGTTCGAGGGTGGAGTTGCGGGGATCGAAAGAGTGGACTAAAGCCTGTATGGCCAGCGGTGCGGTCGGATCAGGCGCCGCGTACGGCCGTCCCAGATAAAGCTGGTGCAGCGCCTCGCTGACGACGTTGCTGCGATGCTCAGAGTCCCGATTCTCGAATGCGCGATCGAGCCCATCAATCCATTCGACGAACGCCTTCTCTGCTGCGGGAACGGGTTTTAGGACTCGATATTCGTATCGGGGCATGATCGCCTCACTGATTGAATCAAGAGGCTTAAAACATAACACACTGCCTCGTGAAGGATGGACCGCGTTCTTTGCGAACTCCGCGACCCCTTTGCGGTTAGAGATCTTGACCGCCAAGGTCGCAAAGCGGACCGCAAAGGACGCAAAGAAGGTCCCATTTAGCGGGCCAGTACCTCAGCCCTGTGTTCTATAATGCGCGCGCCTATGAAAGCCAGGAAAACTGCAAAGCCACATCCCATGCCGGTGGACGCTCTGGTCTATCCCCGCTTTTCCGGCGTGCCCACATTCATGCGGCTTCCGCACATTCCCCGGGCGAAGGATCTCGATCTCGCGCTGATTGGCGTCCCCTTCGACGGAGGCACGACATATCGCCCCGGCCCGCGTTTCGGCCCGCGCAACGTTCGCGTGCAATCGGCCATGATCCGTCCCTGGAATCCAGTACTTAAAGTCAACCCATTTGAAAAGTGGCGGATCGGCGATTTCGGCGATCTCTCGATCAATCCGCTTTCGATTGAAGACACTTATCGCCGAATCACGGAGCAATTGGGTGAGGTGCTGCGGGCCGGCGCGCGGCCGGTGTGCGTGGGCGGCGACCACTCCATCCTTTTGCCCATCTTGCGCGCCATCCACAAACACTTCGGACCCGTGGGTTTGGTTCAGCTCGACGCCCATGGCGACACCTGGAGCGGATACTTCGGCAGCCCGCATTCGCACGGCACGCCGGTCAAGTACGCCGTCGAAGAAGGGTTGATTGAGCCGGGTTGCGCGCTGCAGGTGGGACTCCGTGGCCAGGTTTACTCCGAGGGCGACTTTGATTTCGCCCACAAGCACAAAATCAAGATCGTGACCTCGGAAGAGTTTCATCGCGGTGGAGTGGATCTAGTCAAGCGACATCTGACGAAACTGCGCAACCGGCCGGTGTACATCACGCTGGACATCGACGTCGTCGATCCCGCCTATGCGCCCGGGACGGGCACGCCGCAGGTGGGCGGCCTCTCCAGCCCGCAGATTCTGGACCTGGTGCGCTGCCTGAAGGGGCTGAAGCTGGTGGGATGCGATCTCGTGGAAGTTTCGCCACCCTACGACAACGGCGAAATTACTTCATTGCTGGCGGCGAACCTGTTGTTCGAGCTGCTGTGCCTGTTTTAGAGATTGTGCGCGAACGCTGCCCGGGACCATTAAGAAGCCTTTGACTACTCTCGCCCGCAAACTCCGCGTCGTCGATTACTTCACCCTGGGATGGGGCACCATGGTGGGCGTGGGCTGGCTGGTCATCATGGACGACTGGCTGCTGCGCGGCGGCGTGCTGGGCGCCGTCCTGGGCTTCGCCATTGGGGGCACGCTGCTACTTCCGGTCGGCTACGTTTACGCCCGCCTGGTCAAAGCGATGCCGGACGCGTCCGGCGAAGTCGCTTATACGGCGAAGGTTTTCCCTCAGTCCATCAGCTATGCGACCGGCTGGATGATGGTGCTCTCCTATTTCATCGTCTGTCCCTGGGAAGCGGTCGCCGTCGGCAGGATTGCAGCTTACATTTTTCCAGCGCTGGACTCCATGGAGGTGTATCGCATCGCGGGACGGCCGGTGTATTTGCCGCACCTGCTTATCGGACTCGGACTGACGGGACTGATCACGCTGCTCAACTACCGCGGCGTCCGCCTCAGCGCTACCTTTCAGAACTGGACAACCTTCGGAACGCTTGCGCTCTTCGTGGTGTTCGTCAGTGTGGGTGTCAGCAAGGGCTCGCCTCGCAACTTTCCCCCCTTGTTCGCGCATGGCGGATTCGTCTCAGTGCTGCTGGTGCTGCAGATCGTGCTCTATTTCATGACCGGGTACGAGTCCGTCGGCAAAGCGGCGGAGGAAGCCAGCCCGGAGCTTCGCGAGCAGGGTTTTCTGACTGCGATCTGGCTGGCGATTGTTGTGGGCATTCTTTTCTATACCAGCATCATCGCCGCGGTCGCCTACGTCGCGCCGTGGAAGAATCTAGTGGGCGAAAAGTTCATGACTGCAGTTGCTTTTGAGCAGGCTGTGGGCGCGCGATGGATTGTACGAGTCATTCTGGCATCGGCCTTGCTTTCGCTTTTCAAGTGTTTCAACGGCAACTTCGTCGCCGCCAGCCGCCTGCTGTTTGGAATCGGGCGCCGCGGTTTGATCCCTGGCCGTATCGGCGAGGTCCATCCTCGCAATCAGACGCCTTCGCTGGCGGTGCTGCTGGTCGGCATTGCCACCGCGGCCTGCATGTTCCTCGGGGACGCCATTTTAGTACCGGTTACAGAAGTCGGGTCAGTCGCCGCCGCGGTTGGAATCCTGGCCACGTGCGCAGCCTACTATCAAATCGCAACCGATACCCGTGAGCGCTGTGTGGCAGTTGTAGGCAGCGCCGTAGGTTTACTGATGATTCTGATGAAGGTGCTTCCAGCCGTCCCCGGCCACTTCACCGGATATGAGTGGCTGGCCCTGGGAATCTGGCTGTCACTGGGTGTGGCATTGCGCTGGCGGGCAAGGACGGAGAAACCATGACAAGCGTCGTAACCGGACCTTTGAGGAAGAAGCTATTGACGGCCATCTTTCTTCTCGCAGTTCTTCACCTGGCCTGGGGGCAGGCCGTGAACCAGCCCTTCGATGTGGTCATCCGCAACGGCCACATCATCGACGGCACCGGCTCACCGTGGTATTCGGGCGACATCGGCATCCGGGGTGGCAAGATCGCCGCCATTGGAGTTCTGAACGACGCAAAACGAAATCGCACCATTGACGCGCAGGGAGCAGTCGTCGCTCCAGGTTTCATCGACATGCTGGGCCAGTCGGAATTGACTATTCTGGTAGATCCGCGCCTGCCCTCGAAAATCTACCAGGGCATCACCACTGAGATCACCGGTGAGGGCGGCTCGGTCGCACCGTTGAACGATGCCATCATCCAGACCGACCGCGCCGCCTACGATCAATATCACATCACTCCCGAATGGCGGACACTGCGGCAATACTTCTCCCGCCTCGAGAAGCAGGGCATGGGAATTAACCTGGCCACCTATGTGGGAGCCACGCAAGTCCGCCGCATGGTCCTGGGGGAAGAAAACCGCCAGCCTACACCCGAGCAGTTGGAACAAATGAAGGCACTGGTTCGGGAAGCCATGCACGATGGCGCGGTCGGCGTCTCGACGTCGCTGATATACGCGCCTGCTCCATACGCCAAGACTGAAGAGCTGATTGCGCTCGCGAAGGAGGCTTCGAGGTTCGGCGGCATCTATGCCACCCACATGCGCAATGAAAGTGATGCGGTCATTCCCGCTATCGACGAAGCTCTGCGCATCGGCCGCGAAGCGAACATTCCGGTTGAAATATGGCACATCAAAGTCGTGGGCAAGCAAAACTGGGGACGCATGGCCGAGGTGGCGGCGAAAATCAACACCGCCCGTGCCGATGGCATGGACGTCACCGCCGACACTTATGCCTACGAAGCCTGGTCCAACGAGTTTTCCGCTATCGTGCCACCCTGGGTGCACGAGGGGGGAGACGCCAAAATGGTGGAGCGGCTGAAAGATGCGGCCCTGCGCGCTCGCATCCGCAAGGAGATGATTGCGCCCAGCAGCGAGTGGGACAACGAGTGGGTAACTCTCCCCGGGCCGGAATCCATCATTATTTCCCTGGTGCACAACCCGGCTCTGCGCGACCTGCAGGGCAAGACCATGGACGCCATTGCCAAGCAGTGGGGCAAAGATCCGATTGATGCCATCCTGGATTTCTTGATTCAGGATCCTACGTCGGAGATTGTGGGTTTCGGCATGTCAGAACCTGACATTGTGCTGACCCTGCAGCAGCCCTGGGTTTCCTTCGACAACGACTCCAGCGGGACCTCCCCGGAGGGCGTTCTGGGCCAGGATCACCCGCATCCACGCGCCTACGGCACTTTTCCACGCATCCTGCGCAAATATGTTCGAGAAGAGAAGAAGCTCACCCTGGAAGACGCCATCCGCAAGTTTTCATCGTTCCCGGCGGAACGCATGCGGTTGACTGACCGAGGTGTGTTGAAGGCGGGCATGTGGGCCGACATTGTGGTCTTCGATCCCGCCACGATTCGTGATCTGGCTACCTACGACAATCCAAACCAGCTTTCGCAGGGGATGGAGTACGTTCTGGTGAACGGCGTTCCAGTCATCGATCAGGGAAAAATGACGGGGGCTCTGCCCGGGCGGGTGTTGCGTGGCGCGGGCTACACCCAATAAGAGCTGGCGGCCTGACTCGGGGAAACCGGGCTCGGCGGTCCGGCTATTTCTGGGTAGCGGTGACTTTATGCAAACCCACCGTCACTGCGTCCACGCGCGCCGGCAGCGCAAACCGTGAGTCCAGGCCGATATTTGGATACTTGGGCTTGAGGTATTTCTCCACGAACATCTCCAGAACGAAGCTTGGAATCTCCACGCCGTCGAGCTGTACCGTGTCCACCTGCACCATCCCTTGTCCGCTCGCGCCGTGTGCGTGGGCGGTTACCACTGCATCATGCAGCCCGCTGAAAACCGAAAGCAGAGGATTGTAAGAATTCCGCCCTGCCTTGAGTTGATCAAAATCGACTCGCGCAGTCGCTATGACCACGCCCGGCTGTTCCTGAAAAGCTACGGAACGTACTCCCACGGGCAGCTTGACGCTGCCCGAGGCAAAGTAGGCGTTGATTTCCGGCTCCGTGAATTCGGTTGGCGCCGGATCGGGGCGCGCCTGTGCTCCATTGCTCTGCAGGTATTGCACCTTGCGCCCCGCACTTGCCACCAGGGTTGGGTTCGGGGCCGGCCGCGTTTGGGACAAGCTATGCGGTGGAAGCAGGAAGGGCATGGCGGCAACGAGAAGAAAGGCGCGAAAGGCCCTCATGGTTTCAGGGCGGCCTGCGTTTCCGGAGTGGCGCCAACGGCCACGTGAGGCTGAGTCAGCGGGCCGGTGATGTTGAAGCCGTGCATGCCCTCGCGCGACAGTTTGATATCCAGGATCCGGCTCAAGGACGCGGTACCACTCACCTGATAGATGCCGCCCAGGGTCTGAAGTTTGCCCTGGTCAATCTGGAACTTGCCCTCCCGCAACCGGAATCGTCCCTCAAACCGGTTGACGCGCAGCGGTGCGCTGTCGGCGCCCAGAGCGACATGCGGCAGCGAACCATCACGAGCTTCTACCTGCAGGCTGGCATCGGCGTTGGAAAACAATTCCGCCTTCCCCCAACCATTCGTCGTGAGACGGTACGCCACGCTCGCGGCGCCGGTCACCCAACCGTCTTGCATCACGTCTGCCAACTGCCCGAGGGCAATTTTCTCGAAGGCGCCGCTTCCGCCGAAAGTGGGAGGATTGACTGCGAAATTCGCGGTCCACTCGCCCGTGTGCCGGCCGCCCAGAACATCGCCGCGCAGGTTGGTCAGGTGAAGCCGGCCTTGTTCCAGCTCCGCCTCAGCCGAGACTCGGCTGGCGACCAGACTGCGAATCAGAACGCGGCCTGCGGTGAGCTTGCCCACGGCATGCACAGACGCCAAATAGGGCACAGGCTGCACCGGAGGAGAGAGAAACTGATACCACGGCTGCTTTCCCGGAGTCGGAATCGCGAAAGCGTTCAGCGAACCAGTCGAAATCTCATCGGCGTGCAGATCGAAGCGAATGAGGCAGGCACGCGGCGTCTCGCATGGTCGGGGGACGCTAAGCGAGCCGCGCCAGGTATTGCCTGCCGCCACCACATTCAGCTTCTGGACGTCCGACGTGGTTGGCGTCAGCAGCACGCTTGCGGAAACAATTTCCACCGGCGCGCTCAGGCCTCGAACCCGAGCCTGGACCGATCGCAGTTGCGCCGTTCCAGTCACAGTCGGGGCGGCGAACCCAGCCCAGCCTCCGCCGACCTGAAGGTTGATCCGCGCCTCTCCATCGGCTGCAGGCTGGGGCGCGGGGAGTCCGACGGTTCGCGCCACCTCAAGCAGCCGCTGTATTTCGGAATCACCCTGGATCAAGAACCTGTACCCGGACCGCGAGAGCTGGCCATGCACCACGGCATTCGCAGTTCCGCCCAAAGCTACAGGGAAGGGGCCAATGTCGACGCGTGGCTCAGCCCCGACCGGCATCAGCGCCGCCAGGTTTCGCTCCGGCTTTGCCCTGGGCGCTGCATTGCCGCCGTCAGATACTACGAAAGGAATTCTGTCCAAGGTGAATTTTGCGTTGGTGAGAGGAGAACGCACATCGAGAGCCAGCACCTCGCCGCCACCCTGCCACGTCTTCAAGGTTTCGCCGGCCGCGACTGCGCGTCGCAGCCGGATATTCGCGTTCAGCTTGCCGGCTGCAGCGATTCCATCAGACACATTCTTTTTCACCCGACGCAGAAATTCAATCAGCGGTTGGACGGGTACATCCCTGGTGAGCAGGTTCAGATCATAGGCGGCCAGGCCCGGCACCGCGGTAACGTTGCCCTTCACAGTGATTCCACCGTCCCCGACGGGTGCGCGGCAATCGAGCCCGGAGAAAACATGATCCGTGGAACTGTAGTGACTGCTGCATCGGGCCGCCAGGCGCAAGGTCCGGTTTCCCGCGATATCGTAGCGGCGAAAGTCATCGATGGCGGCTTGCGCATCTACCGCGAGATCTTTGGGTGTGCCCGCCAACGCGGCAGAAAGTCTGACCACGCCCCTCCATCCCTTGTCCTCGCCCGAGGTGAGCTTGGTGGCCTGGCCAAGTTGAGCACCGTCCCATTGCACCTTAAATTCAACCGGAGTTTCGTGCAGATTGGCCGCCCGCCGCCAGGAACCATCAATTTCGAGAAGGCCGGTGTCGCTGAGATTGAAATCGGTGCGCATCGGCTGGGCTCTCAGGCGCACGCCCCAGGCATTTTCGGAATCCTGCCATAGAGCGAATTTCGCATCGGTCAAGGCGTAGGGTTTCTTTTCTGGACCAAACTTGATGTTGATTCGTCCTCGTTCAGCTTCAATGTAGGGAAAGCCGGGCCGCACTTCATTCCTGGTCTTGGCTGTGGGCGCGACCGATGTTCGGGCCGCGCGCTCGACCAGATTCTCCAAGTTCCAGCGGCCTTCGCTGTTACGTACCAGATTAAGACTCGGCTCAGTCAGCCTGAGTCGGGCAATCTCCAACCTGCCGCGCAAGAGGGAACTCACGCGCAGCAGGGCGACGACATCCGCCGATTGCAACACAGGCTCGGCGCCAAACGCCGGATCATCATGAACCACAAAATTCTGCAGATCGAAACCGGGCCGCGGCAACAGGCGCAGGCTTACCGATCCCACGTCCACCTGCCGGCCCAGCGCCAGGCTGATGGAGCGCACGATGCGCGCGCGCAGACGTTGCGCTCCGGGGCGCACCAAGAACAGCGCCAGCACCAGGACGAGGCCGGCGACGATCCTGCCGTTTCTGGAGCGGATAAATTTCAACGCACCACCTTCAACGTGCGGCGCCAGCGGGTCTCATCGAAGAAATGCAAGACCACGTGCGCCAGGAAGCTCGCCCGGTCGCTGATCGCGGTCCGCAGATATTGGTTGGGCGGAGTTTCGAACGACCAGTAGATGAACATCGGCCGGCCGATCACATTTTCCTTCGGGATAAATCCCCAGTAGCGACTGTCGTAACTCACGTCGCGATTGTCCCCCATGGCGAAATAGCTGTCCGGGGGCACGACGATGTCATCGCCCTGAATGTATTGCGGCAGGCGCTGTTGCCAGTCCGGAAAGAGGCGGTTGTAGTCGGACGGCGGCACCGCGGGAAAGTTATCGCGATAGTCGTTGGGTCCTTCGTCGGGGTTGTGGATGACGTAAGGCTCATCCAGTTTTTCTCCGTTGCGAAACACCTCCCCATTGCGCAAGTGGATGCGATCACCGGCGATGCCGATGATCCGCTTCACCACGTAAAGGCCGGGCTCCGCAGGGGAGAGAAAGACCACAATATCTCCCCGCCGTATATCCCGATAGGGAAGTAGCGGCCCCACCCAGCGCGTTGCGGGAGCGAACTGCACCCGGTTGACAAAGACATGGTCGCCGATCAGCAGCGTTTTCTCCATCGAGCTGGACGGAATTTCAAAGGCCTGCAGGACAAAGGTGATGATAAAAAGCCCGGTCACCAGCACGGCGGCCAGGGACGCCAGGAACTCGACGGTGGTTTCGCGCGGTTTTTCTTCTTGCTGCTTTTCGTTCTTTGCCAATGCGTCTTTCCGTTCGGCCCCAGTCTCGTTTTCAGTTCACAACTCGAAATGTGCGGTCCCAGCGGGTGATTTGAAACAAATGGGTCGCAGCATAGACGAAGTGAAAAAGTCTATCACCGGGCGTGGGCGAAACCGGCATGTCCGGGTCCACGTCACGCACCGACCAGTAAATCAGCAGAGGACGGCCAATGACATTTTCCCGGGGGACAAATCCCCAGTAACGGCTGTCCAGGCTCTCATCCCTATTGTCGCCCAGGACAAAATAGTTTCCCTGCGGAACGATCAGTTGGTCGTCCTCAACCAGTTTCTTCATCTCCAGCCACCAATCGCCTTCCAGACCCGGCACCGGAAGATTGAGCCGGGGAAAATCGTCCCGGAACGCGTCGTGAACGCGGGAACTGTAGCGCACGTAGGGTTCCTGCAGAGGATTGCCATTGACGTACACCTGCCGGTTGATCAGGCGTACGCGGTCGCCCGGCACCCCCACCACCCGCTTCACAAAATGCTGGGACGGGTGTACCGGATAGCGGAAGACAATAATGTCTCCTCGCTGCACTCTCCGGTAGGGCAGGGCAAAATCCCACAGGCCGCCTCCGCCGTAGCGGAGCTTATCGACCAGGAGATAGTCCCCGATCAAGAGCGTATTCTCCATGGATTCAGAGGGAATCTGGAATGCCTGCACTACGAAGGTGATGACAAAAACCGCGATGACCACCGTGGCCAGCAACGATTGCAGCGAGCTCACAGCGTCCGCTGGCGGATGCTTTTCCGTCGCTCCCATCCCGGGTTCGGTAGGAATGTTCACGGCGATTCACGCGGCGGTTCGGCTCCGGGCGCAGCCCCAAGATATTCGAGCACCTGGCGGGCTGCATCCTGTTCCGCATTTTTCTTGGTGGAGCCGTCCGCCCGGCCGACAAATTCCGCCTTGCCGTTGTTAGGCAGAGCCTGCAGCCGCGCCTCCACGGTGAAGGTCTTGCTGTGCTCAGGGCCGCGTTCTTTCACCAGCACGTAAGTGGGCTGGGGTCTTCCGATGGCCTGCAGTTTCTCCTGTAAGGCCGATTTGTAGTCCGACACTGGCAGACTGGTTCCGTTCGATGCAATCCGCTCCAGCTCCGGATTCACGATGGACTGCACCACCAAGCGCCGCGCCGCTTCCAGTCCACCATCCAGGTAAATGGAAGCCAGCACCGCCTCGAGAGCGTCGACCAGGACGGCGGTCTTGTTGCGCCCTCCACTCTTCTCTTCGCCTCGCCCCAGACGCAGGTAATGTCCCAACTCCAATTCCTGCGCCACCCGGATCAGGTGCTTTTCGCTCACCAGGTGCGCCCGCAGTTTGGAGAGTTCACCTTCGCGAAAACTGGGAAAGCGATGGAAAAGTTCTTCCGTCGTCACAAATCCCAGGACGGCATCTCCCAAGAATTCGAACTGTTCGTTATCTCCTACACGCGGGCCGCCGGTGGCGTGCATGGCTTCCAGTTCCCGCGCCTGGGAGCTGTGGGTCAGGGCCTGTTCCAGCAACTCCATGCGCTGGAAGTGATATCCCAGCGCGACTTGCAGGATCGCAATGTCTCGTGACTTCATAGTGTGACCCGCGGCAAAAGAAACAAATTCAGGTGGCTGAAAAAGGTGCCGGGACCCCGGGACGGCCGCGAAGTCTCGGCCCCGAGCGGGCAATCCGTCTCCTCGCGCTAACATCGCTGCGGGCCAGTCCGGCCGTTCTTCTCTCCGCTGCCCGGCCTATTTCTTGGGCGGAGGGTTTTGCGCGCTGGCGGGCTTCGGAGCTGGAGTTCCGCCGGTGAGCTGAACCAGTCGGTCGCGTTCGTTGCGGGCCAGGTTGGCAAGGGTTGAATTGGCCTGATTGCCCTCGGCCAACTGCACCGCCTGGTTCGCATACTTCAGAGCTTCAGGATATTTTTCCTGCTTGTCGAGCGACAGCGCCAGACGCAACACCGCAAGCGGATCGGGCTGGGCCGGAAAAGCGTCCAGGGACTGGTGGAAGTAGTGTTCCGCGTCCGGATATTTCTCGCGCGTGTATTCGATCGTTCCCAGGACGTAGTATGCCGTGGAGCGCAGAAATCCCTTGTAGGCATCCACCTTGTCCTGCGGGGTTCCGGGCGGCACGGTGATGTCAGTGTCCACCGTCTCCACCGCGTGCTTAGCCAGCTTGGTGCCCTCGTCCAGGCGTTGGTCCTTGTCCAGATCGGTGTCGTGGGTGCGTTCCGCAAGCACCTGCGCGACGCCCACCAGAGCCTCGGGATCATCGGGATCGATTTTCAGCACCTTGCGACCCATCTCCATCATCTGGTCGGCCTTGTTGGCGGTCTGGTAGGTGTGCATGGTGGTGCGGTACAGAAGGATGCGCAACTCGCTGTCAGGAAACTTGGTGGCGAAATCGTCCGCCGCCTTTTCCATGACCGCGGGGTCATTGGTTTCCGCCGCCGCAACTTTGTAGGCGTCGAATTCAGCCTGGGTCTTGGCCTGGGGTAGCCGCTTGCCTTGGGGGGGTGGGGCTGGGGCGGCACCTGCTTGCGCCGAGTTGGATTGCGCCGCCGGAGGTGTCTGGGATTGGGCCGACACCCAGGTTGCCAGGGCCAGTATCACGACTAGCATCGTTGCGTGCTTCATGCTGTCTCCTTGGTGCAAAGTTCAATCTGTCCGTCCGGATGCGGGCGTTGCTCTACTGCGGATGGCCCGGGGGCTCGTACGGTTGCTGCAATCCCTGCTCGGCCGCGGCTTTGGCTTCCGGCAATCCCGTGCCGGCGGTCTCCGCTGCCCGGTAATGGTCCAACGCCGCAGCTCGATCTGCCTGCAGGTCGAAGATTCTTCCCAGATAGATGTGAGACCAGGCCACTACTTTCGGCTCATGCGCCACCTGGATCGCCCGCTCGAAATAGTTCCGCGCTCCTTGCATATCTGAATTGTGAGTGGCCACTTCAGCCAGGATGAACAGCGCGCGGCCCGGATCCTCGTTCTTTTCCTCCAGGGCCTGCTGTGCCAGTTTTTGCGCGGCTGCCGAATCTCCCGCTGAAAGGCGCTGTTCGGCGGTAACCAGCAAATTGCTCTTTGGCTGGGAAAGCTGCAACAGTTCGGGGGTAGAGGTTGAGGCGAAGGTGATCTGCGACGCTCGTTTCTGCTCTTTCCTCACGTCGATGTTGTTCACCAGATCGCCATAGGCCTCGCGCAATCCCGCAGGGTCCTTCTCAAACCGGGCCAGGGCTTCGTAGAAATACGCGGTCAGGATAAAGCCCTGATCCCCGGAGCTATCCACCAGTTTCAGCCGCTCCGTCTCCGATGCCTTTCCCGACCCGGCCATGCGCGCTTCAATCGCCCGGATGAAGCACTCCGTCACCAGTAGCGACATATCGCTCTTGAAGCCTTCGTCCATGGGCGCGGCTTTGACCGCGGCTTGCAATGGCTCCAGGCGTTTAATCGCGGCCGGATATTTCAAAGCTAACGGGTCCAGCAGGTAGTGCAGGTATGTGTGCCGGATCTGTTCCATCTTGAGCGATGCTCCCGGACCCGGAGAAATCACAACATAGTAGTCCGATCCATAGTTTCGGGCATTGGCTTGACCGGGCGCGCCCATGGGATCGACGTACACGGTGAACTCCCGTCCCAATCGACTTGCCGAGGGCAGCTTCAAGTAGATCTCGGTGTCGAACAGCATCTTGGCCAGGGCTTCGTGATAGCGATCGGTCAAGGCTGAGATGGCCTGCAAATTATCTTCCCAGATGCCGTGCAAGCCGGCCTTCTCGTAGAACTTCTGCAGCAACGGCAGGATGCCCAGCACAGCCACTGCGTCGGGAGGCAAATCCGCATCCTTCACTTTGGCGGTCAGATTTGGAGCCGGGTTCAAATACAGCGCCAGGGACACGTACTCCGACAGGACCCTGGAGTTGTCCGGCGGCCGGTGCTCCTCGTAGTACTGGCACATGGCCTGGGTCGCCTCGTCGGCTCCCGGCACATTCTGGCGGGCTCGGGCCACTGCCGATCGCACCTTGGAGCGCAGCGGGTCCGAGCCCCCCAGTTCCTGGTCGTAACCACAGGTGTTGATGGCGGTAAGCACGGAAAACAGGGTCTCGCTGGTGTCCAGCGCCACACTGCTGTGATTCTCTGCCCCGGAAACTCCAACCAGCAGGATCAGCAGGGTCGCGCAAAGCGAGCGTCTCAACCAATGACTCAGGGAAAACCTCCTGCAAGGCTGGCGGGTATGCGGGCTACGGCCTGCTGATAAGTGTAAGGGGTACTCGGCGGAGAATCAATGTGCTCGGTTGCAGCTTTTTATTCCGATCGGTTCGACCGCCGGCTTGCCCGTAACCAGCCTATCCCTTGACGCTGACGCGCGAGAAAGACAACACGGCGCGGCCTGTAGTCGGCCGGCCCATGGAAGTGGCGGGACGGAACGTGGTGAAGGTGGTAAAAATCAACATGTTCTTCTTCACTTGGGACAGTAATGCATTGTCCTCTTTGGAATCGGAGAGAATGCGGTAGTCCTGCACTCGCCCGTTCGAGTCCACATAGGCTTCAATCACCAGCGAATCGTCATTGATGGAATCGAGTGCCGTGCCAAAGGCCGACTGCTGCAGCCGCGGCGCAGTGTACAGCATCAGAGGAACGTCCGAATGATCGGCCTGGAGGGGCGCAAGGAATCCCATCAGCACGACAAAGATCACAACCGTCGCCGCCAGACCAGCCGTCGCCGGCACCATGAACACGTCGACCACATTCTGCAAGCGGGTCAGAACTCCGTCCAGTTGCCGCCGCCGCGAGCGCGCGGCTTCTTGCGAAATGGCGACCCGCAGCTTCAGAGCCAGGTCAGGGGGCGCCTTGCGTGGGCCCACCCGGGCCAGCAATTGCTGAGTCTGCCGCATCGAAACATACCGCTGCTGGCAGGCGGAGCAGGTTTCCAGATGACGGCTGAGATCGCGCATCTGCCAGCCCGTCACTGCCCCATCCAGATAGGGCGAGAACAGCGGTCTGACCTGGGCGCATCTCATCGCACCACCTCGATGGCCGCGACCGCGCAGCCCGCTCCCCGTCGTTCCGGAGTCTCTTGCGGAGCCCGCAAGCCGAGTTGTTGGCCGTTCTCCATGACGTATGCCACCAGGCGCCGTCGCAGCGCCTCCCGTCCGCGAGTCACGCGCGACTTCACGGTTCCCAAAGAAACGTTGCTGATTTCTGCTATCTCTTCGTACGACAACTCTTCCAGATCACGCAAGATCACCGTGGTGCGGTAGGGCTCCGAAACCTGGCGCAACTCTTCCTCCACCCGCGCCCGAACCTCCTCATGCACCATCATCTCGAACGGAGAGTCGGCCTCATCGACCAGCGCCTCCTGGGCGGCATAGGTGCCCTGTCCGACGTCGTCCGGAAGCGGCTCGATCGAAGTTTCTCGCGCCTTGTGCCGAAACCACCAGCGCCGCCGGTTGGAGGCTTCATGGACCGCGATGCGATAGATCCAGGTTTTCAGGCTGGATTCGCCGTGAAAATGCTTCATCCCCCGGAACACTTTCAGGAAAACTTCCTGAGTAGTGTCGGCTGCGTCGGCGGGATCAGCTACGATCCGATACACCAGACTGTAGATCGGCTGGTGGAATTGGCCGATTAACCATGCGTATGCTTCCTCCGAGCCAGTCTTCAGTTCGGCCACAAACGCCGATTCCTGGTCGTGGATCCCGATCGCGCTCGCCAGATCACCCAAGGTGGTTGCCCCCGCCATAATGCTTGGCGTCACCCCCATTATAGGTTCTTTTCCCCGTCGCCAGACCAAAACTAAACCCGGCGCGTTTCCCCGCCCAAGACACTGGTTCTGTATGTATAGACCCCGTCGGAGCCGGGAGAGTTCCGCCTGACTAAGTGTATTTATTTGAATGTCTTAACAACATCGAGCCTCTGTGGGCGCGCCATGGCGCGTAACGCTGGTTGGCGAGGAAAAGATGGCACGCCTCGCATCGCATGCTCTCGCAGCGCTTATTGCGGTTTGGTCTGGGGTGGTGGGGCTGTGGCTGGGGCCGCGGTGGCCGGAGGCTTCGTGGCCGCCTTCTTCTTGACCGGTTTCTTCACCGGAGGAGCGTCATCATCCACGATTTTCTTGGGTGGGGGCGGGCTGCTGGCTTGCGCACTTTGCAGGGCGGCGCGCAGGCGCGTCACTTCGGCTTCCTTGGCCGAAGCCAGACTGTCCATGCGTTCGGCAAAAGCCCGGCGTGACTTCTCGAACGCGCTGACGTCGTTGGCCAGTCCCTGGAACTCATCCTTGGAGCCAAATGCGCCGGTCGACTCAGCCACCGACTCGAAAACATCGTAGAGGGCGTCCAGGTTGCGATAAAGCTTGAAGGTGGAACTAAGACTCTCGGGCGACGCTCTTAACTCCGCGATGATCTCGGGCAGCGCGGATTGCAGATTGCGCTGAATGGATTCCACGTTCGATTCCGCCTGCCTCTTGCTCCCCGAGTCGGTCTTCCATCTTTCGACGCGCAGCTTGGCCAAATCCACCTGCGACATCTGCGATGTCTGCTCTAACTGCGAGAGCAGTGCGTTAAGCTGGTTGACCGAGGAATAGGACACCGGTGATTGCGGCGCCGGCGAGTAAGAAGGAGACGTCTGGGCGCTGGCCGCAAGACAAAGCGGCAGCAGGGACAAACAGCGCGCACGGAGAAACGGTTTTCGCTTCATTAGGAGGTGCCGCAAACTGCCTCTCAGAATACTAACTTTCCCCGCTTTCGCAAAGTATGCGGCGCGCTAGAGATGCCAACCAGGGCTCTGTGGTTTGACTAACCCTCGCGGGTAAGCGAAAATTGTGTGCGAGTAAAATCCCCGGACAAATCTGCGGTGTTCGCGCAAGTGGGCCTGTGGCGCAGCTGGGAGCGCGCTTCCATGGCATGGAAGAGGTCGTCGGTTCGATCCCGACCAGGTCCACCAAAACTCCGCAGCGGTGTGGAATTATGGCACTCCCGCTGGCGGCTGGACATTGGCGTAGTCGTAGCGCATCGACATGTGGCTCTTGCCCGCCATGCCGCCAACATTCATGTCGAGCACCTCGCGTAGAGGCACGCCTTTACTTTTGGAAATCCATACTTGAGCATCCGTGGTGGTGTCCTCAGTGACAGTGTGAGCGTTATATAGAGCTGCGGCCTCACCGTTCACCGATTCGTCCCGCAGATGCTGGCAGGTCACCTTCGAGTTCTTCCAGTTTTCCTGCTCCTGCTGAGCCATATCTTGCGCAGTCATGCGGCTCCGAGTCCATTTCCCGTTGATATTGACGTAAATGGCGCCGTTGATGTGGATGCTCTCGCTCAAGCGGGTCTTGCCGCGAAGAAAATCGGCAGTCTGCGTGGTGTAAACATGATTCGGCGTGCTGAGCACCTTGATGGTAGCGTCATGCAAAGGCTGACAGTCGTCGGCCCACGCCGAAGCTGCAAGCAGCAAGCCGCAGAGAACCCAGCCTATCCCACGTGAACGATTCATCAATTCCTCCTCGATAAAGCGACGCGAACCATCAATCCTACGACAGATCACTGGCAAGCGGTCTTCTGCAAAGCGCCGACTCTCCGATTGAAAGCCGCTTCCCCTGTTGCCTCAATTGCGAATCTCATTCAGACCCGGCTTGCGAGTTTCTGGGCCAGCGGCTTGATCGCTTCCATCGTGCACGGGCAGGTCGAGTACATGATCCGGATCAGCTTGTCGCCTTTGCGGACCATCATGGAGGCGCCGGCCACGTCGAACGCCTGATCGCCGATGCCTTGAATATCTTGCGCACCCGGCCCAGGCCTCCCAATACCTTTCTGTTCAGCTGCATTTGCGTGTCGGCCGAATTGTTGTCGATGCCGAAGGAAAACACGGGCACGTTCCCATTACTGTCCGAGGTCTCTTCATGACTTTCGCTTTGCATCGATTTGAAAAGCCCGCCCGTGATGTTCTGGATCATCTTTTGCTGCTGGGCGTCAGCGCCCCTGGCGCCCATCATGGCGGTCACGTGCTTGGCGGTCATGTCTCCCGAATTGCCTTGAGCCAGATAGGAGCACCCTCCGTCGACGGTTTGGGTTGCGACGATCTCGACTCCGATGGCGCGGCTCACTTCCTCCTTGCTCAGTAAGCGGCAGGCATCTCCGGTGATTCCGCCGTTGGAGCCGCGGCCGCTACGCGAACCGGAATTGAAGGTGGATCCGCTGCCTGGGCTCGAGCCGACCCCTGGTATTTCGCCTGCGACCTCGTGCACCTTTTCCTTTATTCGATGCACGACGTAGTACACGCCGCCAGCGGCAAGCGCGCCGATCACGACGACAAATACAGCGAAGGCCACGAGGATCTTGATCAGAGGACTGCCCTTAGCGGTCGCGGAGGAAGCGGCGGGCGGCATGGTGGAGACCACTGGGGATGGTGTGGTCGCAGGCTGGGGACGTGGTGCGGCCGCCGCCCGAGTGTCGGCTCCACAAGTTTGATCTCGCTCGCGCTCGCGTGCTCCTCGCCTCCGACCAGCGTGACGCTTCCCGGGCCCAATTGGATAAGATTTTAAGAGAAGCGCACGCACGCGGATTCGTGGGGATCGAATTTGAAGCCCGACTGGCTCTCGCCGAATTAGAAAAGCCTCGGGACGTGGTGCGGTGGCTCGAACCGAGTTGGCGGTGCTGCAAAACGGCGCTCGCAGCAAGGGGTTTGGGCTGGTCGCTCGTAAAGCAGCAACGACTCGCTGATTCGATGTAGACGCCGGCGCTACTTACCGGGCTCTAGTTGTGAGAGGTACTGTCTCACCATGGCCACGTCGTCTGGATTGCTGGCAAACTTGAGATACTCCCGCAGCTGGGCTGCTTCGTTCGCGCGATCACCTTTCGCTTCGTAGATTTGCGCCAGCACGAAGTGCACCCGCGGCTCGCGGTGGTTCTTGTCGATGTCTAACGCTCGCAATGCGCTTTTTTCCGCCTCGTCCAATTTGTTATTTCTCAAGTTGGCGGCGGCGTTGTACTCATAAGCGATGGCATTGGTGGTCGGGTCAATTTCGAGCGCCCGGCTGCTCAACTTCAGCACTTCGTCCCACGCCTTCTCTCGCACCGCAATATCGGCCAGGCAAAGGTAGGCCGGCACGTAGTTGGAGTCAGCCGTTGAGCCTTGAGAACAGGCTACGCGAGCTTCATCGTTATGCTGCTGCGCTGCCAGCACCTGACCCAGAGTGACCCAGGCGGCGGAGTATTTGGGATATTCCTGGGCAGCTTTGCGTAGATGTTTCTCCGCATTTTCGGTTTTCTTGTCTTTCAGGGCTGCGCAAGCGTCGTCATACTCCTTCCTGGCTTTTGCCGGTATCTGCAAATGCGTGGTTCCAACCATGGGACTGCGGACCAGAGTCAAGGGAGGCAGCAGGCAAGACCCGTCATCTTCAGGATTCTTTAACGCCTTCGCAGGATCACGCGGCGGGTTCTGCATCCATACCCGGTCAATCGTCTCGTCCACGGGCTTGGAAATCGTGCTGGCGTCTCCCGAGGGAGGCGCATTCCATACTTCTGGCTTCTGAGCGAGTACGGGCGTGCTGGAGAAGCCACCCACAAAGGCACAAACCAGCACTGGCACAATCACGACCGAGGAAGGCCGCCAGGCTTTTACTCTCGCCGCCCCTTCACTGGTCCGCGCGCAGACGGGCATACTCGAGCCTCCGCAACGGGGATGGTAGCGCTGTTTCTCCGAATTGCCAAGCTCGTAACCATGAGCCTCCTGCCGGTGTGTCATTTCCCTCCGATTTGAGGTGAGAACTCGAGTGGAACCGTATGCAGGACTGGACCGGAGGTTACGCTGCACCCGATGGCTTTTGCCCCGCCTGGATCGCTCGCCATTGTCTCTCCGCGGTGCGCCGAATCGCTGCGAGGAACAGCCAGCGAATCATGACCACACCGCCGCCGAAGCGGCGCCAGTAGCTGTGGAACCTGGCTCGTGCCTGGGCGTCGGTGCCCAGGGCACGGGTCTCGGTTGCGAATCGACTGCGGGCCGGGTCGAGATGCTCGGCCTCGAGGGTCCAGAGAATCTTCACCTGATCTGGTTCGGAATATGCAGCGAAGCGGGCGGGCGAGATGGGAGTGAAGACGACGTCCGCGAGCCAGGGCTGGCATACCGCGCCAGCCACGAACCATCGATTGCGCTGTTCAGCGAGCGTACCCCAACCAATTCGGAGCATTTCCTGGACAAAACCCTGAGACCAGACGGTCCCGTGCGCTTTCGCACCCAGGACTTTCGCGCGCAGCCAGAAGAAAGCGCGCACCAGCGGTACCGACCGCACATCGAACATCCGGGCGGTTTCAAGTACGAGAGCGGCGGGGGCATGAATCTCGATCTCGTGTCGCCGTCGCACATCGGCATAGGGAATAAATGTGTCGAGCAAAGAGGATATTGCGGGTGCTTGGCCCATGCGTTTAACTCGGGTCAGAACTCGAAGTACCCGCCGCTGTTCGCACGGCGAGGGCTGCCATCGGTCCCGGTCCCGGTCACGGGCAGAAGACCGACAACCCCGCGCAGGTTGTCCCAGGCTGCTTCGGTGAGGGCCGGATCGGAACCGACCAGGTCCCGGATCATGTTCCAGGCGGCTACGTTGAGCGCGCCCTCAGGCGGAGGCCCCATGGCCAGAGAGACCGAACACTGAGGGCAGAAACAGATCCGCTGGGCTGCCGACTTCTGCCGCGGCCGGACCCCCACGGTTTGCGCGAACATGTACACCGCCACTGATTTGTGTCCCGGCTCCAGTTCCCGATTGCAGCGAAGACAGTACAAACTTTCCACAGGGCATTCTCCCTGGCGGCCAGCCCGCCGGCAAAATAAGATACTGTCTCCGACCCGAGGCCGGACGCAAGTGCGAAGGAGGATTCCTGCACTTAGCGACGCACCTGCCATTCCCCGATCTTGCTTCCTAAGGCCAGGCCTCGGGGGTCCCTGTCCACGAGAGCGAACCAAGCTTTGCTATAGCCAGGAGGCGATGGACTCGTGCACTCTGCTGCTATGGGTCGTGATTCCAAGAAAGCTAGAGTCTCTCGTTCACTCTCACCCTCACGCGGCGCGCGCTTCCATGCGGACAATCGGCCGGCGGCGCGGCTCTTTCGCGTGTCCCACCTGCGCCGCCTCCGTGGATGCGAGCAGGTGGCAGCAGTCTGCTACCGGGTCCGCAGCGGTGACATCGAATTTCTGCTGGTCCAGACCCGAGGCGGACGCTGGACCTTCCCCAAAGGCAACAGCGAATCGGGACTGACCCACGCCCAGGCCGCCGCTCTGGAAGCTTTCGAGGAGGCGGGAGTGCACGGCCGGATGGAGGAAGATTCCTTTGCCCGCTACGTTCGCAAGCGCGGCGACACGGGGCGCTCTGCAACTGTTGAAATCTCGGTCACGGCTCACCTCTGTGAAGTGCGGAGGCTCGACCCGCCGCAAGAGTCCAAACGAAATCCGACCTGGTTCTCCCCCGAGAAGGCAAAGCGGCGCCTGCGCGAGGACCGCACGCCGGAATACGGCAATGAGCTGGCGTATGTGGTGGACCGCGCCCTAGCCCGCATCCGTCGCTTGCGCTACCACAGCGGCGTGGCGGTGGATGCGCTGCAGAAGGTCTGCTTCATCGACCGCCCGCGAACCATCCCTCGCAGAACGCTGGTTGGAAATACGATCGCAGGGAAAACGATCACCGGGAAGATGAAATCTTCAGCCTCTAGCTAAGCACAGCCATCATTCACTCACTACGCAGGGGCCGTTTGGTCGTCCGGCCTGTCGCACCAGGACTTAAGATATCGGAGAGGCCACGCGCGATGAAATGTTCTGCAATAGCTTCCGCCGCCAACTGCGCCCCGAGCCGGTTGCTGCTCTCGGCCATCCTGGTCGCTGCTTTTCATCCCGCATCCGCCCAGACGACAACTCCGGTTCGGAAAAACCCTGCGACCCACTCATGGTCGGTGCGCTGGCAACCGGCGCAACTGGTGAACGGATCTCCGATTGTGTTTCAAATCACGCCGCCTTCTCGCCTGACTGCGCTCACGGGCGAATGGCTGACGCATGACGTCTCATTCAGCTACGACCCCGCCGGCAGGACCTGGTATGGAATCGCCGGCATCAGTCTCGAGACGCGTCCGGGCGCTTATACCCTTGAGTTGAGAGGAACGACGGCCAGAGGAAGCGAAGTTTCATTTTCACGCAAAATGATTGTGCGAAAAGCAAAATATCCGACCATCGCGGTGACCGTTGCCAAGAAGTACACCGAGCCCAGTCCGGAGCAGATGGAACGCATCAACCAGGACAAGACGGTCAAGAAGGACGTTTTCAGCCACACCGATCCGGAGCGGGAATGGTCAGGGAAGTTTCGCCCGCCAGTGGAAGCGAAGATTTCCGATGTCTTCGGCACCCAGCGCGTGTTCAACGGCAAAGTGCAGAGCATGCACCAGGGGCTGGACTATGGCGTGCCCGGAGGCACGCCTGTTTCGGCTGTGAACGCGGGGACGGTGCTGCTGGCGGGGCCTCTGTATTTCGAGGGCAATTGCGTGGTGCTCGATCACGGCCAAGGGCTGATGACGCTCTATCTACATCTTTCGGAAATCAAGGTCAAACAGGGTGAAAGGATCGAGGGCGGGCAGCAGATCGGGCTCAGCGGAGGCACCGGCCGCGCCAGCGGCCCGCACCTGCACCTGGCCGTGCGCTGGCAAGGAGTGTATCTGAACCCGGCGACGCTGCTCAGCCTCAGGCTTCCCTGATTTACCGCCCGTTGATCTCGCGGGCGGGGTCGCGTCGGGCCTCCGGCCGTCACCTCAAGCCGTCCCAGATCTTGCCCCGCTGCGAGGAATGGGGACGGAGCGAATCGAAGTCCGCAACTCCAGATTGCGAATCAACCGGTGCAGATAATTGGCGTGAACCCCCAGGACCCGCGCGGCCTCGGTGTAGTTGCCTTTCGCTTCCTCCAGGGCGGTGAGGATCAGTTGCTTCTTCAGTTGCTTGACCGCGGCGTGGTATTTCGCTTCCGGCATGCCGGGTGATGGATCCCTTTCCAGAACCGGCTCCGGCAGGTCCTCCGGCCGGATCGCGTCCGAGACGCCCAGAACCAACGCGTGCTCGACGGCATTTTCCAGTTCGCGCACGTTCCCGGGCCAGTCGTAATTCACCAGGCCGGCCATCGCTTCCGGAGAAATCTTCTTGCGCTTCACTCTGCACTTGGCGGCAAACTTGGCGACAAAATACTCCGCGAGGACCGGAATATCTTCGCGGCGCTCACGCAGCGGAGGAAGCACTACAGAGACCACGTTCAGCCGGTAGTAGAGATCCTGGCCGGAAAGTTCTATTAGCGACGGCGCCGGCCAGTTCCTTGTTGCTGGCCGCAATCAGGCGGATGTCCACAGAAATGGGGCGCGCGCTCCTGCAGAACCCGTAGCAGCTTGACTTGCAGGGGCGGCGCCAGTTCGCAATTTCGTCCAAAAAGACGACCCCGCCGTCGGCCATCTCCAGCCGGCCCTTTTTCTGACCGACGGCGCCGGTGAGCGCCCCCCGTTCGTAGCCGAAGAGCTCGCTCTCCAGGAGACCCTCCGGAATGGTCGCGCAGTTAATGGCGACAAATGGTTTGCCCGCCCGCGGGCTGTTGCGATGAATGGCCCGCGCCAC
>DASZHW010000068.1:0-1690 GCA_035937515.1 Terriglobales bacterium | reverse complement strand
AGCGTGCAGTTCGGAATCGTTCTCTTTCTGGGCGACGACTTCCTTGGCGCCACGAAAAACGGTTACACGGAGAACATGATCCCCTGCTTCAATTGGACAACTGAAACGCAAAGTATCCCCGCGATGCGCAGACTCCAGCGGGGTCGTCAGAAGAAGGTTGTCATCGGAGTAGATCGCGAGAGTCTCTTCCCCCACATCTGACACGACCGCAATGCTCAGAGAAGTTTGTCGCGTGGCTGAGGGGTTCGTGTGCGTCAGCGACCTTCCGGCCGTGGCGGCTGTTTCCGGGCTTTTCGGTCCGGCGTCAGGCGCAACCGACGGCTTGTAAGCCACTGCGGGCGACCCTGCCGCCTTATGCACACGCTTTAGTCGCGGAACATCCACCTCAGAGGGCTGGCTGCTCACAGATGTGTTCGTGGTTGGCGTCTCGGGGCCACTTGCCGGAAGGGCTCGGGTATCGGAACTCAAAGCGCCGGAGTTGTTTTGTCCCGGTGAACTGTGTGAAAGCGCAGGTTGGGACGAAAGGGAAGGAACCACGGCAGGTGGTGTGGCCGGAGAAGTTATGGCGCTCAGACTGGTCGCTGCAGGCGGCGCGGAGTACAGGGTTGAGCGGTGAAAACGCAGCTGAGCGAGGAGAACCAGTGCGAGAACCATGATTCCCGCGCTCGCGCTGGTAAGCCAAACTTCACTGCCCCGGAGCGGTCGTCTCCACCAGGAAGTTATGCCTTGCCACGCGGTTTTTTGTGACGCTTGATGAATGGGCCTGCGGACCGCGGCGGTCGGGGTTGAATTCGCCTGCAAAGACGTTCCGGATGCATTTGCCGCCGCGGTTCCTGGCTCGACAACCGCCTGCGCCATCTTGGCACGCGCCAGTGGATAGAGCGCAGCTGCCAGGTCTTGGGCCGTTGCAAAGCGCGTGTCGGGGTTCTTGGCCAGGCAACGCATCACAATTCGATCGAATTCCGCCGGCAGCGCGGGATTCAGATGGGAGGGCGGCGCGGGCGCCGAAGAAACGATTTGCCCGCACACCGCGGCAACGGAGCTGCCATCGAACGGATGGACACCCGTAGTCATTTGATAGAGGACAATTCCCAGGGAAAAAAGGTCCGAGCGCGCGTCCTGGGCCTGATCCAAGATCTGTTCGGGCGAAAGAAAAGCGGGGGTGCCGTTCAGCGTGCCCGAAGCAGACACCTGTGTCGCGTAACGCGCGATACCAAAGTCGCCCAGCTTTGGGCGGCCCTCTTTCGTTATCAAGATGTTCGCGGGTTTCACGTCGCCATGAATGATTTTGGCCTGATGTGCCTGCGCCAGCGCGGTCGCCAGGTCGCCTCCCCACGCCGCCGCCTTTTCCAGGGGGAGAGGCGCTGTCTCCAGGGCCTTCTCCAGGGTTTCACCTTCCACGTATTCCATTACGAAATAGGGAAAACCGTTGTGGTCCGTGCCGACATCGTAGAGGCTGACGATCGAGGAATGCGCAAGTTGACCGACGATTTGAGCTTCGCGGAGGAACTGCTCCTGGAGTTGACGCGAGCCGAAGCCGCTCTGAAAGGTCTTCAAGGCCACCGTGCGGCCGATCAGCGTATCCAGCGCCTTATCGACACGACTGGTCGCACCGGTTCCCAGGGTTTCGATCACCTCGTAGCGGCTGGTTAAAGTTGGCATAGGCAGAGCCAGAACGGGCGAATCGGGA
>DASZHW010000067.1:0-5328 GCA_035937515.1 Terriglobales bacterium | reverse complement strand
CAGTTTGCCGTCGGCAACGACATAGAGGACTGTCTTCCCCTCGGAGGCCCATTGTGCCGTCAATTTTTCAATTTCGGGGGGAACGGTCACTCTGTTCTCGGTCAACAGACGCGGACCGCCGACGAGGACTCTCTTGTCGCTGACCTGCGCTTGTGCCCCTCGGCCAGGTAGTGATTCGAAGGCGGCGGTTTTGAGCGTGGGCAGGCTTCGACGCTTCGCTTCGGCGACGATTGCCTTCGCGAGCGGGTGTTCCGAGTTCGCTTCGACAGCAGCGGCGTGGGCGAGCAGGTCGATTTCGCTGACACCCGACGCAGTCGCGACTCCTGACAATGCGGGGGAGCCACGCGTGAGTGTTCCTGTCTTATCGAAGATCACCATGTCCAGATTACGGGCACGTTCGAGGGCGAGTCTATCTTTGACGAGAAGACCATTTTGGGCCGCTATCGACGTCGAGATGGCAATGACGAGCGGAATGGCGAGCCCCAGGGCATGGGGGCAGGCGATGATGAGAACCGTCGCCGTTCTGATCAGGGCGTGCTCTTTGTCTCCTGAAAGCCACCAGACGGCGAAGGTGATGGCGCCAGACGCGACTGCCACGTAGAAAAGAATTGCAGCGGCACGATCAGCGAGATCCTGCGTGTGTGATCGAGAGGCCTGTGCTGCGGCAACGAGCCGCATGATGCCGGACAGAGCCGTTTGTTCCCCTACTGCCGTGATACGGACTCGCAGGCTCCCACCACTGACGACTGTTCCCGCGATGACCTTGGCGCCGGGTCCCTTCGAGACGGTTCGGGACTCGCCGGTAATCATCGATTCGTCAACATCGGCAGACCCCTCGACGATGACGCCATCGGCGGGAACCCGTGCTCCCGGCCGGACGAGGATGATGTCCCCTAGATGCAGGGCAGAGAGAGGAACGGTCTGGATCTCGTCTTCGGTCTGGTTTGCGGTCTCGTTTGTGGTGATGCGTTCGGCGGTGTCCGGGAGCAGTGCCGCGAGTGCGTTGAGCGCGCCACTAGCTTGTGCTATGGCTTTCATCTCCAGCCAGTGGCCTAGGATCATGATGGTAATCAGAGTTGCAAGCTCCCACCAGACTTCAATTTCGAAGAGGCCGAGGGTGGCGGCGAGAGAGGTTCCAAAGGCGACGATGATTGCCAGACTGATGAGAGTCATCATGCCGGGCTTGCGGTCGGCAAGTTCGCTCCTGGCTCCGCGAAGGAAGACCAGCCCGCCATAGGCAAAGACGATTGTTCCGAGGATTGCGGGAATGAATTTCGAACCGGGGAAAGATGGCGCGGTGTACCCAAGCCAGTGCTGGACGTCGGTGGACCAGAAGACTACGGGAAGGGTGAGGGCCAGGCTCAACCAGAATTTGTCGCGAAACATGGCGACGGAGTGACCGGCGTGGCGGTCGTGACTTTCGTGGTTTGCGTGGTTTCCGTGGGCGGGTGACATGGTGTGACCGGCATGCAGGTCCGGCGCATGTCCGTGGGACTCGTTGGGTGTTTGATCCATCGTGAACTCCCAGACCGGAGGGCAAACGCTGGTGATTGCCCCAGTATTTGTATTACAAGACACAAGTATTCTGAGTTCAACGTGCTTGTGTCGAGGCCAGCATTCGTTGACTCTTGCTACGGGCGCGGTCCATGTCCCAGCGGGCGGTGGACGTCGCGCAACAGCCGGGGCAGCGGGAGAGGGCGGCGGGCTTCGAGGCTGGGGCAGCCCTGCGCGAGGCACTTTTCCAGAATGCACCTGAGGCCACGCGAAGAGCGGCTGCAGCACTTGAGCTTTCCAAGGATCGTGAAGTGGAGTATGGCGCCGCCCTTGCCCTGGCCCTGACCAGGGATTCTGTGAGGGCGCAGACCCTGACGGACGATCTGGAAAAGCGCTTCCCGGAGGACACGTGCGTCAAATTCGAATATGTCCCGGAGCTTCGGGCTCTCCTCGCCCTGAATCGCAACGACGCTGCAAAGGCCATCGAGCTCCTGCAGGTCGCCGCTCCGTATGAGCTGGGCGTACCGCGCAGCAGTTTTCATGCGATCTACGGGGTACTCTATCCTATCTATGTGCGCGGTGAGGCCTATCTTGCGCTGCGCCAGGGTGCCCAGGCTGCCGCCGAGTTCCAGAAGATCCTCGACCACCGCGGGATCGTTTCCAGCGACCCGGTAGGCGCACTGGCGCGACTGCAGATCGGGAGAGCCTACGCGATGTCGGGCGACCAGGCAAAGGCAAGAACCGCATATCAGAATTTTCTCAAGCTATGGAAAGACGCGGACCCTGATATTCCTGTTCTGCAACAGGCTAACGCGGAGTACGTGAAGTTGAAGTAGCAGACTCGCAGGGACTGTGGATTGGAATTCTTGTGGTTTCTGAAAGTCGCATGGACAGGGTCCCCCGGGAATAAATAAGGTTCGCGGCTTTTCTCCGCTTAGTTCTTCTGTTGCGCCCAACGGGCGAGTTGCTGCGATGTGCTGATTCGGCCGGCGAGCAGGTTGTCGAACAAATCTCGCGTGCGGAGTGCGGCGAACTGGTTTTCGATCCGTGCGGGGGCATTCTGGTGAGCCAACTTGACGATGTAGGCAGGACGGTCGTCGAATTGGCCGCCGTTGCTGGCGGCGCGTTCTTCGGGGGACATGAGGGGGACGGCACTCTTGGATATGCGCCAGGAGTGATCGCCCATGAGGACGAGCGTGGTGTTGTCCCAGGTTCCGTTGTCCTCCAGTTCCTTCCTGACATGAGCGAGGTAGTTGTCGCAGAGGGCGAGGTTGTCGAGGTAGCTGGGATTGGAGGCGGCGAAGCTGGCGGTGCGGCGATTATAGATGCCTGGCATGTGGGGGATGGGCATGTGCAGCAGGACGAAGGTTGCGGAGGGGTCGTTGATCAGCTTGTCTCCGGCCGCGAGGAGCTCGCGGTAGTCGAGTTGGTGAAAGTAGGTGGAGTCCGGCAGAGGGCTGTGCCACGGCATCATCTTGAGCACGTTGAGAGCGGGACTTTCGGTATTCGAGATGGCGCTTTGACTGGAGTACATGCCGCCGCGCAGCTCGCTGTGGCTGGTCCAGAAGCAGTGGTCGAGCACGTCGGACAAGATGCGGCAGTAGGGGTTCCACCAGCCTGCGACAGCGGTTTGATAGCCAGCGTTGAGGGCGTCCTGGAAGACGGTCTGGCGAGCGGCGAAGGTATGCCATGCTCCGTTGGAGGCGCTCCTGACCAGCAGCGGGAAGCCGGCCGCAGGGGCGCCCATTCTGTCGAGGGGCTGTCCGGACATGAGGGAGGGGAGGACGACGTCGGTCCAATAGCCGGCAGGCATGGTGTGGGTAAACACGGTTGCGGTGGAGGCGAGCTTGTCGAAGGCTGGAAGTTCGAGGCCGGGGTAGCGATGTTCGTAGAGCTGGCGGTAGGAGAGTTCGTCGAGCACGATCCAGAGGATGCGGCTGTGGCCGACGGAAGCGGTTGCCGGTTGGTGCAGCGGCCTGGGCGTGTCGAGCCGCCGCGACTGCCAGCCGGACCAGAGAATCTGAGCGAGGATAAGGGCGCCGTTAATGGCTGCGAAACCGAGCATCACTGTCGCGAACCGCCTGCCTTGGTGGAGGAGAGGCAAGGCCCGGGAGCGCATCGCCAGGAAGAAGGCGCCGGCGACAAATAGCACGGCCAGGAATACGGCATTAGCGGGGCGGGACATATGGCCGAATGTGAGAGAGAAGCAATCCTGCATCAGCATCCAGGGCAGGAAGACTCCCAGGACGGTCCAGAGGGAGGCATCGAGCCGGCGGAAGCGGAATCCTCCGGCGAGGAGTAGCGTGAGGACGCTCCAGACGGCGACAAAGTTGAACAGAACAGGAAGGATCAGCGCGGTTGGCGGTCCGTTGAAATGGTAGAGCTCATGGTGGAGCGGCGAGACAAGCGGCGCCAACAGGGTGAGAACGATGATGGTGGTTGCACCGAACGCGGTGACAACCGGATGCTCCAATCCCTTCAATGTAGCTCCTCAGGTAAGTGAAAGGGTGGTGGGGACCGAAACTTCACTAGCTCGAGTAACGCACAGTCGTAACAGAGAGTGGTTACCCGCAACCAACATATCCTGTGTTGCTGTGGGTCGTCCATCTTCAACCCGCAAAATTGACAGAAGTTACGCCCGAAATGGGAGAACTTCTGGAAAAATGTTCGGGGCGGGCGTGGGTTCGCTCTGGGGGAAAGGTAAGTAACCGCGGAAAGCTGACGATTTCCTAGAACGCCTTTAGGCTGCCGGCCTAGCCGCGATTTGGATGGCGTTGCTTCGCAGACGCGTAGTTCTGCGTGATTTCTTCGCCACTGATTTGGATGGCGCTATTCCGGGTGACCAGGGCAGCGATTTGGTCGTCGGTTTTGCCGGCTTGGCGAAGGGAGTCGATCTCATCACTGATCATTCCGACGAAGGCTTAAACGGGAAACATCTCGGGCCCGAGGCCGGCTGCTGCGCGCAGAGCCCTTTGCGCTCGCACAGCTTCTTCGACCGGGTAGAGTTTTGGTACGGATTTTCTGATCATGAACGGCTCCTTTTCCGCGCGGGCGCAAGATGGAGCCCGGACCGGAGTTGTGGAATGATGGACTTCGTCGCAACGAGCCAGACGGAATCAGTATATTTGGCCGCTTCGGCGGTTGAGGTGGGGATGGGCGTGGAGTGGAGAATCTGTTTCGGGAATAACAAAAGGAAGGTGCGCTTTTTGCTCTCCGGTAAAAATCTGCTGATCGGTGAAGGAAATTGATGACGACACGTTGTTCTCTTTTGATGGTGGCGATTGCTTGTTTGATGGCTGCTCCGCTGGTTGCGCAGACGAGTGAAGATGCGGGCGGGCGGTGGAGTGTCCAGCAGGCTAACGACTGGTATGCGAAGCAGCCTTGGCTGGTGGGGGCGAATTTTGTTCCTTCAGACGCGATCAATGAGCTGGAGATGTTTCAGGCGGAGACATTCAACCCGGCGCTGATCGATAAAGAGCTGGGGATGGCGGAGAGCATCGGGATGAATACGATGCGGGTGTTTCTGCAGGACCAGCTTTGGCAGCAGGATGCGCAGGGCTTTACGAAGCGGCTGGATATTTTTCTAGGGATTGCGGCGAAGTATCACATCCGACCGCTGCTGGTTCTGTTCGATTCTTGCTGGGAGACGAATCCGCATCTGGGCCCGCAGCATCCGCCGATTCCGGGGGTGCATAACTCGGGTTGGGTGCAGAGCCCGGGAAAGGTGCGGCTGATGGATAAGAGCGTGGAGCCGCAGCTGGAGGCTTATGTGAAGGGCGTGGTGGGGGCGTTCGCAAAGGACGATCGGGTGCTGGGGTGGGATGTGTGGAATGA
>DASZHW010000066.1:0-2359 GCA_035937515.1 Terriglobales bacterium | reverse complement strand
AGGCTCGATCGCGATGCTGGAGAGCTTTTTCTCGGGATGGAAATCGAAGATTGTAGTGCTTCTCCTGCTGGGATTTGCCGCAACCGACTTCGTCATTACTATGACGCTTTCTGCCGCAGATGCGGCGCGCCATGCAACTGCAAACGCTTATTTCCATCCCTACCTTCATGATGCGAACCTGAGCGTGACTCTGATTTTGCTGTTAACTCTGACCGTCATCTTCCTCATCGGCTTTCGACAAGCGATCCGTGTGGCAACATTCGTTGCAATCCCCTTTCTACTGCTCAACTTGATGGTATTGGTGGCTGGGTGTGTCAAGATTGCGTTCCATCCTGATCTCGTCAGCTCCTGGCGACTAAGCCTGACAGGTCAAACTGATTGGATCGGGGTCGCTATCGCCTCCGCGATCATCTTCCCCAAGCTCGCTCTAGGTCTCAGCGGATTCGAAACTGGAGTAGCAGTCATGCCGATGGTTTCCGGAGGACCCGAGGACAAGAAAGGAGAGGCGCCGGTCGGAAGGATCCGGAACACCCGCAAGCTCCTGACTGCGGCCGCGCTGATCATGGGTGTGCTTTTGCTCTTGTCAAGTTTTGTCACCACCCTGCTCATTCCGGCAAGCGCTTACAGACCTGGCGGTCCAGCCAGCGGCCGAGCCCTGGCCTATCTCGCGCACGAGTTACTCGGCAACGTTCTTGGGACCGTCTACGACGTGTCAACCATCCTGATCTTGTGGTTTGCCGGCGCTTCAGCGATGGCTGGACTCATTAGCCTCATTCCCCGCTATCTGCCCCGATTTGGCATGGCACCCCGTTGGGTATCGTACCGCCGCCCTATGGTTATCACGCTGTTCGTGATCGATCTGATCGTGACCCTCATCTTTCGCGCCGATGTAGAAGCCCAGGGCTCCGCCTACGCGACTGGAGTTTTGGTGCTCATCTTGTCGGCAGCAGTCGCTGCTGCGATTGCCCTGTGGCATGACTTCCTGGGTGACTGGCGGCACCATGCTACTGCGCTCCCCCTCAGTCTGTTTTTCTGGTTGGTAAGCCTACTGTTCTTTTACACAGTTATCGTCAATATCATCGAACGGCCCGCCGGCGCGATCATTTCCGCGATCTTTATCTTCGCCATCCTCTTTTTCAGCGGCATCAGCCGCTACCAGCGGTCCCAGGAGTTGAGAATTTCCGACACGGTTTTTGGCGATTCAGACTCGGCACAGATTTGGCCGTTGCTTGTAGGCAGGAAAGTAAACCTGGTTCCGCATGGCCTGGCGGACCACGAGCGGAAAGCCGAGAAAATTTACCGCCATTACCAGGTGAGCGGGCCCTTGGCATTCCTCCACGTTAACTTGCTGGACAATCGGAGCGAGTTCATGACGGCACTTCGCGTGAGCGTCTCTCGAGAACGACAAAACTTTATAATCCAGGTCTCGGGTGCAGTCGCCACCGCTAACACCATTGCATATATCAGCGAGTTAATCGATCCGCTAACTGTCTTTCTGGAGCTCACCGAACAGAACCTGATGCTGCAATCGCTGCGATACCTGTTCTGGGGCGAAGGCGAAGTCGGGCTGACGGTCTACTCCATTCTAGTGCGCTACTGGGAATGGAGCAGTCAGGAGACCCGGCCGACTCTGTATCTTATGTCCCTGGAGACTCACTCCCCACCAACCCATTGAGCACCGCAGAACTGCGGGAAATGTGCCGAGACTCTCACCGTCGGTTCAGCACGGTGCCGGCTGGCAACGCGTTAAGCAAGTTGGCGGTCCGGGAGCGCACGTTGGCCTCACTCAACGCGGCAACCGGCCTTCGAGTCAACGAGTTGTTGGCGCTTGACTGGGGCGATGTCAATCTTGAGAACCTGGAGCGTCGCGTAACGCGTCCGATCTGGCATCAGGTCCTGGGCAACTGCAAGGCGGAAGCCTCCGCCAAACCTGTGCCCATGGACAGCCACATGGCAGAGGATCTCCTCCGCTGGCGCCGTCAGAGTATCTACGCATCGGATGACGATTACGTCTTCGCCAGCGAGACTATGAGGGGAAAGCAGCCCTTTTGGCCGGACAATCTCATGAAGCGTGAAATCAGGCCTGTTGCGAAGGCGAATAGCATACACGAGAAGATCGGCTGGCATACGTCCCGTCACTCCTTCGTCACCTTGCTGAAGGCGAATGGAGAAGATGTCAAAACCGTTCAGGAGCTCCTGCGACACGCCAACAGCAAGAGTACGCTCGATGTTTACACGCATGCCGTGAAGCCTTTCCCTCCTCGTTCTGATTGATTCTCTCTGAATCTTCGGCACATCAGAATTGTCGGCACGATCTTCTTTAGCAAGTGCGGTGGATTCAACGTTATCGTATTGGCCA